>NZ_CP022303.1:610000-1220000 GCF_004216475.1 Thalassococcus sp. S3 | reverse complement strand
CCACAATGTGGAATGTGTCCTTGCCGATATCGATGCCGATCGACATCAGATCATCAAGGTCTGTCTTCGCCATGCTACTTCTCCGGTTTGCAGAAATAGGCAAAGCCTAACCCGCTGGATGAAGCAGCCGGTACATCCCATTACCGGACCTTGGATAGGAAGTCGGGATACTGCAGTTGCAACCCGCATTTCCTCCATTCGCTGCAGCTGCAAGAACTTGGGTGGTTTGAACTCGTAGATAATGCTGTCTGCTGACGATCCTGGGGTCAGGTTTGCTTCCCCACTTACCAGCCACTCAATCTGCCAGTGACGCGATAGCCTCGGCTACGCTCTCAGCCTGCCCCAAGTCGATATGACCGAAGCGACCGGCATCGTTGTCCCAATAGCGGCCAGATGCATCCATGAAGTCGTCATCCAGCGAAAGTCGGCAGAGGATGTCAGCGCCGATCTGCAAGTCATTTCCAGCGACGCCGAACCCCTCCTTGACCATCTTGGACGCTAGAAGGGAGCCTGGATTGACGGCGATAAAGGCTGGGCCGTCAGGGTGTGTGGCCGCCATCTGAGCCGACCACAAGGCGATGCCGCGTTTGCTTTGTGCGTAGGCCCCCATGTCGTCGAGGTGCTTGTCTCCGGCCAAGGCCGCCAAATCGACTGGGGACTGCGCGGCGGACGACAGATTGATGATACGGCCACTGCTAGGAATGATCGGCAGCAGCGCCTTGGTCAGAACATGCGGCGCAAGTGTGTTCACCACGAACCGCACATCCTGACCGTTGGGCAGAATTGGATTCGAGGTTTTGTACACCCCAGCATTGTTGATAAGAACATCGATGCAGTCGTGGTTCGCTTTGACCGCCTCAGCGAGTTTGGCCGTTTCTTCCAGTGACGATAGGTCGGCCTGATAGGTAGCAACATTGACCCCAAGTTCCTTCGCTGCGGCCTCCAGTTTGTCCGCACTTCGACCATGTAGAATGACCGTGTGACCCATGTCAGCGAGAGTCTTGGCCGTCAGAAGGCCGATGCCGTCGGTTGATCCGGTGATGAGAATGGTTTTGTTCATCGTGTGCTCTTTTCTGTTGGAAACTCTGGAAGCACCTCGTCGGCGAGGCGCTTCATAGTGTCTTCGATGTCGGCTTGGTTAAACCGCAGGTTCAGGGCGACATGGTTGATGCCGTGGTCACGCAAAGACCCGAGAAAACCATTCAGAAACGTAACGCCTGAGCGGAACCCTAGATGGATTGGCGTCGGCCCTGCATCGTCTTCTGAGACAAGATCGACATAGAGCGACTGCATAACCGGTTTTGTCTCTGCACCAGCATTTGCCCCGCGCAAACGATAATCCTTCACCACCTGCGCCTGTGATGTGATGTCCCGTGGATACGTCATCCAGGCATCACCATGTGATGCAACCCAGTCTGGGTTCTGCTGTGAGCCACCTGTGATAATGATCGGCACTCGTCCACTTGCAGGTTTAGGCAGCATATCCATCGACCCGCTCAGGGTTCCATGGCCGCCGGTGTAGGTAGGATACTCGGCGGCCATGGCACGGATGTAGTCCAGACTTTCGCGGAACCTGTCTCCTCGGTCAGGGAAACCCATGCCAAGGGCTGGGTATTCTTCGGGACGGTCGCCAGATGCGACGCCCAGCAACAGACGCCCACCTGATAGCTGGTCGGCAGAGGCAGCTGCCTTGGCCACATGGGCCGGATGGCGCAGTGGCAAGATGATGCTTGCGACGCCGAGGGCGATATTGCGAGTCACACCAGATAACAGGCCAAGATAGACAAAGGGATCGAATGTCTGACCCGCATCGCCGAATGTCGGCACGTTAAACGGCACGTCACGTAGCCACAAAGCGGCGAAGCCCAACTCGTCGGCCATCCGCGCCCGTTCCACATGGCGGCTCATATCCGGCACCGGGCTACTCTGATGAGCCTCCAGTGGGACAACCAGACCAACGGTCAGGTCGCCCGGTCGGAACACGGTATTGTACGCTCGGTTCAGCGACGGGAATGCCATGGGTGTTGCTGTGTCCAGCATCACTTGTGTGTCTACCATTTCACTCTCCATAGCGCACCAAAGTGCGGCTCTCGATGCTTCGCCGGACTGTGGTGATCGTCGGGTCTTCGATCATGTCCAGCGCCGAATGAGCCACTGACGGCCTCCCTCGGTTGTCGTAGATATTAAACATCGCCACCTCGTCCGGCGTCATACGGGATTGATACACCCATTCGTGGTTCGGGTTTCCAACCAGCCCCATGATGTGCCCCCGCCGGTCGGGGTAAATCAGGTCGAGCAAAAGCCAGTCTTTGTCGGACACACTGGAGGGGCGCACAAAGCCCAGAGGTGCCGAGTTGATCGGGTGCCCCACCGGACGCCACACATTGATGAAGCCGTAATATCCGCTTGACCATTCAGCAGCTTTGGCCTCACCCAGTATGTCGATCAGCCGCCCCTGTGCACCTTCGGGGCTGTAGTCGCTGTGCACATTGCGGGCAGGTTTGCGTTTTGCCTTAGGATCGTCGATGCGCACGGTATGGTCAAAGATGATGACCTCGGTTGTGCCCGCTTCACGTTTGAGCAAGGTCGTGAGTTCATGATCATAGGCGTCTTGCCAAGCACGGTCTTGATCGAAGGCGCTCACGGTCGAAGGGGCTGTCAGGAATCCAACACTGTCGTGTTCGAAACTCACACCGCCATCGCGACGAACATCCGTCAGTTGGACTTCGGTCAGATCGTGCTCTGGCGGGATGATCTTCCCCGCAACGCCACCCGCATCAATATGGTAGGCTTGCCGCTCAGAGGCGTGAACATGGTGATTTACCGTTGCAGTACGTGACATGTTGATTGTCCTCGTTGCAACAGGCCCGATGCCTTTGCACCGGGCCGAGATCAGGACATCAGGCGAGATCGTCTTTGCCTTCGATCACGAAGTGGTAGCTTTCTGATCCTGCGGTCCGGGCATCGAGATGCGGCTTGTACTCAGGATCGTCCATGAAGTTCATCGCCGCCTCTTTCGAGGGCCACTCCAGAATGATGCGGAGTGCGGCTGCTTGGTCACCGCCTTCCACCTGTTCGTGTGATGCGGTGCGGGCCAGATACTTGCCACCATGCTTTGCAACCAGCTTGTTTGCGGTTGGCAGGTAGTCGGGAATCCAGTCTTCGCTGGATGGCGTAACGGCAAGAACGGAATAATAGGCCATGGCTTGTCTCCTGATTGATGTGTCGGTTTCAGGAAACATGAGGCATTGCAAAACCTGAATAAACTAGGTCAAGTCGGAAATGATATTTCCGGTTTTGGATATAATCATGGAAACAGATACCCTGCGCCTCTTTGTGCTGGCTGCCGACAAGCTGAACATCAGCGCCGCCGGGCGGGAACTTGGGCTGGCCCCATCAGTTGCCAGTGCTTGGATGAGCAAACTGGAGAAAAGTGTGGGGGCCGACCTGCTTCACCGGTCCACCAGGAAAGTGGCACTCTCGACTGAGGGGCTGGAGTTCTTGCCATATGCCAGAGACATTGTGGCCCGTGAGGACGCCGCCCGTGCTGCACTTGGCCAGGGCGCAGCACGGGTGTCTGGCACATTGCGCTTCACTGCTCCCAGCACATTCGCCCAACTCTACATCGCGCCGATCTTGCCGGACTTCACGAAAGATCACCCGGACCTGCGTTTGGATATGCGGCTGTCAGACAAACAATTCGACCTGATTGATGGGAGTTTTGATCTAGCGCTGCGGAATGCGGTTCTTGAGGACTCCAGCCTGCGGGGCCGTAAACTGGCCGATGACACCCGCGTTCTGTGCGCATCACCGGGATACCTGACGGAACACGGACACCCAGGGACACCTGATGACCTGCAAGACCATCACTTGGTCGCCTTCGGAAATGATATGCCGCACCCCATGGTCAAAGATGACCGGACTCATGCTGACTTTGACCCCGGCCAAGGCCGTTGCAACTTGATCATTGACGACGGCCATAGCCACAAGGTCGCCACGATAGCCGGTGCTGGCATCGCGCCACACTCCCTTTGGAGCGTTCATCAAGAACTTGCCTCCGGCCGACTCGTTCGCGTTCTCCCCGACTACACCTGCGTGGCAGATACTGCACTCTGGCTTATCTACCCGCAGACCAACGTTCTCTCAGCAAAGGTACGCGTGTTCATGGACTTTTTGCTCGACCGGATTGGGAATAGGCCAGTATGGGAGGCGCAAGACGAGAAACCGCATTGATGGCAAAGCGGTCATCGATATCTAGCGCAGTATTACGCACATTGGGCTCATTGCCGACCTCGGAGGTGACGCAGCATCAGAAGTGGCGTGACATGGTAGACACATCGAGGACGGCCCATAGCCGACCTCCAACGCGTGTGACGAATGCTGCATATGCAGCACGCATAGCGGACATTGGCGGAACGACGATGTAACGCTGACTTCCAGGTCGCGATAATCCTTAGAGTTGTCGTTACCGCTGTCGCTGTGGCAGAGCGGTGTTATGTTATTTTTGTTATCGAGCGGCTACGACTGCGCTCAGCAGGTCAAACTGTCCGATCAGATCGCCAAGACTTTGATGCAACCGCATCAATTCATTCAAATTCACAGCAGACACTCCTATACCGTTCGGCTGAAGCGCATTGCACAGAGAATTCAGGGCGTCGGCCACTGCCTCGTTCAAAATGTCATCGCTCTCGCCAATTTCGAATGCCACTTCAGCAATACTACGACCGTCGATCAAACCACTTAAGACGGCGGCACGGTCAGCCGAGCTCAATCGTTGACCTTCTGGCATGATCTCCTCCTATACACTTTTGGGTCCAGCCTCGTCGTAATCCGTCAGCGCGCGTTCACGACCTTTACAGTCTCCGTTTCAGCTTCCACTGTGGCACCGAAGCTGTCGAAGAATTGCGCAGCGAGCTTGTTGGCTGTTGAACCGATAAGCCGGGACCCAAGTTGTGCGATTTTCCCGCCGACATCGACGTTGGCGTCATAGCCCAGTCGTGTCATCCCGTCGGGCTCTGGTGTCAGAACCACATCGGCCCCGCCTTTGGCGATGCCCATGACACCAGTCCCTTTGCCATTGAGGCGAAGCCTATGCGGCACTTCAACGTCTGAGAGATGGACCTCGCCGCTCAGTCGGACGGAGACCGGCCCGATCTTGAGCCGTAGGCGGCCGCTAAATGTATCATCGGCCTCGCGATTGAGTGCTTCACAGCCCGGGATGCAATCGCGCAGGACCTCCACGTCGTTCAAACCGGCCCAAACGACCTCTATCGGGGCGTTCACAATCCGTTCGTTCGTAAAGTGCATACTTCTTCCTCCCTTGTTTAGTCTGGTTCTTTTGGGTCAGGAGCCGTCGGCCAAGATCGAAATCGCCAGCCCCATTTCTTCCGCAAATTGCCGAAGACGCCGCCGCGCATTTGGCAGGTCGCGTTGGGCTTCGGCCCACCATGCCGCGTCCAGCAGGATGATATCGGGCCGCTTGAGAAATGCGATCGCTACAGTTGTGAGCACCTGAACCGCATGGGCCGTGCGCGCCGAAGCCTCGTGGCGGGCCGAGATGAGTTCGGGGAATGCCGAAAAGGCAGGCCAGATCCTGCGGGGCACATCGTCAGCGCCAAAGCCTGCCGTGATGGCCATCTGCTCGGCGAGCGTCACGCCATCGAGGCGTGGGTAGGAGTGGTCAATGACCTCGACCTGTGGCAACGCACCGGAACCAAAGAGGCTAGACGTGGCACCGACCGTCCGCCACCGGTTCGAGCTATCAAGTCCATCTTTGCCCAAGAGTGTCTTTGGCATGGACGCTGACGCAAGAGTTCCCGCTGTCAGGACGGTTTGCGTGCCGACAAGTTCGTATCGTTGCATCGCGGCTTGGATTGAAACATGCAGTGTCATCAGGCGGCATCGCTTGCTTCAGCCGATCCATGCTCGAGCATGTCGCGCGCAAACTCTGCGATGTTTTCGCCAGATGGTAACAGCGCCGCCTGCAGAATAGCTGAGGACGGCATCCGCACATCCGGTGTGGTATGCCTGCGGATATCAAGCGAAAGCCCCTCATCCTTAAGGAGCTCCGTTAGGCGTAGGGCGATCTCACCAGCGAAGCCGCCTGTCCGGACTGCTTCGTGCACGATCAGGGCGCGCGCCCCGGCGGCGCGGACTACGTCGACCAGGGCGGTTTCGTCGAGCGGGTTGAGCCAGCGCAGGTCGAGAACCGATGCCTCGACACCCGCGCCAGCCAGCGTCTCGGCCGCGTCCAGAACGTGCGGCAACATCGTCCCCCAAGTTATCAGGGCGATGTCCGAGCCTTCGCGGCGCAGCTTGGCCTTGCCGACGCCTTCAGATCCGTCCGTCAGCAAGACCTCACCTTTCGTTTGGTAAAGGCCGCGCGCCTCGATAACGACCGCGGGATCTGGATCGTCGATGGCGGCGCGTAGCATCGCGTAGGCATCGCCCGGCGTGGCGGCGAGGCCAACCTTGATGCCCGGGACATGGGCCAGCAGTGCCTCGACAGACTGTGAATGCTGTGCGCAGGAGCCCGGCGTCACCCCCTGCTGCGTGCGCACAACCATCGGGCAGCCAACCTTACCCTGCGTGAGGTAGCGGATGTTCGCGGCCTGATTGACGATCTGGTCGAGCGCCACGAAAAGGAAATCGGCCCACATAATCTCAACGACGGGCTTCATTCCGCACATCGCTGCCCCCACGGCAGAGCCGAGAATGGCATTTTCGGCGATGGGCGTATCAAAGACACGCGCCGCACCAAAATCGCGCTGAAGGTACCGGCTGCCGCCGAAGATCCCGCCCCCATTGCCCACGTCTTCGCCATAGACCAGGACGGCTTCGTCCTGTTCCAAGGCTGTGCGCAAAGCGCGATTGACGGCGTCGATGTATTTCAGTTCGACCGTTTCATGGACTGGTCCGGGATCAGCGGCAGAAGGTTTGGCAAGCACGTGATCCAGTGCAGTTTGAGGATCAGGATCAGGGCCATCCATCACCGCTTCGGTCATCTCGCGCGCGGCTTGCGTTTGCTCGGCCACAAGAGCCTCGACCTCCGTGTCGGTCATGATACCGGACGCCACGATGCGCGCACCGAACACCGTCAATGGGTCGCGCGCTTCGGCTTCAGCCCTGTCGGCCTTTGGGCGGTAGTGCTCAATGTCGCGGTTGTAGTGGCCCCAAAGCCGTGGCACGCGAAATTCCAGAAGGCTCGGACCATCGCCTTTGCGCGCATGTTCGGCGGCAAGGGCCATGCTGTCGCGCACAGCAATAGGGTCGCTGCCATCGATGGTGGCCGACGGGATGCCGTAGCTAGACGCCCGCTGCGCGACACGGTCGACGCGGAGCATGGAAGGCGCAGGCGTGAGTTCGGCCCAGCCGTTGTTCTCAACGACAAAAATGACCGGAAGCGCGCGGATCGCGGCAAACGACATGGCCTCATGCACGGCGCCCTGATTGGTCGCGCCATCCCCGATGCTGACGATCACCACACGCCCGTTTTCTTGCGCGAGGTTTGCCATGGCGACGCCGCACGCAATCGTCGTGCCCGCTCCGACGATGGAGTTTTCGCCGATAAAGCGGGTGTCGGGTGCCATAATATAGGGTGAGCCGCCGCGCCCACCGTTAACCCCTTCGGCCTTTTGGCAGATCTCGGCCATGACAGCGCGTGCGGGCAACCCTGAAGCCAGGGCCCAGCCGTGCCCACGATAAGTCGCAATTATCTGATCATCAGGTCCAAGCCCCGCTGCGGCCCCGAAAGGAACCGCTTCTTGACCGGCGCAAAAATGCATCGAGCCCGGAACGCGCGGCGGGTTTATCTGCGTGAGATCCCAAGCCGCCTGTTCAAAGGCCCGCGCAAATGCGATGTCGGTAAAGGCTTTGCGTGCATAGCCATGATCCTGGCTTGCAATCGGTTTGAGGTTTTTCTCAGTCATGGGCGGCTGTCCTTCGATGGGCGTCCTCGGCGCAGAGCTGCAGAAGACCTATTTCTTTATACGTACGACTATTTTTTATGTGGAACCTGTTCCAGGTTGTCTTTTTGCTCACTGCAGGTCGGCGAGCGCCTCTGTCTTGGCCGCGACAAGGCGCGCGAGCATCATGTCGCGCCATAGACGCCGGTCTTCCAGATCGCCTGCTGGCAAAAGCGCCCTGCGCCGTTCTTCGATCCGGTCGAGAATTGGCCCTGTCCAGGAGGCGCGGTTAATCTGTGTTTCGTGAAGAGCGCTGTAAAGCGCCTCATAGCGTTCAGCGTATTGCCTCACACCGTCCGGAGCGTTGAGGTCGATTGTCTCGAACGGACCCATGACCGCCCAACGCAGGGCAAGACCGTCACGCAAGCCGCTATCGATATCCTCAATATCTGCGTAGCCATCGGTGACGAGGCGAAAGATCTCCTGCAAAACAGCGCCTTGAATTCGGTTCATCACAAAGCCCGGAATCTCTTTTTGCATAACGATGGGGGCTTGGCCAATCTGGCTCATCATGTCACGCGCGCGGGCCGTCACGGCATCGTCGGTCCAGGGGGCCGGGACGACTTCAACCGCGGGGATCAGAAAGGGCGGATTGATTGGATGCACAACAAGGCAGCGACGGCGGCCTGGCACGTCTTTTGTGAAGTCAGACGGCAGGATCGCGGAGGAGGATGAGGCTAGGATAGCATTGCGCGGGGCCAAGGCATCGAGCTCGCAGAAGAACGCTGCCTTGGCGCCCGCGTCCTCAGCGATGTTTTCCTGGACATAGTCTGCACCATCAAGCGCGGCGGAAAGGGTCGGCGCTGCTGCAATCCGGGCAAGCGTTGCGTCGGCGCTCGACCCCATCAAGAGCTCTTGCTTCTCAAGGCTGGGAAGGATGTCGGCAATCGGCTCGCGCGCGGCCTCGGCTGCTTCGGGGCGCCGCGCCCACAGGACAACATCGTGCCCTGCGCGGGCAAAACTGATCGCCCAGGCGCGCCCGATGAATCCAACACCGGCAATTACGATCTTCTGCTTGGTATGCGTCATGCCATTGCCTCCGACCTCAAGAGCGCTCCATCGCAAGGCCCTCAAGCCCCGCGACAGTAAATGTGACGAGGTCCTCGTAGGCCTCTTCCATCGGGCGTTCGCCTGCAGAACCAGACAGGTCGGAAAACCGGCCCGTCGCGGCACAAATCGACAGCATGGATGCAACAAAGAAAAGCATGCCATCAACGATGGACTGCTCAGGCGCGTCCGGCAGGCTTTTTTTGAGCTCCGCGATATAGGCTTTGGCAATGACGTTGTAGTGCCTGGTGATTGTCGCTGTCCCAAGCCGTGAATTGGCCAGCCGCCCCATAAGTGCAGCGAAGTTCCGCCAGCCTTCGTCGTCGCTATTGGCCGAGGCGATGAAAGGCCGTGAATAAGCGCGCACCAGGTCGTCCAGAGGCAATGGCGCCTGGCCATGTTCCTCGCGTAGCGTTGCTAGTGCGTCTTCGCGCATCGCGTTCAGAACGACCGCGCGGCGTTCGACCACCGTTTCGAACAGGCTCTCTTTAGGCCCGAAATGATAGCCAATGGCCTGCAGTTGCAGCCCAGCTGCAGACGCGACATTTCTGACGGACGTGCCATCATAACCACGCTCCGCAAAAAGGCGTTCGGCCTCGTTCAGAATTCGCTCGCGCGTTTCTTCGGAACTTCGCGACTTGGGGCGGCCCACCGTTTTTTGTGGGCGTTCTGGCGTTGCCGGGCTGGCATCGATGTCCAATGCATCCTCACGAAGTTCGGTCGATTTCGATTGGTCGATCATGTCGGGCGGTCTCCTTTAAGACGCGGGCAAGCCGGGAGGGGGCGAGCCCGCGTCCAAGCCAGGGCGAGCTTATCTCAAGCGTGCACCGTGGATAAGGCCGTGCAGCTTGGCCGGCGGGATTGGAAGGCTGTGGATTTTTACATCGTAGTCAGACAACGCATTTTCGATCGCACTCGTGATTGCCGGCGGCGCGGCAAGCCGGCCGCCCTCCCCCCCGCCTTTCACACCGTATTCGGTGTAAGGCGACGGGGTCTGGACGTGGCCCAGTTTCAAGTCGATGGGCATCTCTCGCGCCGTGATGATGCCGTATTCGGCGAAGTTCGGGTTCAGGAACTGCCCGTCCTCGTCGAAGTCGAACCCTTCGTAGAGGGTGGTACCGACCCCCATGGCCGTACCGCCGTAGACTTGCCCGGCTAACGTCATCGGGTTCACGATGGTCCCGTTGTCGTGAACCGCGGCGTAATCGAGGATCTCGACCTTGCCTGTTGCGATATCCACCTCTGTCACGACGATGTGGCAGACATGGCCCATGATTGGATAGAAGATCCCGAGATGCTTGCGGTCCGGGTGCGGGTCGGTCGAGAGCGGGTGGTCGTAGACCGCCGTCGCCTCCAACCCGCTGTCGAACTCCGGTTCATCAGGGAAATTCAGGCGGAAGAACGACGCCATAAGCGCGACCTCAGCAATCGCCTTTTCACGTGTTGGGGCGTCTTTCACTCGGATCATGCCGCCGGCGAGCTCTAGATCATCCGGTTTGCATTCCAGAAGATGAGCGGCCAACCGCAGCAGCTTGGTCTTGAGTTTCATGGAGGCCGAGACAACTGCACCGGTGATCATGGTCGTAAACCGGCTGCCTTGCGGTCCCACACCGTTGAAGCCCGACTGGCTGTCGGCATAGCTGAAGCCGATTTCCGACGGATCGATCTTGAATTGCTCAGCGAGCACCTGGGCTACCACCGTCTCCGGGCTGTTTCCGATGAAGGGTGAGTTCAGGGTAACGAAGAACTTGCCCGACGCATCGATGCGCACCGATACACCCTCGGGTGTCGAGGTAAGTGTGAAGCCAGGCGTCTGGATGTTGTTGAGCGACCACCATTCGGTCGGGCTGTAAACCGAACGTTCCATGCAGGTCGCGACACCGATGCCTACCGCGCGGCCCTCAGCGCGCATCGCCTCGACCTTGGCCTTCCAATCGTCATACCCGATCAGCTTCTTTGCCTCCGCCAAGACCTTCTGAAAATCGCCACTATCGTAGATGTTTCCGGTTGGGATCATGTAAGGGAACTGATCGGGCTGGATCATGTTCTTTTCGCGCAGGTCCAGCGGGTCCATTCCAAGCTCTTCGGCCGCTGCATCGACGATCCGTTCCATCACCCAGTTCGTGACCTCGGAGCCGAAGCCGCGGAACGGACCCTGTTGGCATTTGTTGGTCAGAACGGCCCGGCAGCGCATGCCGAAACTGTTGATCTGGTACGGGCCCGTCACCTGCGCCATAGCGTTGCCGTGGGTGCCGACGCCAAACTGCAGATATGCCCCGTAATCATCGAGCACATCGAAGCGGAAGGACAGCATCTTGCCGTCCTTGTCGAGCGCCAGTTCGGCGTCATAGAGCCGGTCGGAGCCATGGGAATCCGACGAGGTGAAATGCGCGAGGCGGTCCTCGATATACTTCACCGGCTGACCGACGGCGCGCGAGAGCGCACATGTCAGTATGATGATCTTGTGGGTAAACACCTTCGACCCAAAGCTGCCGCCGGTGGCAACGGGCATCAGCTTCAGGTTTGTAGGCGAAACCTTAAGCGAACCTGCGATCACGAAAGGGATAAACGCGTAGAAGTTCGTGTTGCAGTGAATCGTATAGCCATCTGAAATTGCGTCAAAGTCAGCGATGCAGCCCGTCGTCTCCATTGCCTGAGCCGAAGAACGGCCCCAGCGCAGACGGCGCTTAACGATGTGATCTGCCTTGGCAAAATCATCCAGTACGGGACCAAATTCAAAGCTCTCGTCCAGCGGCACGTTGGTATCGTGCTCGGAGGGATGGATCAGCGCGTCACCCGTCGCCTCGGTGCTTGCCTCGATATCGACATTTACCGGCAGCGGACTGTATTCCACCTCGATCAGGTCCAGTGCATCTTCGGCGACGTAACGGTCCACCGCGACAACCGCCGCGACCGTCTCGCCAACATGGCGCACCCGGTCAATGGCGCAGCAGGTCTGCGGAACCGGGGGACTTGCAAAGCTCGGGCAAGGATCAACGTATTCGGCGATTTCAGCGCCGGTGAGGACAGCGATTACGCCTTTCAGGGCCTTAGCCTTCGAGGTGTCGATGCCGAGGATGCGTGCGTGGGCGTAGGGGCTTTGCAAAACCGCCGCGTGGGCCATGTTAGGCACTTTCACGTCGTCAATGTATTGCGCCTTGCCGGCCAGGAACTTCGGATCCTCGACCCGCTTAACCGGTTTTCCGATCCAGTCCAAATCGGCACTCGGCTTTTCGCGCTGGCGCGAGGGCGGGATGACGTTGTCTTTGAGGTGTTCGGATACAGACATGTTTATCGCCCCTCATTCAGCCGCAACGGCGGTTTCGGTTTCGGCCTGCAGCTTCAGGGCAGCAGACCGCACGGCAGCCACAATCTGGGTGTAACCAGTGCAGCGGCACAGGTTGCCCGCGATGGCCTCTAGAATCTGGTCGTCCGTCGGGTTTGGGTTGTGGTCGAGCAACTCTTTCGCGACCGCCAGCATACCCGGAGTGCAGAACCCGCATTGTAGGCCATGCTCTTCCCAAAATGCGCTTTGGACCGCGCTGAGCGTGCCGCCGTCGGCCATGCCTTCGACGGTGGTCAGCTCCGCCCCGTCGATCTGGACCGCAAAGGTAAGGCACGAGCGCACCGAAGCGCCGTCGACCAGGACCGTGCAGGCGCCGCAGACGCCATGCTCGCAGCCCACATGGGTGCCGGTCATCGACAGCTCATGGCGCAGGAAGTCGCTCAGCAACATGCGCGGTGGCGTTTCGGCCGTACGGGGCTTGCCGTTCAACGTGAAAGAGATTTCTGTCTTTTGCATGGTGCCCACCCCTAACTAGCGTTCTTTGTAGCGGCTTTGATCGCGCGCAGAGCCAGCGTTTGTGCCAGATCACGACGGTAGGCCGACGGCACGCGCTGGTCACCGATTATGTCGATGCCAGCGATATCCGATGCGATCGCATCTGCGATGGCGGCCTCGTCGGTGATGCTCTTGCCGCGCAAGGCTGCCCCAGCGCCGTCCAGGGTGACGGCGGTCGATGCGATGCCGCCGATCCCGACGGACAAAGCGGCGAACGCGTCGCCATCCCGGCGGACGGTCGCGCCGACAAAGCAGTAGCCGAAGTCGCCCTTGCGCAGGCTCACCTCCTCAAACCCATGCCCTTGGCCTTCAGGCGCGGCGGGGACGCAAATTTCGACCAGCATCTCTTCGGGCTCTAGAGCCGTCTCGTAAAGACCGACAAAGAATTCGGTCGCCGGCAGGGTGCGTTCACCCTCCGAGGACCGCACAACCAGCTCGGCACCAAGTAGCCGCATGAGCATGGGCATTTCCGAGGCGGGATCTGCATGACAGAGGTTCCCGCCAATCGTGCCGCGATTGCGCACCGTTCCGTGAGCCACCCATTCATATGCCATAGGGATGATCGGTGCAGCCTGCGCGACAACTTTTGATCCTTTGACGGCATTATGGCGCGCCATCGCGCCGATCCGCAAAACATCGCCGTCCAAGTCGATGTGGTCGAGACCCGCGATACGATTGATGTCGATCAGACGTTCGGGCCGCGCGACGCGGAAATTCATCATCGGAACAAGGCTTTGCCCACCCGCAAGCAAGCGCGTCTCAATAGATTGATCGGCCAGAAGGCCAAGAGCGGCCTGCAAGGTATCCGGTCGCTCGTAAGCGAAAGGTGCCGGTTTCATTGTGTTTCCTCCCTCTTGTCTTTTGTCGGTTAGCCGCCGAACCGCGGCTCCGGGATGCCCCGGATGCCAAGCCCCGTGATCCGGAACAGCGATCCCGCCGCAAATTGCGGTTTCGCCTCCGCAGCAAAGTGTTCGTGGGCAGCCGGGTGCGAAACCCGTGCCATTGAGGTGACGTAGATTTCGTCGAGGTTGTCCCCGCCGAACATGACACTGGTGATATTGCGGACCGGCATGGAGATCCTCCGTTCTACCGCCCCATTAGGCGCATAGCGTATCAGGTCGCCCGAAATGACCTGCGCGTTCCACAGATACCCCTCCTCATCGATGGTCGAACCATCGGCAAACCCACCGTCTCCATCGGTCGACGCGAACACGCGGCGGTTCGCTATGTCACCGGTCTCGATGTCATAGTCATGCGCCCAGATCTCATGTCGGAAGGTATCTGCCACATAGAACCGTGTATTATCAGGGCTCCAGCACGGGCCGTTGGTGCAGATGATATCGCCTGCGAGTTTCTTCAGCGAATAGTCAGGGGCGAGGCTCCAGAGATCGCACAACGGCAACTCTTCCCTGTCGTCCATCCCGCCAGCGATGAACCGCCCGCGCCGATCGACCTTGCCATCATTAAGACGGACCCGGGAGTCCGGTCGGTCGATCAAGGCAGCCGCTTCGAGGTCGCCCGAGCGAAAGTCATATACGTAGAACCCGTCATCAAGGGCCAGCACAGCACGTTTGCCGTCTGTGCAAAGCGCCATCGCGCCAATGTCACGGTCTAGCCGCCAGCTTTGCACGTCACCGGATTTGGGGTCGAGACGCCAGATCGCGTCCTTCCCGACGCGTCGACCGGTCGAGTCGACCCAGTAGAGCGCGCCTTCACCAACGTCCCAGACGGGACCCTCACCCAAATGGTTTTCGCATGCAACGATACATTCGATCTGAAAGCCTTTGGTTTGAGTATGGACCGCATGCGCATTGGCGCCGGGTGCGAGTGTTTGCAGCATCTGGACCTCCTTGGATGTTGTTAGACATACGTATAATAATTTTCTTGTCAACAGGAATTCATTTCCGCTAGAGCGGTGCGAAACCTGTCAACCATTGAGGATTCCCGTGCGCATCACATCGCTTTCTGCCGCGACCTTAGCCTTGCCGATGCCAAGACCCGTCATTCTTGGCCCGGTGAGAATCTCAACGCGCGATGTCGTCATCCTGAGGTTGGAGACCAACGCGGGGATCACCGGCCAGGCGATCGGATACACCCGTGGCACCCCCTTGCTCGGCTGTCTTGAAGCCCTCAGTCCCGCCGTTTTGGGGCGCGATGCTGCCCGCCCTCAGTCGATTGCCACGGCGCTCGTTGATGCAAGCCCGCCGGGGCAGGCACAGCTTTCGCGCGCAATCAGCCTGATCGACATCGCACTTTGGGACATTGCGGCAAAACGGGCGAAGATGCCCCTATTTGAACTTCTCGGAGGCGCACGCGAGGCCGTGCCCGCAACTGCGGTTGCCGGGTACTTCCTGCAAGACCGCGATGTGGCCAACGTCGTGGCTGAGGCCCAGAAGCGCTTCGATGAAGGCTATGCGCGGGTCAAGGTCATGATCGACGGCACGCGGCCGGCCTTTGACCGCGCCTTATGCGACGCGCTCGCCCGTCTGGACGCGCCCCTCGCACTCGATGCGCATTGGACATGGAGACAGCATGCCCCCGCCGCTGCATTTTTTCGCGACATCGCCGACTACGGCTTTGTCTTTGTCGAAGACCCCTTCCCCGCCGGGTACGACGCGCTGACGGCCCGGCTTCAGGCAGACGTTACCACGCCGGTTGCCGCCGGCGAAGATGCTGCCGGGCTACCCGCCCTCGCAGCGCTGGCTGAAACTGTGGGGTATCTCCGCGTCGATACCACCACCTGTGGTGGAGTGGCCGCAGCGGTGCAGGCCTGCGCGTACGCCGAGGCGCGTGGAACAGTTGTTTTCCCGCATGTGTTTGCGCCAATCCATACGCACCTCGCCTGCGCGACCCGCGCGGTCGATCAGGTCGAGATCATTCCCTCGGACGTTGGGTCGGACCCCCTGGACCTCGTTCTCGATGATCTGCCGGATCTCAAAAACGGGGCGATAGCGCCAAGGGCGGAAGCAGGGAACGGCATCGCAATCAACTGGGACCGCGCACAGGCATTCGTCCGCGGCGCACCGCTCGAAATCCATGCGGAGAACGAAAGGAACCCAAGCAATGATTGATTTGAACGGCAAGACATTCGTCATCACCGGCGCAGCCAGCGGTATCGGACTTGCCACCGCCAAGCTGATGCTTGGTCTCGGCGCGAATGTTGGGCTGCTCGACCGCGGCGCACCGACACTTGAAGATGACCAAGCGCATGCTGAACGCGCTCTGTCAGTCACGTGCGATGTGAGCGATCCCGACACCATCACCCGCGCCATGGCGGCTGTGGCCGACAGGTTCGGCCCTTTGTCCGGGCTTATATGCTCCGCCGGGATCTACCGCGATCACCCATTCCAAGAGATGTCTTTCGAAGACTGGCGCACGACACAGTCGGTCAATCTTGACGGGGTGTTTCTGACAGTAAAAGCCGCGCTTCCGCACCTTTTGGAAGGCGCCTCGATCGTCAATCTCACGTCGATGGCGGCCCATATGGGCGCGTCGCTCAATCACGCGCATTACGGCGCTTCGAAAGGCGGGGTTCTGGCGCTGACCCGCAGCCTCGCACGTGAGCTGGGGCCCAAGATACGGGTAAACGCGGTCTCTCCGGGCGTGATAGAAACGCCAATGACAGCTGGTCTTTTGGCCGCCCGCGGGGATGAGGCATTGTACACCACGCCGCTTGCAAGGTTTGGCACATCGCAAGAGGTCGCGCGGGCTATCGCCTTCCTAGCCTCCGACGCCGCTAGTTTCGTGACGGGCGAAGTGATCCACGTCAATGGCGGCATCTACATGGCCGGGTGATCGATCAAACATCAATCCCCGGCTCTGTCGAGAACCCGCAGGCGCTGCGACAAATCAGTCAAAGCAGGATCCGAGCGCCGTTAGGCTTTGCTCAACGGGTGCAGCACAAAGCCTTAAGGGCCAGCTGCATACCGAAGCCAACCAACGCTGCAACAGCGCATCACAACGCGCTGAAACGGGTTTCCTCGGTAGGTGTGCATCTACTGGCCAAATTCGCATTCGCTCCAACTTCGACCAACACTATGTGAGTGGTTCAGTTATCCCGCAATGACGCATGTGTCAAAAGTGACTAGTTCTGTTCGGCACCGGAAACCATCGTCCAAATGGACCCAAGGCCAGTCATACACTAACAATCAAATTGGACCACTCAGGTGGGGCTGATAACTGACGCCTTTCAAGGATACCACGACGAATTCGGCGGTCGCTCGAGAAACACTGGCAATCCGAGGCACTTCAGATTTGAGAAAGTCACGGGCCGCGCGCTTCACCATGTTTGCACTTGTACGAATGTTCGAAGTGTAAAACCAATCTCATAGTCTTAGGTTCTCCTCTTCTTCGTCGTACTCGATTAGCCCAACGTCCTCGAGACGACGTACCACTCGGACCAAATCTTCTCTGCGGATCTTGGACTCGCTTGAAAACCAATCGAGCGGATACCGGAAAACACCGATGTAGTTTGCTTGGGTGCTCAGTGTCGCTGTCAGGTGAGCATTTCGTTCTGAGCACGTCTCAAGCGAACGGAACCCCCTCCTTCGAAGCAGTGCGGTTTCGATCATCACAAAATCTTTCTTAGCCATCGGGCATGTCTCCTTCATGCACCGGGACGGGGCCCGGTGGTTTGCCAGCCTTTCGAGCCATGCCGACAAAGCCGCCACCGGGCAATGACGCGTACTGCCCGCCGATCTTCGACCGACCGTCGCAGCCCTTTGCAAGCATCCTTAGTGACAAGAGACTGCGAAGGCGCGGAATAGCCTGCGGCCTATTCCCCTTCGCATAGGCGCGACATAGACCGCGCCGGGGCCGCGTCTCATAGAGGCGCGGCCTTCCTACGGGTCCACTTCGTCGTAGGTATGGTTCGCACGGTTCGGCACGGCACGAACAAGCCGGGCATTCGGATACCTTGCGGCCAAAGCATCGCGTATTCTCTCCGCAGTTTCCTCGCGTGTCTTCGGACCCAAGATCACGCGGTCAACGGCGTCGGGCGGAAAATCCAGTAGATGAATTGGATCAGCGGGATCACCAACGGTTCTATCGACCTGATCTTCCTTCAATATAGCCGCCACTCGCGTTCGTATTCCCATGCCGTAGTTTTTGAAATGAGAGCGGCTTGAATATCTGCCAAGGGTTCTTCAACCTTACCGTCGAAGTAAGTCACCTTTTGCAAACGGGTTTTCTGTCCGTCCTTTCGACGCTGAAACCATTCATGCTCGGTGTCAAAGGCGACTAAAAAGCCGCTGTTGTTGTCGGCGTAGTGTGCCCACATCGGGGCCACGTCCATACGCCCGGACAGCAAAAAACAAAGCAACTCACGGCCCAACTTTTCGAGTAGACCTTCAATGTTTTTGGGGTCGTTGAAGGTTGGGAAAAGCATGGTGTCAACGGCAGACTGCATCTGAGTGCGCAGCGTCGTAAGAAGGTTCTGCCCCGTCTGTTGCTCGACAAGTTTTATTGCAACGTCTGGGGGCAGGAAACCAAGCCCATACTTCTTTCGTTCCTCCGCGATCATCTCGCGCACGTTTGCCTCGGATACTGTCGTGTCCATCTGCTCCGATAGCATCGCAATAGACTTGGGGCCTACCAGCTCTTCGAACGTACCTCAAAGGTATCGTTCGTGTTCATAAGGGGCGTGAACCGAACGGTTCCACCCTCCAAGACGTTGCCGACACGCTCCGCAGAGAGGTACTTGTACAGATATCGCGGCTGCGATGGCGGGTTGTCGAAGTCGTCTAGATCGAAGGTTTCGGCCATTCCAAGGCCCTTTCAGGCTGTGGGTAGTTCGTGGGTAGGAATGGCCGATGTTCTATTTTATCCAATGAAATCAATTGGAAATGGCGGAGACGAAGGGATCGCCTGAGATTTTCTGCTGATTAAACGAATACAATAGGTTGGCTGAGGCAGATGCGCTGGTTTGTGCGCCCACTGTACCAGTTGACTGTACCAGTGGAAGGGTTGCCCGCCAAAAAGTTCCACCAATTCTGTGCGTTAAGCATCGCCGTTATTGAGGACAATCCGTCAAAAGCCCAGAATTCATAAGCTCAATTGGGGGCGGAACGGGTCCGCAAGAGATTTGCTATATCGGCGGCAACGAGCATTGGATCAACCTTGGCCAATATCTCTCCATTGCTGTCCAACTTGTGCTCTGCATATTTCGTGAGCATGGCCTGTTCGATATCTCGTGCCGTGTCCTCATTTGCGGTCGGCTGTGCGAAGTCCACGTTCCACGACAGCCCAGTCACTTCCCAGGCCATAGGGCAATTGTGGGCTGCCTTCCTCTCCTCGGGGTCGTGCGAATACCCCACTTTGACTGCAAGAACCTTCTTCTTCGCATCTCTCAAAACGAGCGCGTAGACGTACCAGAGGTCGTGCGCACCGAACGTCACCGAGTGGGAACCCTGATGCTTCGGTGCAAGCTTGCTGTTCTTCTTCGCAACCCGGCCCAATCCAAACTCGGTCTTTGGAAGTGCCGGGGTCACCTGCCGTTTATCAAGCTCGACAAGCGGTGCAGCTGTGATCTCGTCGAGTTCAACCACTTTGGACTGGGCTTGAAGATGATGCTTGCCGGTCAGCGGTCCAACCAATTCAGAGAATTTAGAATGTGTCGCGGTTATTTCCCAAGCTTCAATCGGATGAAGTGCATATGGATGCCGGATCACTCCGTCATATTCAGGGTTATCGTGACGCCTTGGCAGGTCGTAATCAATCGTGGAGACCTCCAAATCTGACACTCGGAAAACACCCAGAACCTTGCCTTGATGCTCAACGGGGGTGGGTTCAGACTTCGTGCCAACTGTGAAAACTAGGTCACCCTCCGTCAGAAAACGCTTCGCGTGAGACCGAGCAGCTTTAGATGCGAACGTCATAGGCCATGCGGGATCACCAGGTGGCCCCCAGACATAGGTAAAGAAGACTTTGGTCATTCAAGTGGTCTCGCAAATTCGAGTTCATCAAGGCGGGCGGCGGCTCTGAAAACACCGCTCTGAACACTGGCGTTGTTGCCCGCATCCCCATAGATGTCGAGAAGCAGGTCATAAATTGGGGCGGTCGGTTCAAAGCCATCTGGCAGACCGCGCATGCCGCGCACGATCTGAAAATCGTTGAACCGCTGACGCAGATCGTCAAGCCGACCAGCTTGCAAATCTGCTACCACCTCAAGGATCGCGCCACCGGGCCGTTCGAACGCGGACCTCTGCCCTCGAAGGCGTTCTAGGGCATTTGCTTTCGAAACCCGATAGACGGCGTTGGTCGCGTCGAGTGCCTCAATCGCAGCGTCGATATCCCCACTTGCCAGCCTGACGAAGTAAAGGAGCGGCAGCCACTGCCGCTGAACCTTTGCAGATATGCAGACATATTCGAGAGGGGCGCGAACCACTTCATGGCTCAGATAGGCCCGCAACACAGCGTCAGCGTCGAGCGCTCGGCCTTCAACGCGCTCGACTACGTGCCCCTCGGGGTCAACGGCATGAACATCCCCAACTAGCCTCAAGGCACGTGCACCGGCACGTTCGTCGAATTCTCCTTCACGAATGAAATCAAGTTGATCGGCCAACGTACGGTCAATCACGATACGCTTTGAACCTGCATCCATCTCTCCTTTTTCCGTATCCACGATCAACGCCCGGTCCGTTCCGATCTCGCTAAGGCGGGAGGCACTGTCCAGTAAGCTATGTGTCGCCGCTCGGTCGCGTTCGCGAAGCATGGCCAGCAGATCGCCAAACTTGATCTTTCCAGATTGCCCCGGATAGCGGAAAAGGATCGTCCCATCTTCAAGCCCATTCGCGTCCCGGCAGACGATCACCGGCGGTGTGGGGTACTTTTCAACGAAGAGCACGCCCACGGCATGGCCGTCGACCTCTATCACATCCTTCGAAAAGGAGGGTGTCGGCGTCAGGAGCGTCTTTGCCTTGTCCGTAATTCTCACGATGTCGGTATCTTGGAATGCCGTATCGGGCATTCCTACGACGCGACATTCGGGATCGCCGACGCCGATGAATACGAAGCCACCTCGGTTGTTCGCCAAGGCTGCAATGGCTCGGATAATTGGTTCCATTCGACGCGGCTCAAACTGGACCTTGCATTCCTGTTCGGACGTCTCACCTTCCGCAAGATACCAGTTGCCGTTTTCGCGCCGGACGAACCGCGCTTGCGCTATCTCGGCCATCGTCGGCTCACGTTGCTCCCCGCCTTCAATCACAACTCCCACTTCGGCAGGCGCGAAGGTAGCTAGATAAGCATCGAGTGCGGCGTCTGTCGCCTCTGGAACCTCGGGGCCATAGTTGCCAGATCGTATCCCCGTGATCCGGCCCGAATTGACCGGGCGATCCTGCCTGTTGAAATAAAACTGGATGTCACGGTTGCGCATTCCCCGGCGCAGCATCGCCTTGATCAGGCCGATTTCTTCGTCCGTGATTGATCTGCGCGGCATCGACACCCCCCTTACTGCACAGCGGCCTCGATCATCGCGATCTCGTCCGGGGTCAGATCGTGCAGGCGATAGATCGTCTGGTTGATCCGGGTCTCCAGCGTGGCGATCTCGGTCTCGGCGGTGGCGATCTCTTCTTGCAGGCGGATTACGTCCGCCATGATGTGATCGTCCGCGCTGAGCGCCACCTTCTTTAACTCGGTCGCTAGTTTCTTGCCGGTCATGCGGGCGCTGACCTCGGTTCGGCTGGCCAGCACCTTCCATTGGGCGAGGATGAACGGGGCCTGTTCGGGGGGTGGGAAGATCCCTGTGAGGGCGGGGATGCCGTCGATCAGGACGCGCAGCTCGCCTCGTTCCAGCTCTGCCGACAGGGGGACACCGGGTTTGAGGTGTTCTTCGAGCGCGGCTTGGCGGGTCTCGACCTCGCGAGCGAGGCGGTCTTTGGCCCATTTGCGGCGGTCGGTGCCTATCAGGCGCTTGGGGGCGGCGTCTTTCAACTCATCCAGATCGGGCAGATCAGGGAACAGCCAGTCATCCGGGCGAGGCCGGATGCGGACCGACCCCATGCGGCGGGCGATATCGTCCAGCGCCCGCCTCAGCTGGTCATGCAACTCTTGTAGACGTTCGGCGTCACGAGCCAGCGCCGCGTTGTCATCGCCCTCCGCGACCGGGATCGGCAGATACTTGATGAACTGCTTGTTCGCCTCGAAATATCCGTTGTCCTTGGGCTTTGCAGTCTTGCGGAAGTAGAAGTCGCAGGGCTTGGCATTCAGCGCGGCCAAGGTGCCCCACAGGGACACACCCCGAGCGGGCATGATGCCGTTCACCCGGACGTTGTTGATGTAGAAGACCCCTTCGCTATCAGCCGTGACCTGCATCCGGTTTACGGTCTGAGCTACCATGAGTTTGGCTGCTTCCTGCTTGTCGAGGTTTTTCGGGTAGTTGTAGGCCCACCACCCATCATCGAGGTCCATCTTCTTACTCTCGCGGGCGCGGAGCTCTTCCTCATGCCCTGAGAGATAGGCCCAGGCATTCGGAAATTGCGCCCGCATAGTGCTGGCCGGGATCAGGTTCGGGCGATTGCCGCTCAGGCTGTAGGGGAACAACAGGTAGGTATCGGTCTGCGGGGTCAGATAGCGGTTGGCTTCTGCGCCAGACACCAGCGGCTTCATGATCTCGTCTTCGATCTGGACAACACGCCCGCGCTTTGCCCCTTTCGGCGGCTTTTCCTCGTAGCGGTTCGGCCCCAACCGTTTCAGGTGATAGATGTGATCGGCACTGGTCTGAATGCCGACAAAGATGTTGCGCGTCACGGCGGGGTCATCCAGCCGCACCCCGTTCCCCGTCAGCTTGTCGATCAGGTCGCGCTCGCCCCCTGTCACCAGCAGCCAGCGGTCCCCAAAGGTCAGCCGGTCATAGGGCAAGCGGATATCCTCGGCCTCCCACGGGCTTTCGGCCACAACCCCGTTCGGGGCCTGCACCACGGCCACTTCGTCGTTTGGATGTTTCGAGAAGAACATCAGCGCGGTGTAGACCGTCGCCTCATCAAAAATCTGGTGCGAGCCGAAGTCGATCCAGCCCCAGAGGTGATGTCCAGCCGCGACC
This sequence comes from Thalassococcus sp. S3, assembly GCF_004216475.1. Classification (GTDB taxonomy): domain Bacteria; phylum Pseudomonadota; class Alphaproteobacteria; order Rhodobacterales; family Rhodobacteraceae. Next base: position 1,197,109 of record NZ_CP022303.1, on the reverse strand, counting down.
ACACCGCGCAGCCCCGCGCCATACTCGTTCATCTGCCAGACGGACGGGGCAATGTGGCCCAAGCGACCAGCGTCGTTCAGAAGCTGGATGCCTTTTTCGATGAAAGGCAGATAGAGGTCGAAATTCCCGGTCTGGGTGCTGTGGTAGACGCCGCCTTCCTCCGGGTCACGTTTCAGGAACGCGGCCATGTCAGCATGGACCTTGCGGAAATTCTGGAGCTTCACATAGGGCGGGTTGCCGACAACCGCATCGAACCCGCCGCGCTCGAACACGCCGGGAAATGCGGCCTGCCAGTCAAAGGCGTTGATCCGCTCTTTCTCATCCTCGCTGTAGGGGGCGAGGCCGTTGTAGAACTCCGGCCCGATCAGACTGTTTCCATCGCGGATGTGGTTGTCGAGCGACGACAGGGGCTTGTCGGATCGCGCCGTATGGAGCCAGAGCGCAAGTTTGGTGATCTCGACCGACGCCGGGTTGATATCCACGCCGTAGAGGTTGCGACGCAGGATTTCGCGCACGGCTGCGTCGGTCCAGTCTTCTTCCGCCATCTTCTGCCCCAGTTGGCGGCGCAGATCGCGGAGCGCTTTCCATTCGTCCAGCAGGTAGGCGAGCGTCGTGATCAGGAAGGCGCCAGAGCCGCAGGCCGGATCAACGATGCGGATGTCGCGCAGCTCTGCCTCGTAGGCGTCAATCGCCTCAATCGTCGGTAGCTTATCCTGCTTGTCGGACGGCCAGCCACAGGCAACTTTCAGGTCGATCAGGCGACGGCCCACCGTTTCATCAACGATCCGCTCTACGACCCATTCGGGCGTGTAGTAGACGCCATCGCGCTTGCGCTTGCTCTCCTTGTTGACCGATTTGCGGCCTTCTTCCTCGGCTTCGAGGATTTCCAGTTCGGTGATCGACTGTTCGAAGATGCGACCGAGCGTATACAGGCCAATGCTGCGCTCCGGGTCGCGCTTGGCCGAAGGGGCATGCTCGTCATTGACCACACCTTCCCCCCAGCTGGAGGCGTAGTTGTAGTTCGCGGAAAGGTAGAGCAGCGTCAGCTTGTTGGCGGCAAGGCTGGCCTCGTTCTGACCCTGCCCACGCTCGCAGAAGATGCTGTTGGGGATGTGCAGCTTTTCAAGATCAGGATCGGGCGCGAACAGGCCGCCGTTGAACTGATTGATCTGGTGATCGCCAAAGGCCCGACCATCGTTCATCGCCGTGAAGAGGCGGCGCAGCCATTGCCAGATTTCCCGCCTTTGAGGTCGAAATACTGATCGTCGGCCTGTCGGATCAGATAATCGCGCAGGAGCTGCGGCGGGAAGCCCAGAGCGCGGCCCATGTCTTCGCAGAAGAACACGAAAATCGCCCGGTCGAGGATTTTCTGGGCCATTCGCACCAGACGCCCCTTGGTGCCGGGGAAGCGGTCCGTATCTGGTCCGTTGTGCTCAAGCAGGGTGCGGTAGAGGTGTTCCCGGAACCCGCGATACTCAGCGTAGAAGCGGTTCTCCAGCTCGCTTTGGCGGAACCGCTGTTGCTGGATCAGCGAGAGTAGCTGAGCGCGGCCACTGGTGCCGCTGACGATCAGGGTATCGCGGTGGAACAGGCGCGAGAATAGAAACCGGTCAAAGCGGCCTTCGTCCATGTCGTCCAACAAGGTGGCGTGCTGAAGAAGGTCTTTCTTTTCGATTGCGAAGCGGATGTATTGCCGCTCGCCGCGATCCGCCCAATAAAGGCGGAATTCATTCATATCCGTAACGATTGCCCAAGTCGGAATGATTGGTTCATAACCAAACATGCCCTTTCGGCTGGCATAGAGATAGTCCAGACCCTGCTTTACCGGCGATCTCGAATTGCCCTTTCGCTTCTGAGGAGCATCGAGCGCGCTTTTGATGTCTTTGAACTCGACAAGCACCTGAGGAACGGGAGACGCTTCATCCGGGGTAAAGAAGCCAAGGGCGGCATCGGCCTCTTCCATACCCCCACGCTGACCAGCGCCTGCGACCGGAAAAGCAGGGAAAAGGGAATAATTCGCTTCGCCGCCTGCCTGACCCGCTTGGATATAACCCCAGGTCGCCCCGAAGAATTCTTGCAGCAACGCCGATTGCGCAGTGGTTTCTTTCTGGCTACCTCGCGCAGCCCATCGCCGGAGCCGTTCAATCAGCTCAGCTTCTTCGGTGCTGTCCTTAAAGGTTTCAAATTCGTGCGCCCAAACGGAACGCAAAAAGGATTTCGAAATAAAGGAGTTCTGAATTTCGCTCATTGGCGAAGAACTCCGAAACAACAATCTGCGACTTGGTGCTGCACTGAAAGCCTCCTTGCTCTCACCCAGCACTATTTCGCTCATGCCTTCCGAACACAAGGCAATCGGCAGTTGAATAACTAAAGCAACACCCCAGCAACGTTCCCATCGAACAAGCCCGCATCACGCACATAACGTGACAGCATCAGGTCCGAGGCATGGCCGGTTTGTGCTCGCACCTTGTGAGTGGGCACCCCGGCTTTGATCGCGCTGGTGGCGAGGCCAGCGCGGAGGCTGTGGCCTGAATAGCTTTCTGGGTCGATGCCTGCGTTCTTGAGGCGGTTGCGCAGGATCGTGGATACGGCGTCTGAGCGCAGACGGTCGGGCTGAACATTGCCGTGGCGGTCAACGGGGCGGAAGATTGGACCGTCATTCACTCGCTGAGCATCGAGCCATGCGGACAACGCGGCGACTGGGCAATGACGGGTACGACCGAGCGGGATGCCGATCTTTCGGCCTTGGCGCGTCTGGTCAGTCTTAGAGCGGCGCAGATGCAGCACCAGTCCCTCGCGGACTTCTTCAATGTCTACAAGATCAAGCCCTACCAGTTCCGACGACCTGAAACCACCGGCCCAACCGATCAGCAGCAAGGCCCGATCCCTGAAGGCGCGGGGATCGTCCCCAAGCGCGTCCAGCAGGGTGAACAGGTCTTCGCGCAGAAGTGGGCGAGCTTGATCCTGTGCCGTGCCCTTCACCCGTTTGATCCCCCGCATGGTGGCGCGGACGATTTCGCTACGGCAGGGGTTCGGACAGGCATTCGCCTCGTGAACCTTGCTTAGGGTTGCCAAACGCCGTGCGAGGCTGGACGGGGCCAATGCCTCGGCGTGATGTGCCAGATAGCGGGCGACCATATCGGCGGTGGCCGGGAGCGAACCGCCCCAATCTGCGAAATGGGCCAGATCGGAGCGATAGGCTTTGCGCGTGTTTTCGGACAGGCTTTCGCGGATGAAGTGCTCGACGGCTTCGTCAGACGTCAAACCGGGGCATCCCGCGCCTTCTGTGGGCCGGGATAAGAAAGGATTATCCCGGTTTAGGACCAAACCGCTCATGACTGCACCCCCGTTAGCACATCCTTTCGTATCTGGTTTAACGTCGGGATCGCGGCCAACATCGCAGCCATCCCGCTGCGCGTTACATCAGGCGGAAGGCTGAGGCACTCGGACACCCAACGCTCCCGCAGCTTTAAGCTCAAAGGCCCGTCAGCTCGTCGAGACAGACATTGACCCTCGACCCGAAAAAGCAATTCGCCCGCCACCTTCAGTCGGCTGCGAGATGGCACGTGCGCGTGCAACCACTCCACCATGCCTGCTTCTTCCGAGCACAGACGCCGCAGGGCCATCTTGCCAGGTCGCGTGTATTGATCGTGCGCCCAACTCGGCACGTCTCCGATGAAGTCTTCAACCGGGGTCTGATCGTCTCCAACCCCGGTTGCGACGATGTCGTTCTCAAGGGACAACAGCGCGACAAACGGGGCCAGCATCGACTGGGTCTTGGTGAAGTTCTCTTGTGCGATGGCCACGAGCGTGGGGGCTACACCCAAGTCTGAGAGCGTCTGGAACGCAATAGCAGGATCACCAACCCGGTAGGTCAAGTGATCGCTGGCACAACGACGGGTTCCGACCAAGTACCAAAGCGCCAAAGCCTTGCGGTCGAGGTCGCGGCACCCAAGCACGATAGACCGCAAACGGTTGTTCGACATCTCAGCAAAGCGGGTTCGGTCGCCGCTGAGATCAGGCCACGTCTCGATGGCCATGAGCAAGTCATCCGCTGCACGTGATTTGCGGGCGTCACACATTCGGCGGATCAGGTAGTCAGTCACAAGTGCGTCCCCGCCCAATTGGCGGCGGATCGTCTTTCGGGCCAAGCACGCAGCCGCGATGCCTACAGTGTGGATGTCGGCTAACCCGATGTCCTCAGCAGCGATGGCATTGAGGCGGCGGAGAAGAGTGTTCCCATTTACCGCCAACAAAAATCGTCCGGCTTGACGCGCAGCGTGCGGGCGGTTTCTGCGGATTGCCTTTTGCAACATGCTGTTGGCAATCCATTCTGTGGTGTCGAGCGGGGCGATCCTTGGCCCCGGATCAAGAGCTGCAATCTCCTGCGCGGCAATTGTCTGAAATCGGGTGAGAGCTGGGTGTGGTGTCATCGCTGTCCCTCCTTGGTGTGCGAGAGGGGGCGAGATCATCTGACCCAGCTTGAGCGTACCCTATGGCACCATCATGGGAAGGAAAATCGGCCGATTGGATAAGAAATAGGCCGATGCTGACGCTCCATGTTGATTGCAATTAATTGCAGAACACCAGATTTGGGGTTTTCTTACTACATAATGTCCCCTAGCAGAAATTCGTGAGTTTCCACTTTTGAGTTTTCACAATCGGGCCTAGATTGTTGGATCAGGTCTCAAAATCCGCGCTTCTCAATACTTGTCCCAGAGACATTGCCGATCGCTTGAACACGCAGGTGGGCGGCTTCACTTGAACCAACACCGATGATGTCCGGTGGAACGACTATGACCTATTGGTCGAAGCAGAAATTGATCATCGGTTTTTTTGCGTTGTAGCGGCGCGCGAGACTGAGCGCGTCTAGCTAGTCTTCGGGTTTACATGTCATGATGTTACAGGTTGTCTGGCATGTGAGCCCCGCGAACCATGCCGTCATATTATCGTAAGATAATATGACATTGTTTCTCTATATTGGATGTCTCTCCGAGTACTTAACGTAGTTAAGTACTTAAACGTGGCGGTTCGGGCTACTTTATAAAACGTTGTCAAAACGCGAAAACGGCATTTCCGCAACCATCCGATCAGATGTCCTTCTGATAGTGGTTGGCTGGCTGCTTTTCGTTCCCTGGACCGACGCCATTGAGCGCCTTCTGAAACTCGTTCCAAGGGAACATTTTTGAGCTGTCAATTGCCTCCTTTAGGCCAATCTCATCGACGTGAACCCAGGTCTTCTTATCCGAACCGTTGCCCATGGCACGTATGGTGAGGAACTCTCCGGCATACTTTCGAAGCCTTGGGAGCGCTCGCTTATTCATCTCACTTTCGGTTATTCCCGCCGCGTGCGCCCAAGCTATCCTGGTATGAGCCAGCCATTCTTTGTTGTGTCGCTGAAGCTTCTTTTTGCGGTTCCTCCAAACGTATAGGATGTGGAACAGCAGCGTGGCAGCGAAGACATCGCCCCCAGAAAGTTTCCTGCAGAGAGCAAAAAGGTTGGGCCGCTCCCACTTTGCGTTTGCCTCGGCAGCCTTCTTGGCCGTTTTGCTCAATGCCTGCTGCTTTTTATACGGGACAAATGCGGACTTGGCTTTTGACTTACCGACTGAAAGCGCTTTGAGCATCTCGTCTTTAGCCTTTGCTGATTTCAACGGGCTCTTGTTGGCACCAGACATCTTGGTCACCAATCCGCCCCAGGAATTTCAACCGGGTACGAAATCTTCTCGATCTCCTCTTTGAGGCGGCTGATAGACACGCCCTTGCCGTAGCTCCAGTGTGCTGCATCGTCGGCGTGACCGCAAAGCTGCATTGCCACAGCGTCGGTGACATTGGCCTCGTGCAGCGCATCCACGAAGTTGTGTCGGAAGCTGTGGAAAACGTGCAGTTTCGACCTGAAACCCCACTTCGTCCCGTAATTGCCCCAGAACTTTGACCAAGTCTGCGAATAAGTCCCGTCGCTGCCCTCCCGGATGTCCGGGAACAGGCGATCCTTGCCTGCACGTTTGACGAAATTGAGGAAGCCGAGTTTCAGGATTTCAGAGTGGATCGGGATGCGCCGATAGCTTGACCCGGTTTTCAAGCCTTTCACGACCTCAATGTCGGCTTCACCATCATCCTCGAACTTGCACACATCGAAGTACCAAATCCCGTCCTGTTCTTTGATGTCGCTCCTGAGAAGCTGGATGATTTCTCCTGCCCGCATCCCCGAGTAGAGCGCGATGATCGGCACCCAATACTTGCCATCTTTCCGCTTCAACTCTCCGGGAACGCCAGAGTGTTTCGTCGTTCGCCGTCCCGTCCAAACTGGAGAACTAAAAATCATGTCCAAGTGCTCGGGGGAGTATGGAAGGCGACGGGGGACGCCCTTCGGCGGCTTTTTGACCAACAGCTTCAAATCATTGCCAGGAACTCGGTCGATGTGCTCCTCGCTCACGGCCCAGGCAAGAAAGCGTTTGAACATGTCGAAGCGCTTCTTCTGCGTCTCATATGACATCTTCGGCAAATCGGCCCCAGCCTCCACAGCCTCCAAAAGGGGAAGATCACGGGTCAGGGCTTTCTTCTGATAGTGCGCTGGAAGTTTGCCAACCAGATCCCGGAAGGCTTTCATGTCCGCGATGTCTAGGGCCGCTATTGGCATGTCGAAGTCAATCACAGCCTTGGCGACTTCCATCGACAATCGAACATCTCCGACTGTCTTTAGCTTGGCTGAAACCGATATGTGCGCCAGATACTGTTGCGCTGCATCTTCGACCGAAATTGACGGTTGGGCTGGAGTGTTGGTGTATTCCAACACTGTCGCGGTGACGTCCTTGAACATCGGCTCCATAACCTCGGCCTTGCTGTAGTCTCCACCAAGTTTGGCGAGCAGAATACGGTCGGCCTCGATTTTGGCTCTGAGGATGCCCTCCTGAGCGCGTTGGAGCGCCTGATAGCGGCTTGAGACCTTCTCTGGAGGTATGGCCCCCACGAGGCCCTCAGCTTCGTTCCGCTCCCATTTGTCGAACTTCCTGACGGCAAGGCGGGAACGGTTGGCCCCCATCCGCGCCAAAATGTCGAACGCACAGTCTTGGACGTCCACCTCAGGTTCGGGGGCAAAGACCTCCACGAACTCCTGTCCTTCTGCCAAGGCCGCCGCGAAGTAGTCCCGGATCGACTGATCCAACATCTGATCTTGTACTTGAGCCATTCTGCGCACCTCCGCGAACAGGTTGTCGATGTTCAGGCTTAACTGGGCGCAGCGCAGGTTTGCGATCTTCCGATCAACGGTCCTGAGCGAGCGTTTGATCTCGTATCGGTCCGCAAAACGCACGATGTCGCCGGGAATAGCTGCTCTGAAATAGAAGACCCGTCCGCGTTGAACGAGCCTGGGGAAGCTGGCCATCCTTGCCCTCACTGTACCACCAGACTGGACCAGTGCAACGGCTCAGGCCTTCCCAGAAAGCCGGATCGTTTAATATCAGCAAGTTAGAAGGTCTGTGGCGAAGACGAAGGAAGTCTTGATATGCTCACAAGCCGATGAAAAATATGAATTTTCACACCGATGTAACCATTCTATACCACATTTGATACCACAGTTTGTTTTCAACTGACTCGGTTTGTCTCTCTAGCAGAAGACACTGGCGCCCGCCCATCGCTGCCTTCCTCCGCCTAGGCCAGAGGCTGCGGTACGACGACCGATCCGGACATTGGCTGCAGATGCGTAAACCACCAACTCTTTATAGTCCGCAGTGCGGACGAAGCTGCCGTTTCTGTTCTCCGTTCGAATGGCTTTTTTGGGAGTTGAATTTGCGTCCGCTTTCTAAGAGCCTCGTCAAAACTGAACGGCCTACGGACTTCACTATGAACCGACGTAGCATCAACTCACCGGATGCCCCCGGAGCCTCGGGCGGGTACGCGCAAGCCGTCGAAACAACTGGCGCACAGCGCGTCGTATACGTCAGCGGACAGATACCTGTCTCAAGAGACGGAAAGGTGCCGGAGACATTTCGAGAGCAGGCCGAACTGGCTTGGCGCAACGTCGAAGCACAACTCCATGCAGCAGACATGGGACTTGAGAACATTATAAAACATACGACCTTTCTCAGCGATCGGCGGTATCGCCAAATCAACTCTGAAGTTCGACGCGAGGTGCTAGGTAACCTTGAAGCGGCTTTGACCGTGATCATCACAGGAATTTATGATGAAGCATGGCTGTTGGAGATTGAGGTAATCGCTGCCTCATAGGGAGGCCGGAGCAGATATTTGCTGTTGGCGCAGCACCTACTAGGTTCGGGCTCGAAGTCGACCTTGGAAACAGCGCAGCATCACCATTTGGCCGCGTCCGGTTTTCATCGTGGCCCATTACCTGGAGCTGATCAAGCCGTTAACGCCTGCGGCTTTGTTCGCGATGAATTCAACGAACTCGGATATGCGCGCGGGAACGATGACGGCAGGCTGTCGCACGGCATAAAGCGGCGCAGCATTCTGCTTGTAGCTTGGCAAGACAACCGTGACCTCCTCGTTGTCGATAAGATCGGCGAACGCCCAAAGCGGGCCACTGTGAATGCCTTGACCTGCCTGAACAGCCTTGACTGCGGAGCGGACGGCATTGACCGCCACACCGCCGCTACGGGCGACCTCAAAGGTCTTGCCGCTGTCGTCTTGTAGGAACAGTTTTTCCGTTCGGTTTCGGGATGAGAAAAAGACGAACTCATGGTCGGACAGGTCATCCGGTGTTTGTGGAACGCCCACCCGTTCCAGATATTTTGGAGAGGCGACCAGAACGCGCGGTACGGAGGCGAGTTTGCGCGCAATCAGACTGGAGTCCGGAAGCCGCCCGACCCTGATCGCAACATCAATGACGTTCTGGCTCAGATCTAGATAGCCGCCCGACAGGACCAAGTCGAAATCGACCTGCGGGTAAGACGCACGAAATTCGAGAAGCCAGTCCGTCACAAACTCCTGTCCAAAATCAATCGATGCCGTGACGCGGAGCATTCCACTGGGATGCAGCACTTCCCCACTCACTTCGGCCTCGAGCGCATCCCACTGCTCAATGATCACCTTGAGGCGCTCGTAATAAAGGCGGCCTTGCTCGGTCACAGAGGTTTTGCCGCCGGAGCGGTCGACCAGGTGCGCACCAAGCCGCTGTTCGAGTTGCGTGATCCTGCGCGAGACGCCTGATGGATCTTGTCCGAGGGCGCGGGCCGCCGCTCTGATTGAGCCAAGCTGGATTGTTTTGAGAAAGGCGAGTTCTGCTGCGTTGCGCATGACTGTTGTGATTTTGTCTACACCCATTTGCACTTACAGCATCTCCCGTAGCTGATCCAGCAACTTATGTCTGGGTCATCACAACAAGGAGACTTTGAAATGACGACGCATGAAATGACACCCTCCCGCCGTTCTGTCTTGCTTGGCCTGGGTGCTGCAACTCTCGGCACGGCAGCCGCTGCTGCAACGGGCACCGCTGCTGCGGGTGGCCAGCCCCTGAGCGGCAAAGTCGCAATCGTGACGGGTGCACGGAACAATCTGGGCCGCGGCTTTGCGGAACGACTGGCGCAGATGGGCGCAGATGTCGTTGTGCACTACCATCGCGCAGAAACGCGTGCGGAAGCCGAAGAGACGGCTGCCCGCGTCCGCGCCGCTGGTCGTCGTGCTGCACTGATCAACGGTGATCTGGGCGACAGTGCAAACGTCGCGGCCTTGTTCGACCTTGCCGAAGCCGAGTTCGGAGGCGTTGATATCCTCGTGCACACGGCAGGGCGCATTATCAAGAAACATGTGGCGGATTTCACCGACGCGGAGTTCGAGGAGCTATTGAATGACAACACAAAAACCACCTTCTACGCCATGCGAGAAGCGGCGCGGCGCTTGCGCGATGGTGGTCGGATTATTGCGATTGGAACGTCGTTGACTGCTGGGGCGGCCCCCGGTTACGCGGCTTACGGTGGCACCAAGGCGCCAGTGGAAGAGTTCACTCGCATGATGGCGAAGGAGTTGGGGGCGCGCGGCATCACCGTGAATAATGTGGCCCCCGGCCCAATCGACACACCGTTTTTCCACGCAGCGGAAACCCCGCAGTCTGTCGCCTATGCCAGTGGGTTGTCGGTTGAGGGCCGCTTGGGCACTGTGGACGATGTTGTACCTGCTGTTGCGACTCTGGCTCTGCCAGACAGCCAATGGACAAACGGTCAGACGATCTTTGTGAATGGAGGCTATCTCACGCGGTAGCGGATGAACCTGGCGTCCGGCACTCGTCCTCCGCTATTTGACGTTGGCGGAGGACTTGGTCTTTCGGGTGAGGCTGGGTTTGTGTCGGCATTTCGCATGAAACATCGTCGGCTCGCTTGCCGCCATCCCGTTCCGCCTGCCGGATCCAGGCGTGGATCGTCGCCACGCAGGGCTCGAACTCGCGCGCCAAGTCCTCAGCGCTCCTACCAGTTTTATGCAGCTCTACGATCTGCTCCCGGAAAGCCGCCGGGTACGGGGTCCTTGTTCTCGGCATCTGCACACCTTCCAACTTCAATCAAAGGGTGTCCACGAAACCGGGGGAACTCCAGGGCTAAATACGGGTGCTCGCTCGACAACTATGGAGCAGGCCTAGTGTTGGTTTCGACCATCCTCGCAAGTTTCAAAAGTGACGAGTTCAGACCCGCGGCATGATCCTTAGGTCGAATGCCTGTCGGGACCTTCTCGCGGGCGACTGATACGGTTGTACCTTGTTCGGAACTCTGAAACGTCCAAGTCTGCCTCATTGCACCCGCGAAGCTTGGGGCGGCCGCATCGTACATTACACGCTGCACAACTTGCATTCCGGGTTTAAGCTCATCAAACATCACCTGAAACCTGTCTTTGTGTTCGGTTGTTTGTCCCGGAACTGCCGGCGTTACATCTCGGTGATAAAGACTCATCACATGGCCGCCGCCGTCGGAGGCGTTGATCTCGCGAACCTTCCCAGTCATCCCATTCGGTGGCAGCCACGTCTCAGGTAGTGATGGCTCAAGAAAGGCACCATAGATCAATTCGGCAGGAGCTGAGATAGTTCGTTGTGCGCGATCGACGCGTCTTGAGCTCATGTTTTACCCATACGTCGGCTCTTGCGGCCATCCTTCCGGTGAGACCTCAAAATCCTGCTGGCGCCCCCAGCCGGTCATGTCGAGTATATAGTGTGAGCCGCCAAACGTCTCTCCACCGCGACCGTAGGTCGAGTATGTGTGGAAGACGTCGTCGTCAATCCGCAGAAATGCGCTGAAGCCTGGATGTTCTGAGGACTGCCCCGATCTGATCCCGTAGAGATTTCGTTCCGCCAGTTCTGCTTCGGTCTTGTAGTTATAGGTGACTGACCCCTTTTCACGGTCGAATGTCACCCCAAAGTCGTAGTTGAAGTCGCTGCCAAAGGACGACACCCAGGGGAAGGTCCAACCGCGCTTGGCCTTGTAGGCTTCGATCTTGTCGATCGGCGCACGCGACACATAGGCGAATGCGGTATCGCTATCGGCGAGGTGCCGGATGTGGGCAGGCGAGATTTCGTCAGCCAGATGCGTGCAGCTTGAACAGCCGTTCTCCCACTCCGCGTCGAACATGAAATGGCCGACAAAGAGTTGGCGCGCATCGCCGAAGAGATCGCGCAGCGTCAGGGCGCCCTGGGGCCCTTCAAATGCGTAATCCTTCTCTACGCGAACCATTGGCAGCCGCCGCCGGAGGGCGTTGACCGCATCGCGTTCACGCGTGATCCTCTTTTCCTCTTCCAGAAGTCCTTTGCGCCTCCAACCAGGCGTCTTTCGACACGATGTCAGGATAGGCAGTTGCGTCGGGCATAATCTGTCTCCTTGCGGAATGAATTGAGTTGACGAAGCGTCATTCGGAGCGCGCGGCGCGTTCGGCGTCCGCCGCCTCGAAATGCGCCATCTGGTCGGCAAATGCCTTCTTGAAAGCTGGCCGTGCGGTGGCGCGCGCCACGTAGTCACGGCAGGCTGGCCGCTCGGCAAAAACTCCATAATCCTGCAATTGTCGAAGCACGTCCGCCATGGCGATGTCGGAGATGGAAAACGGTCCGGCGAGCCAGTCACGTCTTGCGAGCACCACCTCCATATGGTCGAGACGCCCGTGCAGGAACCGTTCGAGATGTGCGCGGCCGGGCGATTGCGTTTCATCGTCGGCCCACCGATAGAGCGACCAAGGCACTGCGGGCATCTCTACGGAATTGAGCGCCGCGAAGAGCCATTCCATGACCTTGGTGCGGCCTGGCCGATCAGTCGGCATCAATACCGTGCTGTGCTCGCCGAGATACATCAGGATCGCCCCGGTCTCGAAGATTGTCACATCGCCATCGGTGAGCCATGGCACTTGACCGAAGGGCTGGAACGGCAAGCGGGCCTCGGCATCGCCGACAGGCGTCGTCGCAACCTCGTAGGGCAAGTCAGCTTCTTCCAAGGCCCATCGGATGCGAAGATCACGAACGAAGCCACGGGGAAAATCGGGCACCCAATCGAGGGTGGTCAGGATGAGGTTGGTCATGTGCGGTCTCCGTTTTTGGGCGCGGTAGGGGCCGGGCGGTCGGCTTGGCCAAGCAAGCCAATGCCTCCGCGCAAGGCTTCAAGATCGAGGCCGCCCTCCAGCGCAAGCAACCAACTGTCCACTGCGTCATGCTCGGCACGCCAGACCGGCAACGCTTCGGCGAGTAGCGCGCGACCGTCATTCGTTAAATGAAGTCGTCGCGCGCGCGTATCATTGGGGTCGGCAATAACCTGAACCAGGTTCCGCCGTGACAGAGGCTTGAGGGCTGCCGTCAGAGTCGTGCGGTCCATGGCCAGGAATGCGGAGATCTCACCGATTGTCGGTGGCTCGGGGCGGTTGAGCGCCATTAACAGCGAGAACTGCCCTTGATTGATCCCGAAGGGTCGAAAGGCGTTGTCAAATCTCCGTGCAAGAGCCCGCGCTGCGCGCTGCGCGCGAAAGCAGAGGCAGCGATCCCGTACCTCAACCGTGTCACTATGAGATAGTGCGGTTTCCATAGATTTATGTTGATATCAACGCAATACAATGTCAAGCTGGCCGGGATCGTTGCTCGACTCAGAAAACCAACAGGAGCCTCAATGTGAATTCTCGACCAGATATTCTTCGTCGTATCGTGACGAATACCAATGGTAGGTCAAACACCCGAAGCTATCCGGGGATCATGAGAGCCGAGCACAGCAGCGGTGTACGGCCAACTGGATGGATGAACTGACGATGCTGCTTTCGGGAAAGAATGCCGTCATCTATGGGGCCGGCGGGAGTATCGGGCGCCGTGTGGCGGCCGCCTTCGCACGTGACGGTGCAGGCGTCCATCTCTGCGGCCGAAACGTCCATGCCCTTGAATCTGTCTCCGAAGAGGTTCAAGCACAGGGCGGCAGGGCGACCGTTTCGATCGTCGATGCATTGGATGCGAGCGCGGTTCGCGACCATGCCGACGAAATCGAGGCCACTGCTGGTCCTATAGACATCTCGTTCAACCTAATCGGCGTCGAGGATGATCAGGGCACGGCCCTTACCAAGATGTCGAAGGCCGATTTTCTTCGCCCGATCGCTATAGGCGCTGACGCCCATTTCACGACAGCGACAGAGGCTGCACGCCGAATGGAGGCGCGCGGGATCGGAGTTATCCTGGCCCTGACCGCAACCCCCTCCCGCCTAGCGCTTCCGCTCGTCGGTGGTTTCGGCGCCTATTGCTGCGCCATTGAAGGCTTCTATCGCGGGTTGGCCTCAGAAGTCGGGCCCGCCGGCGTAAGAGTGACTTGGCTACGGTCTGCTGGCTCACCAGAGACTTTCGGTGACGATGTTGCCGCCGATGAACACGGTGACCAAGCGGGCATTGCAGCGTCCGACTATCTTGAGCAGATGCGTGCCGCGACGCTGCTAAAGCGATTTCCTCGTGCGGATGAGGTCGCCGACGCCGCGGTGCTCGCTGCCTCCAACCGTGCGTCGGCAGTTACTGGTTCGGCTCTCAACGTGACCTGCGGGCAAATTGTGGACTAACCGCCATAGAGCTGGTGAGGCGAGCACCCGGAACGCGACAGGTTTCACGAGGCATCCGACGGCGAACAAGGAAAAAGGAAACACAAGTGACGGTCAAACGTATTGTTTCAAACATCGCCGCGTCCTCAGTTGAGAATGTGAGAGCGTTTTATGAAGACCTGTTTGGCTTGGAAGTGGTTATGGATCACGGATGGATTGTAACCGTCGCGTCTGGTGAAACTGCGAGACCGCAGATCAGCATTGCCACGGAGGGGGGTTCGGGAACGAAGGTTCCAGACCTGTCGATCGAGGTGGAAGACGTCGATGCTGTATATCTTCGTGCCAAGGCATTGGGCCATCCGATAGACTACGAGCTCACCGATGAGCCTTGGGGTGTCCGCCGGTTCTATCTGTCGGACCCAACCGGGAAGCTTCTCAACATTCTTTCGCATCCGGCTTAGCCCGCTACGCTTCTGCAATCACATCGGGGCGGCGTGTGCACAGATCCGGGCGCGGATAGCCAAACAAAAGGAGCTTTGCCGGCATGAAGGCTACAGATATCAGCGAAATCGAGGAACTTATTCGCCAATGGGAGAACGCTATCTGCGAAGGTGATCTGCAGACGATCTTAGCTGACCACGCGGACGATCTCGTCATGTACGATGTACCTGAGCCGCTGATGATCGAGGGTCTTTCCGCATATCGTGAAGGATGGGAGTTGTTTTTTGCCCACAATGCTGCCGGACCGGACCGGTTTCGCGTCAAAGAACTGAAGGTTGTGGCAGGCGATACTGTTGCCTTTGCTTATGGCCTTTTGAAAATCGGAGGAGGGCCGAACGCCGTCTGCCGTTTGACTCTTTGCTTCGAGAAGATCGAAGGAAAGTGGCAGTTCGCTCACGAGCATCATTCGATGCCGATACGTTTGACATGATCTGAATCGTGCCACCACAGCCACTTCTTCGTTGAGTTGTAAAAGTACTGGGCCGTCCCAAAGGGAGACATTGAAAGGTTAAGGCCAGTTGAGCGATCAGCGGATAAAGCAGTCATCGAACTTTAATACTCGATGGTCCGGCTTTCGCGACCGACAATGTGTCGACGGCGGTTTAGACATCATAGGTTCGTATGGCGGGCAAAACGGAGTGCTCTATGAAGATCTATCAATTCAAGAGCGGTGCAAATCCTCCTCGCGTTCGAGCCTTCCTCATTGAGAAGGGCATTCTAGAGACGGTCGAATTCGTGCACGTCGACGTGGCGAATGGTGTCAACAGACAACCAGAGTTTAAGGCGAAGAACACAAAAGGGACGTTGCCGGTTTTGGAACTGGACGATGGGACCTTTGTCGCCGAGAGCGTTGCGATCTGCCGCTACTTTGAAGTCACTTACCCTGATCCTCCGCTGATGGGAGTGACGGCGAAGGATCAAGCGGTTGTTGAGATGTGGAACCGGCGCATTGAGCTTGGCCTGTTCCGACACTGCGATGATATTGTGCGAAACACTCTCGAGTTCTTCCAAGACAAGGTCATTCAAGACGAAGCTGTCGTACGCGTGGGTCGTCAATCTGCCAAACATGAATGCGAGTGGCTCGACGCTGAACTTCTCGAACGCCGCTACGTGGCAGGACAGACGTTCACCATCGCGGATATCACTCTCTACGCGGCCTTCTTTCTCGGCGCGCGATCAATCATAGGCTCCGGCGCCCAATATCCCAACTTGGCGCGTTGGTATTCTGACGTATCCCAACGCGAGAGTCTGAGGGAATTCGCCTGAAGAGATAATTCACGGGACGCATGCAACTCCTCAACTAATTGGAGGCAACTCTGGCGCATCAAGCCCGGCGAAAGGTTCTCTCCACGCATCTATCGCCCACAATCGCGCGTGCCAGGCTGAGACATTGGCGTATCGGTCGAGTGGTAGCCCGGCGAGGTCGGCGGACGGCAGGACACAGGCCATGCGGAAGTCGGCATAGGAAAGACCATCGGTAAGCAGCCACTCTGATCTTTCCAGGTGTCCATCTAGCAGAGACGCGGCTGTAGCAAACTGTTCAAGCCCATTGGCAATTTCGTCTTCGGACGTTGGACCAAGGCCGTAGCGGCGCTTTGTAACTCGTTCGAAATGCACCTTGTCGCAAGCAGCAACAAAGTTGGCGCGGCCCCAACTGATCCATCGGATCATGTCGGGCGCTGTCTGCCCCCAACGCCAGAAATCGGATCCTGCGATTTGAGACAGTCGACACGCGATTGCGTCTGCCTCCCAGAGGCCGGTATCGCCCTCGATCAGGATCGGCAGAAGCAGATTTGGGTTGAGTAACCGGAAGCGATCCCGTTGACTTGGCTCAAGCGGAGCGGCGAACTCGAACTCAACTTCCACACCAAGATGCCGTGCCACAGCTACCGCCAAGCGAGGATTGAAATTTCGGCTGAAGAACAGTTTCATACGCTCAGACCGCAATGTCCTTCCAATCCTAGTGAAGTCGTCTGGTGACCGGCAGAATGATGGACTTAGCTGAGCTCGTCAAAGCCGACTTTCGAGCGCTCTGCAGCATCGGTCATTTTGGGCTCGGTGCGGACATCGGATCAAACGCAGCATCATGCCATCAAGCCAAGATTACGGCGATGAGGACGGCCCATTCCCGCCATTCACCCAGCGGTCAATATGCTGCGGACGCAGCCCGCTTTGCGGACGTTCGCTGCAGTTGCAAAGTTTAAGTCATGATACAGCCTTCGCCTTCAAAGGAGTGCTACCAGGGTATAGTATCAAAAGGGAAACATCCGCACCGCAAACGATATTTCAGGGTCCTTGGGTGGGTTTGGGTTAGCGGATGCGTTGGCCACAATACATTCAGAAATTTGGGGGGTAAGGACGTTGTTAACTTCACGCCAGACTTCATGCCAAACCCCAAGACTCTGATCACTAAGGGTATGTGAGTAGAGTGACGTCAAGTAGTCGATCTCGCGTCCCGTTGCACATTCCGGACCGGTGGCAGTGAGCAAGATTTGTTGAGCTGCCCAGAATGACTCGTCCGCCAAAAAATCGTTGCTTAGCAGGTGAAGCGTTCCACTTGCAAAGTTGGCGCGAACTACTTCACCCCAAAATATATAAGGTCGCCAGCCAAGCCTCGCTCCAGTCTCCTGTTGAGCCGCGAAAAGTGAGTCGAAATACTGCCTCCCCAGTTCAGTACGAGACACTACAATGGCATTACCAGCCATGGGCCACCTAGTTTGTGTCCTAAGTAGTAGGTGATCAAGGCCGCTAGCATCTCCTCGACCGCTATCTAACGGAGCGACGATTGCGACCTGTGGCAAAAAGGAACCCGAAACGTCAATCGAAGTGGCTGCGATGTTCGTCAAATCTGCGTCGATCAAGTTTGAGTCTTTGAGTATTGTAGCCCCAAGATTGAGGGCGGAAACCTGGGACTGCCCACTCGTAAAATCAACCGCTCTAAGGTCGGCTCCGCTGAAATCAAACGGAACTTCTAACCTCGAAAAATCAAGACCACTTGCAATCAGAATTCTCAATAGTTGTCCGCGTTCGGGGCTAAAGATGGGGCTAGTTGGTATCTGAGCAGCAGAGCTCAGACCATCTTCAAACTCAGGCAAGAGATCCATTTCTTCCCGCAGTGCGATCAGAATTTTCTCAATCTCAGGATCTGACAAATAAGGTTCTGAAGTGTCGATGATGGTCTGAATGCGTGCTTGGAGTCCTCTAGATGGCACCCAAGAACTTTCTCCATTTCTCTCTCGTTCGATTTCCGTCATCAAACTGGGAATCTGAGCGGAAAAAATCGAAGATATCCGGTTCACCTGAGATTCGTATATCTGTGCTTCTATGAGCTGGTTTTGCACATCTATCCGCTCCACCTGTCGAAGTGATGCAACTGCCGAGACCAGGGCAATCACAGCACCTAATGCCGCAACGCTAATACCAATTGCCACCGCACCAGCATAAGCGGCCGAAAGGCCCTTGAGAGCATCATTTGTCTTATGTTCGAGGTCTTTCTTAGAAATGTCTGTTTCCGCGATACCCTCAGTAAGCCTCTCGACGAGCGCCCTAACGAACGGATTTCGTGTTTCGTCTTCGGAGGCCAGTTTTCGAGCTGCTATCCTCGCAGCCAGTGTCTTGAACACCAAGAAGACGAGTATGCCGCTTAGGACGATGGCGACGCCCCCGATTATTAGGCTGGTTAGAAAGTACTCCGCTACAAAAAGCGCAAAGACTGTGAGCCCAATCCCAGCAGCCATCCCAAGAAATATGGGAGACAGTAGCCTAACGGTTGTCAAAAAACGTTGGGTCAGCATGAAGTTCCTCAAACGCGCTGGTATGGTTGATCTAGTTCTCTATCAGATACAGTTTGTAGCTCCTTTTGAAGGCTGAATTTGCATGCTGAGTCCCGGGGAGTAGGCCGTTCCAAGATGGAATAACGAGAGGCGCCTATCAGCTGACAAATAGTTATCTTGGCTACCCGAAACATGCAAAGAAGAAGCAGACCTTTGTGCAATCCGTGGACCCTTTGGCTCCGCCTTGCTAAGCTGCATGTAAATTTGAGTGAGTTATTATGAGCACGCTTCCAAAACCTAGTTTTTTGATTTCTGCAAATTTTCTGGGACCAGTGCTTTCCCTCGATGGAGAGCTCACCAATAAAGCCCAGAATCTGGTTTTCGCAAGGAATGGTATCGGCAAGTCCTTCCTGTCACGCGCGTTTCGCTACCTCGACCTGCATGGGCAAGCACGAGATGTCGATGATGCCGCAAAGAATTTGGTTTCCGATGAGTCAGCTGATGGTAAGGGAACGTTTTCATTTGCGCGCGGTCCAAAAGCCATGGGAACGCTCTCACTGAACAAGAACGGCGATGTCGTCACACCCGAACTGGACGGTACGATCTTCCACGTCTTTTCAGAGGATTTTGTTCAGGAGGAGCTTCGGGAACGCCAGTATGAGATCGATGGCGAAATAGAGAATCAGATCGCCGTTGATAGTGAATCTATCAAGATCAAAGACGCACAAGAAGCGCTCGCCAAAGCGCAAGCAGATGAGCTGGCTGCTGAAGCCGCGCTGCGGGGCAAATTCGACAAAGAAAAGCTTTCTGAGCTGGCTGAGAAGACAGGAATCAACAAGCAGCTCAAGGGCTACAAAGAACTAACTTTTGATCGCCTACTTGAGCGCTACACAGACAAGCCTGAACCGCCCAAGCCAAGCGTTGCCGATATCATCAAAGACCTCGATGCCCTGAAGGCGATACCGTCTGATCCGGTTTATCCTGATGATGTTGGGCCCGTTCCTAGCGATGATATCGACCTGAAGGCGATAGAGGACTCTTTGGGCAGGATCACCTCGCCTTCAAGCGTCTCGGAAGACATCAAGAAAAAGATCGATGAACATCGCGAGTTCTACGCTACCGGCACGAAGATCGTGCAGGATGAACATCGTGAGAGCTGTCCTTTTTGCGAGCAAGGGATCAAAGCCGGTGATCCCAAAGCAATAATAGATGCCTATGTCGGCTATTTTTCGGACGCAGAAGAAAAGCACAAGACTGAGCTGCGTGGTTTCTTCCGCGCCCTGCTAAACATGGAGTCAGCGCTTAAAGAAAATGAGAACCAGCTCTCCCGCCAAAAGTCACGGTTTGATACACTCAAGAGCTTTGTTCCATCGCAAAAGGATGTTGCGCTTGGGGATGGTGAGGAAGAAATCAAGAAACTGCGGGACACTCTCGTCGCGCTAAAGGACATGATTCAGAAGAAAGCGGACGCCCTGACAGTTGCGCTCTCGATGCCAGAGGTTGATCTGGCAGCGAACATTACCGCCATAAATGATCTTATCGCAGCCAACAATTCCAAGGCACAAAAGCTTACGAGAGCAGTCGAAAAATCTGATGAAGAACGCCGTGACCTACAACGCAAAGCCTGCATTGCCTTTGAGGCCGAATTCGCAATTACCACCTGGAGCGACATTGAAACGCTCAGAAGTCTTCGCGAGGCGACAATTGCAGCTGCAGCAGCGCTATTGGCACTTGAAAAGTCGAGCCCGTCTACTGACGCACGGACTAGGGTTGCCGAGACTTTTGAGTTGCTGCTGAAAGAGTTTTTCTCAGACAAATATCTGTTCGATAAGGACAAGTTCGTTCTAAAGCGTGGCACACACGAGATGATACGCGGTCCCCATCGCACGCTTAGCGATGGGGAGAAAACTGCGATTGCGTTCTGTTACTTTGTGGCCTGCATCCATAGGAAGGTTGAGGCCAACGCCGACTATAGAAAGCTGTTTCTGGTTTTTGATGATCCTGTCACCTCGATGTCCTATGATTTTGTGTTCTCAATTGCCCAAACACTCAAGAATCTAAACATCGCAGATCAAGGTGAAATCTCGATCAATCCAGGTCAGATAGACGGCAACAAGCACCGGCGGCCAGAGCTTCTGATTCTCACCCACAGCAGCTATTTTTTCAACATATGCCTAACCAACAGGATCGTGGACGAAAGAAAGGGGGCTGCATTCGCTCTGCATCCAGATGCAGGCACTCACAAACTTGTCCGCCTCAAGGAGTATGTTGCTCCATTCAAAGAACAGCTGAGAGACGTCTATGATGTCGCCAATGGCCGTGATCCGGACCACCGAACGGCCAACTCGGTCCGGTCCGTACTGGAGGCTATAGGCCGGTTTTGCCGCCCGGATAAATCAGAGAGCCTATCAACGTTTGTGCAGCACCTAGCTGGTGACGAAGGTATTGCCGTAAAGAGCGTCCTCATTAACTCACTTTGTCACGGCACGTACTATGAGGAAACACCGGTGCCAGGCGATCTCAAGCTGGCATGTGAGGAAACCATTTCCGTAGTAAAGCGTTTCGCAGTCGGTCAGCTGGAGCTAATCAAGGGCGCTTCTGAAAAGGGCAAATAAAATTGCCCTAAAGGTTGCGCTGTCCGAACGTGAGGGGTTTCACATCAGTCGCACGGCTAGAAACCCGCGGAGAACTCATGGCCGCTTAGTAGCAAATTCGCCAATCTCCATTTGATTCTTCGACGGTCTTCGAGTCCCGTTTCAGCTCATTCTCCAAGGTCCGCTAACGCAGACGCTGTCATTTGAGTTCGCAATTGTAGCGAACTTCCGCTTCCCGCCCACATGCGTAACGGCCATTTCCGCTTTGGGCTGCCGGGCGACCTTGGAACTAGATGCAACGAAGGTCAGCAGCGAGCCCATTGCGGAACCACCGTACGAACCAGGTGTGCACTCGCAGCAATTCCTTCGGGGCGGCGCTGGGAAATCGCAGGCTGCAGAGCAGCACGATTTGCTGCTATTTGAGTCACACCGTGGAAGGTCTGTTTTCGACGGATGAATGAAGTTCTAACGCCATGAAAAAGGCAAACTGATCGCATCAAACTGCTTTCGCAAGCACAGCAAGAATTGAGACGCACATCGGCCCGCGACGGTAGCTTGATGCTTGCCTGGAGTTTGAAAGGGGGCCCGATCAAAAGGTCGTGGTATTGCTGAAACCGAAGTTCTCGCGGGCATGTTGTGAGACAATAAAATTCAAAGGCGAGCCTGAGCTCGCCAATGAACAGACGGTTAGACCATCCCATTACTACCAGCAGCTTAGTGGAACCGAGGCCAAGTTCAAACGGCGAATAGCGACATTCCATTTTGGTCTAAACTGTCAGAACCTTGAACTCCCAAGTTCATCTTCACTCAGCATCGGTCGCGAAGGGTCCGCCGCGATCATTCTGTACTCCTCAGCGAACCATGGGCGATTACACAAAGAGGACCTCTTGTGTCGTTCGTCATCCTTTTGAAGCGCTTTCATACAGAGATCGTGGTATCATCTTGCCGCAAGTATCCTCGGGGGAGCGCCCGTAGGGCGCGGGGGCAGACAGCCCCGAAACCTTTAAGAACCGACACGCAACCCCTTATTCAGGCGCGCTGCCATCATTGTATCTTTCCTGGGCGACGATGACAAAATCTCCATGGTCAACGTCTCTAATGAAGACCGGCTTCGTCCTGGCTAGGTCCAAAAGATCTTCGGGTCGGTTTCGCAATAATACACTCGAAAACGGATCTTCTTTTGAGGATCTGTTTACGCCAACTCTGACAGCGAGGATTTGACGCACAAGCTTCTCAGGGTCGATCCCGCCAGCGGCCGCGACAAGGACAAGGCGCGCATGAAGGTCATCAGGCAAATTGATGGTCAGATCTGTCATTTTTCGTACTTCATGTTTGTGCACCGCTCTTTCTATCTGGTTTTGACTGAGACGTCGGTTTGCATGTCTTTGCGACGCCGACCTTGAGGCCGTCTCAATAGTCGGGGGGCTGTCCGCCCCCGCGCCCTACGGGCGCTCCCCCGAGGATATTTGGGGCAAGATGAAAAACGCAGGATTGCCCTATCGGTTTCGGTTCAACCGTTTTGCCCTTTCCAACTGTTGGAGATAGACCTGCCCCATGCCGGCGTTGGCTTCGGACTGGCGGGGCGGCTGATTAGCCTCACGAGGGGCAGATTGTGCCCGACCTCCTAAATTTGGCCGTGGAGGTATGCGTTGGTAGGCACCACGCATGATAGCCCCAGTCGCAGCCCCTGCGAACCCTGAATTGATATCCCCGGATATCGTTCGGACGATGACGGGGATCCCAGCCATCAGCGCCAGGGACAACATGATCATGGCCAGGAAAGGTAAAGCCGCACCGATGTTCTGCATGTCGCTGGGGTCGCCTACCGCGGCAAGCATTTGGTTCAAGAGCCCAAAGGTGATGGAAAAGACACTAGCGATGACAATCGGGTATAGGGACCACGCAATCAAGGCTGAAAGCCAGCGTCGGAAGTAATCTTCCGTTGCACGGAACAGCGTAAGGCTGATCATGATCGGCGCGAGCCCGATCAACAGCGTGACAACCATCTTCGAAAGCACGAGCATTAGCGCTGCAACCCCACTGAAAATCGCCAGCAGAACCGCCATAAACACCCCCATAATGGCCCCGCCCACCCAGTTCAGATTTTCTCCAATAGCGTTCGCATGATCCGCAAGTTCCTCGGCCATTTGGTCAAATCGCGCAGCGAAGAAGGCAGGTCCAGATCCGGTTTCACCCGTGATCGATCCGATTAGCATACCCGCGATGTTATCCAGACTGTCGATGATCGCGCTGGAAAGACGGTCGAACTGCACCCAATTGAGCGCGAATATGAGGATCAAGCCCATCTTGACGAGCAAAGGGACAAACTCGGACACATCCATCGGGCGGACCTGAAGCATCATGTTCGCAATGAGAAACAGCAAAGCGAGGGTAGCGGCGAGCATCAACACAGTACCGAGACTTCCAGCCACGGCGCCAAACTGGCTTGACGCCATGCCATTCAGAGCGCTCTCGGCCCGCTCAACGACAAACGAAACAGTGCCCATCAGTTCACCTCTCCGCACATATCCTGAACCGCACGACGAAGATCGGCGATGCGTGGCTTGTAGGCCTCAGATGACCATGCTCGGTATGCCGAAGAAGGGCCTGTTGAAAATCCGAGCGTCTCAAACTGACTGGTGATTATGGCCCAATCCGGTCTGAGCGTGTCGCAGTCGCACGTGACTTCTTCGACCGCATTCTGGTGCCGGACCAGACTGTAGAGCCTGTCGGCCGCAACACTACGCCAGGCATCGGTAAAACCATCGAATGTGAACGCCGCAGGTCGGTCCAGGATTGCGCAACCATATTCGTCCACCTCAACGCCCTGCGCCAAGCAGTTGTTAGAAATACACAAAAGCACCGCTATCAAGCTCCTCATTCCTCGTCCTCCGGATTGGTGGTGTCGTGAAGCGCGTAGACCGTGAGGCCCCTAGGTTCGGCCTGCTGCCAGCCAGTGAGCGCGTCTGGGTCGCCGTGCTCGTGCAGGATCATGGCGATACCCGTGCGAATTCCCGGCGAGCACTGGTTTGCAATCAGCCGAATTTGATTGCCAAGCTGGAAGGCATAGTCGCTTGACCATGTCTCTCGGGAGCGAATGAGCACCGATACACGTTCTAATGCGTCCGTCGCCGGATCGATCCCAGGGCACCAGCATGTCCAAGGATCATAGCTCAGCCGTACATCAGTGTCGGAGGCCATGTTGCTCCTCCTGATGCAATCGCTTGTCTTCCTGGTCCCCTAGTCCGTCTTGACGCAACCGAGATGCTTCGCGCTCTCCGCCAGCTTGGGCGACAGCTGTTCGCAAGTGATCCGTTGCTCGATCCAGGCTTGCAACGACAGAACGAGTGACCCTTGCGACCGCACCAGCGAATTCATCGAAGACTTCAAGGATGCGAGTTCCTTTCGGGTGTCGCTGACCGATTGCTGCTCTAAGTCCTTCAAAGCCTGCGCGGACATTTCCGACGCTTCGGTCAACCGCTCCACGTAGCTCAGCAATTCGCGTTCTAACGCTGTCAGGCCATCCATCGCTTACCGCTCCTCGATCTTCAGGCAATCGACCGTCTGCGTCCCTAGGCGGCAGCGGGTCAGCGTCGTCGTATCCCGGAAAGGGATCAAGTACGTCGCTTCTGGCCGCTCGATCATCCTGATCCCCAGAGACGGCATGCTGGGTGTCAGCCAATTCAGAACCGTCCAGGTCGAAAGCGAGCTGCTGATCATCAGCGCGCAGGCGATCAGCACTGGATAAATCATCGCCGTCCATTCCGGACGCGCCGCGTTCGCACTCTGCCTCAGCAGATGTTTCCTCACGCGCAGCAGATACCCTTCCGTATCGGTCTTGATTGTAGCAAGCGCGCTTTCGGCAGTGATCTTCAAATCGTTCCTGAAGCTCTGCAACTGAGTATCGATCAAGGCGGCATTCTCGGCTCTCATCTGCTCCATATCCGCCTTCAGCTTCTTGCTCAGACGTGGTGTCTGCGGTCCAGTCTTCATTGAAAATTTCTCCCTTCAATCGCCACCGTTCACCGGTGTCGGGGTCTTTCACTGTTAAGTAGTTTTTGCCCGCCCTGGGCACTTCGAAGCCTGCCTCTTTGAGTGCTTCGGTCATAACGGCACGGTCCGTGATCAGACCCAAAGATATCTGATCACGGACCCAGCCGTGGAGTTCGTCCCGACCTTGCGCCCGAGTGGGGGCCTCGGTGACAGTTTTCACCTCGGCCGAGCGTACGACGTCCATGGGGTCGGCCCATCCGTGCGTCTTGTTCATCAGGTCACGGAGGCTGTCGAAAGTGCGCTCGTACCCTGGCGGTGCGATATTGAGGCTGCGCCCGCTGTGAAGCTCCATCCGTGGCGTGCAGAAATGTAGCTCGACCCGATCCTCGTGGGTGTGCCGGACCCAGAGGCAGGCGTAGCGGTCAGCATCGAGACCCGCGAAGGCGATCTCTTCAAAACGGTCGATCACCTCCTGCTGCTGATCTTCGGTCGGGGCGTCTTCGCGGGCAAAGCTGACGACGCCAGCGCGATAGGTCCATTTGTACGGGCAAGCGTCGATAAGGTCGATCATGACGTCTGCGTCGCCCCTCACGACCTCCGGCAACGGATCGCGCGTCACGATCATCGGCTGGCCCGCGGCATCGCGCATCAGGTCGCGGTTGTCATCATAGGCCAGCACGGTGCGAGCGGTCAGATATTCGACCGGGCCTGCGCCGCCGCCTTTGCCATTAGGGAAAAACTTGATCAGCATCCGGGCGGCTTCCTATGCTGCGTGACGATCTCAGCCAACCGCCGCTCGATGCCAACGAGCGCCGCAGCCACGCGTAAGGCCTCGACCTCGCTGGCGCGGCCCGTGCGGGTCGCCGTGTTAAGCCAACGAGCGACCTGGTTGAGGTTCCCGCCATAGCGGGACACGGCCAAGGTCAGCGTTGGATCAACACGGGGCGCAGGCTTGCGCCTCTTCGGAGTCGCACCCGTAGCGAGCTGTCGAAGCATGGCAGACATGGACAGCCCGCGATCCGCTGCCGCCTGCCGGATCAGCGCCTTTTCTTCGGAGGAGCAGTAGAAGAACACTGCTTCCTGCTTCTCCGAAACCGCGCCACGCGCGGTCTGGTTGGGGTTCGAAGGGGAGGCTTGCCGCCCCTCGCAAGGTCCCGGTTCGCAGGTCGCAGACCTAGAACTGGGTCGCCTTGCTGTTTGCTTAGAACCAAAGTTTAAGGTCATGCGCCAATCCTCATGCGCTCGACCGGATGGCGCGAACAATGGGGCTGTTCAGCGTTTCTGCCAATGGCCTAGGGTTGCCATTGGAGCCTCGAAAACCTTGATCATGGTCAGAATGGGCAGCCTCTCGCCCTTCTTCGTTTTTTCTTTTTTCGTTTGATTCTACTTTATTCTTTTGTGGCGGCAGCGTGGCTTCACCCTGCTCCCATCCTGGCTCCAACCTGCTGGCATCCTGCATTTGCAATCGGTCAGCAGCCCGTTGCACCTTAGCCTCTGCTTCAACAAGCCCTAGCATTACATCCTCGAACTCACGCGCCAGCGATGCTCCGTGTGCACGAAACTCATCTTCGAGGAACGGGCGTAGGTTTCTGAAAGTGACGCCCGCTGTTGCTAGAAAAGACCGGAGTTCATCAACGATCTTCGGCCCGTGCTGGCTACCGGCCTTGAACCTCTGGGCTCGGGCAAGGCAGCCAAGCACAAATTCAGCTATCGAACGTCGGCAGATGTCGGCTTGCGGAAGCTCACCGGAGAGATACCACTGAACAAGGCTCTGCACACGTGAGAGATTGTCTGGACAGTTGACTGATCGGAACCAACCGCCAATCCTCAGGAGTTCGCTGTCAGGCTCGTATTCCATAAGCTCTGCAGATGTTAACCGCTCAAGCGAGACACGAAGCCGGGCGTCTTCGATGCCGGCTTCTGAGGCGAACAATGATAAGGGATATCGAAAGAGCCCGGAGTAGTCGGCCTGGGAACTGAGGTGGGCTGTGAAATACACATTACGATCAGAGCAGCTCTTGAGATCGCGGAACGATTTTGTGTTGAGCAGGGACACATTGAGCATTGCAAATTTCTTGCGCGCCATAGGACATTCCTTTTCCAGCAGCCCAAGTTACCTGGACCGAGCAAAGCCGATGCGCGGCATCGTGCAAGGGTTGAAAAAGTTGGCGCGGCTGTCGTATTGATCCGGCGCAAGCCAGCTTACGACGAAGCCCCGCCCAAAGCGGGGTTTTGTTGTTTTAGGACCTATGCAGCGTCACTCGGAGAAACCCTGTTTTCAGCAACATAAGCGTTAAGGTCATGCCCTAGATACTTCACTCGACGTCCGAACTTGATCCATGCGGGACCAACTTTGCGGTGTCGCCACTGCGCACGCTTCGTGCGGGGTGCGATTAGGTCTAATTCTTGATCGGTGTCGTCGTAGAGCCGTTGGTTTTCAAATATTTGCGGTAGCACTGCCTCAACTCCCTTAGGCTGTAAAACTCCTCATACAATTCACGGGATTGATCGGTGACTGTCGAGTTCTTCGTCCAGCCAAACTGGGTTAAAATGAATGGATCGCGAGTTTGGTCGGTCAGATTGCGCCGCATCAGA
Source organism: Thalassococcus sp. S3 (assembly GCF_004216475.1). Classification (GTDB taxonomy): domain Bacteria; phylum Pseudomonadota; class Alphaproteobacteria; order Rhodobacterales; family Rhodobacteraceae. Next base: position 1,169,676 of record NZ_CP022303.1, on the reverse strand, counting down.
TGCCGGTTTCGTACCAGTATTGGATCTTCCGCCGGAGTATCCCTAGCTAGCCTCGCGTAGTGATGTAAAGTTGCACTGATATTCACTCGGTCAAAAACCGCTTCTAGGGCTTTCATGAACCGACCCGAGGGCAAAGAACCGTGAACTCTTGATGCCGTGACCTCATAGATCGGAAATATGAAGTCTGGCTCCGTTGGCTTCTGGTAGCGGATACCAATCGGAAATTCTGAGTAGTGGTCGAAAATTGACCTTAGACCCAACGCCGCACGGTATGCCCTCTGATTAGTTCGGCTCGCTTGTTCTAAAAGCAACTTGTCATGGTTTTGGCGATGCCATGCGATAAGATCTCGAGCTTGTTTGCCTTTGGCGAAAGACGCTGTCTGACGAACTTCAAACCTAATCGGCTCAGGAAGTTCATCAACCAGTTCACTTGGGAGCCGTTGCTCTTGATCATATGCCTCGATTAACCTGTCAAACGCCTTTACCGCATTACGCAACGGCTTAGCCCCTTGAGCATCTTTGTTCAAAGGCAGCATACCGTCATATTGATTGTACAGTAACTGTGCGCCCTTCAACTCTTCTCCACACATGATGTCCCACCCAAGGTGTTCGCGTAAGACCTGGTCCACTTCGTCCCAAACTCGAATTACCTCGCCCGCGTATGTCCTTTCTCCATTGTTCCGATGAGAGGTCAAATGGCAAAGAGAGCAGAATTCCCTCGGGTTGACCCACTTTGGCCGCCTACCCCACCTAAAGCGCATGGCTTGGCGTCTCTGTGGAAGAGGTGACATATCTAGACCAGTCCTCCATCAAACCGCGACGTTTATTCAGCAAGTCAGACCTTGCATAAGCCAACTCCACCTCAGATCCGATCCTGTGGGCTAAGCACATCTCAACCACTTCGCGTGATACGTCTGACTGTTCTGCGGCCCAGTCACGAAACGTCGAACGGAAGCCATGTACGGTAATGCCTTGGATGTTCATACGCCTCAGCAGCATCAGCATTGCCATATTGGACATCGGTCGATGCCGTTTCTGACCTTCGAACACCACTTGTGACCGGAGCATCCTCAATGGTTCAATGATCGCCAACATTTCCGGAGTGAGTGGCACGCGATGTTCTTGCTCGGCTTTCATCCGATCAGCGGGCACGATCCAATGCTTCTCGATAAAATCAAATTCCGCCCACGTTGCATTTATTACTTCGCTAGTACGGCTGGCGGTAAGGCACGTGAACATCAACGCTCGAGCGGCCATGGCATCTTTCGTCGCAAGCTCACTGTAGAAGGCAGGCACGTCCTTCCAGTGCATTGCCTTATGGTGCTGCACCCTCTGCTTTACCTGAGGCAAAACGCGAGCATCTCGTATGGTCATGACTGGGTTCTCACCATCGCGAAAGCCTTTTGATTTTGCTACGTCCAACACAGCCTTGATTCGTTGCGCAAGACGCTTGGCTGTCTCGTGTTTTTCAGTCCAAACCGGCAACAAAACCTGCAAGACCTCTGGCTGGCCAATCTCGGAGACCGGTAAGCGGCCAATCTTGGGAAAAACGTACTCGGCCAACGTGTTGATCCATTGCTGGCCGTGTTTCGGGTTCTTCCAAGTTGGCAGTCGCTCAATGTGGACCTGTCGCGCAATTTCTTCAAAACAGGGGATTTCTTGCCGCCCGTTGTAGCGCGGATTGATGCCCTGCTTTGCGAGCCGCCGGTATTCTAAGGCGCGATCACGCGCTTGATTTAGGGTGACCACATCGGCGCCGCCTAGACCGAAGTCGGTACGAAGCGGCTTGCCTTCTCGATTGCGCTGACCCTTCACTGTAACACGCACGATCCAGCGTCTTGCGCCAGATGGATCGACGACAAGGTACAAGCCGCTGCCGTCGCCATGGCGCCCGGGGCCAAGAGTTCGGACCAGATTCTTCGTCAGCTTTCCGCTCAGAGCAGCCATGAAATACCACGTTTTCTACCACGCAATGAACAGGAACAAGCCTAATCGAAGAGAAGCGAAACACAATAATGACTGCGGTTGAATCAACAAAAACAGGCAAGTAGGTGCCTGGACAGCATCGAACGCAATAGGGTGAAAATGGTGGGTGGCGGAGACGAAGGGATTCGAACCCTCGAGACGGTTTCCCGCCTACTCCCTTAGCAGGGGAGCGCCTTCGACCACTCGGCCACGTCTCCGTCGACCCGTGTAACGACAGCGGGAGAGTGGTTCAAGCCCACAAAGCAAGCCAATACATTTTCCAGAGACGGAATCTGCCCAGGCCTGAGTAGAAGCAAGGAGTTGCGCATCACTCTGCGCATATCCTGGGAGCAGACGCCAACATGACCGAAAAACAGCCCGATGACGCGGACCTGCCGCTGGACGTCATAGATCAAAACAGCACAACAGAAGCGAAGGCGCGCCCGCAGACACGCAAGCGGCGGGTTTGGATCATCCCCCTTCTGATGCTGCTTATGTTTGCCGGTGGGGTCGTGGCGATCTATTTCCAGCCGCACTCTATCCGGGCCTTCTTTGCAATGACCGGTCTGCAGCCCGGAGGCGGCGCCGATGAGCCGTTCGTGGTCCCCGTCGGCGTCGAATTGTCCGACGAGGTGGCCGCGACCCTGCAGCCTACGGATGTCGTCGGGCTGGCCCGCCTTTTGCCGCAGGGCGACATATCGGTCGTTGCCCCTCCTTTTGGGGCGGCGGATGCGCGTATCGCGGACGTATTGGTTTCCGTGGGCGAGGAGGTTCACGCAGGCCAGGATCTGGCCCTGATGGATAACCTGCCCGATCTTTCAAGCGTTGTGGCCACGGCCCAGGCCAATCTGGCGGTGCGGCAGGCGACACTTCTGCAGACCCGGCATTCCGTTGCCCTGAGTATTGCGGAGGACAAAGCCTCTCTCGCCGAGGCCCAGGCCGTGGCCCGGGTGGCCGAGACGGAGCTGGAGCGGACCCAATCGCTCTTTGATCGTGGCATCACAACGCAAGCGTTGCTGGATCAGGCCATATCCGTGTCAGAACAGGCCAACCGCGCGGTAGAGCGGGCGCGCGCGACCCTTCAGCGATCCCGGGCAGAAGACCCGGAGGAACAGCCCGATGTGCTTGTGGCCAAGCGCAACGTCGACGCGGCACTGGCCGAATTACGCCGGGCCGAGCTGGATCTGGGGAAAGGAACGATCACCGCGCCAACGGATGGAACGGTTCTGGATATCTATGCCAGGCCCGGAGAGGCGCCGGGCAGCGATGGCGTGATGGTGCTTGGCGCGGTGGAGCAGATGATGGCCGAAATCGAGGTGCACCAGACACAGATCATAAATGTCCGCGTCGGCCAGCCGGTGGAGTTGCTTGCGGATGCCCTGAACCTGACCTTTCGCGGAACCGTCCGGGATATCGGTCTGATGGTGCGCAGACAGGACATAGTCGCGGATGACACCGCGGCGAACACCGATGCGCGCGTGATCGAGGTGTTGGTCGCCCTGGATGCCGCCTCAAGCGAGCAGGCGGCGCGGTTCACGAATCTCGAGGTTGTCGCCCGCATCGACACACGCGGAGCGGGCCAATGACGGAGCTTCTGACCCGCCTCTTCGGGTGGATGCCGGTCGGCTGGCTTCAGCTGACCCACAATAGGGCCCGGCTTGCCTCTGCCGTCGCTGGCGTGGCCTTTGCGAATGTTCTGGTCTTTGTCCAGCTTGGCATCATGGGCAGCATGAACCAGGCGATCCGTGACACCTATCGTCTGCTGAGCGCGGATATCATGATCTCCGCCGACGATGCCAACACCTTCACGGAAGGCAGCAATGTTGCCCGGCAATGGATGCTGACCGCCTTGCGTGACCCCGGCATCTCAGATGGCACGACGCTCTTTCTGAACACGATCCAATGGAAACAGGCCGGAAACGACACCACGCTGCAGCTTATATCGCTCGACATCAACAAGCCCCAGTTTCTCAACCCGGTGTTGCAGCGCAAGCTGGGTCCACTGACACTGCCGGATACCGGCATCCTGGACACCAATACCCGTGATATGGACCCAGGTGTTTTGGCCGGGATCCGACCGCAATCGCCGCTTGTCACGGAAATCGGCGGGCGCACCATCCGGTTCACCGACACCTTCGACGGGGGCGTTGGTTTCACAGCGGATGGCTATGCAATTACCTCGGATCAGACCTTTCTGCGGCTGTTCCCCCAGCGGGTGTCCGGCTCTCCTGACCAGATCCTGCTGAAGGTCGCGCCGGGCCATCTACCCGACGACGTCGTTGAAAGACTGCGCGAGGCACTGCCTGACACCCTTCGGGTGCGCACCTTCGAGGATGCGGCAGCCGAAGATGTACGATTTCAGAACGTCGAACGCCCGACGGGGCTGATCTTTGGTTTCGGCGTGCTAATGGGCATTCTGGTCGGCATCGTGATCGTCTATCAGGTTCTGTCGACCGATGTGGCCGATCATCTTGGTGAATATGCGACCTTCAAAGCTATGGGATATGGCCCGTCATTCTTCCTTGGAGTGGTTTTTGAAGAAGCAATCGTGCTTGCCATTCTGGGCTTTGGTCCCGGCATATTCATCTCATGGTTGGCCTATCAGACCCTGAACGCCGCGACCGGCCTTCCGCTTTTGATGTCGTTGGATGTCGCGGTGCTCGTCTTTCTGGGCACCCTTGCGGCGTGTGCCCTGTCTGGCGCCGTGGCAACGCGAAGACTGAACGCCGCAGATCCGGCGGATCTGTTCTGATGGCCCAAATGTACGCTCTGCCGAATACCCCGCCCCCGATCGTGGTGAAGGGGTTGAACCATTGGTTTGGCGTTGGCGACGCCAAGGTTCAGGCCATTCACGAAATCGACCTGACCATCCAGCGCGGGAGCCTGACGGTCATGATGGGGCCCTCGGGATCCGGCAAGACAACAGTCCTGACCCTCATGGGCTGTCTGCGAGACGTGATGGACGGATCCATCTCCCTCCTGGGGCATGAACTGAACGGCGCCAGCGAGGCGGCTCAGGTCGCGCTCAGGCGACGGTTGGGATTCATCTTTCAGGCCCACAACCTTCATGAAAGCCTGACGGCCCTGCAAAATGTCCGCATGGGCCTTGAGGTGCATGGCGCACGGGGAAACCAGGCGCGTTTCGATGAAGCATCCGCACACGTTCTGCGCCTTGTCGGTCTGGGAGACCGGCTAAACTATCTGCCCGCAAACCTGTCGGGGGGACAGAAGCAGCGGGTGGCCATCGCCCGTGCGCTGGTCGGCAACCCCGACATCGTCATGGCGGACGAACCGACCGCGGCGCTTGACAAGGAAAGCGGGCTGCAAGTGGTTCGGATCCTAAAAGCGCTTGGACGCGCGCGCGGGACGACCACGGTCATGGTCACGCATGACAACCGCATTCTCGACATGGCCGACCGTATTATCACTCTCGAAGACGGTCGGGTTGTTTCGGACGAGCAGGTTGGGTCCTCAACGAAACCGTGACCACTTGGTGTAGCGCCGTGAATTCGATGAAATAATTGGCGCAAGATGTTATTAATATTAAATTTTATTACTGCGCTCTGGCGCACGATTGCTGTGCGTTACAACGTCTCACGCCCCGGTGACAGCGCGTGTTTTGCAATCGCTCACGGCCCCTCCCAAGTGTCGCTCAGATCGACAAACGATCAACACAAAACGCGCCCCGGCCCTGCCGGATCAACCGAAAGAAGGAGACCTGAAATGACCCGCTTCGTTACCCTCGCCGCCGCCGCCCTCGCCGCCACCCTTGCTGTATCCGGAGCTTCTGCCGGCAGCAATTTCCTGGGGGATCGTGGCTATGACGACCTACAATATCTCCGCGATCTCAACGCCGGGAAAGAGCCCTCGCAGGGCACCCTGATTTCCACACGCAACGAAGGGGCCGTGACCGGTGCGTCGGCCAAGACCGACAACGGCAACCCCTATTTCCGGACGAACAAGAACATGGAATCAGGCCGCAACTAAGGTTGACCCCCACTCACGAATAAGGGGCGCTGCAGCGATGCGGCGCCCTTTCTACGTGTTGAAGAGGAAATGCAGAACGTCGCCATCCTTGACGACATAGCCCTTGCCCTCGGCCCGCATCTTGCCGGCTTCCTTGGCTGCCTGCTCCCCGCCCAGCGCAACAAAGTCGTCATAGGCGATCGTTTCGGCGCGGATAAATCCCTTTTCGAAATCGCCGTGAATGACCCCCGCCGCCTGTGGGGCCGCGGTCCCCTGCCGAATGGTCCAGGCCCGCGCCTCCTTGGGCCCGACGGTGAAATAGGTCTCAAGATGCAGAAGATCGTAACCGGCGCGGATCAACCGGTCGAGGCCCGCTTCGGAAAGACCCATTTCCGACAGAAACATCTCTGCCTCGTCCGCCTCAAGCTGGCTGATCTCCTCCTCGATCTGCGCGCTGATGATCACATGGGCATTGCCCTGGGCAGCGGCCATCTCGGCCACTTTGGCAGAATGCGCATTGCCCTCCGCCGCCTCGGCCTCGCCCACATTGCAGACATAAAGAACCGGCTTTGTGGTGAGAAGTTGAAGCATTTTCCAGGCTTTGGCGTCTTCGGCATCCACCTCTACGACACGGGCCGGCCTGCCGTCTCCGAGAACCGCCAGCGCGGCCTTGAGCAGCCTCTCCTGCTGGACCGCCTCCTTGTCTCCGCCGCGCACCTTACGGACGAGGCCTTGCAGGCGTTTCTCGATGCTTTCGATATCGGCCAGCATCAACTCGGTCTCGATGGTCTCGGCATCGGCCACGGGATCAACGCGGCCTTCGACATGGGTGACGTCGCCATCCTCGAAACAGCGCAACACATGGGCGATGGCATCCACCTCGCGGATATTGGCAAGGAACTGGTTGCCAAGGCCTTCGCCCTTGGAGGCGCCTTTAACCAGACCGGCGATATCGACAAACGTCATGCGGGTCGGGATCACCTGCCGTGACTGGGCGATGACAGCCAGCTTGTCGAGGCGTGCATCCGGCACTGCAACCTCGCCCACATTCGGCTCGATCGTGCAGAAGGGAAAATTCGCGGCCTGCGCGGCAGCGGTGCGGGTCAGCGCGTTGAAGAGGGTGGATTTGCCCACATTCGGCAGCCCCACGATACCCATTTTGAAACCCATCGACGCTCTCCGCATTTGATCCCGCGCCGCTTCTAAGGCCGCTTGAGACGGCGCGCAAGCGGGGCGGAGGGGCGAAACAGTATCAACGCCTCCGTCTTGTTGCAGGTCCGGAGTTCTCCAGCGACCATATTGATCAATGAAGCGGAGCCGTTGATGGCGTCACCTGCATTGCAGGAAGAAACCGCAACCGCCGGGTCGCTTTTCAACCACCCCGTCCATTGATTTCCCTGATCACTTTTGGCAGGAGCGTTCAGACCCAGAACAAAGGCGCCCAGATGACCCGTATCGACCAGACCTTCGCCCGGCTCAAAACCGAGGGACGCAAAGCCTTCGTGTCCTACGTGATGGCGGGCGATCCGGACTTCGACACCTCGTTGGACCTGGTGCGCGGCCTGCCCGGCGCGGGGGTGGACATCATCGAACTGGGCCTGCCTTTCACAGACCCCATGGCCGATGGCCCGACTATTCAGTTGGCCGGCCAGCGCGCGCTGGAGGGCGGCATGACGCTCTCCCGCACGCTCGACCTTGCCCGCGCCTTCCGCGAGGGGGACGACACGACCCCCATCGTGCTCATGGGCTATTACAACCCGATCTACAGCCGCGGGGTCGACACCTTTCTGGCAGAGGCCAAGGCTGCCGGTATCGACGGTCTGATCGTGGTGGACCTGCCCCCCGAAGAAGACAGCGAGCTCTGCCTGCCCGCGCAAGAGGCGGGCCTCAACTTCATCCGCCTCGCCACGCCGACGACCGACGACCAGCGCCTGCCGCGCGTCATGCAGAACACATCGGGCTTTGTCTACTACGTCTCCATCACCGGCATCACCGGCGCGGCAGAGGCACAGGCCGCCGATGTGGGTCCCGAAGTGGCCCGCATCCAGAACGCGGGCGGTCTGCCTGTCGTTGTGGGCTTCGGCGTGAAGACACCCGAACGCGCAAAAGCCATCGCCGAGGTCGCGGATGGCTGCGTGGTGGGCTCGGCCATCGTCGAACAGATCGGCAGCGGCAAACCTGTGCCCGAGGTGCTGGCCTTCGTCAAAACCCTCGCCGACGGTGCTCACTCCGCTTGAGGACGCAGACGCAGCATGTGCAGGCCACTGTAATGCGCAACGCGCTCGTCCTTCTGATTGAATATGTCATACCGCATCGTGGCAAATCCCCGATCCGGTTTCGAGCGTGACACCCTAGCCTCCAGCACGTGGCCCACGGCCCGGATCGTGTCGCCCGCATAGACGGGTTTCAGCCACCGCACCTCATCCATGCCCGGCGAGCCCATGGAGCCCTGCGACCAGTCCCGCGCCTCCAGCGCGAGGGTGAACGCCGTCAAAAGCGTGTGCCACCCGCTGGCAATCAGCGCACCATATGGCGACGCCTCCGCCGCCGCATCGTCCAGATGAAAGGGCTGCGGGTCCCACTCCCGCGCAAAACCGACAATCGCCTCCCGCGTCAAAGTCCGGGCGCCGGTCTCCAGAACCGCGCCGACAGGCAAATCCTCAAAATAAATTTTCTCCAAACGTCCCCCTCCTCCGCAATGGCGCGCAGGTCCCCTGCTTCTTCTCGACAAAAATACGGAAAATCCCGTCCTCTCAACCCTCCGAACGCCGACCTGATCGCCGAAGGCACGCCCAATGCGCCAGATAAAACATGGCTTGCGCGCCCGTCAGGGCGCGCTCCGTTTGGCAGCGGGCGGTCGAAACTCCCGGTCACGGGGCGGCTCCGCATTGCGGTGCGTATCCAGAAATATCCTCAGATCGGTCAGAACCGGCAGGATCCCCGCCAGCCGCTCCAGATCGAAACCCACCGCCAGCTCCGCGAAATCCGGGGCAAGGGCCGTGATCGTGTCATCGCGCAAGGCGCGGCCCGCATCGGTGATCCAGACGCATTTGCTGCGCCCGTCATTAGGATTGGGGCGCACCTCGACCAGCCCGTGTTTCTGCAACCCCCCGACCGTATGGGTCATCGAGGTCTTGGGCACTTGGAAGGCGCGCGCCAGTTCCACCGGCGTGCGCCCGTCCGCCACGCGGATCAGGTGATTGAGCACCGAAAAATGCGGCCCGATCAGCCCCTTGGGCAGTTTTGCCTCCAAAAGCGTGCGGGAAAGCTGTTCGATGATCCCGATCTCGTTGAAGACCGGGAAAAAAATGCGGGGATCCGGGTCAGGCATTCATCCTCTTTGCCTCAAGCGGCCAGCGCGGCGTGCGTGGCGTCTGCGGACCGTAGCCCAGACGACCCAGCATTTGAACCGTCTCCCCCTGCCCGGCCATAAGCGCATGCGCCCGCTTATAATGCGGGGCCATCTCCGGATATTCCTGCAGACACTGGCTGACCGGCTGCAGCGCCAGCCCCATCCCCGTGGTGGCAAGGTTCAGCCTCAACCACCGCCGCCCGGCCTCGATCTGATCGGCCCGTGTGTTCCCGCCGCTGCGCAGCACCGCATAGGCCGGCGTGGCCAGCAACATCTCCTCATACATGGCCACGCCCTGCTGAAACCCGCTGCTGTCCGGATCGGCCTGTCCTTCGCGGCTCAGGATGCCGGCGAGCATGAGGCTTTCCAGAAACGGCCCGCCCAGGTCGATCCCGTCGGGATTGGCGTTGATCTCGGCCTTGCCAAAGCGCATCAGGTCCACGCTTTCCATCAACGTCCGTTCCGTTTGCATCTCCACAAGCCATGCGTCCCAGGTCAGTTCCTTGATCTCGGCCACGCGGGCCGGATCGATGACGACATCGGCATAGCCCGTCAGCGTCTCGACCGCCGATGCAGGCAGGGCGCGGTCCTCGAACGGCTCCTTGCAGGAACGGCGATCCATGATGTGCGCAGCCAGCGGATCGGGCGTGCCGCCGGGGGCAAAGACCGCGCGGGCCACCGGGCCGTCTTCGCCGTCGGGATAAAGCGCCAGATCGACATCGTATCCGTCGGCCGAGGCCGCAATGACCATCTGTTCCAGAAAACAGCCCAGCCCGATGATGATCTGGCGATCATAAGGATCGGTCTCGGGCAGGCGACGCGCGGTATCCTGGTGAAGCGTCAGCGCGTCCTCACCCTCCAACGCGACAAGCCAGGGCTGAAGGTTGTGCGGATTGGGCGCGAGCAGCGCGAAGGAAAGCGCGCGTTCACGCGGATCGGCATAGCTGCCCGCCAGATCCCATGGCGCAAGCGCGCGGCCCGGCGTGCGGGTGGTCAGGAAGGCAGCCGAGGCGGCACCGGCAGCGAAGATTGTGCCACCCCCGATCAGGGCGATGGCTTTGCGACGTGAGAGGGTCATTGGCGGCTCCATCATTATAATACGATATTGAACTAACTAGATTGATATAGATCTTATATCAAGACTTGCTTTCATGATGCATTGAGATTCCCGTCGAGCATTGGTAACGAAACCTTACCAATACGGGGGATATCGCAATGGCCGTCATCACCAACATCGAAGATCTACGCCGTCTCTACGAACGCCGCGTGCCGCGGATGTTTTATGACTACGCCGAGTCGGGAAGCTGGACCGAACAGACCTTCCGCGAGAATTCCTCGGACTTCGACAAGCTGCGCCTGCGCCAGCGCGTGGCGGTGGACATGACCGGTCGCAGTACGGCAAGCCAGATGATCGGGCAGGATGTGGCCATGCCGGTGGCGCTGGCCCCCGTGGGCCTGACCGGCATGCAGCACGCGGATGGAGAGATGAAGGCCGCACGCGCGGCCGAGAAATTCGGCGTGCCCTTCACGCTGTCGACGATGTCGATCAACTCGATCGAGGATGTGGCGGGCTTCACCTCCAAACCCTTTTGGTTCCAGCTCTATACGATGAAAGACGAGGATTATGTGCGCCGGCTGATCCAGCGGGCCAAGGATGCGGGCTGTTCGGCGCTGGTCATCACGCTGGATCTGCAGATCCTGGGCCAAAGGCACAAGGATCTCAAAAACGGCCTGTCCGCCCCGCCAAAACTGACGCCCAAGACCATCGCCAACCTGGCAACCAAGTGGGCCTGGGGGATGGAGATGCTGAGCGCGAAGCGGCGCCAGTTCGGCAATATCGTGGGCCATGTGGACGGGATCAGCGATGCGTCGTCGCTGGGTGCCTGGACGGCGGAGCAGTTCGATCCGGCGCTCGACTGGGGCAAGGTCGAAAAGCTGATGGAGCAATGGGGCGGCAAGGTCATCCTCAAGGGCATTCTGGATGCCGAGGATGCCAAGATGGCGGCCAAGCTGGGCGCGGATGCCATTGTGGTGTCGAACCATGGCGGGCGGCAATTGGACGGCGCGCTGAGTTCGATCCGCATGCTGCCCAGCATCATGGATGCGGTGGGCGATCAGATCGAGGTGCATCTCGACAGCGGGATCCGCTCGGGGCAGGACGTGCTGAAGGCGTTGGCCCTGGGCGCCAAGGGCACCTATATCGGGCGCGCATTCGTTTACGGGCTGGGCGCGATGGGTCAAAAGGGTGTGACCACCGCGCTTGAGGTCATTCACAAAGAGCTGGACACCACCATGGCGCTGTGCGGAGAGACCAATGTGGCCGATCTGGGACGCCAGAACCTTTTGGTGCCTGAAGATTTCGAAGGCCGTTGGCAACAATGATGCCTCCGCGCTAAGACCAGCGCCATGCTGGTCTTTTCGCCTCAGAACCTCGCCTTTCTCGCCGTGCCCAAGACGGGCACGACAGCGATCGAGATGGCATTGAAGTCGCGCGCGGACATCATCTTTACCAAGCGGCGCAAACATATGACGGCGCAGCGCTTTCACAACCAGATGGCGCCGTTCCTGGCGGCCTCTTTCGATCTCAGGCCCGAACGCATCGCGGTGATGCGCGAGCCGGAAGAGCAATTGCGCAGCTGGTATCGCTATCGCCAGCGGGTGGACAAGGACGGTGCGCCCCGCTCGACCATCGGGATGAGCTTTGATGCTTTCGTACAAGGCCTGATCGACAGCGACGATCCGCCCTTTGGCGGGGTCGGCAGCCAATACCGGTTTCTGACATCCGCGCGGGGCGAGGTGTTGGTTCACCGATTGTTCGCCTACGAGCATCAGCCCCAGTTCCGCGCGTTTCTCGAAGACCGCTTCGAAGAAAAACTCGACATCCGTCAGCGCAATGTGTCCCCAACGGTTGAGGCGCCCCTTGACCCCGCCACGCGCACCCGGCTGAAGGAGCGCCGAGCAGACGAATTCGCGCTCTACGAAAGGGTGATGTCAACGGATGGCCCGCTTCTGACGTCAATCGGCTAGAGCAATACGGCGGGTGAGGAGCGGCACGAGGATCAGCGCCACGCTCACAAGAGAGATGGCCACGACGCCGAAGGCGGCGGGCAGAGAGATCGTCTCGGACACACTGCCCATGATCGGCGGGCCGAAAAGGAAGGCCCCATAGCCGATGGCACTGGCCTGGCCGATGGCGCGCACGCGCTGGGATTGCGGCACCATGCGCCCGATGATCGCCATGGCCAGCGGCACCACCACCGACACGCCCAGGCCCAGTACGGCAAAGCCCAGATAGGCAATGGCAATCGTGGGGGCCAGCGCCGCCAGCGCCGTGCCAGCCGCCGAAAGCAAGCAAGCCGCAGCGATCATCACGGTATCCGGAATACGCGCCGACAGAAGATGCCCGAACAAGCGCCCGAACCCCATCGTCAGTCCCAGAATGGCCGGACCAAAGGCGCCTTCGGCAGCGCCACCGCCGAGCCCACGCTCGATGTGAAGGGCCGACCAGCCTTCGGTCGCCTGTTCCGCGAAGAACGCCGCCAGCACGATGAGCCCTCCGATCCAAACGATCCCGCGCGGCACCGGGCCTGCGCCCCCCTCGACCTCGGGCTGCGACAGATGCGGGGCGCGCATGCCTAACGACAAGACAAGGATCACGACCGCAATCGCGGCAAAAACGGCGATCGGTCCCCAACCGGCTTCGCGAGCAATCCCCGTGAGCACGGCCGTGCCTGCATATGCAAAGGAAAAGATGGCGTGGTTCAGACTCATGAGCGGGCGGCGCGCCTGCGCCTCGATTTCGGAGATACGCGCGTTCATCAAAATGTCGCAAACGCCGGACACCGCGGACACCGCGAACAGGAGCGCGGCAAAGATCACAACGCCGGGCGCAAAACCAACGGCGGCGAAGCTGAGGCCCAGAAGCGCGGAACTGACGGCGACGGACAAGGCGCCCAATGCGCGATCCACCAAAGGCGCGATCCACATGGATGCGATGGCGCCGAGACTTGCGATCAGAAACAGACCGCCGAAGACCGCGTCGCTTGCCCCGATCTGCGCCTTGAGCACCGGAACCTGAGCGGCAAAGGCGGCCCAGACCATCCCCATGGCAACAAAGGCCGCACCCGGTGCGCGACTGAGCGCGATATCAGACCAGATCCTCATGCCGCTTGCCTGACATGGAGGTGCCTGACACACAAGGCACCATTGCTGGCGAACCGTTCGGCTTAATGCAACAGGTCCTTGCAGGCTGTTCCTGCTCCGCAAGGGACCGAAGACACCGCTTACATCTTCGATCTTGCCGAGACGTGCCGGCGGGCAAATTAGCCTTCAAAGGACCATTGTGACATTCGCTTACGGGCCTTGTTAGTAACGCTTGCGTTTTGGTTGGGACTGGTCCATAGGCACGGCTTCACGCGGGGCTACAGCCTTGGAGGAGCCCCGCCTTACATTGGAGATATATCATGGCTGGTGAGATTCCTGATCTCGAAGCCCTGGAACGGACGGGGACAGGCAAGGGCGCCGCTCGTCAGGCCCGCAGAGAGGGCATGGTTCCGGGGATTGTGTTTGGTGGCGACAACGATCCGCTGCCGATCAACATTCCGTTCAACAAATTGCTGCAGCGCCTGAAAGCCGGTCGGTTCAAGTCGACGCTCTTCAACCTGAAGGTCGACGGCCACGACGATGTGCGCGTGATCTGCCGTGATGTGCAGCGCGACGTGGTCAAGGACTTGCCGACGCATGTCGACTTCATGCGCCTGCGCCGGACAACCAAGATCAACCTTTTCATTCCGGTTGAATTCATCGGCGAAGAGGCCGCTCCAGGTATCAAACGCGGCGGCGTCCTCACGGTGGTGCGTCCCGAAGTGGAATTGGTGGTCACCGCCGGCGACATTCCGGAAAAGCTGACCGTGGATCTGACCGGTCTCAATGTCGGCGACACGGTGACGATCTCTTCGATCGCTCTGCCGGCGGGAACAAAACCCACCATCGACCGCGACTTCGTGATCGCCAATATCTCGGCCCCATCGGGCCTGCGCTCCTCGGACAATGAAGAGGGCGGCGAAGGCGAAGACGGCGGAGAAGAGGCCGCAGAAGAATAGGAAGCGAAACGGGGCCGGATCGGCCCCGTTTTCCTTTTGAGCCGGTTTCGCGCCCGGTGGGGTGTAACCTACCCGGCTTCACACGGCGCAGCCTCGCACTTTCGCACAGCGTAAAATTCCGCCGCGGATGCGTTAGGTCAACTCCTGGACCGTTTCGAAGATCTCAAGCTGGGGCGGGCCCAGATAAAGATCCCGGCTTCCGCCTGCATTCTTGTGCGCCTCCCGAAAGGCCTCGGACTTGGTCCAGGCCTCGAACGCCGACTGATCGGTCCAGGCCGTGTGAGAGGCATAAAGGATGTGATCTTCGGTTTCCGGGCCACGCATCAGATGGAATGAGATAAAGCCCGGCACCGATTTGAGGTGACTGTCGCGGTTCTCCCACATCTCTTCGAAGGCGGCAGCGCCCTCGGGGCGCACTTGAAAACGGTTCATGGTGAGGTACATCGGCGTTCTCTGGTCATTTGAATTCTTTCAAGGCATATGGGGTTGAACTGCGCAGGACGCGAGGCTCAGCATGCAAATCTTTGTCGGGCTCGGCAATCCGGGGCCCAAATACGCGGGACACCGGCACAATATCGGCTTCATGGCACTGGACCGGATTGCAGAGGCACATGGCTTCGGACCCTGGAAATCCAAATTTCAGGGACGGGTTGCCGAAGGACGGTTAGGGTCGGACAAAGCGCTGCTTCTGAAGCCCGAAACCTTCATGAACCGCTCCGGCCAATCGGTCGGTGAAGCCACGCGCTTCTACAAGGTGGGGCCGGAAGACGTCACCGTCTTTCACGATGAGTTGGACCTGGCGCCCGGAAAGGTCCGTGTAAAGCGGGGCGGTGGGCATGCAGGTCACAATGGCCTGCGGTCGCTTCATGGGCATATCGGCGACAGCTATCGGCGTGTCAGGCTGGGCATCGGGCATCCGGGGCACAAAGACAAGGTCGCCGGCTACGTTCTGCACGACTTTGCCCGGGCCGATCAGGATTGGCTGGAGGCCGTCCTAGCGGGCCTCTCGGACGGCGCCCCGCATCTGGCAGAGGGGGAAGACGGGCGTTTCATGAACGCCGTTGCATTGCGCACGTCACCGCCGCGCAGTGGTAGCGGCAAACAAGCTGAGCGCCCCGCCGAGAAGGCAAAAGCCAAGCAAAAAGAGCCCGAGGAAACAGAAGACACCCGCACGCCGCTTCAGAAGCTCGTCGCGCGTTTCAAGTAACCCTGTCGGCTCTTCCCCTCTCAGGTCTAAGCTTTTTGCCCGCCGGTTCAGAAAGACTTGGCTGGATGGGCAAGTGGACGGTCCCGAATGAGATCGCACCGACGGGTTCGACGCCCCCGGTGAAAGGCCACGCGCCCCAAGGTCACGCTTGCAGTCTGGCCATGCGGCGTGATCCTCTTTGCCAACATGGAATGGCGGGGAATAGCATGCGCACTTTCGGAAAATGGTTGGGTCGCCTTCTTGTCGCCCTGCTTCTGGCAGCAGTTGCCGTAGGAGTCTGGAAACGCGAAGAGATAACGCGCCTGATGGCGGTGAATTCGCTGTTTGACGCAGACCGGATCGTCGCGAATTTCAGCAATATGGATCAGGCCTTTCTGACGCGTCCCGTCCTCCGCGGTGACGGCGCGACCACGCCCCTGCCCTACGGGCCCGAGACCGAGCTGCCGGCAGAGGTCTCAGAATGGATCGGCAACCGCAGCGTGACCTCCCTGCTTGTGCTGGCCGATGGCGAAATCGTCTATGAAGAATACTTCCAGGGCACGACTGCGGATGATCGCCGTATCTCCTGGTCGATTGCCAAGAGCTATCTGTCGGCCCTCTTCGGCATTCTGGTCGAGGAAGGGCAAATCGCTTCGCTGGACGATCCGGTCACCAAATATGCGCCATCGCTGGCGGGGGGAGCCTATGACGGCGCGACGATCCGCAATGTCCTGCAGATGTCGAGCGGTGTGACCTTTAACGAGGATTATCTCGACTTTTATTCCGACATCAACCGAATGGGGCGCGTCATCGCCCTGGGCGGCCGGATGGACGGCTTTGCCGCTGGATTGACCGAAACCTTCACCGAACCGGGCACGCAATGGCAATATGTCTCCATCGACACGCATGTCATCGGGATGGTGGTGCGAGGTGCGACTGGGCAGTCGGTCGTCGACCTGATGTCCGAAAAGCTCATTGTTCCGCTGGGCCAGGAGCGTGACGCCTATTACCTGACCGACGGAGACGGCGTGGCCTTCGTGCTGGGCGGGCTCAACCTGACCACGCGGGACTACGCGCGCTTTGGACAAATGATCCTGCAGGACGGCAGCTACAATGGTCGGCAGATTGTGCCCGCAGACTGGATTGCAGCCTCGACACAGGCCAGTGCACCAACGCAGGTGGGCCGTGTCGGCTATGGTTATCAATGGTGGATCCCCGTCGGCGCGACAGAGGGCGAATTCTTTGGGCGTGGTATCTATGGCCAGTACCTCTATATCAATCAGAAGGCAGGGGTGGTCATCGTCGTCACCTCGGCGGATCGACAATTCCGGGAGCCCGGCGTGCACGGGCGGAACATGGAAATGCTCCGCGCTATAACCGGGGCCGTGATCGACTGAAGGAGATCAGCACAATGGAACCCGAAGCCAGCATCAACGTTCTGGGCGACACCCTCGCCCCCTGCTCCACCGATCCTCTGACCGGCTTCTTCAGAGATGGCCACTGCAACACCTGCGCCGCAGACCAGGGCAGTCATACGGTCTGTGCCGTGATGACGGCCGAGTTCCTGGCGTATTCGAAATATGTCGGCAACGACCTCAGCACGCCACGTCCCGAGTTCCGGTTCGCAGGTCTCAAACCGGGCGACCATTGGTGCCTTTGCGCCAGTCGCTTTCTACAAGCGCATGAGGAAGGCTGTGCGCCACGGGTCAACCTGGAGGCTACGCATCAACGCGCGCTGGAGATCGTTTCATTGGATGTGTTGCGCGAACACGCTGCGGTGGCGTGATCGCCGCTATTGCGCGGCCTTCAGGCCGTCTTCGATCAAGTCGTCAATAAAAAGGCTGAGAAGCTGGGGGCGCCCGGTCACGCCGGCCTTGCGATAGATTGCGTTTGTCTGGGCCTTGACCGTTCCTTCCGAGGTCGAGCGGATCGCGGCGATCTCCTGCGTTGAAAGACCCTTGATCGCAAAGAGCGCCACATCCCGCTCAGCGGGTGTCAAACCCCAATCGGCGAAACTGTCCTCGAGAAGCTCCATGAACGCGCCGGACGCGACGCGGAGTTGTGATTGCATGCGGGCGGTATCCCGGAGCGACTGGCGCAGGGCAACGGCGGCGAAGATGACCCCAAATATCAAACCCAAGGCGGCGCCGATCTCGATCAGCTCGTAGATCTGCCAGTTGATCGGCGCAACCGGCAGACCCAGAAGGGTGACGAGAATATCATAGATGAAAAAGCTTGCGCAAAACACCTGAACGACCAGAAGGACCAGGATCACCCAGCGTTTCGTCATGGCACGAAAACACCCTTGTTTGGATCAATCGCCGTCACCGTCACCGTCTCCGTCGCCATCACCGTCGCCGTCGCCATCTCCATCACCATCGCCGTCCCCGTCTCCGTCTCCGTCTCCGTCGTCGCCACCATCGTCGCCGTCGTCCCCATCATCACCGTCATCGCCATCATCGTCGCGGCCGCCGCCGCGACCACCTGGATCCACGATGCCGGCTCCGCCATTTCCGCCCCCGGCACTTTGTACCGAATAGTCGCGCAGAATTTCTCCTGTTGCGGGGTTCACGATGATCTCGCGGCGGGCGGAACTGCTGCGCGCAACAATCCGTGCGCGGCCCAAAAGGGTCCGGCTGACCTCGATGCGAGTATACCCCTGTGCGCGGAGCTGTGCGACGATGGAATTCTCCACCCGGTTGGCCGAGGCCGACATCGGGGCAAGCGCGAGGGCGAGGATGATCAGAAGGGTTCGAAGCATGAGAATGATCTTTGCAAACGATCCGGATCGTCTTGAAGCGGCCCGGCACGGTTTCTCCATATAGCGAAGGCTAGCGATCCGTCATCCCTCCCATCGTCGCGGTGTGCATCCCCACATCCGCGTTCCGGCCTCCGTCCTCAAATTCATCTTCACGCCCTTGCACCCTGACGCCCAAATCGCCGGGAGGAGGGCCAAATACCGTAAGCGACTGGACCAGATCCGGCGACGGCAGGCCCGCCGCCAAAATCGCTGGTGTGGCCAGCGCCGCACTTCCGAGAAGCAATGCCATCGTAGATGCCGTCAAAACGGTTTTCATGTCATGTCCTTTCTGTCGAACATACGCGCTGCGGCGAAGCAACGCCGATGCTGTCAACAAGGCAGGAGCGGATACAAAATACCATCTACGACGAGTTTATAGCCTTGCATCTAAACACAAGGCCAAGGCGCATAGATCGATAGTTTATGCGTTAAGCGCCAGTTTAGTCGCTTTGGACCATGTCAACGCCCAGCGCGCGCGCGACTGTAAAGATGTCTTTGTCGCCGCGACCGCACATATTCATGCAGATCAGGTGATCTTTTGGCAGGTCCGGCGCGATTTTCATCACATGGGCCAAGGCATGCGACGGCTCCAGCGCGGGAATGATGCCCTCCGTCGTGCAGCACAGCTGAAAGGCCTGCAGCGCTTCGGCATCCGTGATGGAGACATATTTCGCGCGGCCAATATCATGCAGCCAGGCGTGTTCGGGCCCGATCCCCGGATAGTCGAGACCGGCGGAAATCGAAAACCCTTCAAGGATCTGGCCATCCTCGTCCTGCAAAAGGTATGTCCGGTTGCCATGCAGCACACCCGGGCGTCCCCCCGTGAGAGACGCACAATGCTCCATCTTGTCGTTCACGCCCTTGCCGCCCGCTTCGACCCCGATGATACCGACCTCCTGATCATCGAGGAATGGATAGAACAGCCCCATCGCGTTGGACCCGCCACCAATTGCGGCGATGATCGTGTCCGGCAGCCGGCCTTCCGCTGCCATCATCTGCTCCTTCGCCTCCTTGCCGATGATGGACTGGAAATCCCGAACCATCGCGGGATAGGGATGCGGCCCCGCCACCGTGCCGATGCAATAGAACGTATCGCGGACATTGGTCACCCAGTCGCGCAACGCGTCGTTCATCGCATCCTTGAGCGTGCCGCGCCCCGACGTAACCGGTACGACCTCCGCTCCCAAAAGCTTCATGCGGAACACGTTCGGCTTCTGCCGCTCGACATCATGCGCGCCCATATAGACCACGCATTTCAGCCCGAACTTCGCGCAGACAGTCGCCGTCGCCACACCGTGCTGACCGGCGCCGGTTTCAGCGATAATGCGCGTTTTGCCCATGCGGCGCGCCAGGATGATCTGGCCCAGCACGTTGTTGATCTTGTGGGCGCCTGTATGGTTCAACTCGTCCCGCTTGAGATAGATCTTGGCACCACCCAGATGATCGGTCAGCCGCTCGGCGAAATAGAGCGGGCTGGGACGACCGACATAGTGGGTCCAGAGATCATTCATCTCTGCCCAGAAGCTGTCATCCGTTTTGGCCCTCTCATATTCCTCTTCAAGCGACAGGATCAGCGGCATCAATGTCTCGGAGACAAAACGGCCACCAAACTTGCCGAACCGTCCGTTTTCATCCGGACCGGTCATGAAGCTGTTGAAAAGGTCGTTTGGCATCCTGAACTCCCACACATCTTGGCCTGACAGGCCTAACGCTCATCCTGACCGAGGTAAAGCGGCAGCTTTCCGCCGCCAGTTCTTTTGTCAAGCGACGTTGCAGCCTAAGTGAGCCGCATAAGAAAGGACCCATTATGACATTCAAAACCCTTTGTGCTGCGCTCTGCCTTGCTGCTTCGCCTCTTACCGCCAATCCCGATCTCCGCCCGCCCGATCAGGACCGGATCAAGACCGAAGCGGTGATGTTCGCTCACGCTCTCAGGCAAGCGCTGGCGGACGGCGCGCCCGAAGACGTTGCCGTTCTCGTCGAAGCGCTGAGCGGGGGCCCGGGCCTGATCGCACCAGAGGGAGAGTGGAATTGCCGCACGATGAAGATGGCGGGTTTCGTGCCCCTCGCCGTCTATCAGCCTTTTGAATGTATCGTCCGAGAGACCGGGACAGGGGAATGGAACATCCGCAAGATTACCGGATCGCAGCGTATGCGCGGGACACTGACCTTCGGAGAGGTTTTTACGATCTACACCGGTGTTGGATATGCCGGGGGGCCACCGGCAACGGATTATGCAGGCTTGCCCGAGGACAGCCAGGAGCCGGTGGAGCCGAACCAGACACATGCGCAGGTCGGTATTTTCGAACAGATGTCACCGAACCGGGCAAGATTGCTGCTGCCTTCCCCGGTATTGGAAAGCAGCTATGATATCCTTTATCTGACCCGATGACGTGACTTGGCAAAGCACTTCCCGCTTCAATCAAGTGCTTTGAGGAAATTGCGGATGCGTTCGGGGTCCTTGATGCCTGGCGCCTGTTCCACGCCGGAGGAGACGTCGACCTGTTTGGCACCGGTCATCGCCACGGCGTCCGCGACGTTTTCGGGGGTCAGACCACCGGCCAGCATCCATGGCACCGGCCAACGGCGCCCCGCGATCAGTTTCCAGTCAAATGCAAGACCGTTCCCACCTGGCAGCGCCGCGCCTTTTGGTGGCTTGGCATCGACCAGCACCTGATCGGCTGCGCGCATATGGTCCTGCAAACCCGGCAAATCCGTCTCGTCCGCGACACCGACGGCTTTCATGACCGGCAGATGATATCGGTCCTTGACCTCGGCAACCCGGTCGGGCGTTTCGTCGCCGTGGAGCTGCAGCATGTCGATCGGAACCGCTTCGATCAGCCTGTCCAGCGTCGCATCATCCGCATTCACGACAAGCGCGACCTTGCAGACCCCGTCCGGCACCGATTGAGCCAGACGCGCGGCCTGATCAACGCCAATGTTCCGTGGAGATTTCGGAAAAAACACAAAGCCGACATACCGCGCTCCGGCCTCAACAGCCGCAGCGACATGTGTCGGCTCGGACAGCCCACAGATTTTCACAGCAATTTTGGGTGACATCAGGTCGCTCAGCTGGCCTCGTCCAGAATAGCGAGCACCTCGTCCTTGTTCTTGTCCCGCTCTCCTTTGAGACGGGTCACTTCCCGCTCAAGCCTGCGGGCTTCACGTGCTTTCACATTGGCTTCGCGCCGATGCTTGTGCTCGCGCAGCCATTCCCAGATGAAGCCGACCAAAAGACCCACCGCGACACCGCCGAAGACCACCAGGAACAGCGGCAGATCAATGCTCAGGTTCATACCGAACAATTCAGCAAGGGCTGCTGGCAGCAATTCCAACGTCACCGGTTCGCGGTTTGCCAGTGCCACCGAAACCAGGCAAATGGCGATCAGAGCCAGAATGGCAAGCTTGATGTAGCGCAGCATAAAGAGGTTACTTTCCGTTCAGGCGGTCTCGAAGCAGCTTTCCCGTTTTGAAGAACGGTACATGTTTTTCTTCGACATGGACAGTCTCGCCGGTCCGGGGATTTCTGCCGACGCGGGCATCCCGCTTTTTCACTGAAAACGCACCGAAGCCCCGAAGTTCCACGCGATCACCCCGCGACATTGCGCCGGTGACCTCTTCGAAAACGGTGTTCACGATCCGCTCGACATCCCGCTGATAGAGATGCGGATTTTCTTCAGCAATTTTTTGGATCAGTTCCGACCGGATCATCCTTTGGTCCCCTCCCGTGGGCAACATACTCGCATCCATCCGTGCGAGGTCACTATAGGAACAATCCCCCAGATCGGAAACGAGAAGTAAGCCTAAGGACCGGGAATCTGTGGTGTTTTTGGCCGTTTCATCGACAATGATGCCTTGCCGGGCAGCATCAAGGGCGGCGTTGGACGAAATAGGGGCAGACCGCCGCGTTGCAGCGAAGCTATTGATTCGGAACGAAAACGGCCCCGCACCGGAATGCAGGGCCGCACAAGTCTTTTAGATCAGGCAGTCGCCCTTAGTCGTCGCCCTTGAGCGCTGCACCCAGGATATCGCCCAGCGACGCGCCGCTGTCCGAAGAGCCGTATTGCTCCACGGCTTCTTTCTCTTCGGCGATCTCACGCGCCTTGATCGAGAGGCCCAGACGGCGGGTCTTGCTGTCGACGTTGGTCACGCGCACATCGACCTTGTCACCGACCGAGAACCGCTCGGGCCGCTGTTCGGAGCGATCACGGGAGAGATCGGAGCGGCGGATGAAGGATTTCATGCCTTCGTATTCCACCTCGATGCCGCCATCCTCGATCGCGGTGACGTTCACGGTCACAATGGAGCCGCGCTTCACGCCACCCACGGCTTCGGCGAACTTGTCGCCGCCCAGCGCCTTGATCGAGAGCGAGATACGCTCTTTCTCGACATCGACTTCGGAGACAACGGCCTGAACCAGATCGCCCTTGCGGTAGTTCTGGATCGCGTCCTCGCCCCGCTCATCCCAGGAGATGTCGGAGAGGTGGACCATGCCGTCGATCTCGCCGTCGAGACCGATAAAGAGGCCGAACTCGGTGATGTTCTTGACCTCGCCTTCGACCGGCGTGCCCTCGGGATGGGTCTCGGCGAAGACTTCCCAGGGGTTGCGCATGGTCTGCTTGAGGCCCAGCGACACACGGCGCTTGGCACTGTCGATTTCCAGAACCATGACTTCGACTTCCTGAGAGGTCGAAACGATCTTGCCGGGATGCACGTTCTTCTTGGTCCAGGACATCTCAGAGACGTGAACGAGGCCTTCGACACCGGGCTCCAGCTCAACGAATGCACCGTAATCGGTGATGTTGGTGACGCGGCCCTGATGCACCGATTCGAGCGGATACTTGGCGCCCACCAGATCCCACGGATCTTCCTGCAACTGCTTCATGCCGAGGCTGATACGGTGGGTTTCCTTGTTGATCTTGATGACCTGAACCTTGACGGTCTCGCCGATCGACAGGATTTCCGACGGGTGGTTGACCCGGCGCCACGCCATGTCTGTGACGTGCAGCAGGCCGTCAACACCGCCCAGATCCACGAAGGCCCCGTATTCGGTGATGTTCTTGACGACACCGTCCACGGCCTGACCTTCGGAGAGGTTTCCGATGACCTCGGCACGCTGTTCGGCGCGGCTTTCTTCGAGGATCGCACGACGGGAGACGACGATGTTGCCCCGGCGGCGGTCCATCTTGAGGATCTGGAAGGGCTGTTTCAGACCCATCAGCGGGCCCGCGTCGCGCACGGGGCGGACATCGACTTGGCTGCCGGGCAGGAAGGCCACGGCGCCGCCCAGATCGACGGTGAAGCCACCTTTGACACGGCCAAAGATCGCGCCTTCGACGCGCTGATCGTCGGCATAGGCTTTTTCCAGACGGTCCCAGGCTTCCTCACGGCGGGCCATCTCGCGGGAGATGACGGCTTCGCCGCGTGCGTTCTCAGCGGCGCGAAGATACACCTCGACCTCGTCACCGACTTCGATTTCGGGCGCTTCACCGGGATTTGCGAATTCTTTCAGCTCGACCCGGCCTTCCATCTTGTAGCCGACGTCGATGATGGCCTGGCCCGCTTCAACGGCGATGACCTTGCCTTTGACAACTGTGCCCTCCTCGGGCGTGTCCATCTCGAAGCTTTCGTTGAGGAGGGCTTCGAATTCCTCCATGGATGCGTTTTGAGCCATTCGGGTCTCAGTTTCCTTTACACATGTTTTCTGGCCGTGCGGTTGTCTCCGCCGGTCTTGAGGTTCACTTGGTCGCAGGGCTGCTAAAAACAAAGAGGGCCGGACTGTTCCGACCCTGCTCGTCTGTTGTTTTATGGTGCATGACCTTATCGACAGCGCGGCTATAGACCAACGATGCCGATAACTCAAGCGCTGGCGGCAAAGAATTGCCCCTATCCGGCCCGCCTCAGATATCCACGCCTTTCTTGAGCAGCTCCTCGAGAAGCTCGCGGTAGATCTGATTGGAATCGCCGCCCCCGAAGACCTGCGCGCCGCCGGAATAGCTTTGACCATATGTCTTGGCGACGTTGATCGTCTGCACCAGGCCCGAGAGAAGCTGATCTTTCTTCAACGGGGACAACGGATGGATGAAGACACCCCAAAGCCGGCCCCGCGCCACTGCATAGCGAGCGTCGAGCGCGGTATCGAAATTGGCCTGCATCAGGCGGAGCAATTCATCCGCCGGAAGGCCCTCTGCGCTGCGAATGGGCACCATGGCCCGCATCCGGTCCGCGCCGGGATCGGTCACGATCAGCAGGGGCACATCGTCGATGGTCAATTCGAACCCCGTGCCGAAGGCCCGCGCCTCGGGATCTATGGCCGAGACGATCTCTCCCATCCGCTCAAGCGTCATGGGGGGCTCGACATCTGCCTCCTGCGCGGCCAATGGCAGGCTGAGACCGATGCTCATGGCCAGAGCGAGGGTGATCATGCGTGGCATATCCGTCTCCATTGTTGGATCTGGAAAGGATAAGCGGGTCTTTGCCTGTCTGGCCAGTCAGCCTTTCGTGAGGCGCATTTCAATCTCGTCTGGCATCGATGACCGCGATCGCTGCGGCAACGGCTTCATCAATGCTCAGATCAGAGGTGTCTATGTGGATTGCATCGCGCGCTGGCCTCAGGGGCGAAGTGGTGCGTTCGCTGTCACGCGCATCCCGTGCCTTCACATCGGCAAGGACCTCGGCAAGGCTCTCGGTATGTCCGTTCTCGCTGAGTTCGCGAAACCGCCTTTCCGCCCGAACTTCCGCACTTGCGGTCACGAAGAGCTTGGCTTCCGCATCGGGGCAGATGACGGTTCCAATGTCGCGTCCGTCGAGGACAGCGCCAGGCATGCGGCGGGCAAAGCGACGTTGAAACTCCGTGAGCGCTGAACGCACATCCGGAATGACGGCTACCTGGCTGGCGGCGTCTGCGACGTCAGGCGTGCGCAGGCGAGACGGGTCGAGATCTTCGGCCACCAGGGCTTTGGCGGCATCGACAGCGTCATGGCCTTGCAAAACCTGGGCTCCGATCGCCCGGTAGAGCAAACCGGTATCGAGATGATGAAAACCGTAATGGCTGGCAATCGCCTTGGAAATTGTGCCCTTGCCAGCGGCGGCAGGCCCGTCGATTGCAATCGTATATGCCATGCTGCTCCCTTGCTGGATCCGAGGCCTAGAGCGTGGATCCGCGAATGTAAAGCCCGTCGACCAGCCACCCGGCGCCGGAAAATGTCACATTTTCCGGGCCGTTTTCCGGGACGGAAAACGGCGCCGCCCGGCATCTCAGCGTGTGACTTCGTCAGGTTCGGATGATCCTGGCACCAAGCGCAGCCATGAGAGGTTCGAAAATCGGGAAAGACGTTGCGATGGGGGCGCCATCATCGACGGAAACGGGGCTTTCCGTGGCCATGCCCAGCACCATGAACGACATCGCAATGCGATGATCGAGGTGACTGGCACAGATGGCCCCGCCCGGTACACCCGATGCGCCCGAACCGGTGACCGCCCACCAATCCGGCCCATCCTCGACAGAGACACCGTTGGCGCGCAAGCCATCGGCCATTGCGGCAATCCGGTCACTTTCCTTAACCCGCAATTCCCGGACACCCCGCATCATGGTCTGCCCATTTGCGAAGGCCGCGACCACGGACAGGATCGGGTATTCGTCTATCATGCTGGCAGCCCGGCTCGGCGGCACTTCGATCCCCTGCATCTCCGGGGAGTATCGGGCCCGCAGATCCGCTACGGGTTCTCCCCCTTCGGTCCGCTCGTTCTCGTAGGTCAAATCCGCGCCCATCTCACGCAACGTTGCAAAGAGACCCGCGCGGGTGGGGTTCAACCCGATACCGGGCACCAGGATGTCAGATCCCGGCACGATGAGTGCGGCGCAGACCGGAAAGGCCGCGCTGGATGGATCGCGCGGAACGGCGATGGCCTGCGGGCGCAGCTCCGGCTGGCCGGTCAGCGTGATGACCCGCCCTTCGCCTGTCTCTTCGACAACGATGTCGGCGCCAAAGCCCTGCAGCATCCGTTCCGTGTGATCCCGGGTCGCTTCCTGTTCGATCACGACCGTTTGGCCCGGCGCGTTCAGCCCCGCCAAAAGAACCGCCGATTTCACCTGGGCGGAGGGCACCGGCACCTCATAGCGCACAGGTATCGGCTCAGCGGCCCCCACGATGGTCATCGGCAACCGGCCCTCGGCGCGACCAACAGCCCTGGCTCCGAACAGAGCGAGCGGATCGGTCACGCGGGCCATGGGACGTTTGTTGAGACTGGCATCGCCGGTAAACGTGGCCGTGATGGGCGAGGTTGCCATTGCCCCCATGATCAACCGCACACCGGTCCCCGAATTGCCGCAATCTATCACCTGGTCCGGTTCCGCAAAGCCGCCGACACCCACGCCGTGCACGCTCCACTCTCCACCGCCATGATCGATCACATCCGCGCCGAACGCGCGCATCGCCTTGGCGGTGTCCAGAACATCCTCGCCCTCCAGCAGGCCGGTGATCCGCGTCTCTCCCACCGCCATCGCGCCCAGGATCAAAGAGCGATGCGAGATGGATTTGTCCCCCGGCACCTCCGCCACACCGCTGAGTGCATCGGCACGGGAAGAGGTCATCGGGATCGGGGTGGCGTGGCCGGACATGGGCTGGATCCTGTTCTTCAAGGGTCCGGCTGGATTACCCCGATGCCGTGACCTGGTCCAGCGGCAATTCCCCGGCGCCTCCGCCCTCCCCCAGCCATCGCTGCGGATTGACATGGGCGATCTGATGAAAGTCGGTTTCGCCCAATTGGTCCCGCAGCCGGATCGACACGGCCTTTTCCGACAAGGCTTCCTGTCGGGTCATGTAGAAATCGGAACCGAAGAGGATTTTCTCCTTCAACTTCGGCTGACGCATGAACATACGCAGCAGCGGGATGTGCTTGTCGAATTTGAAGATCGTATAGCTGATATCCGTATAGAGGTTCGGATAGTCGCCACTTTCGATCATCTTGGCGATCAGCGACACCCAGTTCTTGTCGCGGGCCCTTGGATCATCGGGATCAAAACCATCCCTGAGATGAGACAGCCAATCGGAATCTCCACCGAAATGCGCAAGACACAGGCGCAAATGCGGGAAGGTTCGCAGCACGTCGATATAGGCATTCGGATCGGTAACCTGGTCACTGCGATGTTGCGACCATCCCTTGTGCGACACGCCACCGCGCGAGCAATGGGTCATCACCGGAAGGTTGTGGTCCACGCAATAGGGATAGACCTCGTCCATGAGCACCTTGTGATCCGGCGCAAAGCCAAGCTTGGGATAGATCTTGAGCCCGCGAAACCCCAGCTCCTCGACACAGCGGCGCACCTCATCCGCAGCCCCTGCCCGATCTGGATAAATGGTGGCGAACGGAATGACCTGAGGACCATACTTTTCATGACGCGCCAGCTTTGCCAGCTCATCATGCTGGGCAAAGATGTCCTGTTCCACCGGACCGTGACCGATCAGCTCCATATCCATCGGAAGGACAACGAAGCGCGTGGATTGCGGATAGTAATGCAGGATCTCGCGAAAAACGTCTTGCTGGGTTTTGCGTGATCCGGTGCGATGGAAATCCTCGAGCCTTTTCAGGAAATCCGTTGTCTCGTCATAAGGCGTGCGGGCAGAAATCCAACGCAGAGCACGGATCAGAAACGGAGCGAAACGAAAGATCGCCGCAAGTTTTGTCGGAAAATAGAGCGGCGTATGGGCCGTGGTAAACGTGTGAACGTGGCAGTTTACGATACGCGTTTCGGGATTGTCGGTCTGAAGATCGGGCATGGCAGTCTCGGCTCAGAAAGGATCGGGGGAAATAGGTCGATCCTACCATAGAACGATCGCGTGATCAGGTCGGGCAATCCTTACGGCGAAATGTCAGATAGTGCGGTCGACGCCCTTCCCGCAAAGCTTTTTGCTCATAGCGTGTCGACAGCCAATCGTCCCAGGGTTCGCGCCAATCGGCAGGCCGCTGCGCCAGCCACTCAAAGCCTGCCCTTGGAACTTCCTCGAGCGTTTGGCGGACATAGTCGGGAATATCGGTGGCGACACGGAAATGCGCGTCGGTTTGCATGACCCGTGCGAGAGGGTCGAGGTGTTCCGGGGTCACGAAACGACGCCGGTGATGGCGCGTCTTTGGCCAGGGATCAGGGTAGAGCAGGAACGCGCGCGAGATCGAGCCAGCAGGCAGAACGTCCATCAGGTCGCGGGCATCTCCGGGATAGACGGCCAGGTTCGTGACGCCCGCGCGGCGGATCTTACCCAAGAGCATCGCCACGCCGTTTATATACGGCTCGGCGCCGATGATCCCGACATCCGGGTTCGATTTTGCCTGATACACAAGGTGTTCGCCACCGCCAAAGCCAATCTCCAGCCAAACCGGTCGGTCGCCGAAACTGGCCTTGAGGTCGAGAGGCGTACGCGATGGGTTTGCGGTCCAGTCCACAGGCCCGGGAGACAAGGCCTCTAGGTCCTCGGCGAGATAGGTCTTTTGGCTCTGCTTCAGGGCCTTTCCCTTGAAACGGCCGTAGAAATTGCGTGGCGGGCGAACTGGATCGGTCATGGCAGGCGGTTTAGCTTCTGGTGGCAGGCAGGGCAATGCAGGTCCGCGCGACCTTAAGTGCTCGGTGCGCTTCCATCCTTGCGTGTCAGGCTTCCGTCGGGATGCAAGACAAGATCAAGGTCGCTGTAGTGGCAGCGATCCGCGTCATCGCGTGATCCCACAACGAGAAAGGAGGCCGCATCCGAAGACCGGTTTTGCAGACAATGACCATTTTCCACGCCAGCCGGAAAGACAGCGATTTCACCCACACCCATTTCGACCGCCCCGTCTTCCTCGACCAGCACCAATGTACCGGACAGAACGACGACGATCTCATCTGTGCGGTCATGCCAATGCCGGTGCGAAGAGGATGCACCTGGCATGAGCGTTTCGACATTCGCGCCAAGATGCGCAAGCCCCATGGCGCCACTGATCGCTCGACCCAGATAGGCCCCGAGGTCCCCGCCATAGGCCGCAGCGGCATCAGCGCCCTGAAATGTCGGCAACTGCGTCAGATCGACTTTCGGCATAGCGGATCCTACTCCGCCGTCAGCACGCCAGCCGCCCTCAAAACGGGGCGATAGGGGTACCACATCGTGCTGGTGGGCTCTTTTATCGTCTCGATGGCAAAGGCTGGATCAACGCCCTGACGGATCATGTAGGTCAACTCGTTATAGATTTCGTCCTGAGTGTCCTTGTAAACCCACGAGGTGAAATCGAACGGCGTTTCCCATCCCCTGTCGGCACGTTTGTCTTCGTAAAAGCCCTCGATGCTGTCGGCGGTCCAGAATGTCTGGTGAAATCCGATTTTCGAACCGCGCGACATCGTCCGCTTCTTGCCTGCCAGAAAGACAAGCGTGCACGAGCTTTCGCAAATGCCATGCACATGCGTATCGAGTTCGAAGTCGATGACCGTATTGGTCATGTCGAAGGCGGAGTAATAGCGGCCTCCGCCCGAATTGAGCTCCAGGGTACGGATGCCGGGATTGGCCCGAAGCAGGTCAAGCAGAATGTCCGGATCGTCAAGTTCGATGCCGCGCTCCTGCTCTTCACCGGGATTTTCAGTGTCGTAGATCAGCCTGTCGCCAACAACGCGAAACTTGCCGCTCTCCTCCTCGGCGAAAGCGGCGCCGGCCAAAAACGAGACGGCGATTATTACGCGCAGCATTCCGATACTCCTAGTCCGGACAAGCGTCGAAGCGCCCGTCCCGCAGGACTATACGGCCTCTTTCAGCGCGTCGGCCAGATCCGTTTTTTCCCAGGAAAATCCGCCATCGGGATCAGGCTCGCGACCGAAATGCCCATAAGCTGCGGTTCGTTGATAGATGGGCTTGTTCAATTGCAGATGCTCACGGATGCCGCGCGGCGTAAGATCCATGACCTGGTCGACGGCTTTTTCGATCTGATCCGGCTTCACCGACCCCGTCCCGTGCGTTTCGGCATAGATCGAAAGAGGTTTGGACACCCCGATGGCATAGCTGAGCTGGATCGTGCACTTGTCGGCAAGGCCAGCCGCGACCACGTTCTTGGCCAGATAGCGCGCGGCATAGGCCGCCGAACGGTCGACCTTGGTGGGATCCTTGCCCGAAAAGGCCCCGCCGCCATGCGGCGCGGCGCCGCCATAGGTATCGACGATAATCTTGCGGCCCGTCAGACCCGCATCTCCATCCGGCCCACCGATCACGAATTTGCCCGTGGGGTTCACGTGCCATTCGGTCTTACCATTCACCCAACCGTCCGGCAGCACATCATGGATATAGGGAGAGACAATCTCGCGGATGTGCTCGGACGTCAGATCGGGGTCGATATGTTGGGTCGACAAAACGATTGAACTGACGCCAACCGGCTTTCCATCCTTGTAAACGATCGAAAGCTGGCTCTTTGCATCAGGCCCCAGCGCCGGTTCGCTTCCATCCTTCCGCACCTCGGCCAGGCGCCGCAGGATCGCATGTGCGTATTGGATCGGTGCCGGCATGAGCGCGGGCGTTTCGTTGGTGGCAAAGCCGAACATGATGCCCTGATCGCCTGCCCCTTCGTCCTTGTTGCCCGACGCGTTCACACCTTGCGCGATATGCGCGGATTGTTCGTGCAGAAGGTTCGTGATTTCACATGTCTGATGGTGAAACTTGTCCTGCTCGTAGCCGATGTCCTTAATGCAGGCGCGCGCGATCTCGTCAATGCGCCCCATGTAGTCATGCAGCCTGTCCTGATCGCTGAGGCCCACCTCTCCCCCGATGACGACACGGTTCGTGGTGGCAAATGTCTCGGCGGCGACACGGGCCTCGGGCTCTTCGGCCAGAAAGGCATCCAGCACCGCGTCAGAGATGCGGTCGCAGACTTTATCGGGATGCCCTTCGGACACCGATTCGGAGGTGAAGACGTAGTTCTGACGAGACATGAGAGCGCTCCATTAGAATGACATCTGCCACGCCAGGAAGCCGTTGTGGCAGGGTTTCAAAACCGGTTACGCCGCTGGTAAGGCAGGGTCAATTGCTATTTTGAAATCACACCGTGCGGCGAAGGCCCACAAGCGCAACCCCGAAGATGAGCAAGATGCCAAACGCTGCCCAATCTCCCGTGCGCGCATAGAGCGTCGGCTGGCCTGCCTGCGGGAGCGTTGCGTCGAGATAGCCAGCTTCGTTCAACGGAAGGCTGTCCAGAACGCGACCGAATGGATCGATCATGGCCGAAACACCCGTATTGGCGACCCGGATCATCGGCAGGCCCTGCTCGATCGAGCGCATGCGGGCCTGCGCGAGATGCTGGTAAGGCCCGGAAAAAGCGCCGAACCAGGCGTCGTTGGTGATTTGCATAAGGAAATCGGGCCGGTCTCCGGGGGCATGCATATCCTGGGGGAAAACCGCCTCATAGCAGATCAGGGCAAGACCGCGTCCGACCCCGCCGAAATCAAGCGTGCGCGGTCCGGGACCGGCGCTGAAGCCGTGTCCGTCATTGGCCGCAAGACCGTATATGCCGAAACGCGCCGCCAGGTTGCCAAGCGGCATATACTCTCCGAACGGAACAAGATGGTGCTTGTCATAGGTTTGCACGATCCGTCCCCCGGCCCCGAGAACGACCATGGAATTGTAAAACCGCGCGTCCTCGCGGCGCTGGATGCCAACGACGACAGGTGTTTCGCCTGCCGCTTCGGCAATCACCTGCAGCGCATAATCCGCAGAACCCAGAAAGGTCGGAACAGAGGTTTCCGGCCAGACGATCAGATCGGGATGGGGCATGACTGACGTATAGCTGATCTGCCGGTCAAAAAACGTCTGCATATGCGCCGGGTCCCATTTCTGGTGCTGCGGCGCGTTGGGCTGAACCAGGCGCACCGTCTGACCGGTTGTCGGCGCGGCCGGAAGCTGGGCCAAGGCCAGCGCCGCAAGTGCGGGAAGCAGGCTGACCGGCAACAGCAGCGCCAAAAGCCGGGCCCGGCTTGTTGCGAAAGCCGGTAAAACGCACAGGATCAGCGTCAGCAGGGTCAGCCCATGCGGACCGATCCACGCCAGGCTGAGATCGAAGCCTTGCCCAATCCAGATCTGCGACGGTGCCGCCCAGGGAAACCCGGAGAAAACATAGGCGCGACCAAACTCTGCGACGGACAAGAAAAATACCAAAGTCCAGGCACGAAAGGACGGTCGGTTGTTCAGCCGCCACGCCAGATAACCGGCAACGGCCCAGAAGAGCGCAAGCCCGCCCGCCAGCAGAACCAGCGCAAATGGCGCCATCCATCCATAGCGGGGCGCATCCACCAGAAAGGGTTCGACAATCCAGGAAAGCGCATGGGAGAAATAGCCCGTTGCAAAAGCCCAGGCCGTCCACCCAGCAGTCCGGGCGGAGGGCGCCGCGCGATGCAACACGAAAAGCAAAATGAACGACAAAAGTGCCAGCGGCCAGGCCCCGTAAGGCGCAAGCCCAAAAGCACCGATGACACCTGCCAGCGCAGCGACCAGGCTGATCCGGCGCGGAGAGACGCGATTGAGGATCCGGTCCAGCACACCCAGGGGTTCGGATGCCAGACCGGGCGCCTGGGTCATACGGCGAGATCCGGCAGCCGGACCCGCATCCGCTTGATGCGGCGGGGATCGGCGTCGATCACCTCGAATTCGGGCCCGTCGGGATGCGGCACGACCTCTCCCCTTGCGGGAACCCGACCCGAAAGCATGAAGACAAGACCGCCCAGCGTATCGATCTCTTCCTCGTCGACTTCGTCATGAGCAGTGAGCGAGCGGCCGATCTCTGCCTCGAATTCCGCAAGCGGGGTCTTGGCCTGCGCCACATAGCATCCCGGCTTTTCCTTGACCCATGTCTGATCTTCGTCGGTGTCGTGTTCATCCTCGATCTCGCCGACCACTTGTTCAACCAGGTCCTCGATCGTGAGAAGCCCGTCGACGCCACCGTATTCGTCAATCACGAGGGCCATATGCCGGCGTTCGGTCTGCATCTTGGTCAGTAGAACGCCAATGGGCATCGAAGGCGGAACGAACAGCAGCGGGCGCACCATGCGCGCCAGATCAAAGTCCGCTCCCTTGCCGTTGAAGCCGTGGCTCAGCGCGAAGTCTTTCAGATGCGCAAAACCTATCGGCGTATCAAGCGTATTCTCGTAGACCGGCAAGCGCGTAAAACCACTTTCCCGGAAAACGCCGACCAGTTCATTTTTGGTGATGGATGCTGGCACCGCTGTGATTTCTGCCTTTGGGATCGCCACGTCCTCTACACGGAGGACCCGCAGGTTCATCATCCCATGGGTACGGGGGGCCGCCGATGCTGCCACCTCCTGATCTTCGCCCTGTTCTGGTTCAGGGACACGTCTTCCCCCAAAAATGCGGGAGAAGAAGCCAACCGATGCCGTGTCGTTCTTTTCGTCGGAATGCGCGCTATGCGCTGCGCTAGAACTTCCGTCTGTGTCGCCCATTGATCCTGTCCAAAATGGGGCTCATGCCCCGGTAGATCCGTAATATGGGCTATCGAGGCCCAGTTTGCCAAGTATTTGAACCTCAAGCCCCTCCATCAGAGTGGCGTCAGGGTCACGAATGTGATCATAGCCCAAAAGGTGTAAAACTCCGTGAACAATCAGATGTGTGGCATGATCGGCAAGCGGTTTGCCAGCGGCCTCGGCCTCTCGCAGGCACGTCTCGTAGGCAATTGCGATATCGCCCAGCGGGATATCGCCGATCGGGTCGGCTTGCGGTGTCGTCGGTTTCTCACCTGCGACCTCTGCTGACAGGTCCGTTTCAGGCCAGCTCAGAACGTTCGTTGCGGAGGGTTTGGCGCGGAATTCCGCATTCAGCGCAGCGATACGGGTATCGTCACATCCCAGCACGCTGATCTCGCACCGCGCTGCATCAAGGCCAAGATGCCGAAGCGTGGCCGAACCTGCACGGTTGGCAAGGCCATCCAGATCGGCCTCTTCCCAGCGCTGGTCTTCAAGGATGACCTCAATACTCATCGTGTCTGATCAACCGGAAAGATTGGCGGAACCATCGGTTCGCTCTGAAAAGAAGGCGCGCGCTTGCAAAGATGCGGGATCGCTATTTCGACGGATCATCTGCCTCATATGCTTCGATAATCGCCGCAACCAACGGGTGCCGTACCACATCCTTTGAGGTGAAATAGTTGAAGCTGATCTTGGGAATGCTCTTGAGCAAGCGTTCCGCATCGGCCAGCCCTGATGGCACCCCTCGCGGCAGGTCGATCTGGCTGCGGTCACCCGTGATCACCATGCGCGACCCCTCACCCAGGCGGGTCAGGAACATCTTCATCTGCATCGTCGTCGCATTCTGCGCTTCGTCCAGAACCACGAAGGCATTGGCCAACGTCCGACCGCGCATAAAGGCCAGCGGCGCAATCTCGATGCGCTTTTCCTCGATCAGCTTGGCGAGTTGTTTTCCCGGCAGAAAGTCATTCAGCGCATCGTAAAGCGGCTGCATGTAGGGATCGACCTTGTCCTTCATGTCCCCCGGCAAAAAGCCAAGCCGCTCTCCAGCCTCGACCGCTGGTCGGCTGAGAATGATGCGGTCGACATGCCCACCGATGAACATGCTGACCCCAACGGCGACCGCCAGATAGGTCTTGCCCGTCCCCGCCGGACCGATGCCGAAGGCAAGCTCATTTTCAAAGAGGTTCTGAACATAGGCCCTTTGCGCGTCCGTGCGCGGCTCGACCAGTTTCTTGCGGGTCTTTATCTCGACCTTGCCGCCCTTGAACATCTCAAGCTGGTCACCCGCACGGGCACCGGTTCCGGTTTCGGATCCACCCATGCGCAATTCCCGGTCGATGTCGCCGGCGGTCACCTCTCGTCCGCTCTCAAGCCGAACATAAAGCGCATTCAGCACCTCGGCGGCCCGTGTGCGCGCGGCCTCTTCCCCAATGATGGCCAACTGGTTTCCCCGACGCGGGATCTGCACGCCAAGCTGACGCTCTATTTCAGCAAGGTTGCGGTCATATTCGCCACAAAGATCGATGAGAAGACGATTGTCAGGGAATTCAAGCAGCACCTCGGCGGGAGCGTCAGTACCGGTTTCAGGTGTCAGGGCACTAATGGCCAAACGTGTCTCCTTGCAGGTCGTCTTGTGACATGGTGCCAAGATCACAGGTCCCGTGCAAGGACCCCTACGCGAAATTCATACAAAAGAAACAAAAACGACCGCCTGCAGAATGCGGCGGCCGTTCTTTGCGCAAAAGCGCCATATGATCAGATCGGATCCGGGAAGCTGGACCCACGCTTGAACGGCCCCGTCGCCACATTGGGCGGCGCAACACCGGAACACACGGGCTTGCCGTATTTGTCCAGCCGCTGAGAGAGATATCCCTCGACCCCATCGTCGATGATCCAGTGATCGCACCCGTTGGGATCCACCCAGATGCCGGCCTTGAGCTGGCTCAGATCCTTCGAATCGAACCCGCGGTCGACCGTTTTGTCGACCTTCTCTCCAAGACAGCCCGACAAGGCGCCGACGACCGCGAGAAGAACAGTGAACTTAGCAAATTTCATGATACGCGCCCTCAGCGGATACAAATGATTTCGACACGGCGGTTCTTGGCCATGCCGGCAGCCGAATTGTTCGATGCGGCAGGCAGACGTTCCCCGTATCCGCGGACATCGGCGATCCGTGCCCCACTGGCCGCCGCGACGCGGGCCACCGCGTTCGCGCGGTTGAACGACAGGCGCATGTTATAGGCATCGGACGCCCGGCTGTCGGTATGTCCCGTGATGATGAAGGCCGTAGCCGACGCGCTTTGGAAGAACTGCCGCAGGCGCTGCTGGCCATGAGAGCTGATTCTGTAGCTGTCAGTGGCGAAGAACTGATCGGTGTTCATCACACCGCACACATTGCCCCGGCGGCAGACCGGAATGCCCTGACGGTTCACGTGGGGCGTCATGTAGCCTTCGACCCCATCATCCATAACCCAATGTTCGCAACCGTCGGGATCAACCCAGATGGTGGGCACGTATCGCGACCCCACGATCGTGCGCTGATGCGACTCCGCCGACACCTCCTGCGCGGTTGACAGCACACCGGTTGCTGCGATGGCGACGGCAGCAATGCTCGCCAAAACACGCTTTATTCTGAAATCAAACACCGCTGATATCCCTTCACAATGTTCCCCCGAACGCGGCGCCTTTGTGACTGTAATGGTGGGCGCCCTGCAAGTTCATGAAATATAGACTAAAAAAATTGTTCGGGCATGTGAAGGAAAAATCACCAGATATTGTGTCTTATTTGGCGACAATACTTAAATGCTGAAGTGATCTGTTCAGATATCGGCGCAAGACGCTGATTTCGGAGCAAAATCATTTAACGCAGCAGATCATAAGATCTTGCCGGAAAGCGAATTCGAACCGGCTTCGACAATCTCTACTGCGGCAATATCGCCGGCGCGGATCCCGGGATGTGTGACATGGACCGCGTGCAGATACTCGGATTTCCCGACCATTTGACCATCCAGGCGCCCTGCTTTTTCAAAAAGCACGTTGACCACACGTCCAACCATGGATTGCTGAATTTCGGTTTGCTGCGCCGTGATCAGGTGCTGAAGACGCTGAAGCCGTTCATCCGCAACATCCGCCGGAACCGCTTGCCGCTCCGCAGCGGGTGTGCCGGGACGCGGGGAATATTTGAAGGAATAGGCATAGCCGTATTTCACGGCCTCGATCAGATCGAGTGTGGCCTGAAAATCCTCTTCGGTTTCCTCTGGAAATCCCACAATGAAATCGCCCGACATCAAGATGTCGGGCCGGGCCGCGCGAATACGCTCGATCAGTCGAAGATAGCTCTCGGCGGTGTGACTGCGGTTCATGCGTTTCAAGATGCGATCTGATCCGGATTGCACCGGC
Source organism: Thalassococcus sp. S3 (assembly GCF_004216475.1). Classification (GTDB taxonomy): domain Bacteria; phylum Pseudomonadota; class Alphaproteobacteria; order Rhodobacterales; family Rhodobacteraceae. The sequence goes on along the minus strand of NZ_CP022303.1, from coordinate 1,132,431 downwards.
AAATGCAGATAGGGCATCAGTTTTTTGCACTCTCCGTGCGCGGCAATAAGATCGTCGCTCATGTCGTTGGGATGCGAAGTGGTAAAGCGGATCCGCTCAAGCCCGTCGATCTTGTCGAGGTCCCAGATCAGCTTGGCCAGGCTGTAATCGCCGCCATCCGGACCGGCACCGTGATAGGCATTCACATTCTGCCCCAGAAGCGTGATCTCTTTCACGCCGCGTTCGACGAGGTCGCGGGCTTCGTCCAGGATTCGCGCGACGGGCCGGCTGACCTCCGCTCCGCGGGTATAGGGAACGACGCAGAAGGCGCAGAACTTGTCGCAGCCTTCCTGAACTGTCAGAAAGGCTGTCGGACCGCGCTGCGCCTTGGGCCGGGCCTTGAGATGTTCAAACTTGTCCTCTTCGGGAAAATCAGTGTCCAAGGCGCGGGCGCCGCTCCGGGCCTTGGCCTCCATCTCGGGCAGGCGATGATAGGATTGCGGACCGACCACAAGATCGACCATCGGTTGACGCCGCACGATTTCTTCGCCTTCCGCCTGCGCGACGCAGCCGGCCACACCGATTTTCAGATCGGGATTTGCCTCTTTCAGCCCCTTGAACCGCCCCAACTCGGAATAGACTTTCTCGGCCGCCTTTTCACGAATGTGGCAGGTGTTGAGAAGGATCATATCCGCATCGTCCGGCGTCGCGGTTTCGACATATCCCTGCGCACCCAGCGTTTCAGCCATGCGCTCGCTGTCATAGACGTTCATCTGGCAGCCATATGTCTTGATATAAAGCTTTTTGGGCGCGGCCATGAGCAGGGTTCCGGTGTTGGGGATTGGAAGGCCAGATAGTGCATGCCGTGCCCGCTTGCAATGCACTCTGAATTAACCGACCTTGCGGTACGGTCGCGAACGGCAGACGGCAGCGGGATATGGCCCACCAATCTTTGGACATGTTTTTAACGCGCTCAAAGGGCGTGCTGGCAAAAGGACCCATCGCCATCCTTTTGGTGGAGGATGATGTCGAGGTGTGGTCGACGATCGAACATCATCTGTCGCTGGGGTTCGAAACAATCGTCGTTGTGATGCCCGAGGAATTCGGGCTGCCCGACGATCTTGCCGCGCAGGTTCACCGCATCACCTACCACCCCTCTACGATGGAAAAGACGCAGGAGGTCATAGACAAGCTGACCCGCGCCGCCCCCGATCAGTGGATCTATTACTGCTATAACGCGGAATACCTGTTCTACCCGTTCTGCGAGACACGCAAAGTGTCGGAAATGCTGGCCTTCCACGAACAGGAGCGGCGGGACGGCATGCTGACTTATGTCGTAGATCTTTACGCCCAGGACCTGTCGCATTGCCATAACGCGGTGTCGGTGGATCATGCCCATCTCGACCGGACGGGCTATTACGCCCTCGCCCGCCCTGACCCTGTGACGACCTACCCCAAGGAACGGCAGCTTGATTTCTTCGGCGGTCTGAAATGGCGCTTTGAAGAGCATATCCCGGAAAAAAGCCGCAAGATCGACCGGATTTCACTCTTCAAGGCCAAGCCCGGATTGCAGCTTCGGGACGATTACACGTTCAACGACGAGGAATATAACACCTATGCCTGCCCCTGGCACAACAACCTGACCGCCGCGATCTGCTCTTTTCGCACTGCAAAGGCGCTGAAAAACAATCCCGGCTCTTCAGCCGAGATCAAAACGTTCAGATGGCACAATTCGGCCCCGTTCGAATGGCAATCGCGTCAATTGATGGATCTGGGCCTTATGGAGCCGGGCCAGTGGTTTTGATGGCCTGTGCCCCACGGGTCGGCACCCTTCGCAATGTCATTCCAAACTTCTCGTCCGCGGAAAAACCAAGCCTTTCGTAAAATCCGCGTGCCCCGGCAGTCTGGCCGGTCAGCAGCATGATCTTATAGGCATCCTGCGCCCAGGCGGATCGGATGGCGGCCTCCATCACTCTCCGCCCCAAACCGCGCATTTGAAAGCGCTGTGCCGTGACCACGTTTTCGATCAGGGCATAGGGCCGCCCGCCATAGGTCAGATTGGGCAAGACATGCAGGGTGACCATCGCCCCGACCGATCCCTCGACCTCTGCCCCCAACAATTCGGTGCCGGGGTGAGCGATCAGCGCTTCCAGTCCTGAGACGTTCTGGAGAACGGGCGTTGCCGGGGCCAGTTCGGCATAGAGATTCAAGATGTTGGCATGATCCTGGATCGTCAGCCGGCGCACGGTCACTTGGGTCAAGCCCGCTTCAGAAGCGGAAACCAATCCTCACGCAGTCTTTGGCCCGCCCTCATATCATGTCCCGGAAACGGCGGCGACGTGCGACCCGGCCGCTCAACATAACGCGCGTCGTCCCCGACAAGGCGCAGCGAAAAAGCGCGCCGCCGCGCCGTGCTCGTATTTCCGCGCGCGCCATGCAGTGTGCGGAAGTGAAACGCCACCGCATCGCCCGGTTCCATTTCGAATTCGACAATGCGCATATTCTCGGCTTCGGGATCCGGAACCGCCATATAGTCGCCTTTGTCGAAAAAAGCCTGCTCCGACACCCAGCGCGTGGGCAAAACATCCTTTTCCCAAAGATGGGAGCCCGCAACGCAGCGCAGCGTCGCATCGCGGACGGAATCAAGCGGGCACCAAAAGCTGACCGTCTGACGCCCTTCGACAAAGTAGTAAGGGCCGTCCTGATGCCACGGGGTCGCCATGGAGGTTCCAGGCTCCTTCACCAGAACATGATCATGGAACATCTGCACCGTGTCGGATCCCATCAGGCATGCCGCAGCTTCGGCAACCGGTGCCGCGTGAATGGCATGCTCGAACTCGGCAATACGCGTCCAGTTGCAATAGTCATCAAAAAAGAGACCGGTTTCGCCAGACTTTTCGTTGTTCGATGCATAAGGGCCAGGGGCAGCCATATTGGCGTCGACACCGCGCCGCAAGGTCTCGACCTGGTCACGAAAAAGACCGCGCAAAAGCACAACCCCGTCCCGCTGGAACGCAGCGACCTGCGCCTCCGTCACGATCATGTCAGGTGGTTTTGCGCAACCGGATCACAACATCGACCGACGCGATCTCCGCCCCTTCCGGCGCTTTGGGGAGTTGTGTGATGACCAGTTCTTCCGATGGTGCATCGGTCAGACGCGCCTCGTCTTCCCAAAAGAAATGCGGGTGATCATGCGTGTTCGTGTCGAAATAGCTCTTTGAGCCATCCACGGTCACTTCCTGAAGAAGGCCCGCGTCGCAAAACGCACGCAGGGTGTTGTAGACCGTGGCAAGCGACACGGCGGCACCTTTCGACTTTGCCGCGTCGAACAGGCTTTCGGCGGTCACGTGTCGATGTTGCCCATCACCCACGAGCAATTCCGCCAACGCCATGCGCTGGCGTGTCGGCCGTAAACCGGCTCCGGAAAGCCAATCGGTCGCGAATTTCGTGGCTTGCGGCGTCATAGACGGCCCCTCACTGCAGCTTTTCTCTAGATATATCTAGATATATAGGGCGGAGGGGGGGCGAATTTCAAATGAAAATCAGATGCAACTGGCCCGACAAGGTGCGGCAAACCCGACCGAAGTTTGACCTGCGCGCCCTTGCAGGACGCGCAATGCGGGTGCTAGAGGAAGCCAATTGTGATGACAGGCGCCGAGCAGGAGACACGCCAGAATGGCCGACTACCCGAGTTATTTTGACAAAGAAGATCTGCTCAAGTGCGCGCGGGGGGAGCTTTTCGGGCCCGGAAATGCACAACTCCCCGAACCCCCGATGCTGATGATGGACCGGATCACCGAAATCAGCGCGGATGGCGGGGCACATGGCAAGGGTCATGTCGTTGCCGAGTTCGATATCGTGCCTGATCTTTGGTTCTTCAAATGTCACTTTCCGGGCAACCCGATCATGCCGGGCTGTCTGGGGCTTGATGGCCTGTGGCAACTCACCGGTTTCAACCTGGGCTGGCGCGGCTGGCAGGGGCTGGGGATGGCCCTGGGCGTGGGCGAGGTGAAGCTGAGCGGCATGGTCACGCCAAGCCGCAAGATGATCCGCTACTTCGTGGATTTCACCCGAGTGATCGACCGGCGTCTGAAAATGGGCGTGGCCGACGGACGGGTTGAGGCCGATGGGGAAGAGATTTATGTGGTCAAGGGTATGAAAGTCGGACTGTCCACCAGTTCCGAAGCCTAAGCCATAAGGAGGCCGCAGATGCGCCGCGTCGTCGTTACAGGGCTGGGCATCGTCTCGTCCATCGGGAACAACACCGAAGAGGTGACCGCCTCGCTGAAAGCAGGGCGTTCGGGCATCGAAGCGAGCCCTGAAATGTCAGAACATGGCTTTCGCAGTCAGGTCGCCGGCACGCTCAAGATCGACCCCGCCGAACATATCGACAAGCGCACATTGCGGTTCATGGGACCGGGTGCCGCTTACGCGCATATCGCGATGAGCCAGGCCATCGCGGATGCGGGGCTTGAAGACAGTGACGTGGTGAACCCCCGGACGGGCCTGGTTGCAGGCTCGGGCGGGCCCAGCACATCGTCGATGCTGGTGGCACACCAAACCGTTCTGAAAAACGGCGCACCCAAGCGGATCGGGCCCTTTGCCGTACCGAAATGCATGTCTTCCACCATCAGCGCGAACCTGTCGACCGCGTTCAAGATCAAGGGCATCAACTATTCGATCACCTCGGCCTGTTCCACGTCCCTGCATTGCATCGGCAACGCCGCCGAGCAGATCATGCTGGGCAAGCAGGATGTGATGTTCGCCGGCGGCGGGGAAGAGTTGGACTGGACATTGTCCTGCCTCTTTGACGCGATGGGGGCCATGTCGTCCAAATACAATGACACGCCGGAGCGGGCCTCGCGCGCCTTCGATGAAAATCGCGACGGCTTCGTCATTTCGGGCGGCGGCGGGATCGTGGTACTGGAAGAGCTGGAACACGCCAAGGCGCGTGGCGCAAAGATCTACGCCGAAGTGACGGGATATGCCGCCACCAGCGACGGACATGACATGGTCGCACCGTCCGGTGAAGGGGGCGAGCGTGCGATGCGACTGGCCCTCGCAACACTGCCCGAAGACCGCAAGGTCAGCTATATCAACGCGCACGGCACCTCGACACCTGTCGGCGATGTCGGCGAAGTGGAAGCGGTGCGCCGCATATTTGAGGGCGTCGACCAACCGCCGGTCTCATCTACCAAGTCGATGACCGGCCATGCGCAAGGTGCTGCGGGCGCGCTGGAGGCAATCTTCAGCCTCCTGATGCTCGACAACGACTTCATCACACGCTCGATCAATGTCGAAACGCTGGACCCCGGTCTGAAACCGGGTGAAATTGCCCTGGATCTGGTGGAACATGCGGGGCTGGACAGCGTGATGACCAACTCCTTCGGGTTTGGTGGCACAAACGGGTCGATGATCCTTTCGAAATATCACGGGTAAGCCTTTGCTATGTCTGACATCTTGAAAGGAAAACGCGGCCTGGTCATGGGCGTCGCCAACGACCGGTCGATCGCGTGGGGGATTGCAAAGGCATTGCACGAGGCTGGTGCAGAGCTGGCCTTTACCTATCAGGGCGAAGCCTTTGGCAAAAGGCTGCAACCCCTGGCCTCCTCCGTCGGATCCGATTTCATGGTGGATGTCGACGTGACCGACGACGCCTCACTTGACGCGGCCTTCTCGGCGCTGTCGGGCCGTTGGCCCAGCATAGATTTTCTGGTTCATGCCATCGCCTTTTCCGACAAATCCGAGCTGACAGGCCGCTTCCTCAATACCTCGCGCGCGAACTTCAAGAATTCCATGGACATCAGCGCCTATTCCTTCATCGAAGTGGCGCGGAGAGCCTATCCGCTTATGTCCGATGAGGGGGGCACGCTTTTGACGCTGACCTATCAGGGCTCGAACCGGGTCGTGCCCAATTATAACGTCATGGGCGTTGCCAAGGCCGCGCTGGAGGCCGCGACGCGGTATCTGGCGAACGACCTCGGCCCCGACGGGATCCGCGTCAACGCGATCAGCCCGGGACCGATGAAAACCCTTGCCGGGGCCGCGATCGGGGGCGCACGCAAGACTTACAAGCACACCGACCAGAACGCACCGCTGCGCGCAAACGCGACCCTCGACGCCGTGGGCGGAACTGCTGTTTACCTTGTGTCAGACGCAGGTGCGTGCACCACGGGTGAGATCATCCGGGTGGACGGCGGGTTTCACGTCCTCGGCATGCCCCAACAGGAAAACCTTTAGGTTTCAAACATCCCCTGCCCCGCGCCGGCCACGGCGGCATTTGGACCGATGGTGGTTCAGGAGCCCGACAATTGCGGCTGAAGCATGGGATGCGACCGGCCGGAAGTGAGGGAATCGCCTTTCGCGCGCCTCTGGGCAGATCCATCGTCGTCTATTCGGCCGGTCAGGGCGCCTCTCAATAGGCGGAACGCACCCCCTTCCCCGATGCCTTTGCCTGTGTCAGGTTGCGCGCAAAGAGGACGCGTATCCATGACGATCACAACCTGTATCTTCGACGCTTATGGTACGCTCTTCGATGTATCCGCCGCAGCGCGACAGGCCGCCGAGGAGCCTGGCCGCGACGCGTTGAAAGCCCGGTGGGCAGACCTGTCTCAGCATTGGCGCGCGAAGCAGTTGCAATATACCTGGCTCCGAGCGGTGACCGGCGATCACACCGATTTCTGGCAGGTGACGCAAGACGGTCTCGATTGGGCGCTTGAGGCAACATCACTGGACGGGGATGACGACCTGCGCCAGCGCCTGCTTGATCTTTACTGGGAGCTTGAGGCCTACCCCGAGGTTCCCAAGATGCTGGACACGCTTAAATCCGCAGGCTTCAAGACGGGAATCCTCTCGAACGGCGCCCCGGAGATGTTGGCAGGCGCCGTGCAATCGGCGGGCATCGACGATGTGCTGGATCACGTGCTCTCCGTGGAAAGCGTGGGCATCTTCAAGCCTCACGCACGGGTCTACGATCTTGTGAGGGATGCTTTCGGGGTCGAAAAACCTTCTGTCCTTTTTGTTTCGTCCAACGGCTGGGATGCGGGCTGCGCGGCAGCCTATGGGTTCAGGACAGCATGGGTCAACCGGAGCGATGAGCCGATAGACCGCCTTCCGGGGCGCCCAGACCATGTTCTGACAGATCTGACGACCATACCGGATCTGGCGCAAAGCTGATGCCCTACTTTTCTGCACCCGACGGGCTGTCACTGCACTACACCGATGAGGGCACGGGGCTGCCGCTGATTTGCCTGTCCGGATTGACCAGGGATGGGCGCGATTTCAACTATCTCGCGCCCCATCTCACCGGCTGCCGCATTATTCGTCTGGACTACCGTGGGCGGGGCGCCTCGGAATGGGCGGATTGGCAGACCTACACGATCCCGGTGGAAGCCGCGGATGTGGTCGCACTGATGGATCATCTGGACGTGGCCCGCGCCGCCATCCTGGGGACGTCGCGTGGCGGATTGATCGCGATGACCCTGGCCGCCATCGCACCCGACCGCGTGATCGGGGCTGCGCTGAACGACGTTGGCCCGGTGATCGAACGGGACGCGGTCGATCAGATCATCGCCTATATCGGGCGGCGCCCGAGCTGGCGCTCTCACGAAGAGGCAGCCGACGGGCTGGCCGCCGCCCTTCCAACCTTTGAGAACGTGCCCCACACGCGATGGCTAAACGAAGCGCGACTGCATTTCGTCGAGACGGAGGATGGCCTCGACCTGACCTACGACCCGCGGCTGCGCGATGCGATCCTGGCCGCAGACACCGACGAGGTTCCGGATCTCTGGCCCTTCATGGACGCTCTTGCCCAACGCCCGCTCTGCGTGCTGCGCGGGGCCAATTCGCAGCTTTTGTCTGCAGCGACGTTCGGGGCGATGCAGGTCCGATATGACAAGATGATCGCCGCCGAAATCCCGGGGCGCGGACATGTACCCTTTCTGGATGAGTCCCAATCGCTTCGCGCGCTCCATACCTGGTTGGACAGATTGCAATGAATATCGACATGATCGACGCCGCCGCCGCGCGCCTTGAGGGGCATGCCCGCCGCACGCCGCTTTTGAATTCGCCCTTTCTGGACGAGATGGCCGGGCGCCGGGTGTGGGTCAAACCCGAATGCCTCCAGCACACAGGCAGCTTCAAATATCGCGGGGCCTGGTCCGCCCTGTCCGCGCTGGACCCGGAGGTTCGGGCGCGCGGTGTGATCGCGTTCTCCAGCGGCAATCACGCGCAAGGCGTGGCATTGGCGGCGGCACAACAAGGTACAACGGCCGTGATCGTCATGCCATCGGATGCGCCACGACTAAAAATCGACAACACCAAAGCCCTGGGCGCGGAAGTGGTGCTTTACGACCGCGCGACTGAGGACCGGAACAAGATCGGCGCGAGCATCGCCGAGGACCGTGGCCTCACACTCATCAAACCGTTCGACGAACCGCAGGTTATCGCAGGCCAGGGCAGCGTGGGCCTTGAGATCGCAACACAGGCCAGTGAAGCCGGTGTGACGCAGGCTGACGTGCTGATCTGTTGCGGCGGCGGCGGGCTGACATCGGGCATCGCGCTGGCGCTGGAGGCGCGCGCGCCCGGCCTGCGACCGCGCCCGGTTGAGCCCGAAGGCTTTGACGATGTCACCCGCTCTCTCGCCTCGGGCAGGATCGAACGAAACACACAGAGCGGCGGAAATCTCTGCGATGCGATCCTGACGGAACAGCCCGGAGAGATCACGTTCTCGATCATGCACCGTCTCTGCGGACCGGGCCTGGTTGTCAGCGAGGAGGACGCCCAGCGCGCCATGAGCCTTGCGTTCCAGCGGCTCAAGCTTGTCGCTGAACCTGGTGGGGCCGTGGCGCTGGCCGCCGCCCTCTTCCACGCGGACGCGGTCGAGGGGGAGGACGTCATCGTCACCATCTCGGGCGGGAACGTGGATGCCGAAGTCTTTGTCAACGCTCTCACACGGTTTCCCGCATGACCCTGTTCACCATTGCCAGCTTCAACGTAAAAAACCTGATCGGTGCGGATCAGGAATACTATCGCTTCCAGTCCTACACGCCCGAGGAATATGCCTGGAAAGAGGATTGGCTGGCCGATCAGCTTCTGACGATGGACGCCGATATCGTCGGCTTTCAGGAGATCTTTGAGGCTCAGGCGCTCAGCGATGTGATCACCGAGGCCGACCGTCGTGGCGCGCTGGCCAATGCCGATGCCGTGCCCTCCCGCGACAAACGCTATCACCGGCGCGCGATTTTCGACCGGATCCGCTTTGACGGCTATGCGGATGCAGAACTGGCCTTTGCGCCCAATACCTCCGACGGTGGACCCGGCAAGCGACGTCCTGGCTTGGCGCTCCTCTCTCGTCCCGGATTTGCCGAACCGCCGGAAGTCATCCAGGACCTGCCCGAGCCGCTGACGATCCCCTTTGCCGATGGTGCCGGTGATTTCCGGCTCACCCGCCTCTCCCGCCCGATCCTCAAGGCCCGGGTGCCGATCGGCGGAAGGGTCGTGACCGTGTTTAACTGCCATCTGAAGTCAAAGCTGGGCGAGTACCTGCGCCCCGATGGCGCGACCTTTGCACCCGAGGCGGATCTGACCAACTATGATCCGACCGGACGGGCCTTGGGATCCCTGCGTGCCGCACTGCGCCGGATGGCAGAGGCGTGGGTGCTGCGCGACGCCATCGTGGCTGAGCTGCAATCCGGCCATCCGGTGATCGCCTTGGGTGACTTTAACGACGGCGAGCATGCTGTCAGCAGCGAGATCATCAGCGGGGAAGTCCCGTTCAAGAACTATGCCTGGATGCTGCGCCACGACGCCGAAAGCCCGCGCGATCGCTATACCGACGCAGAAAACACACAGATCACCGAAGATATCGAAAGGGTCCGCCTGCATTCCGCTGAAAAGCTGTTTGCCCGCAAATCCCTGCGTGACATGGTCTATACGACCGCCTTTGGCGGCGTTTACGAGAGCATCGACCAGATCTATCTCTCCCGCGATTTCCTGGCCGATTTTCCCGGCCATATCGGCGAGATGGAGTATTTCAGTACCTTCAACGACCACCTCACCGATGGCAGCCATCCCGAAGCGCCTTACAACAAACTGGCCTCCGATCATGGTCAGATCATGGCACATATCCGTCTCAAGCGGCCTTGATTGCAATTCCGACGCGTCTGGCACATCCGATCTGCAAGCGTGCTTTACCTTACCGCCCCGGCCCGCTTAGATGCGCGCAAAGGGGAGGATAGAATGAAGATCGCCGATTTCGGAGAGGTCCAACTGCATTGCCGGATCGACGGCGACCCGCATGGCGCGCCGCTTGTCTTCGCCAATTCGCTTGGCACCGACATGCGGCTCTGGGATCCGATCCTGCCCTTGCTGCCCTCCGGTCTGAAGATCATCCGCTACGACAAGCGCGGGCATGGTCTGTCCTCCCTGCCCCGCGCGCCCTATTCCATGGGATCGCTGGTGCGGGACGCGGAACAACTGCTCGACCTGCTAGAAGTAAAGGACTGCGTATTCGTGGGCCTGTCCATCGGCGGCATGATCGCCCAGGGCTTGGCGGCCAAGCGGCTCGATCTGATCCGGGCGATGGTTCTGTCGAATACCGGCGCCAAGATCGGCCATCGAGAGCTCTGGGACGAGCGGATCGCAGGTGTCAAAGCGGGTGGAATCGAAAGCCTTGCCGATGCGGTGATGGAACGTTGGTTCAGCGCCGATTTCCGCGCCAAACCCGAACTGGGCCTCTGGCGGAATATGCTGACGCGGCAAGAGGATGAGGGCTATATCGGATGCTCCGCCGCGATCTCCGGTACGGATTTCTACACCCCAACTAGCGCTCTGCGCCTGCCGACGCTGGGCATTGCCGGGGACGAGGATGGCTCGACCCCGCCCGATCTGGTGCGGGAGACGGTGGACCTGATCCCCGGCTCGCAATTCCACGTCATCCGCCGCGCCGGTCATCTCCCCTGTGTCGAAAAGCCCGAAGAATATGCCGACGTGCTCATCCGGTTTCTGAAAGAGGTTGGCCATGTCTGAGCGTCACGCCAAAGGCATGGAGGTGCGCCGCCGCGTGCTGGGCGACGCGCATGTAGATCGCGCAGAAGCCGCGAAAACGCCGCTCGACCAGCCGTTTCAAGACCTGATCACCGAGAGCGCCTGGGGCAATGTCTGGGCCTCTGACGCGATCAGCCCGCGGGAACGATCAATGCTGACGCTGGCCTTGCTGGCCGCGATGGGCAATTTCGACGAGATCCCGATGCATGTCCGCGCCACCAGAAACACCGGAGCCAGCCCGCGCGATATTATGGAGGCGTTCCAGCACGTTGCCATCTATGCCGGCGTGCCGCGCGCCAACCACGCCATCAAGCTGGCCAAGGCGACGCTGGCCGAGATGGAGGACAAGCCGTGACCTTGCTGCCCCGCAACCGCGCCGCGCATCCGGTCCCTTACGCGCCCGGCTACAAATCCAGCGTGCCGCGCAGTCCACGTCTGCCGCTCCTGTCGCTGCCCACCAGAGCGACGGAGGAAACGGGGCCGGTCTTTGGCCACGATCTGCTGGGAGAGCACGACAACAACCTGATCCTCAATTTCACCGGAACGCCCGCCATCGGCGAACGGGTGATCCTGCATGGCCGGGTGATGGACCAGTTCGGGCGCCCGGTGCCGGGGGCGCTGATAGAGATCTGGCAAGCCAATGCAGGCGGACGCTATCGCCATAAGAAAGATGGCTATCTTGCGCCGCTGGATGACAATTTTGGCGGGTGCGGTCGCACGATCACCGACGAGGCCGGCGCCTACGAATTCCTGACCATTCGCCCTGGCGCCTATCCCTGGCCCAACGGCGTGAACGACTGGCGCCCGGCCCATGTGCATTTCTCGCTTTTCGGGCCGAGCTTTGGTCAGCGTCTGATCACACAGATGTATTTCGAAGGCGACCCGCTCATCGCGCGCTGCCCGATCGTGGCTACGATCCCTGATCCTCAGGCGGTGGACCGTCTGGTGGCCCCGCTGGACATGACCCGCGCCCTGCCGATGGATTGTCTTGCCTATCGCTTCGACATCGTGCTGCGCGGGCAACGGCAGACGATGTTCGAAAACCGGCCAGAAGGGTTCTGAGATGGTGCAGCACCTGACCGACCTGACCGAGACCGCTTCGCAGACGGCTGGACCTTATGTCCATATCGGCTGCACCCCGAATTTCGCCGGTATCGAAGGCATTTACAAAGAAGACCTCGGCCGCCAGCCCTACCCCGAAGATGCACCGGGAGAGCGCATTACGATCACCGGACAAGTTCTTGACGGGCTTGGCGTTCCCCTGCGCGATGTCATGCTGGAAAGCTGGCAGGCGGGCGCGGACGGCACCTTTGGTCCCGGCGCGCAGGGTTTTGCAAGACTGGCCGCAGATCAGGAGACGGGGATCTGGACGCTCAACACCATCAAACCTGGCCGCGTGGGCAACCAATCTCCCCATATTGCGCTTTGGATCGTGGCACGGGGTATCAATATCGGCCTTCAGACCCGGCTTTATTTCGAGGGCGACGACCACAGCGACGATCCGGTCCTGAACCGGATCGAACATCGCGACCGGGTCAGGACCCTGATGGCAAGGCCCGAGGGACAAGCGACCTGGCGGTTCGACATTCGCCTTCAGGGCGACGGCGAGACTGTGTTTCTGGATATCTGATGCGCCGTTTTTCGTGTTATCTCAGGGCATCAGCCTGTCTGCCTCATCCACGGACCCGCGCCTGATGGCGGGTGCGGTGCAGGACAGTCTGCTCTTCTCGGATCTCTTTCCGACAGGTGATGTCGGACGGCTTTTTTCAGACACGGCAGCCTTGCGGGCCATGCTTCTCGTCGAAGGGGCGTTGGCCAAGGTGCAGGCGGCGCAAGGCATCATCCCCGAGGTAAGCGCCCACGCGATCCAGCGTGCGGCGATGGAAGTGCAAGTGGATCCCGCGGCGCTGACCGCGGAAACCGGACAGAACGGGGTTTCCATTCCCGCTTTATTGCGCGTTTTCCGGCAGGAAATGCAGGCCCCTGAACATGCGCAATACGTTCACTGGGGTGCGACGTCGCAAGATATTATAGATACCGGCCTCATGCTGCGTCTCAGACAGACACTTGCCCTTTTCGAGAGCGACTTAAAGGCGGTTCTTCAACGCCTTGCAACGCTTTGCGAAGAAAACGCCTCAACACCGATGCCCGCACGAACCTACGGCCAGCCCGCAACGCCAACAAGCTTTGGCGCCGCGGTGGCGGAATGGGGCGCGCCCCTTCTGGCCCTTTTGAACGAGCTTGAAGATTTACGCGCAAAGGCTTTGCTTGTCTCACTTTCCGGCGCTGCAGGAACGGCCAGCGCTTTGGGGCCTGCCCCTGCAGAAACCCGCGCCGCACTTGCGGATGCGCTGGGGCTGGGCGACCCGGGGCGGAGTTGGCACACGGACCGCACACCGGTTCTGAAGGTCGCGGATTGGGCGGTCAGGCTGTGTCTTTCTGTGGGTAAAATTGGCGAGGATGTTCGAAACTTCGTAGATCCGAATGCGGGCTTTGTGCGCCTGGACGCAGCTGGATCGTCCTCGACCATGCCGCAAAAGCAAAATCCCGTTGCTGCGTCGGTCCTAATCGCCACGGCACGGCATGTGATCGGCTTGAACAGCACCCTCCAAGGTGCCGCGATCCATCGCGATCAGCGCGACGGGGCGGCCTGGTTCACCGAATGGATGTGCCTGCCCCAGATCCTTCTGGGCACGGCCACATCCTTGCAGGCTGCCCTGCCCATGCTGGAGCAGCTTGTGCCGCAACCCGCACAGATGGCGGCCGGGTTCGATCCTTTGGGCCTGATCCATGCAGAACAGCTTAGCTTTGCGCTGGCCGCGCGGATGCCACGCCCGGAGGCTCAGGCCGCCACCAAGGCGCTCTGCCAGGAGGCATCGAAAGACGGGGTGACATTGCAAGCACTTGTCGCGCGGGATTGGCCGGAGCTGGAGATCGACGCGATCTTTGATCCCGCGCGCAGCCTTGGAAACGCGCCGGATGATGCACAGCGCTTTGCCCGCAAGGTGCGGGAAACCCTGGCGGGCCATACGTGATCCGCCTGCCCGTTCTCTTCATCATGACGAACGTGATGCTGGATGCGATGGGCATCGGGCTGATCGTGCCGGTCATGCCCGACCTGATCCGCGACATAGAAGGGGGCACGCTGGCCGGTGCGGCCGTCTGGGGCGGCATTCTTTCAACGATCTATGCCGTGATGCAGTTTCTCTTCGGTCCCACACTCGGCAGCCTGTCGGACCGGTACGGGCGTCGGCCGATCCTTCTGATCTCGCTCGGGTTCATGTCGTTGAGCTACTTCCTTATGGCCACCGCCGGAAGCATGATGCTGCTGATCGTGGCCCGTATCGTGGGCGGCATCACGGCGGCAAGCTACGCCACCGCAAGCGCTTATATGGCCGATATCTCGAAACCACACGAAAAGGCCGCGAATTTCGGACTGATCGGAGCCGGCTTCGGAGCGGGATTTGTTCTCGGCCCCCTGATCGGCGGCTTTTTGGGAGAGCTGGGACCCCGCGCGCCGTTCTATGCAGCGGCGGGGTTGGCGGCGCTGAACACCGTCTTCGGCTTTTTTGTCCTGAAAGAGACGGTGACAGACGCAATCCGCCGCCCGTTTGACTGGCGGCGGGCCAATCCGCTGGGCGCCTTTCGGCAGGTGGCAAAACTGCCAGGGATCGGTCACTTGCTGGCCGTCTATTTCATTTATCAGGTAGCCTTTAACGTCTATCCGTCGGTCTGGTCCTTCTATACACAAGAGCGATTTGGCTGGAGCGCGCAGACGATCGGCCTGTCGCTGGCTCTGTTCGGGATCATGATGGCCATTGTGCAAGGCGGTCTGATCCGGCTGGTGTTGAGATGGTGGGGAGAGCGGAGGACCGTTATCTACGGTCATGTCTTCGACATTCTGGTCTTTGGCCTGATTGCGATCATCAGCAGCGGAGCGATTGCCCTGGTTCTCACCCCGCTCGCGGCCCTGGGCGCTGTCATCACGCCCGCGCTTCAGGGGATGATGTCACAAAGGGTTAGCAACGACGCTCAAGGGGAACTTCAGGGGGTTTTGGGCAGCATGAACGCTTTGGCGACCATCCTTGCGCCGCTGACGATGACCTCCACCTTTGCTCTTTTCACGGCCCCCAACACCCCCGTTTACCTGCCCGGCGCACCGTTTTTGCTGTCGATGGTTCTGGTGGGCGTGGCGCTGGTGATTTTCGCAAGACGGCCGTCTGGCATGACTTAAACGCGGCGTCGCATGGCGCTTTCCGACTTGCGGGCCTGCAATGCTGCGGTCAACGTCGACATCAAGACCTGGACGAGGGAAGAGCCCATGCAAACCATCAAAGCCGCCGTATGCCATGATCACGGCGCCCCGCTTGTGATCGAGGATATCAAACTCGCGGCCCCCGCAATGGGCGAGGTCGAGGTGACCCTAGATGCGGTCGCGATCTGTCACTCCGATATCTCGTATGCGGAAGGCGCTTGGGGTGGGCATCTGCCGGCGGTTTACGGTCATGAAGCCGCGGGCCAGATCACCGCGATCGGCGACGGTGTGTCGAATGTCGCGGTGGGCGACGCCGTGGTGGTCACGCTTATCCGGTCCTGCGGAACCTGCCCGACCTGCGCAAGCGGCAAACCCACCGTCTGCGAGGGGCGCTTTGACACGACAGCGGGTCCGATCACGACCGTAGACGGCAGCAAGGTCGATCAGGCCATGTCCTGTGGCGCCTTTGCCGAAAAGGTTGTGGTACATCAGGGCCAGATCGTAAAAATTCCCACCGAAATGTCCCGCCCCGCCGCATGTCTTTTGTCCTGCGGCGTGATCACCGGCGTCGGCGCCGTAGTGAATGCGGCGGGCTTGCGCGCGGGTCAGGACGTGGTCGTGATCGGCGCCGGGGGTGTCGGGCTGAACGCGATACAAGGCGCAAGGATCGCCGGGGCGAGGCGGATCGTGGCGGTGGACATGACCGAGGAGAAGCTTGAGATCGCCAAAAGCTTCGGTGCGACGCATGGCGTTCTGGCAACGGACAAGTCGCCCTGGCGCGCGTCCTACAAAGCCTTGGGCGGGCGCGGCGCGGACGCAGTGATTGTCACGGTGGGTGCCATTCCCGCCTATGAACAGGCGCTGCGCTATCTGGGGCGCGCGGGGCGCGCGATCCTCATCGGGATGCCGCATTCGGGAGCGAAAGCAACCTATGAACCGGTGATGATGGCCGCTGTCGGCCAGGGCCTTATCGGGTCCAAGATGGGCGATGTGGTCATCCAGCGGGATATTCCCTGGATGGTGGATCTTTATCAGCAAGGGCGGCTCAAGCTGGACGAGCTGATTTCGGGAACCTGGACCCTCGATCAGATCAATGAGGCGATCGCGGACACCAAGACAGGCGCGGCGAAGCGGAACGTGATCGTATTCGAGAGATAACCGGGTCACATTGACGGTATTCGGGATCCAGACGGGAGGCGTGGGGATGAAGCTGCAGGACCTCGACATCATCGTGACGGCGCCCCCCGCCCCCGGATGGGGCGGTCGGTACTGGATTTTGGTCAAGCTGACGACAGCCTGCGGGATCGTGGGCTGGGGCGAATGTTATGCCGCTTCGGTCGGGCCCGAAGCAATGCGTGCGGTGATCGGGGACGTCTTCGCACGGCACATGCAGGGCGAGAATCCGGAAAACATCGAATTGATGTTCCGGCGCGCCTATTCCAGCGGGTTCACGCAGCGCCCGGATCTGACCGTGATCGGCGCGTTTTCGGGTCTTGAGATCGCGTGTTGGGATATCCTGGGCAAAGCGCGAGAGCGTCCCGTCCATGCCCTTTTGGGAGGCCGGACCAATGACCGCATCCGCGCCTATACTTATCTTTACCCTCTGCCCCAGCACGACATCAACGCGTTCTGGACCTCGCCGGATATGGCGGCGGAGGCGGCGGCGGATTGCGTGACACGTGGCTACACCGCGGTGAAGTTCGACCCTGCCGGCCCTTACACGCTTCGCGGTGGGCATATGCCCGCGATGAGCGATATCTCGATGTCCGTCGCCTTTTGTCAGGCGATCCGGGACGCTGTCGGCGATCGGGCGGATCTTCTCTTTGGCACGCATGGGCAGTTCACAACGGCAGGCGCGATCCGGCTGGGCCAGGCGTTGGAGCCGTTCTCACCGATGTGGTTCGAAGAGCCGATCCCACCGGACAATACGGCAGAAATGGCGAAAATCGCCGCGTCGGTCCGCATCCCGGTCGCCACAGGTGAACGGCTGTGCACGAAGGCAGAATTCGCCCCTGTCCTGCGCGCTGGCGCGGCAACGATCCTGCAGCCTGCACTGGGGCGCGCTGGCGGCATCTGGGAGATGAAGAAAGTGGCGGCGATGGCCGAAGTCTACAACGCCCAGATGGCCCCTCATCTTTATGCGGGTCCGGTGGAATGGGCCGCGAATGTGCATTTCGCGGCATCCATTCCGAACATTCTGATGGCGGAAACGATAGAGACACCGTTTCATGACGCGCTGATCAAAGGTTCGATCCAGGTAGAGGACGGCTTCATCACCCCGCCGGATACGCCGGGTCTGGGCATTGATGTGGACGAGGCGCTGGCGCGCGCCCATCCCTATCTTGGCGACGGCCTTCATCTGGAGATGCAGGAAGCACCCTGTGATTATGTCAACGGCAATGCCTTTCAGGGGGGCGCACCGGTCAAGACAGGGTGACAGGGCGTGACGGCTCCGCCAGAATGCCAGAAGGAGGAGCGTTCATGAAGCCTGACACCCCATTTACCGGACCAGATGTCTGCGCCTTGCCAGCGCGGGAAGTCGTGGCGGCCTTGCGCAAGCGCGAGATCTCTCCAACCGAGGTTGTTGCCGCCTCGGCGCAACGGATCGCGGATGTCGAACCGGCGGTTAACGCCATGCCAACGGTCTGCGCGGAGCGGGCAGAAGCGAAGATCGCGGAATTGGGCCAAGGAGAGGCGGATCACGTCGGCTGGTTGGCGGGCCTGCCCATCGGCATCAAGGATCTGAACGCGGTCGAGGGTGTTCGCACGACCTGGGGCAACCTGACGCTGAAAGACTTCGTACCAGACGCGTCCGACCCGATGGTCGAGCGGCTTGAAGCCCGCGGAGGGTTGGTTATGGGCAAGACCAACACGCCCGAATTCGGCGCGGGCGGGAATTCGACCAATCCCGTATTCGGCGCAACCCGGAACCCATGGGACACACGGATGAATGCCGGGGGCTCGTCGGGTGGAGCGGCGGCCTCTCTGGCAACGGGAGAGGTTTGGCTCAGCCACGGCTCCGATCTGATGGGATCCTTGCGGACACCGGCGGCGCATTGTTCGGTCCTGGGGCTACGCCCGTCACCGGGACGATGTGGCGGAGGGCCGGGCAGTGCGGCATTCCTGACCGAAGGGCTTCAGGGGCCGATGGCCCGGGATGTTCGGGATCTGGCGCTCTTTCTGGACGCTATGACCGGGTATGATCCGCGCATGCCGATCAGTCTGGACGCTCCGGCCACATCCTTTCAGGCGGAACTTGATCGACAAAGCAAACCTCCACGGATCGCCTTTTCCGAGGATCAGAACGGTTTTGCAGCCGTAGAGCGGGAAATCCGGACCGTTCTAAGAGGCGCCATGGAGGAGGTCATGAAAGCCGGTGCAACGGTCGAGGAGACCTGTCCGGATCTTCCCGATCTCAACGAAACATATCTGGCATTGCGCGGACTTCACTATGGTTCTGTCATCGCATCCCTGCCCGAGCCCGTGCGCGCGGTTTTTGGAGAGCGGTTGTCCGACAACGTCGCCTATGCCAAACGGCTGACCGCCCAGGCGATCTATGATGCCATGCGCGCGCGCACCACGCTCTACGAGATCATGCGCGGGTTTCTGACCCGCTTTGACGTTCTGGCCATTCCCGTGGTCGGCATCGCACCGGACCTCGTCGAACATGACTATCCGCGTCATGTCGACGGGGCCGAGATTGGAACCTACGAGGATTGGCTACGCTTTTCATTTCTTGCCACGACCACCCTGCTGCCCGCCTTGTCCATGCCAGCGGGGTTTACCGCAGGTGGCTTACCTGTCGGCCTGCAGCTTGTCGGCCCTCCCCGCGGCGAGGCGGTGCTGCTGCGCACCGCCCTTTTCATCGAGGAGGCCCTGGATCTGGGCAACAGGCCAATCGACCCCGTCATCCGGCACTAAGCGCGCCAAGGCTGCGTGCCGCGGCCAAAAACCCCTCGCGCTGGCGGGGCGAGGCGTTGCGGATCGTCGCGAGATTGCGAATGTGGCGGACGTTCAGCCCGCAAAAGCCCAGGATCTGCTTGCGGAGGATCCTTGGCCAGGCCAGCCGATAGACCAGTCGGAAATACCACGTCGGCGTATCCGACGTGATCAGAACATCCGCGTTACGTCCCGCGAGAAGACCGTCTGGAAGCGCCTTGCCCTCGACATATCTGAACGCGATGCCTGGCTTGAAGATCCGGTCAAAGAGGCCTTTCAGCTTGGCGGGTGCAGACCCCCACCAGAGCGGATGCACCAGGATGAAATGATCGCACCATAAAAGAGCGTTCCAGAACGCCTCCAGATCCGGCTCCAACGGCTGGTCCACCTTATAGGCGCCGGTCAGATCCGGATCAAAGCGCATCTCGGACAACCTGAAAATCCGCGTTTCGGCATCCTTGGCACGAGCACCCTCTTCCGCCTCTCGGGCAAGCGCTCCGCAAAAGGCGGCCCCGTTCGGGTGGCCGTCCAGGATCAGGATCTTGCGCGTCATACGTCACTCCAAAAATTGACTGCGGTCATATTTTTGATTTGCTAGATTAAAATTTGACCACGGTCAACTTTTGACGGAGGACGATCCTGAAACACGCACAAGCCCGCAGCCGGCAGACACGGGAGCGTATTCTGGATGCGGCGGCACAGCTGGCCGCCCGGCATGGCTATCGCAGTGTGACCACCGATATGATCGCTGAGACCGCAAATGTAGCGAAGGGAACCGTCTTTGCTCATTTCGGAGATCGCAGTCATCTGCTGGCGGCCCTGGGGATTCGGCGGATGGACGGCATTGTCACCGATATTGCGTTCACAGAAGCTGATCCGGTCAGCCGGATCGTCGAAATCTATCACCCGCTTCTCAGCTTCTTCGTGGACACACCGGATTTCGCGCGGCTCTTTATCGATCAATCCGCCCTGCCCGACGGACCGATGAGCGCCGCGTTCGCGCAAAGTTGCCATCAGCTAGAAGAAGTCGTGGCGCGGGAACTGCGAAAGGTCGCGCAAGATGGCGATGAGCAGACATTGTTGACCAACGGGGCACAGGCCTTCTTCCTTCAGATCGTGACCTATCGGCTAGGCGGATGGATCAAGACGGATGACGAGGCGCTGGCGCGTCTTCGAACCGCCCTGGACCGCTGGATCAACGGGCCTGCTCGATAAGAAATAGGGCCTTTGAAGGCTTCGGTCCTCAACCGACACCACACCGACATGCGGTATTCATGATCCGTTCATTTAAGGATGAAAGGCCGTTCATTTTGCCGAAATGTGGTTGCAAGGGACCCTGCCTAAGTTGGTGTCATCAACAAGGTTACCCCCGAACGGAGATTTCGAAAAATGACACTGAACACCGCCATCCCCGCCCAGGCCAAATGGACCTTCTCCACCCGTCGTGTGAACCGCGACGACGTGGCCTCGCTCGACCCGAACGTCACCTACGCCACCGCTGGCGATCTTGTCCTGTGCCGCATCACCCAGTTGGGTCAGCACAAGAAACTCCAGCTTTCGGACCAGCGCTATTCCCTCAGCTACCCCGGCGATGTGTTCGTGGCCTGCGTGGGTGACCGGTATGCCCCCGACCAGTTCGAAGGACGCGCCGAACTCTCTCCCGACGGCGTTGATCTGATTGCTGGCGGGGGCATTGTGGGGCTCGTCGAAACGGCCCATGGCCGGATGAACCGTCCGACACAGGTGCAGCCGCTGGGTCTTCTGGTCGACGCGGCAGGCGAAGTGATGAATGTCGCCCGCTATGCCATGCCCCACCAGACGATCCCCGACGATGTCACGGTACTGGGTGTCTTCGGTGCCTCGATGAATGCAGGCAAGACCACCGCCGCGGTGAGCCTGGCCCATGGCCTCGCACGGGCCGGGTTCAACGTGGCGGGTATAAAAGCAACAGGCACCGGTGCCTTTGGTGATTTCAATGCCTTCATGGATGCAGGTGTTCCCGTCACCGACTTTACCGATGCGGGCATGCCCACCACTTACCGTATGCCGATGGAGCGGATCGAGCGTGGGTTTGAAACCCTTGTCGGCAACGCGGCGGCTCAAGGCGCCGAGATCGCGGTGGTCGAAATCGCCGATG
This sequence comes from Thalassococcus sp. S3, assembly GCF_004216475.1. GTDB lineage: Bacteria > Pseudomonadota > Alphaproteobacteria > Rhodobacterales > Rhodobacteraceae. The sequence continues at coordinate 1,111,075 of NZ_CP022303.1, read as the reverse complement.
GCGTCTTTCAGCGCGAAACCTCCGCCATTCTCGAAGGCTCCCCCATTCTGAAGCGCATGGATGGATTGATGTTCGCCGCTCCCGATGCCCTGGGATCCGTCGGAGGCGTTCAGGTTCTGCAAAGCTACGGAGTTCGCCCGATGGCCGTATCCGGCATGGTCACATGCTCCCCCCTGGCCACCCGGGAAGCCATGCGCGCCACCGGAGTGCCGCATCTGTCGCGCGCCGAATTGTGCGACCCCGTCAAGGTGATGAGCCTTGTTTCCCCACTGATGCGCCGCGCCGGCCTTTTGCAGAAGACAGCGGCATGACCCACGTTCCCGCACCACTCAGCGAGGGCCGCGCACGCAGCGTGGCCCTCGTCGCCGCCATCGGCATCCTGCAAGGGATCGCCATGGGGATCGCGGCCTTCGCAACGCGCGATGCCTTCGCGGCCCTGCATCAGGCTCAATCGCAACGCCCGCTCACCCTGGCGATCCTGGTCGGAGCGGGCGTTGCTGTTGCGCTTCTTCGTGTTCTGGCCCGGGCGCGCGCCGAATCGCTTGGCCAACATTATGCAAAGTCGCTCAGACACCGTCTTTATGACCATATCGCCGGCATGTCCGAATCCGATCTGGCCAAGCGGCGCACCGGCGCACTCTCTCTGCGCTTCGTCGGCGATCTGTCGGCGGCGCGGGGCTGGGTTGGCCTGGGGATCACGCGCCTCGTCTCGGCCGTGGTGGTGCTTCCCGGGGCCGCGCTGGTGCTTTACCTCTTGAACCCGTACCTCGCGCTTGCCGCCAGCCTGCCGGTTGCCGCCTCACTTTTGCTGGCGTTCGGCCTGGCCATCGGTCTTGAACACTACCACCGCCGCCTGCGCAGCCGACGGGCCCGGATCGCCATCAACATGATGGAGCGGATCGCCCAGGCGCCGGATCTCGATCTGGCCGGACGCACGGGCAAGGAACTCGAAGTGCTGGACGAGAACGGCGACAGGCTGCGCCAGCAGGCCACCGCCCGTGTCACGCGAAGCAGCCTGCTGCGGGCCATCCCCCAGATCGGGGCCGCCCTTGGCGGCGTGGCGATCCTGTGGGCCGCGGCCCGGCCCGACATCGCCGCCGCGGAGGCGGCAGCGGCCCTTGCGATGCTGGGGATCCTGATGTTGCCATTGCAGGAACTTGCAGGTGTCTGGGATCGCTATTGCGGCTGGCGCGTCGCGCGCGAGAAATGCGGAAAGTTGCTGGCGCAACCCAGCACCCGGCGCCTGTCAGAGCGTCAGGGTCGGCCGGTATCCGTCACCCTGGACAATGCCAAATTGCGGGCGCTGACCGTGAATGCCGTCTTGCCGGCCGGCTCGCTCACGTTCGTCTCCGGCCCGAACGGATCCGGCAAATCCAGCCTGGCCGCGATGGTTGCCGGCCTCAGCCCGCCGGAACAGGGGCACGTTCTTTATGACGAAGGACGTGTGGCGCTGCCCTCGGTCGCTTATGTGCCGGATCGTCCCGCGATGCTTCGCGGCAGCTTGCGGCGGAGCTTGTCCCTTGGGCTTTCGCCCCGCCCGTCCCGCCGCAAGACCGATCGTGTCGCGCAACAGATGGGACTAGGCGGCCTGCTGTCACGGATTGGAGGCATTGATGGCAGCCTGCCGTCCGGTGCGTCGGTGATATCGAATGGCGAAGCGCTGCGAATCGCGCTGGCCCGCGCTATTCTCTCGCGCGCCGACCTGATCGTTGTCGACAACGCCCAGCTTCGCGCCGACCCCGAGGGCGCGCTGCTGCTAAAACGCTTGCGCACCAAGACGAAGGCGACGGTTTTGGTCACAGGTCCGCGCATGACAGGCTTCACAAACGCAAGAACACTTGTATTGGCGGACCGCCGCGCCATCCTGTCCCATGATTGACGTGCGAAACAAGATTGGAGCTATGCCTTGCGCATCCTTAGTCTGGTTAATCTCTATGCGATTGTGATGCTGATCCTCGTTCTGGGCGGCACCGCGATCTCGATATGGACGACCAATCGCGCCGCTTATTACAATGACCGCATCATGCTTGCACATGCCAGCTATGAGGCACATCTGAAGCTGGCCAACGCCACCTACCGTCTCTTCAAGCAATATGGCGACCGGATTTTGATCGGCGGCGAAGGACGGACCTTTGAACGCGCCGTCCTGATCCAGGAGATCCGTGGCAACATCACCGAAATCCGCCAGATCATCGGCGAGGAGATCGACCTTGTCGGCGAAGAAGAAATCGACGAGCTGGCAACGCTGGCCTTGCTTGAAACCAAGATCAATGGCCTCATTGTCAAATTCAAACAGATCACGTCGCAAGGCGCGCCGGAGGTTCTGGCCCAGAACTGGTCCGGTCTGTCGCTGATCCTAGACAACGAGATCGACCGCGATTTCCAGTCGTTGATCGAAGCGGCCTTGGCCGAGGAGCTGGAAGAGACCGAGGAAACCCGGCTCGCGGCCAAGACACACGAGAAATTTGCCAACCGTCTGGCGATCAGCTTTGCCTTGCTGGCAATCACGTTTACCGGCTTTGCGCTTTGGAGCTACCGCTCGCGCATCCAGAGACCGCTGCACCAGCTTATGTCCGGCGTCGAGATGTTTTCGGCCGGACACTTCAACAAGGTGATCGGGCTGAAGGGGCGCGATGAAATCGCCCAGGTCGCCACCGTGCTCGACGATATGGCGGCCCAGGTCGAGGAGCGGACACGCTCACTGGAAAGTCAGAACGCCAAACTGGAAGACGCGGTGCGCAGCCGCACCGTGGAACTGGAGCGCCTTCTGGAGGATGCCCAGACGGCCGAAACCAACCGGCGCCGTCTGATGGCCGACGTCAGCCACGAGCTGCGGACGCCGCTGACCATCATCCAGGGTGAGACGGAGGTCGCATTGAGAGGGGCCGAGAAGACAGCAGAAGAATACCAGGAGGCCCTGCGCCGCGCCCGCGATACGGCCAAACACACGAATCGACTGGTTGATGACCTGCTCTTCATCGCCCGCCGGGAGGCAGGTGTCGCCAAGCTGGACCTGCAGGAGGTCGATCTGGCCAGCTTGATGACCGAGACCCTCTCCATGGTTGCGCCCTCGATCCCGTTTGTCACCACGATCAACAACGCACCGACGCGGGTCGATCCGATGCGCATCAGACAATGCATCATCGCTTTGCTGCAGAATGCCCGACGCTATGGCGGCGATCAGATCGAGGCGCGGCTTGACGCCACGCAAGACGGCTTTGTGCTGTCGGTCGCGGACCACGGGCCCGGCATGTCGGATGCGGAAAAGCAGCAGGCCTTCAGCCGTTTCTTCCGCGGCTCCAACGCGGCGGAGGATTATGCCGAAGGCACCGGGCTGGGCCTGCCGGTTGTGAAGTCCATCGCCGAAGCGCATGGCGGCTCGGTCGCTCTGGCGGATGCCGAGGGCTCTGGCCTGGTCGTAAGCATCCATTTGCCGGGCCGCCCCCGTCTTCAGGCGGTTTCATGAGCATCATAAACCCGGATTAAACTCTGGTTTATGGGCCTAAACCCCTACGATAGCATCAATTATATAAACCCCGAGCGCATAGATTTGGGCCCGTCTGATTGCTTTTTGTCTGCCCAGACGGAACTGCAATTGGACGGACTGATGAATATTTTGCTTATAGAAGATGAACTTCGCGTGGCCGATTTCATCCGGCGGGGGCTCAAGGCGGAAGGCTGGCAGGTAGAGCACGCACCCGATGGAGAAACCGGTCTGGAACTGGTCGGGGCTTACCCTTTCGATGTCGTGGTCCTTGACCTGATGCTCCCCGGTATCTCGGGGCAGGATGTCTGCCAAAGAATGCGGGCGCGCAAGAACCACACACCGATCCTGATGCTCACAGCATTGGATTCGACGGATGAACGGGTTGCGGGCCTTAAACTGGGCGCTGACGACTATCTGCCCAAGCCCTTCGACTTTGACGAGTTGATCGCCCGGATCGAAGCGCTGCGTCGCCGTGCGCACGAATTCTCGAAAGGCGCCTCTGACGATGTGCTGGCCCATGACGGCCTGAAATACGATCGCAGCGCCTTGCAGCTGAGCGTTGACGGGCAGGAAGTGACATTGTCGGCAAAAGAGCGCGAGCTGATCTCGATGCTCATGGCAAGTCCGGGGAAAGTCCACAGCCGCGAGCGGATCCTGAATGCTGTCTGGGGCACTCAAGAGGATCCGCTCACGAATGTGGTCGATGTATATATCGCCCGGCTGCGCAAGAAGATCGCGCCCTACGGCGATCTGATCAGCACCGTACGGGGCGCCGGATATCGTTTTGGAAAGTGACTAGTTCGAGACGTAGCCGGCAACCACCTGCAACACCTTGAAGGCGGTTGCCGCATCGTTCTCGACGACGGCCAGGAACTCTTCGGCGCCAATGCGCAGGCACATCAGATCGGTCTCGGCCTTCATGTCCAGCGCGCGTGGTACGTTGCGGATCAACCCAAGCTCACCAACAAGGGTGCCTGGGCCCACCTTGGCGATCATCTCGTCCTCGGTGTCCGGCTTTGGAAGGTAAAGGCCCGCCTCCCCTTCCAAAACCATATAGGCCCCGTCAGAGGGATCGTCGTCCTTGTAAAAGACGTATTCCCCGGCCGGCGCCCGGTACCAGCGCGCGCCGAAAGCCAGTAGCCGAAGCTGCCTGCGGTTCAGGCCTGAAAACAATGGTGTCTGTTCAAGCGCGCGCAGCTTGCGCGCCAGATCCGCACTGGCCGCGCTGTCTGTCGTTTCTTCGGCTTCACGCTCGTCGCGGATGATCCGCCCCTGTTGGATCTCGATATATGTGTCAAAGCCTTCGGGATCCTCAAACCCGCTCGCAAGATAGATCAGCGTCGTCTCTGGCAGCAGTCGCCGCAGATTTTCATGCACCGACCCCTCGACATCCGGCTCAAACCGGACCAGGGCGCCATCGAGGATCAGGATATCGGGTCGTTTGATCGTGGCCCGGCAAAAGGAAAGCGGTTCTGCGAAAAGAGCAGGCAGATTTGCGCCCCCCAGGGCAATCGGCATGTCATAGATCAGTTGAATGACGAGCGACTTAAGTCCCTCTTCCACCAGAATATCGGCAACGATCTTGCGCAACTCATCGGCCTTGGCGCCGGCGGCATCCGATATCTTTCCAAAAAGGGCGTTCTCCAGAACCGTGAGACCCGGCACGAAAAGATCCGGTTCCAGGGGCGTGTAGACCTCGGCCAGCGCCTCTCTCAGCTCCGCAGAATGCGCGGCCCTCAGTTCCAGCAACCGTGTCTTCATCTCCTCGGGGAAAGCCGGGCCGATCTGTTCGGCTGAGATGCGAAAGGGAATGGTCATCAGAAGGGCAAGCTCCTTGTCGGAGGCCCCCTTCGGATTGCCTTTGCCGAGCAGCTCAACCGCGCGTTCATAGGTTTGCACCTCCAGACCCAGCTTGCGGAACAGCGGATGATCGGTCCCGTCAAGACCGAAGATCTGACGCAGCAGCTCGACCACTTCGCGCGTGAGACCCAGCAGGTCTTCATCAAGCTCTAGCGCGCGCAGAAAGTCCATGAATTCGGTTTCGTTCGCGAGGACCTCCTCGGTGATCGGGCGCAGCGGCGTGGCAAAGATCAGGTTGTCCGCGACCGGAAGGGCGGGATTGTAGCGGTCATCTTCAAACCGGTAGACGTGCCGGGAGAGCCCAGCGGCGGCCACCGCGTCCTTCACCTTGCCGCGCAGGGCCACAAGGTGTTCGGCCAATTCTGGATGGGCCTTCGGGTCGAACCGCTGATCAAGACCACGACGAAAGAGCGCGGTGCCTGTGCCAATCCCGTCCAGAAGCGAAATCCACCAAGCCCGCAGCTCTGCGACATCGGCCGCCCCGGCCCGCGCAGGATCAAGCCACTCCGCCTGCAATGCATCGATGCTGTTTCCCGCGCGCTCGGCTTCGACGATGCTTGCCGGATCGACACTGTCCGGACGCGGCCCCGTCTTCAGCGGCATCATCATATTGTCGGCAAAGGTGCCCTGAAACAGGATCGGACGGCCCGTTGCATGGCCAATCCGCGCGGCGATCACGGATTGATGCAAGCCTGACATCTCGTGTCCGGCGACCAAGACCTTCCCAGAGGACGGCGTGACTTCGCGCGTCAAAACCTCCGCCATGGCGCGGCGGTCCTCTTCGCTGGGCGCTGCTATCCCGACGACCGTCTGTTTCGGCAGGGTCACATTGATGTCTTCCAGAACCGCATTGCCGTCCGCGTCCCGCACCGTCACCCCGTCGAGAACGATATCTCCGTTCAGGCGCGGCGCGTCCTCCTCCACCCCCTTGAACAACGCCTCATCGACCATGCCGTCGGGGGCAAACCGCTCGATGATGATCTCCCAGCGTAGGGACATGTCCTGGACCTGGTTGTAATAGGCCAGAAGCTCCTTCCAGGGGCTGGAGAGATCCTTGTAAGCGGCCAGAGCGGCGACCAGTGCCCCCAAAGTGACGCTGCCCTGGATGACAAGATACCCGCCCACCGAAAAGAAAAAGAAAGGCGTCAGTTGGGTGATGAAGTTGTTGAGAAACTTCATAAAGAACTTTTTCTGGTAGATCTCGAACCGGATCTCGAACAGATGTCCCAGCCGGTCCGTGATCATCGCCAGCCGATAACGCCAACCGCCATTGGTGCGCAAAGCCGCCGCGCCGGCCGCACTTTCGCCGATCTCGGCTGCCAGCCCGCGCACCTGGATCACCCGCTTTTTATTGAGAAGGTTGATTTGGCGCTGAAGCTTGGGGATCAGCCAGGCTTGCAGCGGGATCAGCGCGCAGGCTGCAAGACCGAACCAAAAGCTTTGCAGGAACAGGAAGGTCAGGATGGTCAGCATCTGACCGGCCTGCAAGACCGGCTGGGCAATCGCATCGCCCATAAGACCGCCCATCGGCTCCGCCTCTGACGTGACCATCGACACCAACTCGCCCTGACTGGTCCGTTCGAAATAGGGCTGCGGGAACCGCAGGATGCGGGCGATCAGCGTGTACCGAAAGCGACGCAGCAACCGCTCGGCCAGCACGCCCTTCATCGTGTTGATCCGCATTTTCAGCAGACCGTGGGCCAGCACGGCAATCAGAAAGCCACCGCATAGGATCGCAAGGAATTGGACCTGCTCGAATTCCATCCCGTAAACCCGGATCGGGGTCTCGGGGGCGTCGATCGCGTCGTTGATGATACGCTTTGGCAGTTCCAGCGTGAGATAGAGCAGCGGAAACAGGAGCGATGTAACGAGCAACAGGATCAGTTGATCGCGCTTGGAGTATTTCCAGATGAACGAAAACAGCGTGCGTTCTATGGTCTTGGTCCGATCTGGTTCTTAAACATCGCGGAAACCGCCTTTGGATAGCGCAGGTTAGCAAAAAACGCAAAACTCAAGCGCTGCTTAACACTTGCAATCGTAAGGAATTGACAGAATATCTGTTGCGGGGATGTGCGCCGTGAAGAAGACGGAGCCATTGGCACGGCCAAAGCCAGGTGCCGATGACCGGAAAGGAGACGGCGTGTGACCGACGCGATCAAAGCAGTTCTGATCCTGCTGTGCCTATTGCAGTTCAAGCACATGTTCGCAGACTACTTTCTACAAACGCCCAAGATGCTTGCGGGGCGTGCCACCTATTTTCATATGGGGCGGGCGCAGCATGCTGGCGTTCACGCGGTCGGGTCGGCCCTTGCCCTGGTGATCGTGGGCACCTCACTGCCCCTTCTGCTTTTCCTGATCGTGGCGGAGTGGATCGTGCATTTCCACATAGACTGGGGCAAGGCCAGCTATTCGGATGCCAAAGCCTACACCCCCGCCCAGGCCGGTTTCTGGCGCGCGGCCGGATTTGACCAGGCGCTTCATCAACTGACCTATATTGCCATGGTTTGGGCATGGGTGGAGTGGCCCTAGGCTGACATCGGTACGGCTGGGCGGACGGCGGCAAAGGCCGGGACAGGATCGGCATAGCCTTTGAGAGGGATCGGGTCGAGCGTCTCAAAATAGATCTCTGAATGGCCAATGCTGGCGTCACGTGTCGGGGCATCGACCAGCACCTGATCGGCATCCGCCTTGCTGCACAGGCGCGCCGCACGGTTCACGGTTGATCCCAGCACGGTAAAGTCCATGCGTTCACGCGCGCCCATGGCGCCCATGACCACCTCGCCCGATGCCACCCCGATGCCCACATGCAGATCGTAGTCTGGGAATTCATCGAGTAGCTTCATCATGGCTTCGGTAATCTCGACCGCACAGGAGGCCGCGCGCTGTTCCATGTCGGCGCCTTCGAAGACGGCCACAAGTGCGTCGCCGATAAACTTGTCCACATCGCCGCCGTGGCGCTCCACGATATCTGTCTGCGCATCGAAGTAATGGTTCAATGCCTCGATCACGACTTCGGGCGGAACACGTTCCGAGAATTCGGTATATCCCCGGATGTCGGTGAAAAGGACCGAGACCCTGCGCCGCTCGCCGCCCCGCGACATGCCCTCCTCATCTGCTTGCTGGATCGCCGAAACCGTCCCACGCGAAACGAATTTCATAAGTTCCAAGCGTTCCCCCAGATGGGCGATCATCTCGTTGATCCGGGTGGCGAGATCTCCGATCTCGTCTCTTGTGCGCACATTCTCGACCCGCGCGGCAAAGTCGCCGTCGCCGACACGCTGGGCCACCTGCCCGATTTTCAGGATTGGCCCCGTCAACTGGCGTGCGAAGATCAAAGCGACAGCGCTGGCCACCGCAAAGCCGATCAGACCGACCAGCAGGATCTGGCGGGTGATGGCGTTGACTACGGCATAGGCTTTGTCTTCAGAAAGCTCTGTCACCACGGCCCATTGGAACCAATCCGGAAAGGCATAGGCGCCCAGCATCGCCGTGCCATCGGGACGCGTGTAGTTTTCCAGAGCATCCGCACGCGCACCTGCGACGATCAGAGGCAATGCAGATTGCACAATCGAGCGGTCGGTCAGCAAATCGATATCTGGACCCAGAACCGTCCGCCCGGCATGGTCGATCACCGTGATCTCGCCGCGCTGACGAAACGGGTGGGTCTCCACCAGACGCCAGAGCGACGAAAGCTCGATCTTGGCCGAAAGGGTCACCTGCCGCCCCGCGATCTGGGTTTTGAGCGGAAGTGCAAGGGTTGCCATCCAATCGCCGGTTTCCGGCAATTGGGACACCAGGGGACGCCCGTACTGTCCCGTGCTTTCGATACTCCGGATCAACTGGCTGGACGTGGTAAGCGCGTCGACCGGATCCAGCCCCGCCGCGACCAGACGGTCGGCAAACGCCTCATCCGTCGCCAGGATCGGCAGGGATGAGCCGTCAACGGTCAATTGCAACGCCACGATATGAGGCAACTCCTGCAGACCGAGCGTCAGCAGAGAGACCTTTTGCGGGACGCCCAGCTCATCGCTGTCAACGCCGTTGCGGATCACCATCAGCGGCGACAGCCAGCGGCCCTGAAATGTGCTATCGAATTCGGTTCTCAGTTGCGCGGCAACGGTCGTGAGGTCTTCGTTAGCCGCCGATTTCAATTCGTCCCGGGTCAGCGTGGTCAGGTTCTGGCCGACCAAGGCAAGGGGCGCAACAGCGATCAGCGTTGCGAACAGGAAGAATTTCAGACGCAAAGGAAACCGCATTGAGCAAAACCTTGCTTCTCACCCTTATGTTACGCGCCGCGGCGGCCTCTCCGCCGCGGGCCTGCACAGACTATTGCCGTGGCAGGGCCTGGACAGTGGCAGTGTCGGTCGCCACGCCACAGGCAAGCCCCGTCGTGTCCTGCGCCATGACCGTTACAGTGTAAGTGCCCGGGGTGCTATAACTGTGTCGCGCCACGGCACCCGATGCTTCGGCACCGTCACCGAAATCCCAGCTCAGGCGAAGGCCCTGACCATCCACATCCCGTGCGGCCCCCGCATCGAAGCGGGCAACATCATGGGCGGCACCAACGGGCACGGTCAGATCCGGCCCGGCATCAACCAGCGGCGTGGAATTCACCAGCAAGGCAGCCGTATCGGTGCCGATGCTGCAGGCCGATCCACTGTCATCACGGACTGTCAGGCGCACATCGATGGGCCCGCTTTGCTCAAAGGCGCGCTCGACCTGCTCCCCGCTCAGGGTGACGCCATCGCTGAACTCCCAAAGCCACTCAACGATCTGTCCGTCCAAATCGCCGGATCGCCCGGCATCGAAGGTCACGGTATCTCCGGGACAAACGACGCGGTCGGGGCCGGCCAGCGCCGTCGGGGCCGAGTTCACACGGACGTAAACCTCCTCGCTTCGACGCGCATTGGGCAGTCCCGTCCCGTCATCCAGCGTGGCCCGGACAGGAAAGAGACCGGACTGGGCAAACCGATGGCTGACCGAGGGGCCTTCCGCCGTCCGGCTCTCTTCGAAAAGCCAGCTCACGGCGGTGCCCTCCGATGCCTCGATAGACCAGGGCACATCGACCGCCGGACAAACCGGCGGCGGTGCTTTCAGCCCTGCGCGGGGCGCGGGATTGACCATGACCGTCTTGCTGGCCAGCACCGTGCTGTTGCCGACACCCGCATCGTCGGTCACAGAAAGGGTGACGGTGTGATCGCCCGGCTCTGCAAAGCGATGCGCGGCGCGGATGCCTTGGGCGGTTGTACCATCGCCGAAAGCCCAGACAAAACCGGTGATCGCCCCGTCTGCGTCGAATGAGGACGCCGCATCAAATATGATCGCGTCGCCGGTGGCCACACGGTCCGGGGCTTCGATGACCGGCTGAGGCGCCTCGTTCACGATCACCTTTCGCCTGACCTCAATCGTACTACACCCGGGATTGCCGCCGGCCAGTTGCACCGTGACCGCTATAAAGTGTTCGCCCGGTTCTGCGAACGTATGGCGCACGTCATCGCCCGTCGCGGTTGCACCGTCCGAGAACGTCCAGTCAAAGCCAATCGGCGTCGCTCCCCCCAGATCACTTAACTGAGCCTTGAAATCCGCAGGCAGGCCCGCTGCTGCCCGTTCCGCACCGCGGATCTGCAATTCGGGTGCCGCAACCACTTCGACATTCACGACATCGGTATCGAGCGGGCTGCAAGCGCCCATGGCCTCCCCGGTAATCGTGAGGGTCACGGCATAATTGCCCGGCGCCTTGAAAAGGTATTCCGGGCGCTCACCGCTTGCGGTTCCGCCGTCGCCAAAGGTCCAGGAGAACGCGTTGACGGCGCCGTCGGCATCGGTCGATCCCGACCCGTCAAAGCGCACAGGCTGGTTGGTGCAGACCGTCATGTCCTTCCCGGCATTGGCCAGGGGACCTTCCCGCACCAGTGCGGCGATCCGGTCGATATCGCTGCCCCAAGAGGTGCCCGTCTCGTTCTGGATCCTGAGCGTGACGGGATAGACCCCCGGCTCTTCATAGGTCTTGGTCGGATTGATCAGGTCGGACCCGCTGCCATCGCCGAAATCCCAGGAGTAAAGCAGCAAGCCGCCGTCGGGATCGAGGCTTCCGGAGGCGTCAAAAAGGATCGGCTCCCCCGAGCAGACATCGCGATTGCCGCCGGCATCGGCGACCGGACGCGCCTTAATGGTGACGGTCGTGGCATCAATCGCCGTGGCATTGGACAGGCCCGTGCCGTCATCAACGCGAAGCGTCACCGGAAAGACACCTGAACGTGGATAGGCATGGTCAACGACCTCCCCGAATGCCGGGGGCGAGCCGTCACCGAAATCCCAGCGATAGATCAAGGCGTCGCCATCGGCGTCGCTCGACCCCGACGCATCCAGGGTTACGAAAAGAACCTCCGTTTCGATCGGCGCACCTGCCTCAGCTACCGGAGGATGGTTCACCCGGATCGTCTTGGTGTCGGTTGCCGTGGCGTTCAGCACACCGCTGTCGTCCGTGACCACCAATTGCGCCGACCAGACACCGGGCGTCTCGTAGGCGCGTTCGACTGCCGCGCTGTCCAGAGGGGCGCCCAGATCGTCGAATTCCCAACGATAGCTGGAGAGTTCACCGTCCGGATCAAAGGAGTGACCGGCATCAAAAAGCACACTTTCACCCGGCGCGATGAGCAAATCCGCCCCCGCGACGGCCACAGGCGGCGCGTTCACGGTGACAAGAACTTCGGATTGATCGCTGGCAGCGCCACCGCGAAAGTCATCATAAACGGTCAAACCGATCCGGTGCAGGCCCGGCTCGTTTAACGTGAAGGAGGCCCGTTGCCCGCGCGCGGTGCTGCCATCCGGAAAATCCCAGACATATTCGGCAATGGCGCCATCGGGGTCGACGGAGGCACGGCCATTCACAACGAATGTCTCACCCGGTGCCACGGTCTGTGGCGGCCCGGCATCGGCGATTGGAACGGAATTCACCGTCACCTGCATCGTGTCCCGGTCCTGGTTGAGAGGGGCGCCGCTGTCATCGCGAACCAAAAGCGCGACCTCATAAATCCCCGGACGGGCATAGGCATGGCTGACGGTTTTGCCGGATGCAGTCGCGCCATCCCCGAAATCCCACTCCCAGGCGGTGATCTGCCCGTCGGTGTCGGTCGATCCGCCGCCGTCGAATATCACGTCGCTTGCGGTTACGAACTGATCCGGCCCCGCATCCGAAACGGGGGCCGCGTCCACGACGACTTGCAAAGTGGTCTGTTGCGTGGCCGAGGCGGTTCCGCTGTCATCAGTCACCGTGAGCGTGACATCGAAGAGACCCGGACGCGTCCAGGCATAGCTGACCGTCTCTCCCTCTCCGGTGGCCCCATCGCCGAAATCCCACATATAGGTCAGGATCTCGCCATCGGCGTCGCTCGAAGCACTCGCATCAAGTTGCGTGGCTTCGGAGACCGAGACGGGTCGCGAGGGCAGCCCAATGACCGGTTCAGGCGGCGCATTGACCACGACGAGCATGGTATCATCGGCCAGGTCATTGCTGACGCCGCTGTCGTCCCGCACGGTCAAGCGGACTTCGTATGTGCCGGGCGCAGTGAAAGCATGGGTCACGCTGTCGCCCTGAAGCGCGGTGCCGTCCCCCATATCCCAACGGTAGTCGGCAATGCTGCCGTCCACATCATAGCTCGCACCGCCGGCAAGGATAACCGGCTGGCCAACGACGGTAATCTGATCGGTCCCCGCTTCGGCGACGGGTTGGGAATTGACCACGACTTCACGTGTTTCCACACCGAAATTGCAAGGATGATCGCTGTCATCCTCCACCCTCAGAACCGCGCGATAAGAGCCGGGCTGGTCATAGCGGGTCTCTGCCGTGGGCCCTTCGGCACTGTTACCGTCCCCGAAGGTCCAGAGATAACGGGTGATCGGGCTGTCCGACGCAACGGACCCGGTGCCGTCGAAGATCACCGCGTCGCCCGGCGCAACCACGATCCGATCACCCGGGACCGACACCGGGGCGGAGCGCACGTGAACCGGCACGGACACGGCCTGGCCGCGTCCAGGTCTTGTCCCCGCCTCCGTGACCTGCAATTCGGCGACGTAGCGGCCCGGCTCATCATAACGATGAGCGATGACCGGAATTGTCGCGCTTTTCCCATCCCCGAAATCCCAAAGGTAGGACAGCGGCGCCCGCCCCGTGGATCCACTGGCGTCAAATGCCACCGCACGGCAATCGGCCAGCGGACGGCCTGTCGCGAGGGCGGTCGGGCGTGCGGGATCGGGCGCCTTGGCAGGTGGCATCGACAAGGGAACAGGCGCGCCACTGCCATCGAAGACCGAGACTGTCACGTCGTTCGGCGTCTCAAATCCACCCGACAGGCTCAGCGCGAGATTGGTTTCCGATGTCTCGACCGTATCGATGCTCCAGAAGTCCTGACCAGATGCGCGGACGGGCAGATCGGCGAAATCGGTAACCACCGAAAGCGTTCCGTTGGCGGCATCGAAACTCTGCACCGTGAATGGCCCGCCGACTGAGCCGTCAAAGCGCACCCGTGTCGGCGGGCGATCTTTCAGCCACCGGATCGTGGGCTGGTAGGCAAACATCGCAAGACCTTCGGGCGGGCGATCCCGGTCGCGGGCCAGACTGACGCCGACGGAAAAGCCGTTTCCATCGTCACCACCCGTCCCCTGCACGTCGATCCGGAAATAGGCGCGACCATCTATGATTTCGCCCTGGCGTGCCCGTAGCGTTGACAGGGTGACCCACCTGCCATCTGTCGCCCGATCATTGGTATAGACCTCTTCGCGAAGCATCTCTCCGGGTCCGGTGACAGGATCGCGGTTCACGCGTGGCGCCCGTGCGCCGTCTTCGACCTGGCTGGGTCGGTCTGCCTGCGAAAAGGCTCCCTCACCGCCAAAAAGGCGGAATGTCGTGTTGGCGTTGCCCGTGCCGCCATAGGTGAAATCCGAACTGCCGGACACTTCGGGGTCAAAAATCCGGACGAACAGACGCTCCGACATCTCGGCGGGCACGCTAAAGAAGATCTGCTCGCGCCTGTCGACGTCGCCTTCGCGGCTGGGCGCGGCGGAGCCGTAGACGACAAGAAGCCCCTCGGTCGGAGCGTTGGACTGGGCCACCGCCTGAAGCGGCAATCCCGCCAGCGCGATGCTTACCAGAAACGCAAATGTCGATCTTGTCGCCATGCCAAACTCCATTGCGCCGGGTGGGCGCGTCTATTCGAACGCCACGTTCCCCGCATAATCTTCAATGCTGACCTCAATAAGGCGCAGATCGCCCGGCTCCGCGGGCAGGCTGGCCCGGCAAAGACCAGTTGTAGCGTCACATCTCAGAAACCCTTCGCGCTCGGCGCCCCCGACTTCGATGAGATAGGGTGCAGCCTGCAGGATGCCGCTGGCATCACGGGCTTCGACTTCGATCTCAATCGGACCGAACCGGCCGGACGGGCGCCCCAGATCCACCCTCAGAATGTCCGGCGGGTCGATATCGTAGACGGTCCGAAGCCGCGCAACGCTGACATTTCCAACCGCATCCGTGGCCACAAGGTCGAATGCGTTGACACCGGGCGCCAGATCAACAACCGCTTCAAACCGACCGTCGGACAATCCGATAGGGCGATCCGCAAGAGAAAGCGTTACTGCTTCGGGCACCTGCCCCGTCAGTTCCAGCACCGGCTCGCCGGTCGCCCTTGGGGGCGGCAGATCGAAGGTGATCTCGGGCGCGACCTGATCGCGCAATGCCCGAAACTCGGCCTTGCCCTCGACCGTACCGTCCGGCGACAGCACTTCAATGCGGTAGGATGTGGGTGTTTCCAGGACCGGGACGGTAAAGGTCAGCGTGCCATCGTTTTGGACCTCTGTGCGCACCACCACCATTTCGTCGGCGCCACGCACGACGACATCTGACCCGGGTTGAGCATTGGTCTGGGCAAAGACCGACAGGTCGGCAGACCGCGTGGCCAACGCATCCATCATCCGCGGGATCGTATCCGCAAGAGTGATTTCAACGGCCGCACTAGGACGATAGATCACCTCATGGCGACGTGTTGTTTGATTGCCCGCAGCATCCGTCGCCAAAAGCTCGATCACATTTGTCCCCGGCGCCAGCGCAAGACGGGTCACAAAGCTGCCATCCCGATCCACGGCAAGCGCCTCTCCGTTCAAAAGAAGGATGGCATCGCTTTCGGTGGCACCCAGAATTTCGATCGTGGGCGCGCTGGACATCGCCCCCGATGCCGGAGACAGCAAGGTCAGGAACGGAGGCGTCGTATCCACGCGCACGGTAAAGTCGCGCGGCTTGCTCCATTGTCCCGGCAATCCAAGACGATCCAGGGCAGCCACCCGCCAGAAATACCGCGCAGGCGGCAAGGCAGTGGTCAAAAAGGCGCTGTCCGAAATGCCCCATTCCGACACCTGCATGTGGTTAAAGCCGGGATCCACCGCGACCTCCAACCAATAGGCCTCCGCGCCGTCAAAATCGTCCCAATTCAGCGGCACGTCACCCGAATAGAGGATATCGCCCAGCACGGGACCGCTGAGTCGCGGTGCATTCAACACCTCCGCGCGTTCGGCACGCGCGCCGGTGAGCACCACACCTTCGTTTTCACCAAGGCGAATGCGGTCACCGCCCCGCACAATCTCAAGTTCCGGTTCATCATAGTTAACGAAACGCGCGCCGCTGCGGTCATTCTTGATCCAGAAATCCGCCGAGTTGGTGGTCGTCTCCACCCCCGGCACCTCGATCTCAAACGAGGTTTTGTCGGACAACTGGTTCAGCAGGGCATAGAAATCACCGTTAACCAGGCTGACTTTCGTCACCTCGCCCCCGGTCAGCGGGTCCGACCGCATGCGTTGGATCGTGGCGTTGGAGTTCGGGTTCAGACGCAGGCGGCTGAGATCACGGAACGTGATCTGCGTGGTGCTGTCAGACAGCGTTCTCAGACGCTCGAACTCGACCAGAACGTCATCCAGTTCGCGCCCTGACCAACGCGGCTCCGCCGGTGCGCGCCCCTCAACCGATCCGTGCACGTCCGACACCACCGCTTCGGCCGACCGGTCGCGCTGTGCGATCGAGATGTCGAGGGCTTCATTGGCGTAATCCGTCGCTGTCCCCGCGAAATCGACCACCTGGGCCCATTCCCCGACTTCCCGCCTCAGGACCGCCGTATCGCGATTTTCGATGGCCGACCCGATTTCAATGGGCGCAAAGATGCGTGCCCCTTCCGCCGTGGCCAGTTGGATGGCCTTTAGCGATGCAAGCAGCGCGTTGTCCGCGGCGCGAACCTGCATAACGGGCATTTTCAGCTCGACCCCGGGCACCAGATCGGCGGGGGAGGCTATGCCATTCAATGCCAGCACGTTCGGCCAAAGATCCGGATCACTCAGATGCTCGGCCACGATATCGCGCAGGGTGTCTGTTTCCCCAAATCGCACGATCTCAAGCGGCGCATTGAGCAGATCAATTTGCGGTATTGCAGGCGTTGCCGGCAGGTAAGCCGCGATAGCGCTTACCGATAAAAGGGTACGACACTTCAGTCGCAGCCTTCCCAAGGCAACCAAAATCCCCAAAAACACACACCTTTTTACGACCCTGACAAGGGCGCACCCAATTGACGCAGTTTCCAGACGAACAGCTTTGGGAGCAAGACCGTTTTTACCAAATGGCAAATTTTTTGGGGAATTTGAGATAAAATGGAAACAGGCGGAAGCTGACCAAGAAATTGTTTACAAGGCGAAAACGACCATTCAACGCGCCAAGGACGGATCGTTCTTGATGGTCCGCAACACCAGATTGGTTTGCGCGCTGGCAACAGCAGGCAGCCGGAAAAGGAACTTTTCGAGGAAATGATTATAGGCCTCAAGATCGCGGCACATAACCTTGAGGTGATAATCAGCCTGCCCCGTCGTCGCATAGCATTCCTGAACGTCCGGGCAATTCTCAACCGCCCGAATAAACTCCCCCAGACGATCCGGATCATGCCGCGTGAGATGCACATGAACGATGGCATGGAAGTCGAACCCGATGCCCGCCGGACTGATCTGCGCGGAATACTTCTCGATCACCCCCGCCTCTTCGAGCGCGCGGACCCTGCGCCAACAGGCCGAAGCTGACATACCGACGCGTTGCGCAAGCTCGGCATTCGGTATGCGGCAATCGTCCTGAAGCAGAGCGAGGATCTTCAGATCCCTGCCGTCGATCTCCATAAGATGGTAATTCCTTTCGAATACGCATCAAAAAGTGGAACGAATATCCAGTCTTCCCCTCTCGATATAGGCATCTTGGAAGCCATTTTCACGTCAACCCGGCAAAAATACCCCCAAACATTGGGGAGGAATAAGATGACGCGTCACGAGGCGACCTTCGCGACATATGCCCTTGAAGACCGGTATGCGCTAACCGAGGGACGTGTCTTTCTGACCGGCACACAGGCTCTGGTTCGGATCATGATGGACCAGGCCCGTCGCGATCGGATGAACGGATTGCAGACAGCCGGGTTCGTCTCGGGCTATCGCGGATCTCCCCTGGGCGGGCTCGACCTTGAGCTCTGGCGGTCTCGCGAGCGTCTCAACACCGACAAGATCACGTTCATGCCGGCAGTGAACGAGGATCTGGGCGCAACGGCGGTTTTGGGCGCCCAGCAGGCCAGCCTTGATCCCCATTGTACCGTGGATGGCGTTTTTTCCATGTGGTACGGCAAGGGCCCCGGGGTCGACCGGTCGGGCGACGCGTTGAAACACGGCAATGCCTATGGCAGCGCGCCCAAGGGCGGCGTGCTTGTCGTCGCCGGTGATGATCACGGCTGTGTGTCGTCATCAATGCCGCACCAGTCAGATGTTGCATTCATGGCGTGGTTCATGCCGACGCTGAACCCCGCAACGGTGGACGAATATCTCGAATACGGGGAATACGGCATCGCGCTTTCCCGGTTCTCCGGCACCTGGGTCGGTTTGAAGGCCATTTCGGAAACGGTTGAATCCGGCCGCTCCGTGCTGCTGCGCCCGGACCGGACATTCGCAACGCCCGATTTCGCCGCCCCTCCCGGCGGGCTCCACGTGCGCAACGCGGACCTGCCCAGTCCTGAAATCGAAACCCGCATGGGTGCCAAGCTCGAAGCCGTCCGCGCCTTTGTCGAAGCCAACCCGTTGGACCGCGCGCTTTACGGCATCCAGGATGCGGTGTTCGGGTTTGTCACGACGGGAAAAGGTCATGCGGACCTTCTGGAGGCGTTGCGGCTTCTTGGCCTTGATGAGGCCAGATGCCGATCTCTGGGCATCGACATCTACAAGGTCGGTATGGTCTGGCCGCTGGCCCGCCGCGACGCGCTTCGTTTCGTCCGGGGCAAGCGCGAAGTGCTGGTGGTCGAAGAAAAGCGCGGCATCATCGAAAGCCAGTTCAAGGAATACTTCTACGACTGGCCAGGCGACAAGCCCGAAAAGATGGTGGGCAAATATGACAGCCAGGGAAACCCCTTGATCCCCTGGACCGGAGAGTTGAGCCCGCGCCTGCTGTTGCCGATTGTCGCGGATCGTCTGCACCGGTTCTTCCCGGACGAGAACCTGCCGGAGAAGGCCCGCGCAATCACCGATCAGCCGCCCCGGCTTCTCAACGTCGAAGGGGCGACACGAACGCCCTATTTTTGCTCGGGCTGCCCGCACAACACATCGACCAAAGTGCCGGATGGCAGCCAGGCCAATTCCGGCATCGGCTGTCATGTCATGGCGTCTTGGATGGACCGTGAGACCGCAGGTTATGCGCAGATGGGCGGCGAAGGCGTTCCTTGGGTCGCGGCCTCCAAATTCAACGGCGACAAGCATATCTTCCAAAACCTCGGCGAGGGGACATGGTATCATTCCGGCTCACTCGCGATCCGGCAGGCCGTCGCCGCCGGAACCAACATCACCTACAAGATCCTTTACAACGATGCCGTTGCGATGACCGGCGGACAGCCTGTTGATGGCCCCGTCAGCGTTCACGGCATCGCCCAGACATGCCGGGCCGAAGGTGTGGACCGGATCGCACTTGTCTCCGACGACATCGCCAAGTTCGACCAAAAGGAGTTTCCCGCCGGCACCACATTCGATGACCGGGCCGATCTTGACCGCGTGCAGCGGGACTTGCGGGACATTCCGGGCGTGACCGTCCTCATATACGAGCAGACCTGCGCAACAGAGAAGCGTCGACGCCGAAAGCGCGGCACGATGGAAGATCCCAAGCGCTTTGTTCTTATCAACGATCTGGTCTGTGAAGGCTGCGGCGATTGCTCGGTCGCGTCCAACTGCCTGAGCGTGGAGCCCAAGGACACACCGCTGGGCCGAAAACGGCAGATCAATCAATCGAGTTGCAACAAGGATTTCTCATGCATGGGCGGGTTCTGCCCCAGCTTTGTCACTGTCGAAGGTGCGACGCGGAAAAAGAGCCAAGGCATCAAGATCGACATGTCCAAGCTAACCGACGGCCTGCGCCCTCCCGAACCGGTCAACCTTGCGACACCGTTCGACCTTCTGGTCACCGGGGTCGGCGGCACGGGTGTGGTGACCGTTGGCGCGCTCATCACGATGGCAGCACATCTTGAGGGCAAAGGGTCCAGCGTGCTCGATTTCACCGGTTTTGCGCAGAAGTTCGGGACCGTGCTGAGCTACATTCGCCTCTCGGCGCAACCAAGCGACCTGCATCAGGTGCGTATTGATCCGGGCGCGGCGGATGCGGTGATCGGCTGTGACATCGTGGTCTCGTCCGCTCCGAAAGCATCGGCTCATTATCGGCGGGGCACGCAGGTCGTTTTGAACCGCGCAGAGATGCCAACCGGGGATGTCGTCCTCAGACGCGACGCGGACTTGCGCATTGATACGCGCGAGGCGGCCATCCGCGACGCCGTGGGTGAGAGCCATGTCAGCGGGATAAACGCTAATGACCTGGCCGAGCAGTTGCTGGGCGACGCGGTCTTCGCCAATGTCATGATGCTTGGCTTTGCATGGCAAAAGGGCCTGGTCCCGGTCAGCGACACCGCGTTGCGTCAGGCCATCGTCCTGAACGGCACCGCTATCGACATGAACCACGCGGCGTTCGATCTGGGGCGCGTGATGGCTGAGCGTCCCGAAGCGGTCCGCGCGCTGCTTTCCCCAACGCAGGACATTCCCGCGACGCTGGATGACATCGTCGCCCACCGGGCGGCGTTTCTGACTGACTATCAGGATCCGGCATATGCGGAACGCTACCAATCGCGCATTGAAAGCCTGAAGGCCGCATTGCCGTCCGATGTCGACGAAACCCTTTTGATCGACGCCGCGAAGGGCCTTTTCAAGCTGATGGCTTACAAGGATGAATACGAGGTCGCGCGACTGCACACCGAAACCGGCTTTCAGGAACATCTCGCCGACGCATTCAGCGGTGAATTCAAACTGAAATACCATTTGGCCCCGCCCCTCCTCTCCTGGAAAAAGGATGCGCGGGGACGCCCGCAGAAACGGGCCTTCGGGCCCTGGCTGACCCCGGTCCTTCGGCTCATGGCGCGCATGCGACGGCTGCGGGGAACACTCGCAGACCCCCTACGCTGGCATGGCGAGGCCCGCATGCACCGCGACACGCTGGCATGGTACGAAGACATCCTGGACCGGGTGGCAACGTCTTACCGCCCCGACACCAAAGAGACATGCGCGGCACTGCTCGCCCTGCCGAACGAGATCCGGGGCTATGGCCCGGTGCGCGAGGAAGCGGTGGAAACAGCGCGCGATGCGGCGCGCGGTCATCTCTCCGCGCTTTGATCCGCTTTCAGAAGGGTCTGGATCAAAGGGTTGGGAAAACGCCGTTCAAGCGTGATGGCATAGAAAACCTCAGAGATATCCGGGTGGTCTGTCGCCTCAAGCAGGCGGCCCGAAGCCAGCTCGTCGCGGACGACGATGGGCGGCACAAGGGCGAGGCCGATGTCTTCGCGCGCCAAAAGACGCATCATCGCCATATCGTCCACCTCGGCGGCGATTTGCGGGCGCAATCCCATTCGGGAGGTCAAGGCATCAAAGGCCGTCCGCACCGCACTGTCCGGTGTCGGCAGGATGACGGGCTGGTCATGCAGCAAATCCGTCAAGGGCGCTTTGGCATTCATGCGTCTTGGCGTACCAACCAGACCAACGGGCTGTTCGGCTACGCGATGTGCCACGAAAGGCGTGACCGCGTCGCGCGCCGGCGCCCGATTGGTCAGGACAACATCGAGGTTGTGCGCTTCAAGCGCCCGCAGCAATTCCCCCGGCCCTCCGGACCGCAAGATCACCTCGACATCCGGCTGACCCAGAACGGGTCTTAGAAACGCGAGCTGAAAGTTACGCGACAGCGTTGCCTCCGCACCGACGCGCAACGCCTTTCGGGTCCGTCCGGTCTGCCGCAGGGTCCCCAGCAGCTCCTGACCCGTGGCAAAGATCGCATCGGCATGATCCAGCGCGATGCGCCCGGCCTCGGTCAGGTGCAACTGTCGTCCGCGCCGTTCAAAAAGCGCATGGCCAAGGCGGTCTTCCAACGTCTTGATCTGCGTGGATAGGGCCGATTGCGACAGGTTCAAACGCTCGGCCGTGCGGGTCAGGTTGCCATCATGCGCGACCGCCCAAAAGTACCGCAGGTGGTGATAATTCAGCTCCGCCATATCGTTCATAATAATAGAACGTTACCGCGTGAACAATGTATTTTTCATGTCAACACCACACACCTACTTCATGCCTCACGACAGATGCATGCGAGGGGCATATGATCATGACATTCAGTTTTCTGCCACTTCTGGCGCCTATTTTCCTGGCGCTGGCCGCCTGTTGGGCGTTGAAGTCCCCGGGACAGAGACCCGGCGCCTATCCAAAACTTGCCGAAGCGGCCGCGGTGCTGGCCTTTGTGGTGTCGGCCGCATCCGCCTTGGCGCTGATCTTCCAGGGCCCCGTCACATCACCCCTGATCGGCATCGAGGGAATTGGCCTCTCGGCGCGCCTTGACGCGGTCAGTGTCATCATGCTGATGCTCGTGTCCTTCATCGGGTGGGTGGTGCTGCGCTACAGTGCTACGGCAATGGACGGAGAGGAACGGCAAGGTGCGTTCACCGGATGGCTCTGTGCAACGCTGGCCGCTGTCCTTCTGCTGGTTCAATCCGGGAACGTGGCGCAGCTGGCGCTTGCCTGGATCGCGACGGGCCTCGGTTTGCATCGTCTGCTTCTGCATTATCCAAACCGGGTGACCGCCCAGCGCGCCGCGCGCAAAAAGGCCGTAACCTCGCGTGTTGCTGACCTGTCGCTGATCGGTGCTGCTGTTCTTCTTTATATCGCAGCCGGGACGACCGATATCGCCACGATCCTCACAATTGCGGAAACGAGCCCCCTCTTTTACGGGGCGGCAGGCCTGATCGCGCTCTCTGCCGTGCTGCAATCGGCGCAATTTCCCAGCCATGGATGGCTGACCGAGGTGATGGAGGCGCCGACCCCCGTCTCCGCGCTGCTGCATGCAGGGGTGGTCAATGCGGGCGGGTTCCTCCTCATCCGCTTTGCCGACGTCATGCTGACCGCCCCCGGCATCATGGCGTTGCTTGTTATGCTCGGCGGTTTTACGGCGCTCTTTGGCGGTCTGGTGATGCTCACACAGCCATCGGTCAAGACGTCGCTTGCCTGGTCCACCATCGCCCAGATGGGCTTTATGGTTCTGCAATGTGGTCTGGCGCTCTTCCCGCTCGCGCTGCTCCATATCGTCGCGCATTCGCTTTATAAGGCGCATGCCTTCCTTGCCTCCGCGACAGCAGTGGATGTGGTGACGTCAGTTCGCAAACCGGGTCCGGTCGCGGTGCCCAGCGCCGGCGCCGTCGCGCGCGCCTTTCTTGCCGCGCTCGCAATCTATGCCGTGGTCGGATTTGCCTTCGGCCTGGTCGAGAAGTCGCCGCAAGCGGTTGCCCTGGGTGCCATCCTGATCTTCGGCGTGGCCTATCTGATCGCTCAGGGCCTGGCCGATGCGGCACCACGGGTGTTGACCCAACGCACAGCGATCTATGCGCTTGCCGCATCGATCAGCTATTTCGTGTTGCAAGCCGGAGCCGAAGCCCTGACCGCAGGCACCCTGCCCGCGACACCGGGACCCGGACCTTTGGAATGGGCTCTCATCGTGCTTGCACTGATCAGCTTTGGCGCGGTTGCCATCGCGCAGGCCACCTTCCCGCTTTGGGCCGGACATCCGGCTGCGGCCGGTCTGCGGGTGCATCTGAACAACGGTCTTTACGCCAATGCGATCTTTGACCGCGTGCTGGGCGGATGGTCCCGCCCCGCATCCCCAACATCCCAGCGCGTTTCGACCGGAGGCTGATATGAGCAACCAACACCACGTCTATTCCGCCGCTCTTCTGGAGCTTGTCGCAAAGGCCGATGCCGCCGCGCGCCAGATCCCGCCGCTCTTTCCGCTGTCCTCCAGCGTGGCTGTGAACCCCTATCTGGGCCAGGTTCACGAGACGCTTCCGCAGACGGCTGCACGCCTGGCGCGGGTCAGCGGGACACCTGTCACCCCGGATCGGGCGCACTTTGCTCAACGGATCGCTGACGGCACCCTCACCGATGACGACCTGCGTGCAGCCTGCGGAGGCGCGGATATCGATGTCGATATCGCTATGCTCAAGGAGCAAGCGAATACCCCGCGCGCGCAGGCCGAGGCTTTGCCGACAATCGCCGACCTGGCAGCCGAGGTCTCGGGCATTGACTGGCCCGGCATCATCGACGAACGGATCGGTGTCTGGGCGGCGAGCTATTTTGATGCCGGTCAGGCCCTGTGGCACATTCAGCGGCGTGGCGGCGCATTCGCGGCCTGGCGCGCCTTTGCGACCCGGGATCTGACGCCCGAGATATTGGGGCTCAACAAATTTGCCGCCCATGTCGATCGCACCTCCCGGAATGCCTGGCGGGCCCTTGGCGCTGCCGCCGAGCGCCTGGGGATCTTGCCCGATGCCGCCGATACCGCGTTCCATCGGCTTCTGATGGATCTCGGCGGCTGGTCGCAATACGCCCGCTATCAGCTTTGGCAGGCGGAGCTTGCCGGGGACACGGTGACGACGGTGACCGATCTGCTGGCAATTCGCCTGATCTGGGAAGAAGCCCTTTTCATCCAGTATCAGGACCAGATCGAGGAGCGGTGGACCGAAGTGCTTTCGGCGCATGTCGAACCGCTTGTTCCATCCCAGGACGACATCCTCGACAGCCTTTTGCAAAGCGCTGCCGAAGGCGCAGCGCAGCGGTTGCTCGCGGACCGGTTCGAAACCCTTGCAAAGCAGCCTGAACGGACTAACAGACCGGCCATTCAGGCCGCCTTCTGCATCGATGTCAGGTCCGAAGTGTTCCGCCGCGCCCTTGAAAGCCTCGATCCGGGGATCGACACCATCGGTTTCGCCGGGTTTTTCGGCCTGCCGGTCGCCCACAAGGCAAGTGCGTCGGACGTGGTCGAAGGACGCGGCCCCGTCCTGCTGCCTGCGGGCATGATGAGCAGCGTGAACGAACCCGAGGAAGATGATCTGGCCAAACGCTACGCCGCGCGGGCGGCACGGGCCTGGGGCCGTTTCAAGCTTGCCGCAGTATCGTCGTTTGCCTTTGTCGAGGCGACGGGCCCCATCTATGCCGGTAAGCTGCTGCGGGATGCCATGGGCATCGGCAAAAAGGGCAAGGCTGATCCCGCGCCGCAATTCGACCCCAACCTTGACACCGAGACGCGGTTGCAGACGGCGGAAACGATCCTCAAGGCGATGTCTCTCACCGACAATTTCGCGCGGATCGTGATGCTGGCGGGCCATGGTGCGGATGTGGTCAACAACGCCCATGCCAGCGCCTTGCAATGCGGCGCCTGTGGTGGCTTTTCGGGCGAAGTCAACGCGCGTCTGCTGACCGGCCTGCTGAACGACCCTGACATTCGCGCGGGCCTGTCGGATCGTGGCATCGCCATCCCAAGCGACACGCTGTTCGTTCCCGCGCTGCATCACACAACGACGGACGACGTCACGCTTTACGAGGATGATTGCCCGTCGGCGGATCATGCGCAGGATCTGATCCTGCTGCGGCGCTGGCTGCGCGATGCCGGGCGTCTGGCACGGGCCGAGCGTGCCCTGCGCCTGCCCCGCGCCGCGGGAGAGGCAGACATCGCCCGCCGCAGCACCGACTGGGCCGAATTGCGGGCGGAATGGGGCCTGGCGGGATGCAGCGCCTTTGTCGCAGCACCGCGCGGCCGGACATCCGAACTGGACCTCGGCGGGCGCAGTTTCCTGCATAGCTACGACTGGCGCGCGGATGAGGGCTTTGGCGTGCTGGAGTTGATCATGACCGCGCCCGTTGTGGTGGCAAGCTGGATCAGCCTGCAATATTACGGCTCGTCAGTGGCACCGGATACGTTTGGCGGCGGCAACAAGCTCTTGCACAACGTGACTGGCGGCATCGGCGTTCTGGAGGGCAATGGCGGGGCGCTGCGCGCGGGCCTGCCGCTGCAATCGGTTCATGATGGCGAGCGTTTGGTGCACGATCCGCTGCGCCTGACTGTCGTGATCGAAGCCCCTTGCGAAGCGATGACCGACATCCTGTCGCGTCACGCGGACGTGCGGGCTTTGTTCGACAATGGCTGGCTCAGCCTTTTCGCCATGGACGACGATGGCCGCATGGCCTGGCGCTACACCGGCGATCTGACGTGGACACGGACCACGTCAGAGGCCGCCAAAATGGACGCGATCGCGGCCGAATAACCTCGCCCAAAGCCAAGCGGTCCGCCCGATGACGACGGCGCGGGCCGCCTATGCTCGGCCTTTAACGAACCACGACAGGTTTGGCCGCAAAGCTTTGGCCCGGATCGTCGGGGACACGTAATGTGAGCCCCGATACACTGACGCTAGAAGCCCTTTGGGTCACAAGAGCCTTCAGCGACATCCCCCTTCAAACAGCGATTTTCAAAAGAGAGATTTCCGCGACGGAAGCAGTCCGCGTGCTCGTTACACGATCACGACGAACACAGAGGGTACGCCCCATGCGGATCATGTTTTTGAGCATTGCGATCTTGATTGGTCTTTGGATGACGCATCCGGTGCGCGCGCAAGGCGAGATCGTGGACGAGATTGCGTTCCAGCAGCACATCCTCGACAAACCTTTGACGGCGCAACTGCGCGGTATGACGTTCACCATGATGTATTCAGCCGACGGGACAGTTGCCGTCCGTTCGAACCGGATGAACCGTGACGGAGAATGGTATTTCGCAGATGGCCAGCTTTGTATCAGCGGTGTTCGGGGCAACCAGCCGCGATGCGGCTATCTGGAGAGGCTCAGCGCGAACCAGTTTCGAACGTCTCAGGGCATGACGATGAGTTTGCAATAGCCACCACTCCCGGCGCATATGCATCCCATTGAGCGTCGCGCCGGTTCTGGCTGTTGCCGTCGGAGGGGGACAGAACGGTCCCAGGATTGTCCCCCTCCGCGCGTTGCCTTTTACATCGCATGCTGCCGCTGCCATTCACTGACAGCCCGCGCGATCACACGTTCTTCGTCGGTCGGGATTACAAGGACCGGCACTGGGCCGCTGCTGATCCGCGCAGCACCTGATATGTTGGCCCCGGCATCGACGGCCAGCCCCAGGAAATCCATACCGTCCAACACACGGGCGCGTATTTCAGCCGCGTTTTCCCCGATGCCCCCGGTAAAGACAAAGGCGTCCAGCCCGCCCAGAACCGCGGCCATCGCGCCCAGTTCCCGCCGGATCCGAAAGACATAGTAATCAATCGCCTGCCCAGCCTCGGGCGCACCACTCGCCAGAAGCGTCCGCATGTCGTGGGTCATCCCTGACAGGCCTTTGAGCCCGCTTTCCTGATACAGCAGGCGGGCGATCTCCTTCGATGTCATGCCCTGGTCCATCAGATAGAGCAGAACGCCCGGATCAAGCTGCCCGCACCGCGTGCCCATTGGCAGCCCGTCCAGCGCAGAAAAACCCATCGTGGAGCCGACACTTTGGCCGTTGCGCACGGCACACATGGACGCGCCGTTGCCCAGATGCGCGATTACGACCCGTCCCTCGGCAAGCTCCGGCCAATCCCGCGTCAATTGTCCGGTGATGAAATCATAGCTGAGGCCATGAAACCCGTAGCGACGCACGCCCTCTTCATAGAAGCGGCGCGGCAGCGCGAAGATGTCGTTGACGAAGGGGTGACCGTTGTGAAACGCGGTGTCAAAGCAGCCGATCTGCACCGCATCGGGAAAGGCCTGGCGCGCGGCGTCAACGGCGGCAAGGTTATGGGGCTGATGCAACGGCGCCAGCGGCTCCAACGCCCTCAGAAGCGTCATGACGTCATCGCTCAGGCGCTCCGGTCCGGCAAAGTCCACCCCGCCATGGACAATCCGATGACCCACGCCAACCGGTGGCCCCTCCCCCAGCCAGGGGCGCGCGGCCTCGAAAATAGCGCCAAGGGCAATCGCATGATCCGCCGCACCGATCTCGACGGGATCAGCGCCGTCGCGCAAGAGCCGCGCCGCGTCTCCCAGGTTTTCGACCTGGCCTTGCCCGACCAGTTGAGGGTCTTCACCCGCCCGATACACTGAAAACTTAAGCGACGAACTGCCCGCGTTCAGCGTCAGGATCGCACTCATCCAGTTCGGGCCCAGGCGTTCAAAGCCGCCACGGCGCAGGAGGCAAGGCGCGCTTGCTCATCATCTGCCCGGCTGTTCAGGATGATCGGGCATTTCGCGCCCATCACTACGCCGCCCGCCTCTGCATGGGCCAGGAACGTCAACTCCTTGGCCAGCATGTTGCCCGCTTCCATGTTGGGCGCGACCAGGATTTCCGCGCGCCCGGCGACAAGCGACCGGATGCCCTTGGTCTGTGCGGCCCCAAGATCGATGGCATTGTCCATCGCCAGTGGGCCGTCGACCAGCCCGCCGGTGATCTGTCCACGCTCGGCCATCTTGGACAAGATCGCAGCATCCAGCGTGGACGGGATGGCCGGATTGACCACCTCGACCGCGGAAAGAACACCGACCTTCGGCTCCTCGATCCCAAGTGAGAGGGCCAGATCGATCGCGTTCTGAATGATGTCGGCCTTCGTTTGCAGATCAGGCGAGATGTTGATCGCCGCATCCGTGACCATCAGCAGATGCTCAAGCCCCGGCACATCCATCACGAAGACATGGCTCAACCGCCGCCCGATGCGCAGACCACCGTCACTTTTGACGATCTGGGCCAGCAGAACGTCCGTGTGCAGATGCCCTTTCATGACCGCTGCCGCCTCGCCTTCATGCACCATCGCAACGGCGCGGGCAGCCGCGGCCTTGTGGCTTGGCTCCGCAACGATCCGGTACGGGGCAAGGTCGATGCGTTCGACTTCCGCGGCCGCTTCAATCTTGGCCGGATCCCCGATCAGGATCGGCGTGATCAGCGTATGCTCCGCCCCCAGGATCGCCCCGGCCAACGCGTCAGGCTCCTCTGGTGCGACAACCGCCGTCGGGATGGCAGGCAAGGGCGCCGCCTTTTCCAGAAGCCGGTCGAAATGCTCGTGCCGGCGGACGGTCAGGCCGGGCAAGTCGCCGGTGCTGAACTGCACCGAACGTTCCGGGGCAAAAACCTCTGCCTCCCCTTCCAGGATGCGCACCCCATCGGCGCGATCCACCCAGGTGTCGAAACGCACCTTCCGGTCCGCCCCCTTGGCGGTCAGCCGGACATGGGCCGTCAGCTCGTCGCCCGCGTGGGCACGGTTCACAAACCTGAGGTTCTGACTGTGATAGAGCGTTCCCGGGCCGGGCAACTGGCACCCCAAAACGCCCGAGATGAGCGAGGCGACCCACATGCCGGGCGCCAGCGCCTCCGGCTCCCCATCTCCGTCGCCATCGGCTTTCGGGAGATGCATCGGGTTCAGATTTCCCGACGCATTGGCAAAAACATAAAGATCATCCGCCCGGCAAAGCCGCGTCTGATGCGCGGTCATGCCAACCTCTAGATCGTCGTAGGTTTTGTTGTTCAACGTGTCTTTCATAACCCGGCCTCCATGCTAAAGCTCAGGGTGCCCGGCAAGTGCAACATCGGGATTACAAGCCGGCCTTTGCGACACTCCGTCACGGAAGTGGCATCGCCTTCACCTTATAAAGCAGATCGATCAAACCCCGAACCTGATGTTCCGCCGTCAACCGCCCTTTTTCGGCTGTCGCCAGATGCGCCTCTCCCACCGTACCGGCTGGATTCAGATCGCTGGCGATCCAGCCATGGCTGATCGGCCCGATTGGCGAAATCTCGGTCGTCTCGGCCGTAGACGGAAAATCCGCCGCCTGTGCCATATCCACGGTATGCGGCTGAAACGCCAGCATAAGCGAGGTTTCGATATCTCCACCATGGATCCCGAATGTCAGCTCCCTCTCGCTGAACATCTCCGGCGGATATCCGAAGCTTCCCCATTGGCACTTTATCGCAAGCATGTCTGCCTGCACGCGCAATTCCCGGCTCAGTACAGAGATCAGATCGAGATTGCCGCCATGAGAGTTCACGATCACAATCTTCCGAAGACCCGCCCGCGCGACCGACAGGCCAATTTCGGTCCAGGCCGCAAGCGCCGTGGCGGCACTCAGGGTGAGGGTTCCGCCAGCCCAGAGATGCTCGTTGGACTTGCCAATTGACTGGATCGGGAGGATCCGCACATCAAGGTCGTCGGGCAACTGCTCTCGCAACTCCGACAGCATCCCTTGTGCGATCATCGCGTCCGTCCCGACCGGCAGATGCGGACCGTGCTGCTCGATCGCCGCGGTCGGCAGGATCGCTATGGTCTCCATCGGATCGCAGGCGGCAAATTCCGCGTAACGGTATTCCGCCCAATCAAGTCGGCGCATCAGGCGTCGCTCTCCCTTTCATATGTCGCATCCAGTCTGGAGCGGAGATAGTCCGCGCCCGTCACCGGCGTGTATTTCGGCGTTCCCGTGCCCGGCAAGGCCGTGATGAGAGCGTCCGGATTGGGATCAAGAAAGAACGCAATGGACCGGCGCGGCCGGGCCGGCGGCAGGACCCTGTGCGGGTTTGATACATAGATATCATTGCTCCACCGCATCAGACAGTCCCCGATGTTCACGACGAAGGCACCCGGCTTATGGGGGACATCGATCCAATCCCCACCGCGGGGTCGCACCTGAAGTCCGGCCTCTCCGTCCGTCATCAACAGCGTGATAGAGCCGTAGTCGGTATGTGCGCCCGCGCCGATCTCGCCCGCCACACCCGTTCCGGCAGGATAGCTCAGCAATCGCAGTGTTGCCATCGGGGCATCAAAGAACGGGTCGAAATAGCCGGGCTCCAGTCCCAGATCACGCGCCAGACCGCCATGTACTCGGACCCCCAAGCGCCAAACCGCATCGTAGTAGCTCAGCAACGTCTCTTCGAACATGGGCAAGTCGGGCCACACATTGACACCGCGAAACGGTTCTCCGGCCACGACACGCGGGTCATCAGAGGCCAGGTCGAAACCGACATTGAACGCCTCTTTCCGATCCACCTGCCCGCTTTCGCTATCAAGCCGCTCGCTGCCCAGAGCGGCCCACCCCCGATTATGCGGGTTTTTCAGGATCGAGAGGGGGGCTTTTGCTTCGTCAGACTGGGCGAAAAACCCATCTCCCTGCTCAAAGACAGCGGCAATCAGCTGCTCGTCTATTTCGTGCCCTTCAAGCAGGAAAAAGCCCACCTCACGGCAGGCCCGTCCGATCTCGTGTGCAAAGTGATCCGGATCGCTTTCGATCTCGCGCGCATCCAGGACCGGGATCATGCGCGAACCGGTTGCGGAACCGGCACGTCTCCGATGAACCGATCCATCTTGCGCGCCACCTTTCCAAGATGGGCGGCCCGGCTCTCCGGTGTCGAACTATCCATCAGGTAATGGGCCGCAAACGCCGTCTTGCACCTCTTGGCGCAGATAAATCGCACGCCACGCAGAAGTGTGCGCTTGCCCGGAGCGCCCACAAGCCGGGTGAGCCACCAACTTGCGCCGCAGGTGGTGAAAACGGCCAGCCTCTTGACGTGGGTCAGGCCCGGGCGAATATCGGGATTGGCCTCATCCGGCATCAGAAACGCAATGCCCGGCACCATGATCCGGTCCAGCCAGCCCTTCAGCATCGCCGGCAAACCGTACCACCAGGTGGGATAGACAAAAATCAGAGTATCACACCAACGCAGCGCATCCACCTGCTCCGCGATGTGGTGTGTGTTCATGCTGGTATCTTCGTAGATATCCAGTTCATGAGAGGTGAGCCGCGGATCAAACCCGCTCTTGTAAAGATCAATAAGCCGGATCTCTGCCCCGGCCGCCTGAAGCTTGTCCAGAACGAGGTCCCTAATGGCCGCGTTGAAACTGCCCTCTCGGGGGTGTGAATAGACAACGAGTGCCCGCATTCAAAATGCCTCCATCTCCTGCCCCACCCGGTCCAGAAACTGCGCTCGTCTCTGTTCGCTCGCCCGGTTCATGTCGTAAAGCGCAAGATACCGCATTTTTTCGGGACGGCATACGTGCCAAACTGCACGTGTGACGCATTTACGCGGGGGATCGCCGCATAAAAGGGCACGCAGGCGCGTGCCGCCGTAAGTCGTGACCGCCGCCAACCGTCGGATATGCGTAAGGTTCGGTACCACCCGCCCCTCTTCCAGCCGAAAAGACACCCCCGGCAAGAAGACCCGGTCAAGGAACCCTTTCAGGATAGCCGGATATCCGAAGTTCCAGACCGGAAAGACCATCACGAGTGCCTCGGCTGCGTGCAAACGCTCGACATATGCGCTGACCGGCGCCCGGTTGCGGCCCACGTCATGATAGCCTCTGCGCTCCGCTTCGCTCAGCACCGGGTCAAACCCTTCGGCATTCAGATCGCAAACATCCACATCCCAGCCACTCGCCTGCAACTGTGCCACCACTTGCGCGTTCAAAGCCGCCGAAAAGCTTTCCGCACAGGGATGCGCGAAGAGCACCAGCGCCCGCTTCACCGCGAAGACGCCCGCCAGGGCGGATGAGCGGCCCGCCTCACTCCGCCGCCTTCAACCCCGGATAGGCATACATCCTTTCATATCCCCAATCCGAATCGTCCCAGGCAATCATCTTGCCCGGGTTCAGCAGCCCTTTTGGATCCGCTTCCCTCTTGAATGCAAGCTGCGTGTCATCCACCGTCTGCCGTCCGCCTTCTTCCAGCGTATAGCGATGCGGATTAAAGACCATCGCCCCAACCGCCTCGTGCCGCGCGATAATCTCGTCCAGCCGCTCTTCCGTCGTGAATTTCACCAGCGACAGGCCCGCGAAGATGACTTTTCCCCCATCCCGCATCACCTCAAGATGCTGCAGCACTTCCGGGCTGAACTCTTCCCGGATCTGCTCGATCAGCTTCAACTGATCCGGATCCGCATAGCGCACCTGCAGATAGGTGATCGACGGATCGACCTTCAGCGCGCGCAACGTCGTGTGGTTCCAGCCATATTCAAAAACCGGCCCCGGCTGCCTCTCCCATGTGCTCGCATCGCTGCGATAGATCAGCTTTGCTTCCGGTCGCCGCGCCAGAAACGTCTCGAACCCGTCCATCGAATGCGGCGCCACCATCAGCCCGATCAGGTTCGCATCTGTATCCACATGCGGCTTCACCCGCTGGAAATAATCAAACGCCACCGGCGCCTCGTAGACCGAGACGAGCTTGATCAGAATGCCGTCCTCGTTGGCCAGATCCTCCGCAAAGCGCACCGCATCCGGAAAGTCCTCGCACGTCACAAACATATGCACCCAGTCGTAGGCCGGTGCCAACGGCATCTCAATCTCCGTGATGATTCCGTTCGTGCCGTAGGCGTGGCTGACCCGGGCCAGCTCCTCCCCGCGAAACTCCAGCACGCGCGGCTCTTCCTCCATCGTCACCACGCGCAGCCGGATGATGTTACCCAGATCGCGCAGCGCCCCCCAAGTGCACGACCCCACACCGCCCGAACCGCCCGCGATGAATCCTCCAATCGTCGCCGTAGCCCAGGTCGAGGAGAACATCCGGATCTCCTGCCCTGATTGCGCGATGCATTCCGCGTCCAGATCTTTCAGCAGGCAGCCCGGCTCCACGATCACCCGGCCCGGATGCACCTCCTTGACCGCACTCATGTGCTTGAGATGCATCACGCAGCCCCCCGCCAGCGGCATAGCCTGCCCGTAATTGCCCGTCCCCGCCCCTCGGGTCGTGACCGGGCAATCGTGCTGATAGCAGACCTTGAGGATCTCGATCACCTCCGCCTCGCTTTTGGGCGAGACCACGAAATCGGCCACCACATGATCCAGCCGGTCTTTCAGAACCGGCGAATACCAGAAAAAGTCGCGGCTCTTCGACTTGATCGCAGCATCGCTTTCTTCGATCTCCAGATGGCTCAAAGCGGCCTTTGCGGCGGCGACATTCGGTGTCATGGCATCCTCATCAAATCGTCCAGTTCAGCGTAATCCGGCAAGGTCCGGTCAATCGGCTCCCCCTCGCGCAGCACGATCCGGTCCGCCTGCGGACGGGCGAACAGCTCCGTCCAGCTCCGCGCCTTGCAGATCACCAGATCGGCGGGTGCGCCGACAGCAAGCGAGGGTGCGTCGAAGCCGCAGGCCCGGGCGGGATTGGTCAGAAAGGCATGGCTCCAATCGGGGGCGGAGTGATCGAGATGCCCGATCCGCGTGGCCTCCCGCATGACCTCCAGCATGTCCATGTCGCCATACGCATAGAACGGATCGCGCGTATTGTCCGAGGCGAACGACACGTTGATCCCCCGCTCTTTCATCTCGTGCACCAATGTGATGCCCCGCCCGCGCGGTGTTCGCCCCGCATGCCGGTCCTGAAGGTAGAGGTTGCAGAGCGGCAGGCTCACGACGTGAAGTCCCGCCCGCGCGACGAGGTCCAGCGTCTCCATCGCACGCGCCTCGTCCTGGGTCGACAGCGAACAGCAATGACCCACAACGACCGGCCTGGCAAATCCCGTCTCAAGCGCGACTTCGGCAATCAGGCGCAGGCTTTCGGCCTCCGGGTCCATCGTTTCGTCCACGTGGAAATCCGCGGACAGCCCCCGCGCCTCCGCCATGCGGAAAAAGCCTGTCAGCCGCTCGCGCAGATCAGGGACGGGATAGGTCACCATGCCCAGAACGCCGCCGGATTCCGCCACCAGATCAGCCGTATGCACGAATGCGCCGTCCTCCGAGAATCCGTCGCACCCGATCAGGCAGGCAGCTTGCAGATCGACCCGGCCCGCCCAGGCCGCGCGTAACTCGCGGAACACCGGCCATGTGATGTCATCCTGCGGCGGGATACTGTCGAGATGGGTGCGCACCGCGCGGGTCCCGTGCGCATAGGCGCAGCGCAGCGAGAATTCCATTCGGCGGCGCACATCCTCGGCGCTCCAATGCGCCTGCCGGTCGGCGCCCACCGTTTCAATCGCACCGGTGAACGTACCATCGGGATTGGGCGCGCGGCCCCAGATATGGCCCTTGTCGAGATGAACGTGCATGTCGATGAAAGCCGGAAACGCCATCGCGCCGTTCATGTCGATGGCCAACGGCTGCGGCTCTGCAATACGACCCTCGGCAATGGACAGATCGGTCCGGATCAGATCGCCTTGTCGTCCCAGAAGGCAGGCCGGGATCGTGACATTCTCAAGTGTGATCGGGCCGCTGGGCAGAGCGCGGAATTGCATTAACCCTCACGTTTGATGGCACTCTCATGCCACTTGCGCAGCAACATATGGCTGAGAAAGCTGAGCCCTGCAAAGATAATCACACCCGTCCCCGCGATCAGGATCAGGGCCGCGAACATGCGCGGAATATTCAGGCGGTAGCCCGCTTCGAGGATCCGGAAGGCCAGACCCGATTCCAGACCGCCCGTGCCGGCGACATATTCAGCCACCACCGCGCCGATCAGGCTCAACCCGCCTGCGATGCGCAGACCACCCAGAAAATAGGGCAAGGCGGAAGGCAATTGCAGATAGCGCAGCTTCTGCCAGCGCGTGGCGCCGTAGATGCGAAAAAGGTCCCGCAGGTTGTGGTCGGCCGAGTTGAGCCCCAGCGTGGTGTTCGACAAAACCGGAAAGAACGCCACCAGCCAGGCACAGAGCAAGAGCCCGGCAAGACGGCTGTCGACATAGATGAAAATCAAAGGCGCGATCGCAACGATCGGTGTGACCTGCAAGATCACCGCATAAGGATAAAACGACATTTCAACCCAGCGGCTTTGGGTGAAGAGCACAGCAAGGCCGACCCCGCCCAGAACCGCGGCCGCCAACGCCATGAGTGTGATCTGCAACGTCACCAGCAGCGCGTTGAACAGGATGGCCCAATCCTTGATCAACGTCTCAAAGACCAGAAGCGGCCCTGGCAGGATGTAATGCGGGATCTCGTTCCAGACGACGATCCGGTCCCAGACCAGCAGCCCGGCCAGCAATGTGAGGACCGGAAGGGTCCACTTGCCGATCCGCTCGAACCGGGCCGCGCGCAGGCGCGCGGCCTCGTCGGCGTCGATCACCGGGCTTTGCGGGCGCTCTTCGACGATGCTCATGCGGTGCGCTCCATGATGCCCGGCGGGACTATCCGTATTTTCATCGAGAAGAAGATCATGCCGCCTCTCCCATCGCCGCGTGCAGCGCGTCCGTGGCCTCGCGGGTATGGGCCGCGTAGTCGGCCGAGGTGCGGAACACGTCGTCGCGTGGATAAGGGGCATCCACGCTCAGTTCACGGATCACCCTGCCCGGCCGGGCGGCCATCACCACGATCCGGTCGGACAGGAACACGCTTTCGAAAACGGAATGGGTGACGAAGATAACCGTGCAGCCGATTTTTTCTTTCAGCTCCAGCAGATCGTTGTTCAGCTTGAAGCGTGTGATCTCGTCCAAAGCGGCGAAGGGTTCGTCCATCAGGATCAGCCGGGGCCGCGTGACCATGGCCCGCGCGATCGAGACGCGCATTTTCATGCCGCCCGACAATTCACGCGGGTAAGCGTTCTGGAAATTCTCTAAACCGACCAGCTTCAATGCCTCTAGGATCTCGTCCTTGACCGCGTTGTAGCTGCGGCCCTGCAACCGGAAAGGCAGCCAGACATTCTGTGCCACCGTCGCCCACGGCATGAGGGTAGGTTCCTGAAAGACCACACCCAGATCACCATGATCGTGGCGCCCTTCCCAAGCGATCCGCCCCGCTGTCGGATGCAGCAGGTCCGAAATCAAGCGCAATGCGGTGGACTTGCCACATCCGGACGGGCCGAGCAGCGAGATAAAGTCACCCTGTCGCACGTCGAGAGACATGCCTTTCAATGCCACAACCTGCCCGGCAAAAGTCTTGTCGACCCCTTCCATACGCAGAAGGAGCGGACGGGCGTCTTTCGGAGCGGCAGCGGTCATCGACGTCTTTCGGATGTCAGGCACCGGGACGCGCACGTCCCGGCGCGGAAAGGCTCAGTTGCCCGGGCGCAGATCCATTCCAACCTTCTGGTTGGTGAATTCCAGCGTATAGGCGGATTGCCAGTCGAGCCCGTCTTCCAACACACCCGCATCGACCATCTTCTGATAGAAATCGCCAATCACTTCGTCCGTCATCGAACCGATGCCCAGCTCAAGGGCCGCGCCGCTGTCCACGATGCCTTCATCCCGCATCATGGCCTTGGCAAAGTCGATCTTGTCCTGCGTCATGTCCGGATTGGCTGCCTTGATAAGTTCATCCGCCGCACTGCTGTCGCCATAAAGGTAGTTGTACCAGCCGGTCAGCGAACCATCGACGAAGCATTTCACCTTTTCCGGCTCATTCTCGATCGTGTCCGCCATCGTCTCGATGGTTGTGGCGTAGGAAGAATAGCCCGCGTCGGCGATCAGGAAGACGTTGGGCTCAAACCCCGCTTCCTTTTGCACCAGGTATGGCTCGGAACTCAGATAGCCCTGCATCCCCTTGCGCTTGTCGGCCAGGAAAGGCGCGGGGTTGAAGGTATAGGGCTCCCGCTGTTCGACGGTGAAGCCGTGCTCCGCGATCATCCACTGATAGTAGGAGGTAAAGCCATTGTCGCCGATCAGCAGCGTGAGGTCTTTCAACTCTTCCCAGCTATCCGCCTCGCCGGGATGGGCCACGATGACCTGCGGGTGTTTCTGAAAGATCGCCGCGACCGAAACGACCGGGATCCCTTCCTTCACCGCGTTGAAGGCCTGCAGCATGTCGCCGCCCATGTGGAAGTCGATCCGTCCTGCCAGCATCAGCGCGCGGTTGTTCACCTGCGGGCCGCCCGAGATAATCTCCACGTCCAGTCCGCATTCCGCATAGGTGCCGTCCGCCACAGACTGGTAAAACCCGCCATGTTCGGCCTGCGCCAGCCAGTTCGTACCAAACACCACTTTCTCACCATGATCGTCGGCCGTGGCGGCAGATGCCGCCAGTCCCATGGCCACGATCATTGGTGCAAGCTTAAAGTGAGACATCCCCATCCTCCTGTCATATCTGCGCATCAGACGCTGGTGCGACCGTCGCAGAATGCAAATTCTATGAACACGACCCTAGAGCCACGGGACAATGTTGCAAGAAATATGCACGATTGCCGACAGGCTGCCCAAAAAAGAAGCGCGTGCGCGGTCACGCGCCGTCACGACGGTAGATGAAACAGCGGCCCTCCACCGCGCCCTCTGGCAAAGGCTGTTGGCTGAGCCGCTCGAAATACATCCTGTCGGACGACACCATCATACCGCCAATCGCCAACATCGGTTCGATCAGGGGCGAGATCTTTCGGGCAAAGAGATCGTTCTTTTCCCGGTTGTGGCCGCCCAGATCCGCATGGATCAGACTTGCGGTTGGGCCCCAGCGCCCAAGAATATCCGGCAGGGTGTCGGTCACCTCGCCCAGGATCAACCGATCTTCGGGCGGAGTGGAATCGGGATGCGACGCGACGGCTCGCTCGAAAACATAGATATCCCGGGACAGACCTTTCTCGCGCAAATGATGATAGGTGCGTCCATTCCCCAGACCCAGTTCGTAGATCGGGCCCTGCAAATCCTCGGTCTCGGCGACGGCGAGATCCAGGCAGGCGCGTTGCGAAACCATGCGGTCAATAAACAGGTCGAGGCGGCTCATCTTTTGCTCCTTGCATGGTCCGGCACCGCCCTGATGCCAGAGACGCGGTGCGATGTGTAGGCCATGACGCAGCGGAGCGCATCACGATTTGGGGTTTGACACATGTGTACGACCGGGGCGAATGTGAAGATAAGATTCCGTGCCGGTGTCCGTGTTGGCGCGATTTATGAGTAAAAAACCGGGTGGATTCGGAAAAAATGACCGCTGTGCTGACCGTTGAGGACCTCAGCATCGCCTTTCGCGATGCAGATCCGGTTGTGCAGAATGTCAGCTTTTCGGTGAACGCGGGTGAAACGCTCGCTTTGGTGGGTGAATCCGGGTCGGGCAAGACGATCTCCTGCCGGGCCATCCTGCGCATCCTGCCCAAATCCGCGCGCCTTACGTCGGGCCGTGTCACGCTGAACAGTCGGTCCGGTTCACTGGTGCTTTCGGATATCAGCGAACGTCAGATGCGGTCGGTTCGCGGCAACCAGGTGTCGATGATTTTCCAAGAGCCGATGCGGTCGCTGTCGCCGCTGCACCGGATCGGCAACCAGGTGAGCGAAGTGCTCTGCCTGCATGACCGCCTCAGCATGGATGACGCACGCAAGCGCGTCCTGGAGACATTCGAGCGCGTGGGCTTTCCGGATGCCGAGCGCGCATACGCGGCCTATCCGTTCGAGCTGTCCGGCGGCATGCGCCAGAGGGCCATGATCGCGATGGCCATGGTGTCCAGGCCCGAACTCATGATCGCGGATGAGCCGACGACAGCGCTTGACGTCACGACGCAGGCCCAAGTGCTTGGCCTGATCAAGGACCTGCAAAGGGACCTTGGCATGGCTTTGATCCTGGTCACCCACGACCTGGGTGTCGTCGCCAACATGGCCGAGCAGGTGGTCGTCATGAACAAGGGTCGCGTCATGGAGGCGGGACCGGCAAAGGCCGTGCTGCAGGACCCGGCCCACGGCTATACCCGAAAACTCTTTGCCGCGGCGCCCAGCATTCCAGACGTCGCCAAGCCCGCCCCGGCGCCGGTGCGCAACGATCTCATCCTGGAGATGAGAAATGTCTCGAAGACGTACAAGATGCGGGGCGGCATGGCCTGGCAGCCCAGCCTTTATGTCCACGCCTGTCGCGGCGTGGATTTGACCGTGCCACGGGGCAAGACCCTTGCCATCGTGGGCGAAAGCGGGTCGGGCAAGACCACATGCGCCCGTATCGCCCTGGGTGCAGAGAAGCCCGACGAGGGGAGCCTCGTGACGTTTCACCCCGACAGGGACGGACCCGCGATACCGGTCCATGACATGGACCGCAGGGCACGGATCGAATTTCAGAAAAAGGCGCAGATGGTCTTTCAGGACCCTTATTCGTCGCTCAGTCCGCGCATGCGGATCGTGGATGCCCTGACCGAGCCAATGGAGATCCACAAGATCGGCAATCGCAGCGAACGGCGGGACCGCGCGGCGGAGATGCTGAAATGGGTCGGTCTGAAACGCGATATGCTCTATCGCTACCCACATGCGTTTTCTGGCGGTCAACGGCAGCGCCTGTCGATTGCGCGGGCGCTCACGCTCGATCCGTCTTTACTGGTTTGCGATGAACCGACCTCCGCGCTTGACGTCTCGGTTCAGGAACAGATCCTGACCTTGCTGGAAGACATCCGGGATCGCGCGGGCCTGTCTTATCTTTTCATCAGCCATGACCTTGCCGTTGTGGCACGGATTGCCGACGAAGTGGCCGTGATGCGGCAAGGGCTGGTCGTGGAACAGGCGCCGCCCGCGACGCTCTTCTACAATCCCAAACACCCCTACACCAAGGCGCTGATTGCCGCCCAGCCCGAACCGGATATCGGGCGCCCCATCGATCTCAAGCTTGTCGCGCACGGCGCGGGAAGCCCGGAAAGCTGGCCCGATGCTTTCCGGTTCACCCGAGACCAAGCTCCAAACCTGACCGAGGTTGAGCCAGGCCATAAGGTACGCTGCTATGTCTAGGACCGCACTGTCGAAGACCTTTTTTGCCCTGTTTTTCGGGATCTGCATTGCATGTCTGGCGCAGCCGACATTGGCGCGACCGGTTCTGCAGGAGACCCCGTTCTGGAGCGACGAAGTCGAAAAGGGCGATATGCCAGCCATTGACGAACGGGTCCCCGACCTGCCGCTTATCGTCGAGCTGGAGGCCAAGGGTCGCACCTTGGGCATCCCCGGAGGGACCGTTCGCACGATGGTGTCGCGCTCCAAGGATATCCGGCAAATGGTCGTTTACGGTTATGCGCGTCTGGTGGGGTATGATCACGAATACAATCTAGTGCCCGATCTGCTGGCCGCGGTCGAGAAAATCGACGAGCGCAAGTTCATCTTCCGTCTGCGCCCTGGCCACAAGTGGTCGGACGGACACCCCTTCACCTCGGCCGATTTTGAATATTGGTGGGTGCATGTCGCCAACAACGAAGAGCTAAGCCCAAGCGGCCCGTCAGAGCTGATGCGGGTGGATGGTCAGATGCCGGAGGTTACCTTTCCGGACGAGCATACGGTCATCTTTGAATGGCAGGCGCCGAACCCCTATTTCCTGCGCGCCCTCGCACAGGCAAGACCGCCGTTCATCTACAGGCCCGCCAATTACCTCAAACAGTTTCATGCGTCCTTTGCCGACCCCGAAAAGCTTGCCGCCGCGATCGAGAAAAAGCGCGTCCGCAGCTGGGCCGCTTTGCACAACAAGCTCGACAATATGTACAAGTTCGACAACCCGCTGTTGCCCACCCTTCAGCCGTGGATGAGCGCGAGCGACAAGAAGTCGAGCCGACACATTTTTGTCCGCAACCCCTACTATCACCGCATCGATGCCAATGGGGTGCAGCTGCCCTATATCGATGTTGTCGAGATGAACGTGGTCGGCAGCGGCCTGATCGCGGCCAAGACCAATGCGGGGGAAGTCGATCTTCAGGCCCGCGGCCTCAGCTTTCGGGATATATCCGTCCTCAAGAAGGGGGAGACCGATGGGGGCAATTACAAAACACTGCTCTGGGCCAACGGGGCGGCATCGCAGATCGCCATCTATCCCAATCTGAACTTCGCGGATGATGTCTGGCGGGACGTTCTGCGGGACGTCCGCGTCCGGCGCGCTCTCTCCCTGGCCATCGACCGGCGGATGATCAATCGCGCACTCTATTTCGGGCTGGCCAAGGAGGGGGGGATGAGCGTGCTCTCCCGCAGCCCCTTCTTTGACACGGCCAATCTGTCGGCCTGGGCGCTCTATGACCCGGACATGGCCAACGCGCTTCTGGACGAGGCGGGCCTTGCCGAACGCGGCCCCGACGGGATCCGCCTTCTGCCGGATGGACGACCGATGGAAGTTGTCATCGAAACCGCCGGCGAACGGCAGGAAGTCGAGAATGCATTGCAGATCATCACAGATACCTGGCGCGATGTGGGCGTGAAACTTGTCATGCGCCCGCTGGACCGCGACATTCTGCGAAACCGCGTGAACGCCGGCGTCACGATGGCCGCCGTCTGGTTTGGCTGGGACAACGGTCTACCGCAGCCCTACACGTCTCCCGACTACCTGGCACCGATGCATCAGGAGTTCTTTGCCTGGCCGAAATGGGGCCAGTTCTATCAAACGCATGGCGAAGCAGGCGAAGCGCCCGACATGGATGCCGCTCAGGTTCTTATGAAGCACGCGAAAGCCTGGGAACACTCTCAATCCGACGAAGAGCGTGCGCGCATCTGGCAAAAGATGCTGAAAATCCATGCCGATCAGGTGTTTGCCATCGGTCTGATGGCCGAAGCGCCGCAACCCGTCGTGGTGTCGAACCGGCTTCGGAACGTGCCGGAACGCGCCACCTGGTCTTGGGATCCGGGCTCGCATTTCGGCATCTATCGGGTTGATGAGTTCTATTTCGCGCCCGAGGCCGCCGAATGATCATACTCCGCTACGCGGTCTACCGTCTGATGACGATGCTGCTGACCCTGCTTGTCGTGTCAGCCCTCATCTTCATCATCATCAATCTGCCGCCCGGCGACTATCTGTCAAACCAGATCAATGAGTTACGGGCCACGGGACAAAGCCAGGGCGTGGCGCAGGCCGAGTTCCTGCGCAGCGAATACGCGCTCGACCGGCCGCTTTGGGAACAGTACCTCATCTGGATCGGGTTCGCGCCCGGTCCCAACGGGTTCTCGGGGCTTATCCAGGGCGATTTCGGCTGGTCGTTCGAATTCGATCAGCCCGTGGCCGAGATTGTTGGCGACACGCTCTGGCTGACCGTTCTGGTCAATCTGGCGGCAGTGCTCTTTGTCTATATGGTCGCTTTACCCCTGGGGGTAATCGCCGCTGCGCGGTCCAAAAGTTGGGTCGATTATTCCGCCGCCTTCGTCGGATATCTTGGGCTGGCCACACCCAACTTCCTGCTTGCGCTGATCCTGTTTTACTACGGCAACAAATACTTCGATCTGCCCATCGGCGGGCTGATGGCTCCGGAATTCGAGGGCGAGCCGATGAGTTGGGACAAGGTGCGGTCCATCCTGGTGCATCTGATCGTCCCGACCTTCGTCATCGGGACGTCCGGCGCGGCGGCCATGATGCAACGGCTGCGGGCGAACCTGCTGGATGAGCTGGGCAAACCTTATGTCGAAACCGCGCGGGCCAAGGGGCTAAGCCCGGCGCGTATGCTGACGAAATATCCGCTCCGTATGGCCTTCAATCCTTTTGTCGCCGATATCGGCAACCTGCTGCCCGCCATGGTGTCGGGATCGGTCCTTGTCTCTGTCGTGCTTGGCCTTCAGACCATCGGTCCTGCCCTTCTGGCGGCACTCAAAAGCCAGGACCAATTTCTTGCAGGGTTCATCTTGATGTTCGTGGCACTGCTCACATTGATTGGAACGATGATATCGGACGTTCTTCTCATGCTGCTCGATCCGCGCATCCGATACGGAGCCCGTGAGACATGACCACCTTGCCCGACGGCCGCTATGTCGATGATGCGCCCTATGATCCGAACGAGAATATCAACCGGATCGAGCGGGCGGATATGGATGCGCCGAACTGGCTGCTGGTGTGGCGGAAGTTTCGCAGTCACAGGCTGGGCCTGATCTCGGGGATCTTCCTGCTGTTCAGCTATCTGATGCTTCCATTCGCGGGCTTTATCGCACCCTATACGGCCAACGAGCGGAACGCCGACTACCTCTACGCTCCGCCGCAATCCATCAACTGGTTCCACGAGGGCGAGTTTGTGGGCCCGTTCGTCTATCCCCGAACGGCGCTTGTCGATCTGGAAAACTTCCGCTGGCAATATGAAACGGACCTCTCCCGTCCCATGCCGCTGCAGTTTTTCTGTCGCGGCGGAACATACCGGCTCGCAGGCCTTGTCAGCACCGACCGGCATCTCTTCTGCGCGCCGGAAGGTGCGACGGTTTTCCTCCTGGGCTCTGACAGGTTGGGGCGGGATGTTTTCAGCCGCATTCTTTACGGCGCACAATTATCGCTGACGGTGGGGCTGATCGGCATCTCGGTCTCTTTCTTCCTTGGCATCGGCTTTGGCAGCATCGCGGGCTATTTCGGCGGCAAGATTGACTGGCTTATCCAGCGCACAATCGAAGTTCTCAGGTCTTTGCCCGAATTGCCGCTCTGGCTTGCATTGTCTGCGGCCGTACCGTCCAATTGGGGGCCGGTGGCCGTTTTCTTCATAATCTCGATCATCCTGGGCATCCTGGATTGGCCCGGCCTCGCCCGGGCGGTGCGGGCCAAGTTCCTGTCACTGCGTGAGGAAGAATATGTGCGGGCAGCGGAAATGATGGGGGCCTCGTCGGGCCGGGTCATCCGACGACATTTGCTTCCGAATTTCGTCAGTCACCTGATCGCCTCGGCTACACTCTCCATCCCTGCGATGATCCTGGGTGAGACGGCATTGAGCTTTCTTGGCCTTGGCCTGCGGGCGCCCGCGGTCAGCTGGGGCGTGATGCTCAACGACGCTCAGAACCTCGCAAATAT
Source organism: Thalassococcus sp. S3 (assembly GCF_004216475.1). Lineage (GTDB taxonomy): Bacteria > Pseudomonadota > Alphaproteobacteria > Rhodobacterales > Rhodobacteraceae. The sequence continues at coordinate 1,066,720 of NZ_CP022303.1, read as the reverse complement.
CGAGATCTATCCATGGACGGCAATCCCGATGCTGCCGATCGTGATCGTCGTGCTGGCGTTCAACTTTCTTGGCGACGGTCTCAGGGACAGTCTGGACCCCTATGAAAACTAGCCGGGCCATCTTTGCTGCCTGGCACGGGAACTGACCGTGCCGGCTTTGCGTTTACCGAAAAGAGGAACGCGAAGGAGAGCGGAATGGACGTCGATACGATCCCGAGCCACGAAGCACTGATAAAACTTCAGACTATCGTCACGCGCAGCCGCGATGCATTGTCGGGATATTCGATCATCGTGGACGAGGCCGAGCCGGAAATACGCGCCGTCGCACAAAGTTTGCGCGGACTGCATGAGAACCATGTGGCGGAATTGTCTGGTATGCTGCGAGGGTTCGGCGTCACACCAGACCTGAACGGGTCTTTGATGCCTACCGTCAACGACACCATGATTTCGTTGCAAGCCCTTGTCGGAGACGTGGATGCAGACGCTTTGGAGCGGATGTATGAAAGCGAAGTCGAAGTTCTCAAAAGCTTTGACGAGGCGCTTGAGGAGATGATGGGATTTCCGCAATGCCATGCCATCTGCGCGATGCGGCATGATCTGGCACAGCTTCTCAAGCACTCGAAGGGATCGGAGTGACGGCTCGGATTACCTGTCGTCTCCCGACCCTTCGTGGACGTCCAAAAGATCCTCGTCCATCGCTGCCTGAACGGCGCCGGTCACAGCCTCTTTTTGCTTTGGCGTCATCGGGCCATTCGGCTCATCGGCCAGCCTGACCGTCACCTCGCGATGCGCGAATTTGATGCCTTCCTTTTCAAAAAGATCCCGGATTTCCTGGAAGACCTTCTTGCGGACAAGCCATTGATCACCGGGCTTGGTCATGAACTTCACCCGAATGATCATCGCGCTGTCCTGCATCTCGATCACGCCTTGCGATTTGAGCGGCTGAATGAATGTATCTCCGATCACCGGGTCGCTGAGCAAGTCCTGCCCCAGCTTCTTGATCAGCTTGCGCACCTTCTCGACGTCGGTGTCGTAGGTCACGCGCAACGGCAGCTTCATCATCACCCAGTCTCGTGAGTAATTGGTCAGCACTTGAATTTCGCCAAACGGGATCGTGTGCAGAGCGCCCAGATGATGGCGAAGCTGAAAGGAGCGGACCGAGATTTTCTCGACCGTCCCTTTCACGTCACCGATGTCGATATATTCCCCTTTGCGGAATGCATCGTCGAGCAGGAAAAAGGCCCCGGAAAAGATATCCCTCACAAGGGTCTGCGCCCCAAAGCCCACGGCAAGGCCGACAACACCGGCCCCGGCGAAAAGCGGGCTGACGTTGATCCCCAGCTCAAGCAGCGCAACCAGAATGATCGACACCACAACGACCGCCAGGATGAAGTTGCGGAAAAGCGGCAGGAGCGTGGCAAGCCGGCTGGCACTTGATGCGCCACCGCCTTCGTCGCCCAATTCCGCCTCGGGCATGTCGCTGGTTTCTTCCGCGATCTTGCTGTCGATCCAGATGCGGAAGACGTGGTAGACGATGTATCCGATGAACATGATAAAGACGACGTCAAGCGCCCGGTCGACAGCGGAATCCATCAGAATGTCGTTGTCGCTGTCCCAGATGCGGATCAACGCATAGCTGCCCGCCACAAAGGCAAGGATACCCGAAACGCGATGGGCCAATTGCTGATAGGTCGTCATTCGGTGCTGTTCTTGCGGTAGGATCTGCTCCTCGGCAGCCTCATCCGTATCCGCATCCCCGCCGGCCTCGTTCAAGGCTTGCAGCCTGCGCGACCGTTCGAAGTAGCTTTCGATGAGATAATTGATCACGCCGTAGACCACGATGATCGACAGAAGCACGCCATAAGCGCCAGCAATCAGCGGGATGGAGGTGTCTTGCTCCAACACCAGGTCGAAGGCCAGTTCGAACCATCCGAAGATGAAATAGCCGATGACCACCGGGGCCCAGAGATAGGACAGATAACGCGTCAGCCAGGGCACCTCGTCCGCGGGGCGCCCGTTGCGGATCGCGTTCGAGATGGCCGCCTTGTTGAACAGCACCATCAGGATCTCGGCAAAGAGCACCACCAGCGAAAGCGCGCCGTAGACGATCGCATAGACGTTATAGTTCAGCCCGAAATCGGCCAGCCAGGTGCTGAACATGATGACCGAGATATCCAGGGCGGCTGTCCAGAACAGGAAATGATACAGGCGCTTGGCATCCCGGTCCGAAAACTTCGGGATCCGGTATTGACTGAGAAACGGCGACAGAACCATGCGCCAGAGATCCCCGACCGTCCGCGCAAGAAAAAACGTCACGTAGATCGCGGTGATCGTGAATTGAAGCGAAAGATCCTCGACCGGCCCAAAGATGAGCGATCCTAGGACATAGGCCACGAGCATGGTGACCAACGTGCCCCCGATCCCCATGATAAAGCGGAAGACGAGAAAGGGCATCTTCTCGCGATAACCCTGCGGGTTTTCAAGGATCCGCGCGACCACAAACCGGCGGGCAAAGCGTTTGCCGTAAATCTCGACAGTGACCACCCGCCCCACGGCGAACAGGATAACGCTCCAGAACAGCGCCTCGACATAGGTCATGATCCGACCGTCGGGGCTTGTCGCTCTGAGGATGTAGGCGACCTCGTCCACAGAATCCGGGAAGGCAGCCAGCCGTTCCTCTAGCGTCTCGCGAAAGGCCTGCGTCCGTGCCTGGACTTTCATCAGCTCAGACGCGCCCTCCATGCCCATGCCGGGCGCCTCTTCCGGCTCGACCTCGGGCGGCGGCGCCGAAAGGAGGGTTCCGTTGCCATCGACCACGATAACACTCAGCCCGGCTTCGGCGGCTTCGCGCAGCGTCTCTGCCAGATCGTTTTCAGGGGGCGTTTCCGCTGTCTCCCCCGACGAGGTCCCAAGGCCCAAGAGGCTTTGCGCTTGCGCCGGGAGGCCTCCGGACAGGCCGACGATCAAGGTAAAGAGAGCCGCAAGAAACAAACGCATTATCGAAACCTCGTCCTCACGCAAAAAAGCCAGCGCGTCGTTGCATGTCTGCAAGATTAAAGCCCGAAAAGGCCATCTCCGTCGATCACGAAGGCTCACAACATGTCCGATAAGGTGGCCGAAATGGCACATTCCGGAATGTGCGATTGCATTCCAGACGGTTTTGAATACCTAGGCGTGGAGATTGATGAGGTCCGAAGGCAAGTTCGGACGAGAGGGGTCGCACGATGCACCCTCGCCATCGAAACGCGCATGGGGTGGCGAAATGGCAAGGGATTTGGCGAAAGAACAGATCGCCGTTCTGGGTCTGGGATATGTCGGCTTGCCGCTTGCGCTGGCCCTGGCACGCGCGGGTTTCGACACGCTTGGTTTTGACACCGATACAGATCTGGTCTCCGGTCTGACGGCAGGGCAGGACCGCAATGGAGAAGTGTCCGAGACCTCGCTGAAGGCGACAAACGCCCGGTTCAGCACCTCTTCGCAGGACCTTGCGGGCTGCACCGTCTTCATCATTGCCGTTCCGACGCCAATCACGGACGCCCGCAAGCCCGACCTGTCTCCGCTTCTGTCGGCTTGCGCGATGATTGCCCCGCATCTGACCGAAGGCGCATTGGTGGTTGTTGAATCCACCGTCTACCCCGGCGTGACCGAGGAGATCTGCGGCCCAGCGCTGGCAGACGGAAGCGGGCTGAAACTGCGTGAGCAGATAAAGCTTGCCTATTCACCCGAACGCGTGAACCCCGGCGATGCCGAACATTCGATGGAGAATGTCGTCAAGATCATCTCGGCCCAGGACGACGAAACCCTTGACCGGGTCGAGGCGCTTTATACCCCCGTCGTGAAGTCCGGGCTGCACCGTGCCAGTTCTATCATGACGGCTGAGGCAGCCAAGGTGATCGAGAACACGCAAAGGGATCTCAACATCGCTCTTGTGAACGAGTTTTCGCTGATCTTCTCGCGTCTCGGCCTCGACACCCTGGAAGTGCTGGAAGCCGCTGGGACGAAATGGAACTTTCTACCCTTTAAGCCGGGATTGGTCGGGGGGCACTGCATTGGCGTCGATCCCTATTATCTGACCTACCGCGCGGAGCAGCTTGGCTATCACCCGGAGGTGATCCTGGCCGGTCGCCGCATCAACGATCAAATGGGCAAGCATGTCACCCAGACGCTGATCAAGGAAATGCTGGCCCGGAAAATGGATCTTTCCCAAGCCCGCGTTTTGATCATGGGGTTCACCTTCAAGGAAAACTGCGCCGATACACGCAACACCCGCGTAGCCGATATCTTTGAAGAGCTTGCATCCTATTCGGTGTCCGCGGACCTTTATGATCCGTGGGTCGATGCGGCCAAAGTGGGCGAAGAGCACGGGGTGAACGTCGTCGAAAGCCCCCAAGAAGGGGCCTATGATGCCGTTATTGTGGCCGTTGCTCATCACCAATTCGTCACAATGGGAAGCGATGCCATCCGCAGGCTGGGCAAAACGGGGGCCGTTCTTTATGACATCAAGGGGATATTCGGCAAATCAGGCGCCGACCTGAGGCTTTAGTCCGACCTGGCACAAGACAAAGGCAAGACCATGGTTCAGGCCTCCGCATCGTCCTCACCACACCTGCCCGCGCGGGTCATGTTGTACAGTCACGACACGTTCGGGCTGGGCCATTTGCGTCGCTCCAAGACGCTTGCGACGGCGATCACGCGTGCGGATCCGACGGCCTCTGCGCTGATTCTGACCGGGTCTCCGGTGGCTGGCCGCTTTGCCTTTCCCCAGCGGGTCGATCATATTCGCCTGCCCGGCGTGACCAAACGCCGGGACGGAACCTACGTCTCGCAAACGCTGGGGATGGACATCGACAGCACGACCGCTCTGCGCTCGGGGCTGATCCAGTCCGCGATCGAGCAATACGAACCAGATCTGCTGGTCGTCGATAAGGAACCCACGGGCTTTCGCGGCGAGTTGCTGCCTGCGCTTGAGACGTTGCGAACGGCTGGCAGCACCAAGATCGTGCTGGGCCTGCGGGACGTTCTGGATGAACCCGAAGTGCTGTCGGCGGAATGGGACCGCAAGGGCGCACTGACCGCGGCGGAAACCTTCTATGATGAAATCTGGGTTTACGGACTGCGCTCGATCTATGACCCGACCGAAGGATTGCCGCTGAGCGATGCCGTCAGGGCCAGAATGCACTGGACCGGCTATCTCCGCCGCACGGTGCAGGAAGAGCCTGATCCGGCGGAGGCGCCGCCCTACATCCTGATCACGCCGGGCGGCGGAGGGGATGGGAAGGCGCTCGTGAACCTCGTCCTTTCGGCCTACGAACGTGATCCCGATCTGACACCGGATGCCAAGCTGGTCTATGGTCCGTTCCTTTCCGGTGACACGCGGGAGGATTTTGAAGCCCGCGTTGCGCGGCTGAATGGTCGTGTGAGTGCGGTGGGCTTCGAATCCGAGATCGAAACCCTGTTCGCCGGCGCCCAGGGCGTCATCTGTATGGGCGGCTACAACACTTTTTGCGAGGTTTTGTCCTTCGACAAACCTGCCGTTATCGTGCCCCGCACGGTGCCGCGTCTTGAACAATATATCCGCGCCAGCCGTGCGGAGGATCTGGGCCTTGTGCGCATGCTGGATGAAAAGCGCGACGGCATGACGACCGAGGCCATGATCCGCGCCATCCGGTCCTTGCCGGAGCAATCGCCACCATCCGCCGCGATGTCCGACGGCGTGCTTGATGGGCTGGACTATGTGACACGCCGGGTTGCGCATCTGCTGAACCCCGAAAGGCGCTGCGCAGCCGAATGACTGAAAATCCTACACTCGCCGTCGTCGTAAAGGGATGGCCCAGATTGTCCGAAACCTTCATCGCGCAGGAACTCGTCGCGCTGGAGGAAGGCGGCCATCGTTTCGATATCTGGTCGCTGAGACATCCCACGGACCAGAAAACCCATCCGCTGCATGACAGGCTGAAAGCCAGGGTGCGGTATCTGCCCGAATATCTGCACGACGCACCGGATCGCGTCGCCCGGTGCCGGGAGATCGCACGCGGCCTGCCGGGATATCGCGAAGCCTACGACCTGTGGCGGTCGGATCTTGCGCGTGACCGGTCGCACAATCGTATCCGCCGCTTTGGACAAGCATGCGTGATGGCCGCCGAACTGCCGCAGGCAACACAAGGACTTTATGCGCATTTCCTGCATACGCCCGCATCGGTCACGCGATATGCAGCCGTGATGCGCGGCCTGCCCTGGAGCTTTTCGGCCCACGCAAAGGATATCTGGACCTCCCCTGATTGGGAGATCCAGGAAAAGCTTGATCCGGCACGGGCCGGTGCGGCCTTTGGTGCCACATGCACCGGGTTCGGCGCCCAGCACCTCAAGGATATGGCCGCGGCACCCGACCGGATTGATCTGGTCTATCATGGTCTGGATCTTGCCCGCTTTCCGCCTCCGCCCGCGCGTATCTTGCGCAGCCCACAGGGGCGGTTTTCGATGCTCTCCGTCGGACGTCTGGTCGAAAAGAAAGGCTTTGACCGTCTGCTCGCCGCTTTTGCCCGGCTTCCCGAAACCGTCGATTGGCACTGGACCCATATCGGGGGCGGCGATCTGAAGACGACGCTTGCGGCGCAGGCCGATGCCGCCGGGATCTCCGCCCGCATTACGTGGCGCGGCGCCTGCGATCAGCCCGAGGTGATCGAGGCGATGCGCCATGCCGACCTTTTTGTGCTGCCCAGTCGCGTGGCCGAGGACGGGGATCGGGACGGTTTGCCAAATGTGCTGATGGAAGCCGCGTCCCAGCGCCTGCCGATCCTGTCCACCCCGGTGTCGGCCATTCCGGAATTCATCACCGACGGTGTCGAAGGCACCTTGGTGGGCGACGACCCGCAGACCCTTGCCGAAGCCATCGTCGCGTTGTCGGAAAACCCCGACCGCGCCGCGCAAATGGCCGACGCCTCCTATCATCGGCTGCGCGCCGATTTTCAGATGGAACCGGGGATCCAGCGGCTGTCCCGCCGTCTGAGCGAGATGCTGTCAGGCGCATGACCCGCATCGCGTTCTATGCGCCCATGAAGGCGCCGGACGATCCCGTCCCGTCGGGAGATCGCCAAATGGCGCGAGGATTGATCAAAGCACTGGAACATGCAGGGTTCGAAGTGTCGCTGATCTCAAGGTTCAAAAGCCGTGACGGCAAGGGAGATGCCTCACGCCAGCAGCAGATACTCCGTCAGGCAAAGGCGGAGATCGAAGCCGTGTCAGCGGCAGAATTCGACATCTGGCTGACCTATCATAGCTACTACAAGGCGCCCGATCTTCTTGGACCCACGCTCAGCCGGGCACAGGGCAAACCCTATGTCCAGATCGAGGCCACGCGCGCGCGAAAGCGTTTGTCAGGCCGCTGGGCACGATTTGCCGAAGCGGCGGAGAAGGCCTGCGATGTGGCCGACGTGATTTTCTATCTGACCGCTCAGGACAAGGAAACACTGGAGGCATACCGGCCCGCCCATCAGCGTCTGATCCACCTGCCCCCTTTCCTGCCAAGGCTCGCCCTGCCCGAAGCCGCCCGGCCCGAGAAACACAGCATCGTTCTGAGCGCCGGAATGATGCGCGCAGGGGACAAGCAGGAAAGCTACCGCCTGATTGCCGAAACGCTCCCCCTTCTGCGCACACCCGGCTGGAAGCTCGATATCGCAGGCGACGGTCCGAACCGTTCCAGCGTCGAGGCGCTTTTTGAGGAGACATCCGAAAGGGTCAGATTTCTGGGAGAGTTGTCCCCGGACGCGCTGCAGTCAGCCTACCGCGATGCGGCGCTCTTTTTCTGGCCGGGCGTGAACGAAGCCTTCGGAATGGTCTATCTTGAGGCGCAAGCCGCTGGCTTGCCGGTCGTCGCGCAAAACCGCCCGGGCGTGATCGACGTGCTGGCCGAAGCCGCGCAACCGACCGTCGAGGACGGTCCACGCGCGCTGGCAGCACGGATAGAGAGCCTGATGACAAATCCCCATTTGCGCGCGGCAGAGGGGCACGCAGCCCGCGCCAAGGTCGCGGCCGACCATCTTCTGGCGTCGGCAGCGAAACGTCTTTCGGACGCCTTGCGCCCACTTGCGGAGAATGCGCCGTGATCCGCCTTGCATTGCTTCGACATGGCCATACCGCCTGGAACCGGGCCGGTCGGATACAGGGGCGCAGCGACGTCCCGCTCGATCAGGATGCCCGCGTGAGCCTTGGCAATCTCGGCCTGCCCTCCCCTTGGGAGGAGGCCGATCTTGTGGCCAGTCCGCTTGGCCGCGCAACAGAAACCGCGCGCCTGGTGGCCAAACGGGAAGCAACGACAGAGCCCGCCCTGATCGAGATGAACTGGGGTGATTGGGAGGGGCAATACGGAGCAGAACTGGCCGACAGACCCGGTTCGGGATACCTGCCGATCGAGCATTGGGGCTGGAGCTATCGTCCACCGGGCGGGGAAAGCCCTGACGAGATCAGGGCGCGCCTTTCGCCCTGGCTTGCAACGCTGAAACGGGACACGGTTGCCGTTACGCATATTGGCGTAATGCGGGTTCTGCTTGCAATGGCGCATGGCTGGGATTTTTCGGGTCCGGCACCGTTCCGTATCAAGCGGAACCGCTTATATGTGATCACGCTTGGGTCGTCGCTTGGCGCCGAGACCGATGCGCCCATCCGCCTTGTTTCTCAGGATGCCTTATGAAGGTTTTCATCGCTGTCACGCATCTTTTGGGAACCGGGCACCTGCGCCGCGCCGACATGCTGGCGCGCGCCTTTGCCGCCAGGGGCGACAGCGTCTGCATCGCATCCGGGGGCCTTGCCCTGGCGTTGCCCGAAATGCCCGGCATCTCCCGCATTCAGTTGCCACCTCTGAAATCCGATGGCACCGACTTTTCTCGGCTGCTGACAGCGGACGGCAGTCCGGCATCGTCCGCTTACCTTGCCAATCGCACCGCAACGCTCTGCAACGCGATGGTTCAGGCCAAGCCGGATATTCTGATCACAGAGCTTTTCCCTTTTGGCCGGCGCAGCCTGAACGACGAGTTTCTGGCCCTTCTGGAGCGCGCGCACGACATGCAGCCCCGGCCGCGCATCTATTGCTCGATCCGCGATATCCTGGCGCCCCCCTCGAAACCTGCCAAGGCAGAGCGCACGGATGACATCGTCACCCGGTACTATGACGGGGTCCTGGTCCACTCCGATCCAGATGCGACCCCGCTTGAGGCAAGTTGGCCCGTCTCGGATCGTCTTTCCCCTTATCTCAGATATACCGGCTATGTCGCTCCGGAGCCGCCAGAAGCCCATCCCCGGCAGCTAGGCGCGGACGACATCATTGTCAGCGCCGGTGGCGGTCCGGTCGGCAATCATCTTTTTGAAACCGCGGCCCGGGCTGCGTCTGATCTGCCCGACCGGACATGGCGGCTTTTGGTGGGCGGTTCAGAACCTGCGAGCGTTGTGACCGCGCTCAAAGCCGGCGCGCCCGCAAATCTCATCGTGGAGCCGGCACGATCGGATTTCCGTCAAATGCTGCGTCATGCGGCCTGCTCCGTCAGCCTCTGCGGGTACAACACGGCACTTGACGTTCTGCAAACGGGGATCCCGGCCCTTTTCGTGCCCTTTGACGATGGCAAGGAGGTGGAACAGGGTCTTCGCGCACAAAGCCTTTCATCCCTGCCCGCGATTTCGGTGATGCGCGCCGCCGAGATGACAGCCGCGGGTCTTGCCGACGCTGTCTCGAAGCTGTGCGCGGAACCACGCAGAGAGCCATCGAAACTGCGGATGTCCGGCGCATCCGAAACGGTCCGGATCGCGAAAGAACATGCGAGGACCGCTCCGTGACGGCCATCTGGCGCCCCCTTCGGCAAGAACTCGACAAGTGGCGTGAGGACGGACTTCGTTTGCCAATTTGGTGGCGCGACGATGACGCGGTGGCCGCCACACCCGCACTTGATGAATTGGCGCGGTTGAGCACGCAGACCGGCCTTCCCGTGCATCTTGCCGTCATCCCCCACCACGCGCAGGCTGATCTGGGCCGGAAGGTTGCAGCAACCCCACAGGTCATACCGGTCGTCCACGGATGGGCGCATGTCTCACATGCTCCGTCAGGCGAGAAGAAGGCTGAGTTCGGCGCGCATCGCCCCATCGCACAGATGGCGACGGAGGCTGATCAGGGGCGCGCGCGCCTGTCTGAACTCTTCAAAGATCGGCTGCGCCACATGTTCGTGCCGCCTTGGAACCGAATCGCAGACGATCTTCCCCTTCATCTTGCGAAGGCGGGATATCAAAGCGTCTCTACCTACCTGCCCCGCAAGGCGCGCAAAGCGGCGCCGGGACTGGTACAGATCAATACGCATCTTGACCCGATCGACTGGAAAGGCACGCGGGGGCTGATCGAACCCGACCGTCTGATCGCGCATCTCGTCAAGCTGCTCGAAGATCGTCGCCGGGGCATCACCGATGCCAGCGAACCCCTGGGTCTTTTGACCCATCACCTTGTTCACGACACCGATGTCTGGGTCTTCATGAAACAGCTGATCGAAGAATTGCGGGCCGGGCCGACCGAGATCTGGACTCACCCCGCGCCAGGAAAGGATACCTTGCCATGAGCCGTCTCGACAGCATGCTGCGCCGCCTTGCCGCACAGCGGGATGGGTTGAATTGGGCCGCCCATTCCGTGGCCGACAAACCCGGAGATGTCCTTGATCTCGGTCTCGGAAATGGCCGCACTTATGATCACCTCCGTGAAGTCCTTCCTCAGCGCCGGATCTGGGTGATCGACCGGGTTTTGCAATGCCACCCCTCCTGCGTGCCGCCGGAAGATGATCTCCTACAAGGAGAAGCCGAAGCGATGCTTGAAGAACTCGCCACGCGCAGTGCCGGCATCGTTTTGGCACACTATGATTTCGGGTTCGGAGTGAAGGAGAAGGACGTCGCCGAAGCCGCCCGGCTGAGCCCCCTTATCGCGGCGGTGATGAAACCCGACGGTCTGATCGTCTCCGGCCAGCCCCTCATCGGCTTTGAAGAGCTTTCAGGCCCAAGCGAGATCGCACCTGACCGTTACCTCTTTTATCGCAGCTGATGATCCGGCGGAAACATTGCTTAATCATTCGACATGTGCGTCTTTAGGCATAGCTAAGGCGCAACCGGAAGCAGAATGCAGGAAGGATCAGGTGCTGGATCTGACGCGATCATTGAAAAACCGCGAACAGCTTCAGGTGAGCACCCGATGCCCGCATATCCAGCTTGAAGCAGAAGTATGGCCGGCAGGCGGGTTTTCGGGCAAGGCCCACTACGTTCGCCTGCTCGAAGCGCTTCGTTCCGCCCACCTTGAGGTCGGGCTGCGCGCGGCACTGGGCCGGGCCGACCGGCAAGCTGCCGATCATGAATATGCCGCACTGAGATGCCTCGACCAGGATCTGGGTCCGACATCCCGGTCGGCGGGCAAACGGCCGTTGTCAGAAGCCGAAGCCTGGGGCGTCTCTTACGTCTTGATTGGTTCGACCGCCGGGGCAAAAACAATCCTGAATTCAGAGAGTATGAAACCGGAATGGCCGCAGGCCTATCTTGAGTATCAACGGGACTTCGCCAGATCGGGTGGATTAAGGCGGTTCTTCGACGCCCTTGATGCCGCCACGATTGACTTGGCCCGGACCAAAGCCGCCGCAATTCACCTGTTCGAAAGACTTCAGACCATGATGATCGAAAAGACCGATGACAAATGAACTGATGTCGGATGCCATGCAAGAGGCGCTTGCCGTTTGCGAAAGCGAGCCGGTTCACATCCCCGGCTGCATCCAGCCGGTCGGCGCCCTCATCGCCTTCGACCCCGACACGCGACGCGTGCTCTATTACAGCGAGAATGCACCAGAGGCCCTTCGCATGACAGGCTCCGAACTTCTTTCGGCCGATTTGCGTGAGCTCTTCGGGGCCGAAGGCTGGCACGACATAAAAAATGCGGCCTCTCATCCTGCATTCCGGTCAGGTCGCGTACAGGCCGGCGTGATCGGGGTGGAAGGGGCTGCCTATGCCACCCACGGTTTTGCCTCGGGAGACATCTGGGTTCTCGAATTGGAAGAGGTCGGCGACATCAAGGCCCTCGATGCGAATGTGCTGACCGATCTGACGCAACTGACGCTGCGCGTGGACACACAGGCGGACGAGATCGACCTGCTGAACCGGACGGTCAAACTTCTCAGGACCATTACCGGATATGATCGCGTGATGGCCTACCGGTTCGACCACGACTTCAACGGCGAAGTTCTGGCCGAAGCGCGCCGTGCTAACCTGGATCCCTTCGTTGGCCTGAACTTCCCGCATTGGGACATTCCCGCCCAGGCGCGGGCGATCATGGCGAAAGTGCCGCTGCGCTTTATCTCCGACAGCGCACAGGAACCCATCGCGCTGATCAAGGCCACAGCGACTTTGCCTGAGCTTGACCTAACACCGTCCCATTTCCGGGGGACGTCACCGATCCATCTGCAATACCTTCGAAATATGGGAAGCCAGGCCACGATGACGATGTCCATCGTGATAGAGGGCAGCCTTTGGGGCATGATTTCGTTTCATCACCAACGTCCCCGGATCCCTCAACTGCGCATTCGGCAGCTTTGCGAAGCGTTCGTTCCGATCCTGCAGAACAAGCTGCAAATCTCGCTTCAGAAAACGCAGTTCCAGATCAGCGAAGTCGTGAACGACATGCGGGACAAGGTGCAAAAGGAGCTGGTGGACCGCAATTCCCTTGAAGACACGTTCCAGCGTTTCGCATCTGGTCTGCTGGAGGCTTTTGAGGCGGACGGCATCGCCTTGATAACCGACCCGGAGCACTTTCGTCACGGGCGCTGCCCCGATGCATCGATCGTCGATCAGATCATCGGGATGAGCGCCACGGCCCCGGACGGCCTGTTTTACACCGACTGCATCAACGAAACGCTGCAAACCGAAAGCGACGGGTTGGATGAGGCGGCAGGTGTGTTGTGCTTTTCCATGGGAAACAAAAATGCGCTTTGCATCTTCCGCAACAGCCGCACCCGAACCGTCAGATGGGCAGGCGCCCCGCAAAAAACGGTAGACGTGGTTGACGGTATGAGCCGGCTGTCACCGCGTGGCTCTTTCTCGGTCTTTATGGAAAGCGTGCAGCATCATTCGATGCCTTGGCTCTTGCGGGACATTCAACTGGTCAAGGGATTGGGGCGCAGCCTTCTGGAATCAAACCAATGGAACGCCATGCTCGCCACGGCCCGGCTGCAAAAGCAGCAAGAGCTGATGATTGACGAGTTGAACCACCGCGTTCGCAACATCCTTGCCCAGATCCGGTCCATTTCGCGACAGGCGCGTCAAAGCTCGACCAGTCTGGACGAATACTCGATGGAGCTTGAAGGGCGGATCAACGCGCTTGCCTCCGCCCACAATGCCGCCGCTGGCCCCGGCGCCAAGCCGGTATCACTCGCCGAGCTGATCCAGACCGAGGTGATACCATACGTCCAGACGCGAACAGATCGTCTGACAATCACCGGCCCCGACATAAAGCTCGAGGCGGATGCTTCTCCGCTGGTTGCGCTTATCTTTCACGAACTCGCCACGAATGCCGCGAAGCACGGTGCTTTGTCCAATGCGGATGGCTTTGTGCAGATAGAGATCCAGGAGGTCGAAAAAGGCATCCAGGTGACGTGGATCGAAAAGGATGGCCCGCCCGTCAACAAGCCCAATCGTCGGGGATTTGGTTCTACTCTTCTGGAAAGGGCTATCCCGTTCGAGCTGGGTGGCACCAGTCATCTGACGTTCCATCACGATGGGGTCGTTGCGGATATCATGCTGCCGTCGGTTCTGATGACCAGTGGCGCCGACACCGGGTCGATCGACGCGCTTGATCGACCGTCCGAACCGGTGGACATGTCACGCGACATATCAAGTGATGGGTTGGTCCTTGTGGTCGAGGATAGCTTTGTTATTGCCTCCGACATCAGCACAATGCTCACCGACTTTGGCTTTTCGAATGTCGAGATCGCGAGCTCCGTCAACGATGCACGCGACATCATTGCAAGTGAGACGCCGATCGTCGGTTTGTTCGACGTCAATCTTGGCGGATCGGAAACCAGCGCGGAACTGGCGCATGAATTCAAATTGCTTGGAATCCCGTTTCTCTTTTCCACCGGTTATGGCAGCAAGGCCATGAACGAAGAGGATTTTCCGGACGCTGTGATCCTGACAAAGCCCGTGAAGAAGAAAGACCTGTTTGCTCAGCTTTCCCGCCTTTTGAGCTGACGGCCTTCTGTCAGCAAGAGGTTTACAGCCTCCAGAAGGTTTTCGCTCGAAAACGGTTTGGACAGGATTGCGTCCGCGCCCAGATCGTTGGCAAGGCTCAGGGCATGCCCCATTCCCTTGTTATGAACAGAGCCGGAGACGGCTAAAATTGGCATCTCGTCGATCCAGGCAAGTTCGGGCAGTTTGCCCGCCATGCGTAGGCGGCCGATCAGGAGGATGCCGCCATCGGGTATGGCCTGCCCCTCACGCCGTATGATCAGATCGGCGATCAGCAGGTCAAAACGCCCGCCTTCAAGTTCTTCATTCGCCGATGCGCCATCCTGAACGGTGATGACGTCATGGCCCTCCAGCATAAGCAGGTCGGCCAGGTCAAAGGCCTGAGCCGGATCGTCTTCCATGATCAAAATCCGCGCCATACGTCTTGAGGTCCCTGATTGGTGTCGCACCTGTGACCGCGTCCGCGATCAATCACCCGGCACGGTATATATCACAATCCGCCAACATCAACTTAAGACCGCGTACGCTGCACCAACGTCAGACGCGACGCCCCTGAGACCACACACCACGCAAGACCGGCGTATCTGCAAACATCTGAAACCGCACTACGTCACCGCGAAGTCCCGGTTGGATCGCGCCCCGATCCTCCAGCCGGGCCGCACGGGCCGGAGCGGACGTGACCGTTGAAAGCCCACGGGCCATATCCCCCCAAAGACGCCCCAGCTGACAGGCGCCCTGCAAGAGGGCGGCGGGCACATAATCCGATGACAGGATGTCCAGAAGATCAAGCTCGGCCAGCTCTCGCGCGGCCACATTCCCGGAATGCGATCCGCCGCGCACAAGGTTCGGTGCCCCCATGATCACGGCGATGTCGTTGGCATGGCAGGCGCGGGCAGCCTCGACCGTGGTCGGGAACTCGGCAACGTGGATCCCGTGTTGCGCCGACACCGTCACCTGGTCTTCGGTGGTGTCATCATGGCTCGCCAGCACCGCGCCGTAGCGACGGGCCTCTGCCACAGCGCCTGCCTCATGCGCATCCCCCAACCGGCCCCGCAATTCCTTGAGATGCGCGACATGCTCCACAAAGGCCGCATCGCTCATCGCGTGCTTGCCTTTCATATAGGCTTCGAGCTTCGAGAGATCTCGAAACTGTCGCTGACCGGGCGTGTGGTCCATCAGGCTGACAATACCGACGCGATCGTCAGGCCCAAATTCCGCCATCTCCTCCAGCAGGGTTTCCGAACACACCTCGGCCCGGAGATGCAGGAAATGGCTGATCTTCAGCGCCCCTGCCTCGCGCTGCTCCCACAACTCACTGGCCAAACCGCGCGCATATTTCAGATAGCGCCCCTTGCCGCGCGGGATGGACCCGACCCGCATCGCATCGAAGACCGTGGTGATCCCGGTTCCGGCCAGTTCGGCATCATGCGCGATGATCGCCGCCGCATGTGGCCAGTTCACCTTGGGGCGCGGCTCGATATGCCGCTCCAGATTGTCGGTGTGCAATTCGACAAGACCAGGCGCCACGAAATCACCTTCACAATCGATCGCGCCCGTCGGCACCGACGCTCCGTCACCGATTTCAGTGATCACGCCGTCCCGGATCTGCAGGCTGCCAAGCCGGATTTCCGTTGGCAGGACAAGCCGGGCATTGGCAAGGGTCAGGGTCTCTGTCATGTCACCGTCACTTCATTTTGCCATCTGGGTCGCGCAGGAGATCGTCGAGGATGCCCCCTACACGCTATGCAATCTACTACGCGCCACCCAAAGGGGCGCGATGGGCGCAATTCGGCGCCAGCTGGCTTGGCTGGGATATGCTGGGCGGGGTCGAGGCCGCGCATCCCGACCTTCCGCTGGACATATCGGCAATCACCGAAACGCCCCGGAAATACGGGCTTCACGGCACCATAAAACCGCCCTTCAAACTGGCGGCGGAACAGACCGAAGCGGAGCTGCGCCGCGCCTGCGAGGCCCTTGCCGGCCGTCTTGGGCCGATCCGCCTGGACGGTTTGCATCTTGCCCGTCTGGGCGCGTTTCTTGCCCTGCGCCCGGACGGCGCAGAGGAGGCCATTCGCGCGTTGGCCGCAACCGTCGTGCGCACGCTTGATCCCTTTCGCGCGCCCGCCGACCCGGCGGAGCTGGAGCGTCGCCGCGCCGCCAATCTGACGACGGAGCAGGAGGCCAATCTGGTAACCTGGGGGTATCCTTACGTGATGGACGCGTTTCGCTTCCACATCACCCTGACCAGTCGCCTGCCCAAAAGGGACCTTGCCGAGATCGAGGCCATTCTGGGAACACATCTCGTCCCGCTTCTGCCCCGTCCGTTCCATATCACCGACCTCGCGCTGGTCGGCGAAGCAGCGGATGGTCGGTTCCACCTTTTGCATCGCTATACCCTCTCCGGGTGAAGCAGCGCGCGACACTCGGCCACGGTCTCGGACAGCGGCCCGCTGTTATCCACCTCATAGACGCAGGCCAGCCCCTCCGGCAGCGGCAACACCGCACGGTCCAGACGCCGCGCGCGATCCGCCTTGTCTTCACGGCCTCGCAGGCTCAGCCGCTCTGCCAGCACCTCCCGCGATGCGACAAGGGACAGTACGATCAAGTCGGGCACTTTCTTCTGAGCGTCCAGCAGGACGGAACGGGACAGATTGACAAGAACCGACCGACCAGCGTGCAACTCCTCCTTAACCTGAACCGGCACACCATAGGACAGGCCGTATGCCCCCCAGTGCAGCAGAAAATGTCCTTTCGCGACCATGTCGTCGAACACGGTCTTGTCTACGGCGTCGAAAGCCTCGCCGCCCGCATCCGCCGCCCGGGTGATGACGCGGCGGGCGCAGATCGTCGTTTGATCTGCCGCCGCCAGTGCCTGCATGAGACTGTCCTTGCCCACACCCGAAGGGCCGACCACCGCGATCAGGCGCCCCGTCATGGCGTAAACTCCGACACATCGATATTCCGATCACAGACCCGCTTCCGGGCCGCCAGATCGTGAAAGATCCCGACAATTGCTGCCCCGCGGGCCTTCGCCGCCTGGATCAGGTCCAGCACGGTATCACGATTGTCCGCGTCAAGGCTCGCCGTCGGCTCATCCAGCAAGAGCGCCGGATAGTCATGCACGAAACCGCGTGCGATATTCACCCTCTGCTGTTCTCCGCCGGAAAACGTGGTTGGGCTCAGCGACCAGAGCCGTTCCGGGATGCGCAACCGTGCCAAGAGCGCCTCTGCCCGCGCCAGCGCCTCCCCTTCCGCCACGCCTAGGGACAGAAGCGGTTCGGCAACCACCTCCCGCGTGGGCACCCGTGGCACAACGTGCAGGAATTGGCTGACATAGCCCAGCGTTTCGCGCCGCAGCGCAATGATCTCTCGTGATGCTGCCTGCGCCACATCCACGTCACCTACAACGATGCGCCCGGACGCCGTCAGGTAATTCCCGTAGATCATCCGCATCAGCGTCGACTTGCCCGCACCCGACGCGCCGGTCAGCGCCACGCATTCCCCCGGTTCGACCTGCAAGGTTGCTCCGGCCATAACCGGGATCACCGCGCCTCCCTGGTTGTGCAGTGTAAAACTCTTGGAGACGTTCTGAAGTTCAATCATCGCTCTTCTTCTCGATCCAAATACGGAAAGGGCTCACACATGCAACACGCTCGACACCAGCAGTTGCGTGTATCCATGCTGCGGATCGTCAAGCACCTGGTCCGTAAGCCCCGTTTCCACCACGCATCCGTCTTTCATCACCATCAGCCGGTCCGCCAGCAACCTCACAACCGCCAGATCATGGGTCACGATCAGCGCGCTCAGCCCCATCTGCCGCACCAGCCCGCGGAGAAGATCGAGCAGTCGCGCCTGCACACTGACATCGAGCCCACCCGTCGGCTCGTCCATGAAAACAAGCCGTGGCCCCGTCACCAGATTGCGCGCGATCTGCAGGCGTTGCTGCATGCCGCCGGAAAATGCCGTGGGCCGGTCGTCGATGCGGCCTGCATCGATCTCGACCCGTCCCAGCCAATCCGCCGCCTGTCCCCGGATCTGGCCATAATGCCTCGCACCGACCGCCATCAACCGCTCACCGATATTGCCACCCGCGCTCACCCCCATGCGCAGACCGTCCCGCGCATGCTGATGGACAAAGGCCCAGTCTGTCCGGCCCAACATCCTGCGCTCCGGCTCAGACATTCGAACCGTGTCGACCGGCCCCTCGGCGCGCGTATCAAAGATCACCTGGCCCGTATCCGGCGTCAGATGCCCCGCAAGGCAATTCAGCAGCGTCGATTTCCCGGACCCGCTTTCGCCCACGATCCCCATCACCTCTCCGGGATAGAGATCGAATGACACCTCGGTGCAGCCGACACGTGTGCCATAGAATTTCGCGATGTCACGGACCTCAAGCAGCGGCGTCATGATCAGCCTCCAGAAAGCTGCGCACTTTTGCGTTGAAAGCTTCCGCGGCATCGATATTGGCGATGTGGCCCGCGCCCTTCAGCACATGAAAGTCCGCGTTCGGGATCTGATCTGCGGCAAAGCGTGCGCGGACATGGGTCTGGCGGTTCTTCTCGCCCACCATCACCAGGCTCGGCTGGGTGATCCCCTCAAGGTGTCGGCGTCCGTCATAACGCAACGCCGCCCCCAGCGTGTCGCCCAGCGCACCCCGGCTCATCTTCTGCAACGCGGCCTTGGTATAGGCGCCCGCCTCCCGCGTTTCCGCCCCCATCTGACTGTCCGGCAACGCCCGGAACAAGGCTGGGCCAAGCGCCCAGACCAGCCCGACAAAGGCCTGCCCCGCCGCCCTCCCCAGACCGCTTTTGGCGACATAGGGCACCGCTTCCGCCATCACCAGATGGCTCACGTCTTCCGGCCAGCGCGCGGCCAGTTCCAGCGCGACCATTCCACCCAGCGAAAGACCGATCACCGCGTATGGCGCAACGGCTGCAGCCTGCAACGCGCGCTGCACGTCCTCTGCCATTCCCGGCACGCCGCCGCGCACCGGGCCTGACGCCCCATGCCCCGGCAAGGTCACGCATACCACCCGATGGTCGTCTGCAAATGCTGCGACCTGGGGCGCCCACATCTCCGCATCGACCCCTGCCCCGTGCAAGAAGACAAGGCTGCGACCTTGGCCTGTCTGACTGAGGACCACGCGGCTCATGCCCCCGGTGCCTCCCGCCGCGCGCTGCAATAGTCGGTATCCGAGCAGATAAACATCCGCCGTCCCGCATCGTCCATAATCACCTCGTCGAGATAGCTGTCTTCCGCACCGCAGAGATCGCAGGCATGCTCCGCCTTGCTCGCCTCGAAGGGGTAGTCGTCAAAATCCAGGCTCACCACCTTGGTAAAAGGCGGTACGGCATAAATCCGCTGCTCCCTGCCCGCCCCAAAAAGCTGGATCGCAGCCATCTCCATCTTCGGATTGTCGAATTTCGGGATCGGCGAGGGATCCATCACATACCGCTCGTTCACCCGTACCGGATAGGCGTAGGAGGTCGCGATCGCGCCGTGCTGGCTGATATCCTCGTAAAGCTTCACATGCATCAGCCCGTATTCTTCCAGCTCATGCATCTTGCGGGTCTCCGTCTCTCTCGGTTCCAGAAAGCGCAATGGCTCAGGGATGGGGACCTGATAGACAAGGATCTGGTCTTCGGTCAGTGGTGTTTCGGGGATGCGATGGCGGGTCTGAATGACAGTCGCATCCGCCGTCTTCTCCGTGACCGCCACATCCGCGGTCTTCTCAAAGAACTTCCGGATCGATACCGCGTTCGTCGTGTCATCCGCGCCCTGGTCGATCACCTTGAATGTATCGTCGGGCGTCAGCGTGGCCGCACTCACCTGCACCCCGCCTGTCCCCCAGCCATAGGGCATGGGCATCTCTCGGCTGGCAAAAGGCACCTGATAGCCTGGGACTGCGAGCCCCTTCAGGATCGCCCTCCGGATCATCCGCTTCGTCTGCTCGTCCAGATAGGCAAAGTTGTACTCCCTCATTCCGCCGCCTCCGCCGCGACGACGCCCGCACGGGCGGAGGAGCGCTCCGCCGCCTCCTGCCTCAATTTCCGCACCAGCTCCAGCTCCGCCTGAAAGTCCACGTAATGCGGCAGCTTGATATGCTCCAGAAAGCCCGTCGCCTGAATGTTATCCGCGTGGCTCAGCACGAACTCCGCATCCTGTGCGGGCGCGCCGACATTCTCTTCCCCCAACTCCTCCCAGCGCAGCGCCCGATCCACCAGCGCCATGGAAATGGCCTTGCGCTCGGTTTGCCCGAAAACCAGCCCATAACCGCGCGTGAATTGCGGCGGCTCTGTCTTTGAACCCTTGAACTGGTTCACCGTCTCGCATTCGGTCAGTTCCAGCTCACCGATCTCGATGGAGAACCCAAGCTCCGGCACCTCCATCTCCACCGGAACCGCTCCGATCCTCAGTTCCCCCACAAAGGCATGGTTGCGCGCATATCCGCGCTGGGTGGAATAGGCCATGCCAAGCACGAAGCCCTCGTCACCGCGTGTCAAGGACTGCAGTCGCACGGCCCGGTCCACGGGATACTCCATCGGTTGGCGCGTCATATCACCGGGCGTGATATTGCTCTCCGGCTCCTGCTGAATCACGCCCTCCTCGTTCAGAAACGATGTGATATGCGGCAATGGCTCCGTGCGGGGCGCGCCCTCCGGCGCGGCGGCCACCTCGCCTTCAGCCGCCAGTTTGAAGTCTAGCAACCGGTGCGTGTAGTCGAAGGTCGGCCCCAGAACCTGCCCACCGGGCGCATCCTTGAACGTGGCGCTGATGCGGCGCGTGCAGGCCATCCGCCCGGTCTCGACCGGGGCGCTTGCACCAAAACGCGGCAAGGTCGTGCGATAGGCTCGGATCAGAAAGATCGCCTCGATCAGATCTCCCCGCGCCTGCTTGATCGCCAAGGCAGCCAGCTCAGGATCGTAAAGCGAGCCTTCCGCCATTACCCGATTGACCGCCAGGCTCAATTGCTCGCGGATCTGGGCCAGGCTCAGTTCGGCGACAGCCTTGTCGCCACGACGCTCTTCGGCGAGCCAGGCATGGGCATTCTCGATGGCGCGTTCGCCGCCTTTGACCGCAACATACATCGCCTATTCCTCCGCACCGATCTGCGTGCTGCGCGGCAATGCCGCCAAGACGTCGCCGCACGTAAAGAAGAAATCGAGCCCCAGTGGGTAGAGTGCGGCGTTGCGGGCCAGCTGATCTGGGTCAGGCACCGAAAGCTGGGCCGTGGTTTCAATTCCGGGCCCGCGCAAGACGGCACCCGCAGCCTCCAGCTTGGGGACTTCCGCGATCAGCGTACAGGCCCGATCAGGATAATCGCTGCGCCCGACCGAGTAGGCATGAAGGGGCTGAAGGTCCGCCCATGTGCCGATGGCAAAGACCGCACGATCCGCAGTGACCATCGGCGCGCCGGTGTAAAAGGCGATCCAGTCGCGTATATCGGACGTGTCGGCTGCACCGGCAAGATAGAGACCCGTATCCATGTCGCAAAGCGTCAGGATCAGCGTGCCCGCCGCAGGGCCGAGCGGCGCGGGCGGGGCGGCGGTGGCGAGCGTTTCGATCCGTCCAGGCCGGGCCATCACGTTCATGGCGACCCGAAAGGCACGGGCCGCGTCAATCGGGGCATCCGCGAAACCACCGGAAAAAACCGTGTTCTGCATCAATCCTCTCCCCGAACGAGCGTGAAGAATTCGACCTTCGTCGCCGCAGCCTTTGCCGCACGGCGGGTTTTGGTCGCCTCGACGGTTTGGGAGAGCGGTCGCAGGACCGCAGCCTCGACCGCGCCCGCAGCATCCGTCTGCATCAGTGCATCGACGATGGCTGCCGCTTCGGCCTTGGCCTTGCTGCGGCCCTGAACGTAGCCATGACCGACCGCCCCGCCCGCAAGGGTCAGGCTGCAGCGTGTGACTGTCATTTCGCCCAGGTTGAATGGCGCACCCGAGCCACCCATGCGGCCCCGGACCATGACCCCTCCGACTTCGGGGGCGCGCAGCCAGGTGAAGTCAGGTTTGGGGCCATAGTCTGACCAGAGGTTCAGAAAGACGGCCTCCGGCGCTTTGGCCAGAAGGCTCATCCAGCCCTGGCGGGCTGTCTTCGCATCTGCTGCGGCGTCGCTCATCTTTGACCCTTGTGCATTTGTCTATTTAATTTATACAACTATACAAATCTTATCCTGCGGTGCGCCGCGCCGCAACCCGCCTGATGTGAAAAGTTGATGACAGCATGGCCCGCACCGCGATCTGGACCTCGATTTCCCGCGCGCTGACCGCAGATATCGGCGAGGGGCGCTTCGCGACCGGAGACCGGCTGCCGACCGAAGCGCAGCTTGCCGCGCGGTTCGGCGTAAACCGGCATACCGTGCGCCGGGCGCTGGCGGATATGGCGGATCAGGGGCTGGTGCATGCGCGCCGGGGGGCAGGTGTCTTCGTGACGGCCCGACCCACGGATTACCCGATCGGGCGGCGCGTGCGGTTTCACCAGAACGTGGCCGCGGGTGGACAGGTTCCGGCCAAGCGGATCCTGTCGCTTGTCACACGCGTGGCGGATCAGCGGGAAGCCACGGCGCTTGATCTGGCGACAGGCGATCCGGTTCATGTCTATGACGGGCTTTCGCTTGCCGACGATCAGCCAATCGCGATTTTCCAGAGCGTTTTTCCCGCCCAACGACTACCCGGTGTTTTGATGGCTCTGGAGGAGACACAATCGGTCACCGAGGCCCTGAAACTCAGCGGGGTCACGGACTACACGCGGATCTCAACCCGGCTTACAGCCAAGCTCGCCACCGCGACACAGGCCCTGCATCTCAGGATCGCGGAAGGCGCGCCGATCCTGCGCTCTGTCGGGATAAATGCCGATGACGCCGGTGTTCCGGTGGAATATGGGCGGACATGGTTTGCCGGTGACCGGGTGACGCTGACGCTCAACGCCGATGACTAGGGCTCGTACTTGGCCAGAAAAGCTTCGGCCTTGAGCGTCCGGAAATCCTCCAAAGCCGCGCGGAGCCGGTCGTGGCCCCAGTCCCACCAGGCCAGCGCCACCATGCGCTCCGCCACCGATTCCGGCAGACGACGCCGGATGGGCTTTGCCGTCACGCCTCCGACGATTGTGTAAGGGGCCACATCCGTGGTGACGATGGCGCCGGAGGCCACGACCGCACCGTGGCCGATGGTCACTTCGGGCTTGATCTGCGCGGCATGGCCGATCCAGGTGTCATGACCGATATGGGCAAGGCGGGTCTGCCGATGCGCGAACCAGGCCTCATCGCGTTCGGCATCCGGCCAGTAATCGTGCGAACGATACATGAAATGGTGCAGGCTGGCGCGGTCGAGCGGGTGGTCCGTCGCGCCGATCCGCACGCAACTTGCGATGTTGGAGAATTTGCTGATCCTTGCATTGGCAATGTCGCATAGACGGTCGCAATAGGAATAGTCGCCAATCTCCGACGCCGTCACGCGGGTCCCGTAGGCAATCTCGACATACCGGCCAAGATGGCTGTGCGCGATGGTGCAGTCTTCATGGATCAGCGGCTCTTGGGTGAGTTTGGGCATGCGTGAAGAGATTTTATGCCTCCGGCGGGAGTTTATCTGGCAAGATGAAGGACCTTACCGTCCGCTCTCGTCCCCGGCAATCAGGCGCCGGCGGAGCCAGCCGGAGAACCAGTCCATCAACACCACCATCAGGATGATGAGAATGAT
This sequence comes from Thalassococcus sp. S3, assembly GCF_004216475.1. Lineage (GTDB taxonomy): Bacteria > Pseudomonadota > Alphaproteobacteria > Rhodobacterales > Rhodobacteraceae. Next base: position 1,042,781 of record NZ_CP022303.1, on the reverse strand, counting down.
GTAGTAGCTCACCTCCTCCCAATCCTTTTGGGTGATGATCGCCTGGGTCAGCATCAGGCCGATCCCGCCGCCGGTGATGGCGCCGATGATCGTCGCGCTGCGGGTATTGGATTCCAGGAAATATAGGATCTGGCTGAGCAGCACCGGGACGATCTGCGGGATCACGCCAAAGCGGTAGCGCTGGATCGGTTTCGCGCCGGTCGAGGCGATGCCTTCGATCTGCTTGTTGTCCACATTCTCCAGCGCCTCGGAGAAGATCTTGCCGAAAGTGCCGGTATCGGTGACGAGGATGGCGAGCGCGCCGGTCAGAGGGCCGGGGCCGAAGGCGCGGGCGAGGATGATTGTCCAGATCAGGGCGTCCACCCCGCGCACGAAGTCGAAGAGCCTGCGCATGGCAAAACGCAAGGCGCCGAAGGCCGAAAAATTGCGCGCGGCGGCAAAGGCAAGGGGCAGCGCCACGATGGCCGCGCCGAAGGTGCCGAGGAAGGCCATCAGGATCGTCTCAAAAATCGCCCAGACGACATCCTTGTGTCGCCACATGCCGTTATTCCAGATATCCGAGACGATGGCGCCTGCCTCTCCCGACAGGGCACGGGTTGCGACCTCTCCCGTGCTCAGCCCGTGATAGGGGCTGTCGAGGGTGAACCAGAAAAGCTCCCACCCGGTGAAGTAGCGGAACACTTCGGAGCGGTTGCGCGTGATCGTGACGCGGCCTGCCTCGGTGGTGATGGCGAGGCGATTTTTCGAGGCGTTGATCCAGTCGGGCAGGTCGCCTTCGGGTAGGATCGCGTTCACGCCGCTGCGGCCGGGTGTGGCTTCGACAAGGCCGTAGCCGGGAATGTCATAGGTGATCGTTTCGGGCCCGAAAAAGACGACATGCCCGTCGCCAAGGTCGATCTGCGTTGTCTCCCCCATGGCGACCCAGTCGGGTGCGGTGCCTTCGGGATAGCGGCCCTTGCGCTCGCCTTCGATGGCGACCTCGATCTCGCCGTTGCGATTGTCTCGGGTGACGTGCGTTTTGTAGCTGTAGCTGTCGGCCACCAGTGTGCGTGCATTCTCGAGGCTGGCGCGCTGCGCAAGACCCGGCACGTCGAAGGCGAAGAAGACATAAACCAGATAAGCCAGCACCGCGCCGGGGATAGCGAAATTGGTCAGCCTTTTGCGGGTGAACAGGCGGTCGGTATCCGCCTTCAGCGTCTCGGCCATGCTCATGGGCGTACTCCGTGGGTCAACCGCTCGCGCAGCGCGCTGGAGATCTGATCGACCACCACAATGGTCAGGAACAGAAGGATGAAGATCGCCGCCGCCTGATCGTAGCGGCCCTGCCCCCAGGACATCGCATTGCGCAACTCGTACCCGATGCCGCCCGCGCCCACGAAGCCAAGGATGGCGGAGGCGCGGATGTTGATCTCGAACCGCAGCAGCGCGTAGCTGATGTAATTGGGCGAGACCTGTGGGATCACCCCGAGCCACATGCGCTGCGTCCATGTGGCACCCACGGACTGCAGGCCCTCGACCGGCTTGAGGGAGGCGTTCTCGTTGACCTCGGAAAAGAGCTTGCCGATGGCGCCTGCCGTATGGATTGCAATGGCGATCATCGCGGGCACGGGACCCCCGCCCAGAACAAAGATCAGGACCAGCGCGATGACGATTTCCGGGATGGCGCGGAAGATATCCATGATGCGCCGGAAAAGCGGGATCATCATGGGCCAGCGCGCCAGGCCCCGAGTGGAGAGTAGCGACAGAAGCGTGCCGAAAATGGCGCCCACAAGCGTCGCAGCAGCCGCGATATTGATGGTTTCGATCAGTGCCGGAATGTAGCGCCACATATGGCCTGGCAGGTTGGCGGCCTTCTCTACCGCCTCGCCCAGAACCTCGCTGGGATAGTCAAAGACATGCGTGATGCCATCCCAGAAACTACCGGCGTTGCGCGCATCGGCGGTAGAGAACCCCGCCACCATCAAAGCCACGAAGAGGATCAGTAGCAGCCCGGAATAGGCCCGCTTGCGGCGCACCTGCGCCATATAATCATCACGGATGCCACCCGAAGGCCCCGCCGTCACGTCCGCCATATCCGGCCCCTGCCTGCAAAAAACGGGGCCCGGCGATACACCGGACCCCGCATCATTGGTGCTAAAATCAGTTGGACTTCAATTTGCGCGCTTCGATAATCACTTCGTAGGCTTCGTGCGTGATCGGCTGCAGACCTTTCGCCTCACCCGACAGAACACCATAGGCGCAGTCCGGGTCGATGGCGGGCAAAGACGCCATGAGCGCGGTCATCTTGACCTTGGTGTCTTCGGGCAGCGCCTTGCGCAGCACGATGGGGCCTTCCGGGATCGGCTTGGACTGCCAGATCTGCACCAGATCGTTCATATCGACGAGGCCCGCATCGACCGCCTTGCGCAGCGCGCCGGAGTTGAAGCCGTCTTCCCACTCGCCCAGACCGTCGGCCCAGGTCACGCCTGCGTCGATGTCGCCGTTGGCCACGGCAACGATGGTCTGCTCATGGCCACCGGTGAATTTCACTTCACCGAAATAGTCGCCCGAATCCATCGTCGCGCCGGTTGCCTCGGGGATCTCGATGGACGGGATCAAGTAGCCGGAGGTGGAGTTCGGATCACCGAAACCAAACACCTTGCCCTGCATGTCTTCAAGGTTGGCGATTTCAGCGTCCTTGCGGGCAAAGCCGATGGAGAAGTAGCCATAGCCACCGTCCTGGTTCACCTTCACCAGGATCGGCTCAACCGCCTCCGGATCGCTCAGGAAGGTCTTGGCATAGCCCGATGCGCCCAGCCACGCCATGTCAATGGTGCCGCCCAGAAGGCCCTGGATCACACCATTGTAGTCGGCAGGAGCAAAGAGCTTCGTTTCTACGCCCAGCAATTCGGTCGTCTTGTCGGCCAGGCACTGGTAGCTGTTCAGCCGGTCCTGCGCGTTTTCGCCGCCCAGAATGCCGATGCGAAATTCGCTCACACCTTCGGCGAAGGCCGGCGTGATCAGGGCTGTGGATGCCACGAGGGCAGCAAGGACTTTTTTCATCTTCAAGGTCTCTCCTGTTGGTGTCCCGCACGCCATCCCCCGGCGCCGGGTGATGAAAGTCAGACGACCGCCTTGGCGTCCATCCGCGCGGCGGCGGTGGTGGCATCGAGCGTGTCGATTTCGGTTGAGGTGGCCGCTTCGGAGAAATCGGCGCCCGCGCCATAGATCTCCCGGGCCACACCGGTGGTCAGTTGCTCCGGCAGGCCGTCGAACACGATCCTGCCATCGCGCATTCCGATCACGCGGTCGCAATAGCGTCGCGCGGTATCGAGCGTGTGCAGGTTGGCGATGACCGTCCGCCCGTCTTCTTCATGAATGCGGCGCAGCGCGTCCATCACGGTCTGCGCGTTCATCGGATCGAGCGAGGCGATCGGCTCATCGGCCAGAATGATCTTCGGATCCTGCATCAACGCCCGCGCAATCGCGACCCGCTGCTGCTGCCCGCCCGACAGCGCCTCGGCCCGCTTGGGCGCGTGTTCGGCGATGCCCAGACGGTCCAGAATGTCGATGGCGCGGTGGATGTCAGCGGTCGGATAAAGGTTGAACATCGTGGCCAGCGTCGAGCGGCGGTTCAGCGTGCCGTGCAGCACGTTGCTGACCACATCCATGCGCGGCACCAGATTGAACTGCTGAAAGATCATCGCGCATTCCGACTGCCAAGCGCGCTTGGCCTTGCCGGTCAGCGCGGTCACGTCCCGCCCTTCAAAGACGATCCGCCCTTCGGTCGCATCCGCAAGCCGGTTGACCATTCGCAGCAACGTCGATTTGCCCGCGCCGGACCGACCGATGATGCCCAGCATTGTCGGCTTATCGACATCCAACGTCGCCGCATCGACAGCAACATTTGTACCGAACCGCTTGGTCAGTTTTTCGATCCGCAACACGCAGAAAATCCCCATCCGTTCCGGGGGGTCTGCTATCGCCATCGCTCAAACGATTTATGTCGGGAGCATGAATATTTTGTAACGGCGGGTGTGCATCGGCCTCTACACAGCCTGGCCGTGAACCGTTATATCCACCGCAACGCACCCTGTTTCGAGGCTTTGCAGATGTCCTTCGACCGCACGATCAAGATCGCGCCCTCCATCCTGTCCGCTGATTTCGCCAATTTTGGCGCCGAATGCGAGGCGATCGAGGCACAGGGCGCGGATTGGGTGCATGTGGACGTGATGGATGGCCATTTCGTGCCCAACATCACCTTCGGCCCCACGACCTGCGCCGCGATCCGGCCCCACATCAAGGGGGTGATGGATGTTCACCTGATGATCGCGCCCGTAGATCCCTATATCGAGGCCTTCGCCAAAGCAGGCGCCGATGTCATCACCGCTCATATAGAGGCGGGTCCTCACATCCACCGCACCCTGCAGGCGATCCGCGCCACCGGTGCCAGGGCCGGTGTCGCCCTGAACCCAGGCACGCCGGCGAGTGCCATCGAGCCGCTGCTCGACATGATCGATCTTGTCTGCGTCATGACGGTCAACCCTGGCTTCGGTGGTCAAAGCTTCATCGCCAGCCAGATCGAGACCACCCGGAAAGTCCGCGACCTGATCGGTAATCGTCCCATCCATATCGAGATCGACGGCGGCGTGGACCCAAAAACCGCCCCTCTCGTCGCCCAGGCCGGCGCCGATGTCCTTGTCGCAGGCTCAGCCGTTTTTCGGGGCGGCTCGGTCTCCAGCCCGGACATTTACGGCCAGAACATCCGCGCAATCCGCGAGGCCGCCCAAGGCGTCTACGTCTGATATTGTACATCCTGCGGACAGAAGGCCGAAGCGCCCACAGACAACCCCGACAGGGCCAACAACCGTCTACCCTGATGATCAATAGTTCATCGGCGGCGAGACGACCCGGCAGGGGCCTGGGCCTCGACACAAATTAACCCAAGCTGATGCAGTGAGGTCCGATCAGGTCCAACAACCCCTAAGAGGACCGCTCGCCAAGACAATCACACACCTAAATCACGTCCTTCGCCGCCAAACGGCATTCTTCGCACGTTCAGGCACATTAACCCTGACATCCATTAACCTTAACGCGCGCACACCCACACCTAAAAGGCGCCTTGGAACATGACCGGACAGCCAGCTCAAACGTTCTCGATCCGCCCATCGGCGCACCCCAATCTCTCCACTTTCTCAAAATACCCCCGCCGGAGGCCTCGCGTTTTTCCTTCAGGAAAAACGCGATCCTTATCCCAGCTGATCCGCAAAATGCTCCAGCATCTTGTGTTTCAAGAGTTTTCCCGTAGGCGCTGCAGGCAGAACCGTCGCCAGCACGATCTGTGAGGGGCGTTTATATCCCGCCAGCCGCTCTGCGACGAAATCCTTCAATTCCGCAGCATCCAGATCGTCCCCCTCGGCGATCTGCACAAAGGCCATCACCTTTTCATCCCCGTCCACCATGCGGCCCACAACCGCCGACTGGATGACGCGCGGGTGATCGTTGAGCGCCGCTTCCACCTCCGGGGGATAAACGTTGAACCCGCCGTGAATGATCAGCTCCTTAGAGCGGCCCAGGATATGCAGATGCCCGCGTTCATCGATCCGCCCCAGATCCCCTGTCCGCAGCCAGCCCTCATCGTCCAGCACCGCCTCGGTCGCCTCCGGGTTCCGGAAGTACCCCTTCATGATATGCGGCCCGCGGGTCATCACTTCGCCCGCGCCCTCTCCGCCGCCTGGTACGGTCTGGTCGACCCGCACCTCCACGTCCAGCAGGGGCGGGCCGACAGAAATGTCCGGATCGCCCAGCGCGTTCATCGTGGCCGACACGCCCGCCGTCGTCTCCGTCATGCCATATCCGTTCTGGATCGCCACTCCGTAGAACGCTTCCGCTTTGCGCTTCCAGGTCGGATCAAGAGGCGCCGCTCCGGAGGAGACATAGCGCAGCGTCTCGCTGCCCAACCGGTCCAGACCTTGCTCTTTTGTGTATTGCATCAAAAGCGCGTGCATCTGCGGGACCGCCGACAGCAGCGTCACACCGTCTCTCAGCGCCTCGTAAAGTTTGGCCGCCGAAAACCGCGCCTCCAGGCGCAGGGGCGCGCCGCGATAGGTCGCCGCCCCGATCATCGAACAGAGACCAAAGACATGGGTCATCGGCAAGACGCCATAGATCAGGTCTTCGGTGACCATGTCCCGCAGGTTGGCCGACGTCCGTCCGCCAAAGCGCACATTGGAATGGGTCAGCATCACCCCTTTGGGCGCCCCCGTCGTCCCGGTGGTGTAAAGCATCACTGCAACGTCGTCTTCCTCGTCCGGGTCGCTTTTCTGCGCGGCCAGATGCATCGTCCCAAAGGCGCCTGTCACCTCTGCCGCGCCCATCCGTTCAGCATGGGCGGCCGCATCCGGCGACACAGCACTGGTCGCCACCACCGCCGCCGGCGTGGCATGGCGGATGATGCGCCCGATCTCCGCTTCGGTCTGGCGGGCATTGACCGGTACCGCACAAGCCTTTAGCCGCGAGCAGGCAAAAACCGTCGCCACCGCAGCGCCGCAATTCTCCGCCAGCAGCAACACCCTGTCACCGCGTCGCACGCCCGCTGCGCGCAGCACACCCGCCATGTCATCCGCCGCCGCACTCAAATCGGCAAAGGACCATTCCGTGCCCAGCGTATCGGTGAGCGCCAGCGCCGTGCCGCGTGTCTCTACCTGGTGATCGAGATACCCATGAAATCGCTCCATCCCCGCGCCCTCCCCTGCGCCGTAGCTTGAGCCCTAGTCTGCGACCGTCAGCCTCCGAAAGCAGGTTTGCGCTTTTCCAGAAACGCCGCAATGCCTTCGGCAGCCTCCGCCCCGCCCGCCGCATGAGCCATCCCGTCGCGTTCGGCATCAAGCTGAGCAGCCTGCGTGGCCTCATAGGCATCCGACACCAGCCCCCGGATCACCCTCTGCGCCTCTCTCGGGCCTTGCGCGACCGCGTCGGCCCATCGCTGGGCCGCGTCGAATGCCTGCCCCGGTGCAACGAGTTCGTTGACCACGCCCATGGCGGCCATCCGCTCGGCCGAAACAGGCCGTGCCAGCAGACACATCTCCATCGCCAAGGGCCTTGGAACCATGCGGGCCAGAGCAGAGGTCAGCCCGCCATCCGGCACCAGCCCGGCCTTGACATAGGACGCCACGAATTTCGCGCCCTCTGCCGCGACGATCAGATCGCAGGCCAGAGCCAGAGAGGCCCCGGCCCCCGCCGCGCCACCTTCGACAGCGGCGATTACCGGCACCGGGCAGGCCCGGATACCCCGGATCAGGTCGTGCAGATCGTCAATCTTGTCACGTCTTTCCGCCTCCGGCAGGTCCCGACGGGAGACCAGCACGTTGAGATCCCCGCCCGCGCAGAAAAATCCGCCTTCCGACGTCAGCAGCAGCGCGCGGACCCGGCCCTCTTCCGCCTTCGCCAGCGCCTCCATGAGCGCCGCATAAAGATCCGGGGACAGCGCGCCGCGCTTCTCGGCGTTCATGTTGACCACAACCAGCCGGTCGCCCTGATCCTCGATCCGTGCCAGCATCACTTGAACCTTTCTGCGGGAACTGCCTTGAACACGCCCGACGCGGTGGCAATCATCTGCCCCGCCTCGTCCTTCAATTCACCATGCACATAAGCGATCTTGCGCCCGCCGCCCGACGGATAGCCGATTGCCGTCACGCGTTGACCGACCTTGGCGGCGGCCACGAATTGGGTGGTCAGCGACACGGTCACGAGCGGCGTGAGCGCGGCACCGCCCAGCCGCATCGACGCGGTGAAGCCGCAGGCCGCGTCGAGCAGCATCGCGATCAGCCCGCCATGCAGCATCCCGTTGCGGTTGGTATGCCGGTCGGTGATGTCGAGCCACGCGCGGCCCAGCCGGTCGGGCTGGCCCACATCGACGACATACCCCACCAGCGCCTGTGCCCCGGATTGAGCGAGGATGACCCCCGCTTCAGGCGGCGCTGAGTTCAATGAACCGCTCCAGGTGGTAGTCGGTGTCGCCGAAACGATGGTCCGTCATCACGATCCGCTTGGCGATATGGGCAAGCTCGTATTCCTGCGTCATCGCGATCCCTCCATGCAGCTGGATCGCTTCTTCGGCCACGAGCCGCCCCGCCCGCCCGATCAGGTTACGGGCCGATGCGATCTGTTTGTCGCGCTGGTCGGTCTCCAGATATCCTGCCGCGTTGATCACGGCGGACCGCGCCTGCTCCATCTCTATGAGCAGATCCGCCATCCGGTGCTGGAGGGCCTGAAATGTGCCGATGGGACGCCCGAATTGCTTGCGGGTAAGCAGGTACTCACGGGTCAGCGCGGTCGCAGTTTCCATCGCACCGAGCGCTTCGGCGGCGAGGGCCACATTGGCGCGGGCAATCACCGCCTCGAGCGCCGACAGGGCCCGCCCTCCCGCGCCCAGACGGGCGCTTTCGGGCAGTTGGACGTCGTCAAGCATCACCTCGGCGGCGCGGCCTCCGGCCAGCATGGGATAACCGCGCAGGCTGACGCCTGCGGTTCCTGACGGGACCACGAAGAGCGAAAGGCCGCCCGCTTCGCGGGCGGAGACGATCAAGTGATCAGCAGCTTCGGCGTTCACAACGACGGCCTTGCGACCGTTCAGTACGATATCACTGCCATTTTGTACGATTTGGGTTTCTACCGCGTCGAGATCATAGCGGCTGCCCGGCTCGCTGTGGGCGAGTGCTAGGTGAAGGGCCCCGCCGATCAGCTCCTCCACCAGCTGTCGCTGGTCGTCGTCGCCAAGTTCGGTCAGAAGGCCACCGCAGATCAACGCCGTATCCAGAACCGGCTCTACCACTCCGGCGCGGCCCAGCTCTTCGAAGACCACGGCGATGTCAAAACCGGCACCGCCGAACCCGCCTTGGTCTTCGCTGAACAGAGCGCCTAGCACGCCCAGCTCTGCCAGCTCGCCCCAGATCTCGGCGCTCAGGCCAGCCTCACTGTCGATGATCGTGTTGCGCGTCTCGGTCGTGTAGCGGTCGCGCAGGAACCGCCGCAGCGTGTCTTGCAGCATCTGCCGCTCTTCGGTCAGGTCGAAATTCATGCCTTACCCTCCGGCGAGCATCGTCTTGGCGATGATCCCGCGCTGGATTTCGTTGGAACCGCCGAAGATCGACAGCTTGCGGTTGTTGAAATACTGCGCCGCGACGGGCCCCGCATAATCCGGCCCCACGGGCATGTTATCGCCCTCGACCGCCTCGGACGCGAACGGCATCGCGTAGGGCCCGGCCGCGCGGCGCGCGAGATCGTTGATCTCTTGCCGGATGATCGTGCCTTTGACCTTCAGCATCGACGCCTCGACCCCCGGCGCCTGGCCCACGGCGGCCTTGGAAATGATGCGCAGATTGGTCGTGGACATCGCCATCAGGTCAATCTCCACCTGTGCGACACGTGCCGCGAAATGCGGGTTCTCAATCAGTGGCTTGCCCTTGTGCTTTTCCGCCTTCGCCATGCGCTTGACCGCGTTCAGACCCGCCTGTGAGAAGCCTACGCCGGCGATGTTCGTCCGCTCATGGGTCAGCAGGTACTTGGCGTAGGTCCAGCCCTTGTTCTCCTCTCCGACGAGGTTTTCAACCGGCACTTTCACATCCGTGAACCAGACCTCGTTCACCTCATGCGTGCCATCGAGCAGGATGATCGGGCGCACTTCGATACCCGGCGTGTTCATGTCGATCAGAAGGAAACTGATCCCCTCCTGCTGCTTGGCCTCGGGATCGGTGCGCACGAGGCAGAAGATCCAGTTGGCGTACTGGCCCAGCGTCGTCCAGGTCTTTTGCCCGTTCACGATGTAGTGGTCGCCGTCCCGGACCGCCTTGGTCTTGAGCGAGGCCAGGTCCGACCCCGCGCCGGGCTCGGAATAGCCCTGGCACCACCAGTCTTCCCCGCTAAGGATGCGCGGAAGATAGTGATCCTGTTGCTCTTTGGAGCCGAATTTCTGCAATACAGGCGCCAGCATCGACAGGCCGAAGGGCACGATGCGCGGCGCATAAGCCGCGGCACATTCCTCCTCGAAGATGTGCCGCTGTACGGCATTCCATTCCGCCCCGCCGAATTCCTTGGGCCAGTTCGGGGCGAGCCATCCCTGTTCGTTCAGGATCGCGTGCCAGCGATCGTGGCCCTCCTTGCCCAGCTCACCACCCGCGCGGATCACATCCGACATCTCCTTGGGCAGTTTGGCGTCCAGAAAGGCGCGTACTTCATCGCGAAACGCGATCTCTTCGGGGGAGTAACTCAGGTCCATTCTCGGTCCTCCGTCAATAGATTTCCATGGTGCGGGTCCGACCGCATCGCTGCCCAAAAGGATATCGCGCAGCCCCGACGCGGCCAGCCATCCGCGACACTTTTGCCCGCATCGGCAGGCCGACCCAGATCAGCCCGCCGCCTTGTTCAGATCGTCAAATGTCCGACCCTCGGCCACCAACTCTTCCAGCAGCGGAGCGGGCTGCCAGAAATGCGGATCCTCCTCGGCATAGCGCTTGATGTCGGCCAGCAAACCGTCAAGCCCCTGGATATCGGCCCATTTGAGCGGCCCGCCGTAATAGCGTGGAAAGCCATAACCAAAGAGCAGCGTCATATCCACGTCCAGCGGACGACGTGCGATGCCCTCGCCGACGACCTTGGCGGATTCGTTCACCATTGCGGCCATGTAGCGGCGTACGATCTCTTCGTCGGTGAAGTCTTTTGGCGTGATGCCTTGCTCTTTGCGCTCCGCCTCGATCAGCGGCATCACCTCCGGGTTTGGCACCCGCGCCTTGGCACCGGCGGAATAGTCGTAATAGCCTTTGCCGGTCTTTTGCCCGAAGTGGCCGGCCTCGCACAGCTTGTCCGCGTAAGAGCTGTCGCGCGCATTTGGATCCAGCCCCTCGGCCCGCTTGCGCTTGCGCACCGCCCAGCCGATGTCAAGCCCGGCCAGATCGGCCACCGCAAAGGGGCCCATGGCAAAGCCGAACGCTTCCAGCGCCTTGTCGATCTGATAGGGAGAGGCCCCGTCGAGGATCATATGATCCGCCGCCGTCCGGTAGGTCGCCAGGATGCGGTTACCGATGAAGCCGTCGCAGACACCCGCGCGCACGCTGATCTTGCCCATCCGCTTGCCCAGCGCAAAACCGGTGGCCACCACATCGATAGCGGTCTTGTCGGCCACCACGATCTCCAGCAGCTTCATGACGTGGGCGGGCGAGAAGTAGTGCAGCCCGATCACATCCTCGGGCCTTTTCGTCACCGCCGCGATCTCATCCACGTTCAGATACGAGGTGTTCGTCGCCAGAACCGCACCGGGCTTGCAGACCGAGTCCAGCTTGCGGAAGACGTCCTTCTTGACATCCATCTCCTCGAATACGGCCTCGATCACCAGGTCGACATCCTTGAGTCCCTCGTAATCGGTGGTCAGCGTCAGCGCCTTCTGGGTGATCTCCTCGAACTGCGCCTGGCTGATCTTGCCGCGCTTGAGCGCGCCGCCCAGATTGCCCTCGATCCGGCCCCGCGCAGCCTCCGCCGCCTCCGGTGACATCTCCAGCATCGTGACCGACAGTCCCGCGAGCAAGGCAGAGGTTGCGATCCCCGCGCCCATCGTGCCGCCACCGATCACGCCGATCTGGCTCACGGGGCGCGGCTCCACGCCTTTCAGTTCCGGCAGCTTGCTCACCGCGCGTTCGGAGAAGAAGGCGTGGATCAACCCCTGCCGCTGATCGGTGTTCATCAGTTCCATGAACAGCTCGCGCTCGCGCTTCATGCCCTCCTTGAACGGCAATTCCGCTGCCGCCTGCACACCGCGCAACGCCACGGCGGGTGACAGCTGGCCCCGGCCCTTCTGCAACACGGCCTCGTAGGCCGCGTCAAAGTCGATACCCGGGGGAGATGGCATCTCGCTCACCGCGCGTCGCTCCGCGCCTTTCTCAAGCAATTCCTTCGTGTAGGCCAACCCGATCTCACGCGGGTCGCCATCTTCAACGCGGTCCAGAATGCCCAGCTCCAGCGCCTCTTTGGCGCCTACCTGACGGCCCGTTGTAATCACGTCGATGGATTTCTCCGACCCGATCAGACGCGGCAGACGCTGCGTGCCGCCCGCACCCGGCATGATGCCGATCAGAACCTCCGGCAGGCCGACGCGCGCCTTGGGCACCGCGATCCGGTAGTGCGACGACAGCGCCACTTCCAACCCGCCGCCCAGTGCGGTGCCATGCATCGACGACACCACGATCAGCGGCGACGCTTCGATCCGGTCGCACACGTCCGGCAGGGCGGGGCCTTTCGGTGGCTTTCCGAATTCACGAATATCGGCGCCTGCAAAGTAGGTGGCGCCTTCGCCGTAGATCATAACCGCCTTGGCGCCGTCCATCTCCGCGCGCTCGATGCCCTCCATCAGGCCCGTGCGCACCGGCTCGCCCAGCGCGTTTACCGGCGGGTTCTGGGCCGCCAGAACCGCAATGTCACCCACCAGTTCGTATGCAATCGCGTCGCTCATTCACCCCTCCCCAAGGTCTTTGCTCCGCCTGCGCCAATTCCGGCCTGCGGAACACGTTTTCGCGTCTCACGGGCAAGCTAGGGTCCGAGTTGACCCAAGATCAAGCGCCTTTTTCCGGACGTCGCGTCGGGAGCGTCACAAGATAATTCTTGACTGATCGACCAGTCAGTTCCGATGCTGCAGCTATGGGAGAGCCTCAACGCACAGATTCGCCCCCCAAGGCGCGTGACCGGATCCTGGACGCGGCAGAGGAAGCCTTTGCCGAAGACGGATTCTCCGGCGCCAGCATGAAGGCCATCGCCGTGCGGGCCGGTGTCGCTCAGGGGCTGCTGCATTATCATTTCGACGGCAAGGAAGGGCTTTATGCAGCAGTGATCGAACGCCGCTCCGGCATCATCAACACCGAACGCCTCTCACGGCTCGACGCGGTGAACCTCACCGCCAAGGACGCCGTGCAGCAGATCATGACCGCTCTCCTCGCCCCGCCCCTCGGACCCGCTGGCGGCGGTCGCGCCTACGCCCGCATCTTCGCAGGCCTCGCCGTGGGCGAAAGCCGGGATGCCGCTTTGGTCGAGGCGCATTACGACCCGACCGCCAAACGCTTCATCACCGCCCTGCAAGCCGCCTGCCCGCAGGCGTCGGCCAGTGCCATCAGCTGGGGCTACAACCTCGCCATCGGCGCCCTCGTCGCCACCGTCGCCCGCAATGGCCGGCCCGAGCGCCTGATCGGCGCCGAAGACAGCCCGCAAGGGCTGGATGAGGTCATCGCTCATCTCGTCACCTACGCAACGGGCGGTCTCAACGCCCTGATCGACGCGGAGCCATAACCGCGCAACACGTTTACCTTTGGGAGGAGGAAACATATGAAACTCAAGACACTGGCCCTCGCGGCCTCCATCACCGCGATCCCCGCCGCCGGCATCACCGAAAGCTATTCGGCCACCATCGCCGCCGGTCACCCCCCGGTCTTCCGCTGGATCCGCATGATTTCCGAGGTGTTCGTGCCCACCGTGACCGCAGAAATGGAGGCGTCCGGCAGCTCCATCACCTTCTCCGAACAATATGGCGGATCGCTCGCCAAAGTGGGCGAAGAGCTGGAAGCCGTCGAAGCGGGCCTCGCCGAAATCGGCACCTGCCAGTCCCTCTTCGATCCCGCCAAACTCGCTGTGCAGAACGTCACCTATTACACGCCCTTCGTCAGCCCCGACCTGCGCAAGGTCGCCACCGTGATCGACGACATGCACGCCAACCTACCCGCCATGACCGAAGCCTACGGCGAGAACGGCGTCACCTATATCGGCGCACCCATCGTGATCGACGACTACCTGCTGATGACGAATTTCCCCGTCACGTCGCTCGCCGATCTCGACGGTCGCAAGATTGCCGCCCCGGGTGCTGCCATCAACTGGCTTTCAGGCACCGGCGCCGTGGGTGTCTCCGGCAACCTGACCACCTATTATAACGAGTTGAAAACCGGCGTTTATGACGGCGTGATCGTCTTTGCCTCCGCCGCCCTGCCCGGCAAGCTCTTCGAGGTCGCGCCCTACATCACCCGCGCGGGTCTGGGTGCGCAATATGCTGGCTCCCTCTGCGCCAATGCCGACTGGTATGCCGGTCTGACCGATGATGCGCGCGCCGCTCTCCATGCTGGCGCCGATGCCGCCCAGGTCTGGTATGTCGACCAACTCGAAGCCGCCGTCACCGCGTCTTTCACCGCGATGGAGGAGGCCGGCGCCACCATCACCGACGCGCCCACGGACATGCGTGAGGCCTGGGCCACCGGTATGGACAACGCCGCCCGGGAGTGGGCCAGCCAACTCGACGGCCAGGGCAAACCCGCGACCGAAGTGCTCAGCACCTACATGAGCGCCATGCGCGACGCCGGTGCCACGCCCCTGCGCAACTGGGACAGCGAGTAAGCCCTTGTCCACCCAAACCCAGCAGCGGGACCCCCTCCCGCTGCGTCTTCTCGACGGGATCACCCAGGGCCTCAATGTCCTCGGCTCCACCCTGATCCTGATACTCATGGTCCTCGTCGGCGTCGATGTGGCAGGCCGCAATCTATTCGGCGCGCCTGTCAGCGGCGTGCCCGAACTCGTCACCCTCTCCATCGTTGCCATCGTCTTTCTGCAAATCCCCGCCGCCCTGCGCGCCGGCCGCATGACCCAATCCGACGCCCTCCTCGGCTGGCTTACCCGCACCGCCCCCCGCGCGGGCAAGGGCCTCGCCACCCTCTTCGACCTCGCCGGCATCGCCGTCGTCTGGGTGATCCTCCAGACCACCTGGCCCATCTTCACCCGCGCGTGGGAGCGGGGCGAATTCATCGGCGCCCTGGGCGATTTCACCGCCCCCGTCTGGCCCGTCAAACTCACGCTTCTGGTCGGCGGTTCCGTCCTCATCCTCCAATTCGCCGCCCGGATCTGGAGGCGCTACGCATGACGCCCTTTGACATCGGCCTCCTGTCGCTGGCCGCAATGGGCCTTGCCGTGATGGCCGGCATGTTCGTTCCCATCGCCCTGATGGTCTGCTCCTTCGTCGGTGTCTGGGCCATGAAAGGCTCGCCCGTTCTGGCTTCCAAGCTCCTTGGCCTCGCCGCCAACGACGCGATCTCAAGCTATTTCTTCGGCGTCGTGCCCCTCTTCGTCCTGATGGGCTTCGTCGTCTCCGAAGCAGGCTTTGGCCGCGACGCCTTCGACGTCGCCAACGCGATGTTCCGGCGCCTCAAGGGGGGCCTCGGCGTCGGCACCGTAGGTGCCAACGCCATCTTCGCCGCCATCACCGGTATCTCCATCGCCTCCGCCGCCGTCTTCACCAAGATCGCCGTGCCGCAGATGATCCGCCACGGCTATGCGCCCCGCTTCGCCGTGGGCGTGGTCGCCGGGTCCTCCGTCCTCGGCATGATGATCCCGCCCTCGCTCCTTCTCATCCTCTTCGGCATCCTCGCCGAGCAAAGCATCGGCGACCTCTTCCTCGCAGGCATCGGTCCGGGCCTTCTGCTCGCCCTCTTCTTCTCGCTCGGCATCGTCATTATGGCCGTCCTCACACCCCGCTTCGTCGGAGAGCCCAACGACGAAGCCGCCGAGCGCTATTCCGGCCCAGAACTCGCCGCCAAGGGCCTGCCCATAGCAGGTCTGATCGTGCTGGTTCTGGGCGGCATCTACGCTGGCATCTTCACACCCGTCGAGGCCGGTGCCATGGGCGCCATCGGCGCGCTGTTCCTCGGCTTTGCAATGGGCCGCCTGACGCTCAAATCCCTCTGGACCGTGCTGTTGGAAACCGGCCTCGTCACCGCCACCGTCTGCTTCCTGATCATCGCCGCCCAGATGTATTCGCGGATGCTGGCGCTGTCGGGCGTGCCCGCTGGCCTCGGCACACTTGCCACCGACGCCCAGCTTGGCTTCTGGGGCCTGATGATCCTCTACTGTGCCATCGTGATCCTTCTGGGCATGATACTCGACAGCTCCTCCATCATGCTGATCCTCGTGCCCCTGATGCTGCCCGTCGTGATCCCGATGCAGATCGACCTTGTCTGGTTCGGCATCGTCACCGTGCTTGCGGTGGAAATCGGCCTCCTCACGCCGCCCTTCGGCATCTCCGTCTACGTGATCAAGGCCACGCTCGATGACCCCTCGATCACGCTGGGCGACATCTTCCGGGGCGCGGCACCCTTCGCACTCATCATGCTCGTGGTCCTTGCCCTCGTCCTCGCCTTCCCCGTCATCGCCACCGGGCTCATCCCCGGCCGCTAGAGAAAGGAGCCTTCATGCCCCGCCGTTACATCGACCTCTCCGTGCCTCTGGAGACCGGCATCGCCTCCGACCCGCCGCAAA
Source organism: Thalassococcus sp. S3 (assembly GCF_004216475.1). Lineage (GTDB taxonomy): Bacteria > Pseudomonadota > Alphaproteobacteria > Rhodobacterales > Rhodobacteraceae. Next base: position 1,026,473 of record NZ_CP022303.1, on the reverse strand, counting down.
TGCTGCCGCAGATCGAATACATGGATCATCAGCAGACTGCCGATCAAGTGATGATGTTCTTCCCCGGCCTTGAGCAAAAGGACCTGCCGGGTGGCGAGGGCTGGGCAGTCGAACGGCTCGAAATCGCCTCCCACAACGGCACCCATGTCGACGCGCCCTATCATTATCACTCCACCATGGATGGCGGAGAGCGCGCGATCACCATCGACGAGGTGCCGCTGGAATGGTGCTTTGGCCCCGGCGTCAAATTCGACTTCCGCGACAAGCCCGATGGCCATGTGGTCAGCGCTGCCGAGATCGAGGCCGAACTGGCGCGGATCGGCCATGATCTGCACCCGCTCGACATCGTGCTGGTGAACACGGCCGCAGGCGACCACTATGGCAAGGACGATTACCTGCTCAAAGGCTGCGGCATGGGGCGGGAGGCGACGAACTACCTGACCTCCAAAGGCGTGCGCATGGTGGGCACCGACGCGTGGAGTTGGGACGCGCCTTTCACCTTCACCGCGCAGGAATATGCCCGCACCGGCGATGCGAGCATCATCTGGGAGGGGCACCGTGCCGGCATGGACCAGGGTTATTGCCAGATCGAGAAGATGACCAATCTCGACCTGCTGCCGCCCACAGGTTTCACCGTCTCGGCCTTCCCGTTCAAGATCAAGGCCGCTTCGGCGGGCTTCACCCGCGCCGTGGCGATATTCGAGGAGGAGACCTGATGCGACTGGGAACCGTCTGTTTCGAAGGGCGCGAACATGTGGTGGCCGATCTGGGAGAGGACCGCATGCTCGACCTGCATCTGGCCGCCGAACATGCCGGCGCGAACGAGGGATATTTCCTCGACATGCTGTCCGTCATCTATGGCGGTGACGAGGCGTTGGCCGTCGCCCAAAGTCTCATTGACGATGCCAGTGATCGCGCGATCCTGATGCGCGAGGAGGTGACCTTCCGCCCGCCCATCCTGCCTGTGCAGTACCGCGATTGCCTCGTCTTCGAAGAGCACCTCAAAAACAGCTTCGCCGCAGCGGAAAAAATGACCGGGCGCGCCTTCGAGATCCCGCCTGTCTGGTATCAGCAGCCGGTCTATTACAAGGGCAACCGCATGTCCTTCGTGGGCCATGAAGAGGATGTGATCTGGCCCTCATACGCGCAATTCCTCGACATTGAGCTGGAGTTGGCCATCATCATCGGGAAAAAGGGCAAGGACATCTCCCAGGCCGAAGCGCCCGCTTATATCTGGGGCTATTCGATCCTCAACGACGTCTCCGCCCGCGACGCGCAGATGGTCGAGATGGGCGGACAACTGGGACCCGCCAAGGGCAAGGATTTCGACACCGGAAACGTGCTTGGCCCCTGGATCGTAACGGCGGACGAAGTGCCCCATCCGGCGGCTCTGGAGATGGAGGCGCATGTGAACGGCGACCGCTGGGGCGGCGGCAATTCCAGCCAGATGCATCACAGCTTTGCCCGCATCATCGAACACATCTCCGCCTCCGAGACGCTCTATCCGGGTGAGGTTATCGGCTCCGGCACGGTGGGCACCGGCTGTGGTCTGGAGATCGGAAAAGCGCTCAGTCCTGGTGACCGCTTCGAGCTAAGCATCGAGAAGATCGGCACACTCTCTAACCGCATCGTGAAAGGGTGAGCGCCATGGCGATGTCACAGGACGAGATGCCCCAGACCGCGCAGGTCCAGTTCAATTGCACCGGATCAGCTGTCGGCAAAATGCGCAATGAGTTGGCAGTTGAGATGGTCCGCCCGTTCAAAGAAAGTTTTCATCTAGCCAGCGACGAGGGCGCATTCCACGGCGGTGAGGCCTCAGCCCCGCCGCCGCTTGCCCTGTTCGTCGCGGGGCTGACCGGCTGCCTGATGACCCAAATCCGCGCCTTTGCAAAGCGCCTCGACGTAAGGATCGACGATTTGAAGGTCGAGACGCGCGTGGTGTGGGATTGGCAGAAAGCGGGGCGTGTCTATGAGACCGCGCCTCACTCTTTTGAAATCGACGTGCTGCTGGACAGCCCGGACCCGTTGGAAAAGGCCACTGAGTTGATACGAGCCGCACAGAAAGGATGCTTTCTGGAACAGACACTTGGGCAGGCCAATACGATCCGACATCGCCTCAAGCATGACGGCAGGTACGTCGAAATCTGATCCTGCACCGCGCCTCTTGAAACGGCAGGATTGCCTCCGGCGGGGGTATTTGAAGAAAGTGGAGAAACGGGTTCGGCGTAGAAGCGGGCAACGGGCATACCTTCCACTGTTCTATTCAGCGACAGCGCGTTAACCCTAATAGTCATTAACCTTAACGCGGACCTGGGCGCATCAAAGATTTTAAGTACCGGTGTCTCCACTTTCTTCAAATACCCCCGCCGGAGGCAATTCCGCCGCCTGCAAAAGGACCCGTCTTTAGTATGGGATAACTCCTTCAGCCAGCCAGCTGTCGAAAACAGACAGTGCCAAATCCGTGAATGCTGGATCGTTGATGTGCGCGTCAAGCCTATGCAGTCTCACGTTCTGCGGACAATCCGCTTCGATCTCGCTGCAAAACGCCTCCAGACCCTCTGCGTCATGCAGATCGGCACCTTCGCGATCCCATTCGTTGCAACCATAGCGCGGCAGGATCAAGGCGACAGGGGCTTGTGCGAGGGCGAGCTTGTTGCAGATCGTGCGCGCGACCTCCCGCCGCTCCTCCGCTGTCAAAAGCGCTGAGGAGAGCAGCCGATTATGTGCATGAACCGGGCGGTCCCGGAGCGAAGGGGCGATTGGCTGCCAGCCCACGAAATCGACCAGATCGTAACAACCCGGGGCAATGATCTGGGGGATCCCGGCCTTGCCCGCGTGCGTCATCCGGTCAGCCCCAGCGCTCAGGCCACCGAAGAGATGATTGCCGACCTCCTGTGGTGCGAAATCCATGACCGCCGCAAAGGCGCTTTCCGCAGCCAAACTTTCGAACGCGCGACCGCCCATGCCGGTCGCGTGAAAGACCGCGACATCAAAGCCGCGCGCCTCGAGGGCGGGTTTCAGATCCACCATGTATCGCAAGACCGTCTTGCCAAAGCTCGTCATTCCGATCAGCGGGCGATCGCTGCGCGGCTTTTCCACTGCCCGCGCGGCGCCCAGCACCGCGCCGGCTGCCTGGCTGAGCGAGGATTTGCAGACAGCGTTCAGCCCATAAAGCCCGCCCGCCCAAAGGATCATCTGGATATCTGCCACGATCCGGTCCGGCGGCAGAAGCGGAGAGAAGGCAACTGTGGAGACCACATATTTCGGCACGCCCAAGGGGAGTGCGGCGCAGAGATCGAGGGCGAGGTCGGTGCCCATCGTGCCGCCCAAAGCCAGAACGCCGTCGATCTCTCCGGCACGGTAGAGAGCCAGAGCCTTGCTTGCAGCACCTTGCGCCATGATCTGCATGGCGGCATTCTCATCCGCCGCCTGCGCGGCGCCTTCGAGGCTGTGTCCACCCGCACGCGCCACATCGCGCCGGGAGATCTCAACCGTGTCGGGGGGATCGCCCAGCACGCCCACATCCATTCGCATCACCCCGCCCCCTTGGGTGCGGATCACCTCGGCCAGATAGCTCAGTTCATCCTTCTTGGTGTCGTAGGTCCCCACCAGGAGGATCGTCTTGTCGCTCATTTCGCCCTCCGGGCATGTCGTGCGCGCACGGTCTTGAGACGCGCCTTTTCGAGAGCACCCATACGGCGGGCCATCAGGCCACCGAACCGACCGGGGCGATGGCGCAGTTGCTCCTCTGCGCCTTTCAGATCACGCGCCTCTGACCAGACCCGCCGCGCGTGAAGGCCCAGCACCAGAAGGATTAGGCAGAAGAGGATGAAGGCTACCGGGCGGTCGATGAAATCGAAAGGCTCTCTCACCCGGGCCATGCCTGCACGCAGCTTCACCTCCATGATCCCGCCCAGCACCATGCCCAGGATGATCGGCACAATGGGCAGGGACAGGCGCTTGAGCACATAGCCGAAGATGCCGAAACCTGCCGCGATCAGGCAATCCGTCGCCGAATTGCGCAGTGAATAAACGCCGACGAAGCTGAGCGTCAGGATGCAAACACCCAGAAACCGATTGGGGATCTTGACCACCTGCACCAACGGCCTTGTTGCTATCAGAAGAAACGCCAGAACCAGAACGTTCAGGATCAGCAGCGCAAGATAAAGCGCCACGATGAAATCCATATCATTCTGAAACAGCCCGGGGCCAGGAACGACATTGTGCACGTAAAACACGCTGAGCATCATTGCGGTCAGCGCCTCTCCCGGAATGCCGAGCGCGAGAAGGGGCACCATGGCCGCCGCCGGGACCGCGTTATTTGCCGTCTCCGCGGCGATCAGCCCTTCGGAGGACCCGTGGCCGAAATCCTCCGGCCGCTTGGAGCTGCGCTGCGCGTAGGTATAGGACATGAATTGCGCGGTGAACTCGCCCACGCCGGGGATCATCCCCATCACCACGCCGAAGCTTGCCGACACACCGGCCACACGCGGGTGCCGCGCAAGCTCCCGCAGTCCCTGGAAAAGCCCGCCGCGCAGACGGGTGGTGCGGACGGTTTCATCAACTGAGGTCAGAAGGATAAATGCCTGGCTGAGCGCGAAAAGGCCCAGGACGACCACGATCAGGTCGATACCCCCTGACAGGAACGGCTGCTCGAACGTGTAGCGCTGGGAATACTTTACCGGCTCAAGTCCGATCGTCTGGATGAAGATGCCAAGCCCTGCGAGGGCACCCGCGATCAGGGTCTGACCGCGATGGGCGACCACCACCAGAACGATCCCCAGCAGCGCGGCCAGAAAGATCTCACGCGAACCAAACAGCGGCGCGATGCGGGCCAGCACCGGGGCGAAGAGGATCAGGCAGATGACCGAAAAAACACCACCGAAAAAGGAGGCTGAGTAAGCCAGCGACAAAGCTCGACGCGGCTCTCCCCGCGCGGTCATGGGATAACCGTCATAGGTGGTCAGCGCGTTGACCGCCGTGCCGGGCGTATTGATCAGGATTGCCGGGATCGCACCGCCATACATCGAACTGCCGTAGATGCCCAAAAGCACGGTCAGGCCCACGATGGGATCCATCGAAAACGTAGCGGGCAAAAGGATCGCGATGGCCACCGCCGGACCAACGCCCGGGATCGCACCGATGAGAACGCCACCGACCGAGCCTACGAGGAGCGCCAGCACAACGTCCCAACGGGCAAGGATGGAGAGACTTTCGGCCAGAAGCTCCATCAGAAATTCAGAATGAAGAAGCTGCGCACCGCGCCGGGCAGGTAGTCATAGACCAGGCCCCCGGGGATCCGCACCGACAGAACGGACTTGAAGAGCACCACAACGGCAAAGGCAAAGGCCAAGCTGATCGCTAGAATGGCCCGGCTGCGATAGCCCATCCGCCATGCAAGTGCAGGCACGAAGATCAAGGTCATCGGCAGATATCCCAGAATGGGAACCAAAAGCACATAGGCCATGAACCACCCGGCGAACTCCAGCGCCTGCGCCCAGCGCCAGGTCTCTGCCCGGTCATCCCGGCTGACCCGGCGCCACGGCAGACGCCACAGATGCAGCCCGCCCATGACCACCATCATGATCAGACCCACCGCCGGCCAGAAGCGGGGCTGGGCGGCGAGTTGCGTTCCGTTGACCCAGCGTGTCTGCTCTCCGATCTGAGCCAGCAGGATTACTGAGATCAGCAGAAAGCCCAGCGCGAACAGGAGCTGTCCGCGCCTTGGGCCCACAAATCGACGTTCGCGCTCGGTCGTCATGCACCGGTCCCGGCAGCGGGGGCCGTTGCCCCCGATCCAAAGTTACTCCAGCAGGTCGCTGATCCGGCCCGCCGTCTCGATATCGGTGGCAACCCGCTCCGCAGCCTCATCTGCCGGTTGCCAATAGACCAAGGCGCCCGTCTCTGCGGCGACGGCCTGCGCACGTTCGCTCATCACCGTCTTCTCGGCGACTGCAATGATCTTGTCGCGCACATCCTGCGGCGTGTCCTTGGTCACGAAAAGCCCGTTCCAGAGCGCGATGTTCAGCGATGGATCAAGCTCTCCGATCGTGGGGGCGTCCGGAACGAGCGAGATCCGCTCATCGGTGATGGAGGTCAGAACAGTGACACTATCGAGGCATGGCAGGATCAGCTGCAGCGTGGTGTTGATCACGTCCGCATCGCCGCTGGCCAGCGTGTTGCAATCAAGCGCGTCAAAAGCCGCATCCGAGCCCCATTCGAAGCCAGCGTTGACTGCATAGGCCTTGGTGACCTGCGTCGGCGTCAGCGGATCGCCGAAATGTCCAAGAGCGACATCGTTTTCCTTAGCGTAGGCTGCAAGCTCCTCCATCGTGGAATAGGGCGCGTCGCCTGATGTTGCGATCACGAACGGATAGGTCAGGAAGATGCCGAGCGGGTCAAACTTTTCAGGCGTCAGATCCGGGATCCCGATCTGGTGGCCCACCACCGGCACACCGATCACGAAGGACCCGATCGTATAGCCGTCCGCCGGCGCATTGGCGACCTCGATCGCGCCCGGGAAGGGCCCGCCGCCTCCACCGGGCTTGTTCACGACCGCGGCGGCCACCCCATATTTCTCCTCGAAATCCTCTGCGATCATCCGCGTGAGCACATCTTCGAGATCACCGGGAGGCCACGGCACAATGAAGTTGACCGGCTTTTCGGGATATTCCGCAAATGCGGCACCCGCGCTCAGCGCCAGGGCGGCCGCGGCACCGGTCAGCATCGTTTGGATCTTCATGGGGACCTCCAGAGTAAATCGGTTCATTATATGAACCATTGGTTCTAATTTAGATTGACAGAGCGGGTTTCGATCCGTCAAGAAAATTGAAACGGCATGGCCGGTAAAATCAACTTGGAAGTTCTAAGAAAGCGTTTAGAGGGCGCAGAAACGCATGGGAACCGTGGCCAAGGCCTTATCCTTGATGACGCTTTTCAGCCATAAAAGGCGGGAGATCGGCTTGAGCGAGGTTGCCCGCCTGTCTGGTCTGAACAAGGCCACCGCCTACCGCCTCCTCACCGACCTTCAGGATCAGGGCTATGTGGAGCAGACCCAGGCGCGGACCTATCGTCTGGGTCCGGAAGTGCTGCGCCTTGCCGCACTGCGGGAGGCGACAGTGCCACTGCTTGCAGTGTCACGGGAGGTGCTGGACCGACTTGCGAACGATCTGCACGAGACCGCCCATATGTCTCTGGTCCAGGGACAGCAGTTAAATGCGTTGGCTCATAGCTACAGCGCGCGTCACGGCACACGGGTGATGATGGAGGACAGCGAGACGCTGTCTTTTCACGCAACAAGCTCAGGCCTCTCGGTGCTGGCCTTCTCGGATCCGTCCTTTGTGGACGCGCTGCTTGCCCAACCGTTGGAGGCTTTCACCGAAAGGACCCGAACCGATCCCGCTTTGATCCGTGCGGCGCTGACGGAAATCCGCGCATCGGGTCTGGCCGAATCCATAGGCGGTTTCGAAGCAGATGTTCATTCTCTGGCCGCACCTCTCTTCGGACCCGACGCCCGACCGATCGGAGCGCTTGCCATCGCCGTTCCGCTGATGCGCATGACCGATGCGCTGCGCGCGCGGATCCGAGAGGTCCTGCCCGACGCGGCGGCGGATCTGACCCGCCGTACAGGCGGCTTTCGCCCGCCCGATTTTCCATCCATCCACGCCGCCTGACCGAAAGGGTTCGCCATGAAAGACAGCAATTTTCTGAAGGAAATGAATGCCCGCTCTCTCTGGCATCCGATGGCCCACCCGGCCGAGATGCAGGCCCATCCGCCCACCATCGTGACCGGGGCCCAAGGCGTGCGGATCACCGATATCGACGGGCATGAGGTTGTCGACGCGGTGGGTGGGCTCTGGAATGTGAACCTCGGCTTTTCCTGTCAGCCCATCAAGGACGCCATCGCGGCGCAGCTTGACGCGCTGCCCTATTATTCAACGTTCCGCGGCACCACGAACGATGCGGTCATCCAACTGGCCGAAGAACTGCGGGCCTTCTTCGCGCCGGACGGCCTCACGCGGGCCTTCTACACCTCCGGCGGATCGGATTCGGTAGAAACCGCGCTGCGCCTGGCGCGGCAATATCACAAGGTGCGCGGAGAGCCTGCGCGCACCAAGTATCTCAGCCTCAAGAAAGGCTATCACGGCACCCATTTCGGGGGCGCGTCGGTGAACGGCAACGCCAATTTCCGCACCGCCTACGAGCCGCTGATGCCCGGCTGCCATCACATCCCGGCCCCATATACCTATCGCAACCCGTTCGGCGAAAGCGACCCCGCGCGCCTGGCGCAGCTTTGCCTCTCGGCCCTTGAGGACGAGATCGCGTTTCAGGGGGCAGGCACCATCGCCGCGTTCATCATGGAGCCTGTTCTGGGCGCAGGCGGCGTGATCCCCCCGCATGAGAGCTTCATGCCCGGTGTGCGCGAGATCTGCGCGCGCCACGACATCCTGCTGATCGCGGACGAGGTGATCACCGCCTTCGGCCGCATCGGCTCTTGGACCGGATCGCGGCATTGGGGGGTCCAGCCCGATCTGATGTGCACGGCAAAGGCCATCACCAACGGATACTTCCCGTTCGGCGCCGTCATGATCGCCGAGCCTGTGGCGGAGGTCTTCGAAAAGGATGAAAGCGGCAAGGCGGCCATCGGCCATGGATACACCTATTCCGGTCATCCGGTCGGCGCAGCGGCGGCTTTGGCCTGCCTCACGGAGACACTGCGCCTGAATGTGCCTAAGAACGCTGCTGCGCGCGGAGGTCAACTTTTCGCCGGGCTGAAAAAACTGACCGATCAACACGACATCATCGGAGACGTGCGCGGCGGTCACGGCCTGATGTGCGCGTTGGAACTGGTCTCCGACCGCGCCGCCAAGACACCAATCGACAAAGCGACGATCAACCGCTTGCAGGAGGCGACTTATCAGGCCGGCGCGATGGTCCGTATCTCGGGTCCGAATGTGATCCTCTCGCCGCCTTTGGTTCTGAGCGAAACAGATGTGGAGACGATCCTTTCAGCGCTTACAGCCGGCTTTGCGTCCCTCTAGGAAACCTTCCCGCACTTGGCCGATGTCGGAGCCTCCGGCGGGGATATTTTTGACCCAAAGAAGACAAGGGGCGCGCATGATGACGTGTCGATCCGCTCCAAACGCATTAACCCTAACCGGCATTAACCTTAATGCGCGTAAACCTTACCAACGCTGGTGTCAGATGACGCGGCACTGGCTAGAGGCACAAGCTTTGGTGACTTACGCGCAGGTCCCCTGCTTCTTCTCGACATAAATACGGAAAATCCCGCAATCGCCAAAAGAGGCTCGGGTCAGACTGTCTGAACCGTCTTAGGCAAACTGCGATAGACAAACGGTTCTTCCGGTGCGGCAAAGGCAGCCTCCAACGCCTCTGCGACAAGATGATTGTCCGGCGACTTCTGACAGACCGGATCGGTGACACCTGCATCCCCTGCCAGCGCCATCGCCTGACACCGGCAGCCGCCGAAATCAATCTCCTTGCGCTCGCAACTCTGACAAGGCTCGGGCAGCCACTCCGTTCCGCGATAGGCGTTGAACGCGGTCCCTTCGTACCAGATATCGCGCAAGCCCCGATTTTGGACGTTGTCAAACTCCAGATGCGGGATCGACGCCGCCGCGTGACAGGGAAGAACCGTCCCGTCCGGCATCACATTCAGCCCGGCAGAACCCCAGCCTCCCATGCAGGCCTTGGGGAAATCCGCATAGTAATCCGGTGGCACGAAATCAATCGCCAGCACCCCGCGCAGCCTCACACGGGCCTCCGCGACCTTCTCCTTCGTAGCCTCCGCCTGCTCCCGCGTCGGGATCAGTTGCGCGCGGTTGGTCACAGCCCAGCCATGGAATTGCACACAAGCCACTTCCAGACGCCGTGCACCCAGCCGCACCGCCATCTCGATGGTCGCATCCAGATCATCGAGGTTATGGCGATGCATCACTGCATTCAATGTCAGTGGGATGCCGCGCCGTGCGATCTCCTCGGCCACCTGCATCTTGCGGTCAAAGCCGCCCTTGTATCCCCCGATCCAGTCCGCAAGGCCCGCATTCGTACCCTGCATCGACAGTTGGACGTGATCCATCCCTGCCGCCTCCAGCGCATCAAGCCGCTTGGGCGTCAGCCCTACGCCCGAGGTGATCAGGTTTGTGTAAAGTCCCGCCTCATGCGCCGCTGCCATCAGATCCACGATATCCGAGCGCGACGCCGGCTCGCCGCCCGACAGATGCAATTGCAGCACCCCGATCTCCGCCGCCTCCCGGAATGCCCGCGCCCAGGTTTCAGTGTCCAGCTCCGCCTCCTTGCGCTGCAGATCCAACGGGTTGGAGCAATAGGGGCACGACAGCGGACAGCGATGCGTGACCTCCGCCAGCATCGCGATGGGCGGGGGCGTCATTGGATCACATCCAGATAGCGCCGCGCGCGCAGCCCGACGAGGAAGCGCTGTACATCGCCCTCGATCTGCTCTCTCGGCGCGCCGAATTGCGCCACGAGGTCATCAATAATCGCGCCAAAGCCAGCTTCGCCGGTCACACGCCGCAAGATCTCCACCCCAATGGCGTCCAGCAACACGGCCTTCTCCGGGGCGAGCAGCACCATCTGATCGCGCACGTGATCATGCTGCACCCGCACCCCGCGCGGCAGGACCGGGATATCTTCAGGACCCAGCGCGAGCGTCATGCGAGCCCGTCGCCCGGGCGCCACGCTCCGGGCGGGATCCGTCCCGGCTCAACGTAAGCCGCCCAAAGCGCGTCCAGTTGCGCCCAAAGGACATCCGTCTTGAAGGTCAGCGCCGCGCAGGCCATGTCCTCCTTCTCGGCGGTATCCGCGTGCTCCAGTACCCAGGCCAGACCAAAGGCCACATCCTTGGGCGCTTCTTTCAGGCGGTGCTGGAAATAGGACATCGAAACCGGATTGGCGAAATCGTAGTGCTCCAGCAGTCCCTCGATCCGCCTGGCGTGGATGCCCGGCGCGAAAAGCTCTGTCAGGGACGACGCCACCGCCTGCAGAAACGGCTTGTCGCGCACGTAATGCACATAGGCATCCACAGCGAACTTCGTCGCCGGCAGTACGCCATCGGTGGAGGCGACATAGTCCGGGTCCAGCCCCACGGCCTCGGCCAGTTTCAGCCAGCGGCGCAGGCCGCCGCCCTCCTCGACACCGCCGTCGTGATCCTCGATCCGGCTGCGCCAGGCGCGGCGCATCGCAGGGTCTTCGCAGCGGGCCAGAAAGGCTGCGTCCTTCATCGGAATGCGCGACTGGTAATAATAGCGATTGATCACCCAAGCGCGCACCTGATCCGGCGTGCAGCCGCCCGAATGCAGCTTGTCGTGAAACGGATGCTTGTCGTGATACCGCTCCGCCCCGATGGCGCGCAGGCGGGCCTCCAGATCGGGGCGGTTCTCATCCAGGCTCATAGGGCGATCTCCTCTCCGTCCTGCGCTATTTGCCAGCCTGCGGCCAGCACCTCTGCCCTTTCGGGGCTTGCGGGCTGCAGAATGGGGTTAGTATTGTTGATATGGATATAGACCTTCTTCGCCGCCAGCCCCTCGAGCCGCTTAAGCGAGCCATCGTCTCCACTGATCGGGATATGGCCCATGCGCCGGCCTGTCTTTACGCCGGTGCCCGTGCGGATCATCTCGTTATCGTCCCAGACCGTGCCATCGAAGAACAGGATGTCGGCATCTGCGAGCCGGGCCAGCACGTCTTTGGTGATCGCCGCACAGCCCGGGATGTAATAGGCGATCGTCCCTCCATCGCTCATCCGCACCCCCACTGTCTGCTCTCCGATTAGGTCGGTCTGGACCTCTGCGCCTTCCATGAAAAGCGGCACCTTGCCCGGCACCGCAAAGAGCCAGGCCGTCAGCCCATCCTGCAAGGCAAAGCCCGCATCCAGCGTTACGGCATGACGGCCCACTTTCTCGCGGTTCACCGCGTCGAAAATTCGGTTGTGCTCCAGCAGATCCAGGATTTCCGCCGTCGCCATCAAGTCGAACGGCGTCTGCTCTCTCAGGCTCAAAAGCCCCGCAATGTGGTCGATATCACCGTTGGTCAGCAACACCGACGCCACTGGAGTGTCCCTGAGCGAGCGGGGATGCATGGCCTTGTTCATCTGCATCTGCTGGCGGATATCCGGGGAGGCATTCAGGATGCTCCACCGCACCCCATCCGGCGACACCGCTAACGAAGATTGCCCGGATGCCGGTATCACACCGGCCCGGGCATCCTCACAATTCGCGCAACCGCAATTCCATTGCGGAAGACCACCCCCCGCGGCAGCGCCCAAAACCAGGAATTTCATTTCAGGCCCCACTCACGAGGGTAAGTGGATCAGAACAGGTCCTGCTCGTACTCGCGGCCTTCATCCTCGGCGGGGGAGTACATGTTGATCTCCATGCCGCAATTCACTTCTTTGAGTGTGGGTGCTGTCCAAGCCATATTTCACCTCCATTGGCCAGATTTCGGGTCAGCGTAGTCAGCGCACCGACAATCTCCAACCCTCCTTTGGTCGTACGACCCACAACATGGGTGCCAGGGCGGCTTAGACCAACGTCGCATGTCCCGGTTTGCTATCAAATTCTAGTGTCCTTCCATGCGCGCGTTTCTTTATTCCGTTCTGTGCCTTGCGCTGATGATCCTGACGCCGCCCGCGCAGGCCGAACCGCTCGACCGCGCGGCGCTTGAGCCGTACATCATGCCGCCCTTTTCATTGGGTCAACCGATCAACGACAAGGGGGTGTGGAGCCTTCTGAATTCCGGCGGGGCCGAGGCTGGCTATGTCTTTGAAACCGAACCGCTGGCCCCCTTGCCCGGCTTTTCCGGTGCACCGATCAATGCGCTGGTGATCCTCGATCTGGAGGGGCGGTTCATGGATGTCCGCCTGATCGAACATAACGAGCCGATCTTCGTCTCAGGTCTTGGCCAGGCGCCGTTTCACAGGTTTTTCGAACAATACGGTGGGCTGTCGATCTCCTCCTCCATCGTCGTGGGCACGCCGTATGGCGACAGCGGTGGCGGCTCGCTTGTTTATCTGGACGGGGTCACCAAGGCCACGGCCAGCGTCCGCATTGCGCACGAATCGGTGATGGGCGCGGCCCTGGCGGTCGCGCGCGAAAAGATGCAGGGCATCTCCACCAGCACGCCGGCCCATCCCAACCCCGATTACGAGGAAGAGCTGAGCTGGGACGATCTGGTCGAACAAGGCCTCGCCACCCGCAAGGTGGTCACCAATGCCGAGGTGCAGTCTGAGTTCGAAGGCACGCTTTGGGAGGACGATGACCCGGAGGCGCAGGATGACCCCGACGCGCCCTATCTCGACCTTTGGATCGTCGACCTCGGCCCCAGATCCATTGCCCGAGCGGCACTGTCACACGACACGTTCGAAGAACTGCAGAATTTCATGCAGATTTCAGATAACGACGAGCCGATCCTGGTGATCGAAACAGCCCGTCATGGACTTGTTTCGGACGAGTTTGTCCGCAACACCGCGCCCGACTGGCTGTCAGCCGAACAGGACGGGTTGCCCGTGGCCTTGCGCGACGCGGATCTCTTCGTGGAACTGGCCGACGACCTGCCCGACGGCACAGCAATGATCCTGCGCACCGACCGTCGGCTGGGCTTCGATCCGGCCCGCGAATGGACGCTGAAGGTGCTCGCCACCCGCGAACACGGTATGTTCCAGCCCGAAACCGGCTCCGTCACGCTGGCCGCCAGCCATGTGACCGACGAACGCTTTTTCCTGCGCCCAGGCGTGGTCGAGCAGGCTCCGCCCTGGCTCGAAGCCTTGCGCAATCGTGCCCCGGACCTCTATGTCGGCGCCGCGTTCCTCACCCTTCTTCTGGGCGTGCTGGCCTTTGGCCAATCCCGCCTCGCCGGCCTCGCCGCCTATACGCCGGTGCGCCTTGGCGTGCTCGCTTTCGTGATCGCCTTTGTCGGCTGGTGGGGTCAGGGCCAGCTCTCTATCGTCACCGTCCTCGGCGTCATCCGCACCGCGTGGGAGGGCGGTTCCTACGCGTTCCTCATCTACGACCCGTTCTCGCTCCTGATCTGGGGCGCGGCGATCCTGGGCTTCTTGCTCTGGGGACGGGGCCTCTTCTGCGGCTGGCTTTGCCCGTTCGGGGCGATGCAGGAATTCACCAGTCATCTCGGCCGCCTCCTGCGCCTGCCGCAGATCGAGCCCTCCCGCCCCTGGGACCAGCGCCTCAAGAGCCTAAAATACGTCCTGCTGGCGGGCCTGGTCGGTATTGTTTTCCTGGCTCCTGACCATGTGGACAAGGCCGCGGAGGTCGAACCCTTCAAGACCGCGATCACCACCTTTTTTATCCGCGAATGGTATTACGTGGCCTATGCGGCGGTCTGGCTTCTGCTCAGCATGGTGCTGTTCAAGGGGTTCTGCCGCTATGTCTGCCCGCTTGGTGCGGTGATGGCGATCGGTAGCCTCTTGCGGGGCCGCGACTGGATCGCGCGGAGGGAGGCCTGCGGCTCTCCCTGCCAATTGTGCACGGTGAAATGCCGCTATGGCGCGATCAAGAAGACGGGCGAGATCCAGTATAACGAATGCTTTCAATGCCTCGATTGCGTGACGATCCACGACAGCCCTGCGCGATGCGTGCCGCTGATCCTGGCGACCAAACGCGAGGCGCGAGGCATCGAGGGAGGTGTGGCCGCAAAATGAAACTGAGCCGCCGCCGCTTTCTCGCCATTTCCGCGGCAAGCCTTTGCGCCTCCGGCGCGCAGGCCGCTCCTTACCGCTGGCAGGGCTTCGCCCTTGGCGCGGAGGTGTCGCTGACGCTCCACGCGCCGGAGGCGCTGGCGCTGCGCGCCAGCGGGCTGGTCGAGGCGCGGCTACGCCGCGTGGAAGACGAATTCAGCCTCTATGACGTCAACTCGGCGCTGTCGCGGCTCAATGCCAAGGGGCGGCTGCGCCGCCCTGCGCCGATGATGCAGGAATTGCTGGCCCTCTGCGACACTGCGCATGCACTCACGGACGGGGTCTTCGACCCCTCGGTTCAGTCCCTCTGGTCCGCGCTCACGCGCGGAACACGGATTGCTCCAGCGCAGGCAAGTGTAGGGTGGCACCGCGTCACGCATGATGCGCAGATGATCACGCTCGGGCCCGGTCAGGCGCTGACCTTTAACGGTATCGCGCAAGGATTTGCCACTGATTTGGTAAAGTCCGACCTGCAGGCCTTGGGCCTTACCGATCTGCTCGTCAATATCGGAGAATTCGCAGCTCTCGGCGGCCCCTGGCGCCTCGGCGTCAGTGACCCTGCCCACGGCCTTCTGACAACCCGTACCCTAACCGACGGGGCCATCGCAACGTCCAGCCCGGCAGCTCTGTCGCTCGGTCAAAACCAGACCCATATTCTCAGCCCCGGCAGGCGGCCGCTTTGGTCAACGATCTCCGTGGAAGCCAAAACCGCGGCGCAGGCCGATGCACTTTCCACTGCATTCTGCCTGATGCGGACAAGCGAAATCCTCGCAACGCTGGAGGCGCTGAACGATGGCACCCGGGTGACCCTGATCGATGCAGAGGGTGACCTTATCACTCTCTCCTGAAGCCAAGTCGCTCCACTTTCCCCAAATACCCGAAAATCCCGTCTCAACAAAAAAGCCCCGCCGAAGCGGGGCATTTCATGCGCAACACGTGCCGGGTCAGGCCGCAGCGGCCACCGCGCGTTTCGTCATCACGCCCACCAGATGCGCGCGGTAAGCCCCGGTCCCGTGCAGATCGGTAATCATCCCGTCCGCAGGCACGCTCAGCCCGTCCAGCGCCCCGGCGCTGAAATCGGATGACAAGGCTGCTTCCGCCTCACTCCAGCGGAACACCCCATCCTCCGAAGCGCCCGTGACCGCGACGCGCACGCCATCCGCGAATTTCGCCACGAACACGCCCACCAGCGCAAAGCGCGAGGCTGGCTGTACGAATTTCTGGTAGTTGGACGCTTCCGGAATGGGGAATTTCACTGCCGTGATGATCTCTCCCTCCTCCAGCGCGGTCGCGAACATGCCCTGGAAGTAGTCATCCGCCGCGATCTCGCGCTTGTCGGTGACAATCGTCGCGCCCGATCCAAGTGCTGCTGCCGGATAACAGGCCGCCGGATCGTTGTTGGCCAGCGACCCACCAATCGTTCCGCGGTTCCGCACTGCCGGATCACCAATATGGCTGGCCAGCCCCGCGAGGCCCGGATAGGAGCCATCCGCTGCCACGACCGCGTGCGGCGTAGCCCCCCCGACTGTCAGCACCCCGGCGCTGGCGCTCACACCTTTCATATCGGCGATACCCGTCAGGCTCACCAGCTTCGACGGCGCGTTCAGGCGCTGCTTCAGCGTCGGGATCAGCGTCTGCCCGCCACCCAGCGGCTGCGCATCCTCCGCCCCGAGGGCTGTCACCGCATCCGCGACGCTACCCGGCTTTTCGAACTCGAAGTTGTACATCTTTCAATCCTCCCGGCAGACAAGCAGCTCCCCTGCTTCATCTTGCCAAATAAACTCCGGGGGTCCGGGGGCTGGCCCCCGGTCCCACCCTTTCAACCTACCCGTTCATCGCCGCCCAGACGCGCGCCGGGCTCAACGGCATATCGATATGGCTCACGCTCTTGCCGCCGGAATTCAGCGCATCGATCACCGCATTCACCACCGATGGGGGCGAGCCGATGGCCCCGGCCTCGCCACACCCCTTCACACCCAGCGGGTTATGCGTGCACGGCGTCTGACACGAATGATCCACCTCGTAGAACGGTACGTCATCCGCCCTCGGCATCGCGTAATCCATGTAGGAGGCACTCAGAAGCTGGCCGTTCTCGTCATAAACGCAATTCTCCAGCATCGCCTGCCCGATCCCCTGCGCAATACCGCCATGAACCTGGCCCGACACGATCATCGGATTGATGATATTGCCGAAATCATCCGCCGCCGCAAAGCGCTCGATCGACACTTTCCCGGTCTCCGGATCGACCTCCACCTCGCAGGCATAGGCGCCCGACGGATAGGTGAAATTGGCCGGATCGTAGAATGCCGTCTCCTCCAGCCCCGGTTCGATATCCTCCAGCGGGTAATTATGCGGCACATAAGCCGCGAGCGTCACGTCGCCCCAGGCCACGGACTTGTCGGTGCCCGCCACGCTGAACATGCCATCCTTCAGCTCGATATCCGCTTCCGAGGCCTCCATCAGATGGGCCGCGATCTTCTTGGCCTTGTTGATGATCTTCTCGGTCGCACGCACCATGGCCGAGCCGCAGACCGCGATGGAGCGGGAGCCGTAGGTGCCCATCCCGAACGGGATCTTCGAGCTGTCGCCATGCACGATGTCGATCATGCTCTCGTCGATGCCCAGCATCTCGGCCACCACCTGCGGGAAGGACGTCTCGTGCCCCTGCCCGTGGCTGTGCGCGCCCACCATGACCGAGATCGACCCGGTCGCATTCACCCGCACCGTCGCCGCATCGTAAAGACCCGCCCGTGCGCCAAGCTGCCCCACAAGGTTCGACGGCGCGATGCCGCAGGCCTCAATATAGCAGTTCACACCCAGACCGCGCAGCTTGCCGTTCTTCTCGCTGTCCGCACGACGCGCTGCGAAGCCCGCGAAATCGCCGATCTCTTCGAGCTTGTCCATCGTGGCGTGATAATCGCCCGTGTCGTATTCCACCGCCACCGGCGTGGCATAGGGGAATTCGGTGATGAAGTTCTGACGGCGCAGCGCCACCGGGTCCACGCCCAGCTCCCGCGCGGCCTTGTCCACCACGCGCTCCAGCTGATAGGTCGCCTCCGGTCGGCCCGCGCCGCGATAGGCATCCACCGGCACCGTGTTGGTAAAGACCGCCTTCACGTTCACATAGATCAGCGGGGTCTTGTAATTGCCCGCCATCAGTGTGCCATGCAGCCAGGTCGGCACCGACGGTGCGAAGGTCGACAGATACGCGCCCATATTCGCGTATGTCTCGGTGCGGATGGCGGTGAAATTGTTGTCCGCATCCAGCGCCAGTTCGATCTTGGTGACATGATCGCGGCCATGCGCGTCCGACATGAACGCCTCCGACCGGCTCGCCGTCCACTTGACCGGGCGATTGATCGCCTTGGCGGCAAAGGTGCAGAACGCCTCTTCGGCATAGTGGAAGATCTTGGTGCCGAACCCGCCGCCCACATCGGGGGCCACGACACGCAGCTTGTGCTCGGGAATGCCCAGCACGAAGGCGCCCATCAGCAAGCGGATCACATGCGGGTTCTGCGACGTGGTATAAAGCGTATGCTCATCCGTCGCGCGGCTGTAGTCACCCACCGCCACGCGCGGCTCCATAGGGTTGGCGACCAGACGGTTGTTGGTCAGCTCCAGCGTCGTGACATGCGCCGCATTGGCAATCGCCTCGTCCACGGCGGCCTTGTTCTCCTCGACAAAGCCCCAATCGTAGCAAAGGTTCGAGGTCAGATCGTCATGCACCTTGGTCGAGCCCTCGGCGAGTGCCGCCTTCATGTCCACGACAGCCGGCAACTCTTCCATATCGACGTCGATGGCCTCGGCGGCGTCACGCGCCTGCTCCAGACTGTCAGCCACCACCGCGGCAATCGGGTCGCCCACATGGCGCACCTTGCCTTGGGCCAGAACCGGGTGGGCCGGCTCCTGCATCGGCTCGCCGTGCCTGTCGGTCACCTGCCAGCCGCAGGGCAGACCGCCCACACCTTCGAAATCGGCGCCGGTAAAGATCTTCACCACACCCGGCATCCCGGCGGCGGCGGATGTGTCGATCCCGTTGATCTTGCCGTGCGCCACGTCAGAGCGCAGGAAATAGACGTAAGCCTGCCCGTTTACGTTGATGTCGTCGGTGTAGTTCCCGGCGCCGGTCAGAAACCGGACGTCCTCGCGCCGTTTGGAGCTGGCGCCAATGCCCGCATCTTTTGGCATGTTCTTCCTCCCGTTGCGGATCCGGCCCAATAGCGGATCCTGAACCTTGTTGGCTGCGGCGCGCAGAGCGCGCGCGCTTTGCTTACTCGGCTGCGATGGCCGCCACGTCCTGACCGGACGCCGCCATGATCGCCTTCACGATATTGTGGTAACCCGTGCAGCGGCAGATATTGCCCTCCAGGTAGTCCCGGATCTCCTGCTCGCTGGGTGTCGGGTTCTCCTTCAGCAGGGCCGCCGCCGACATCACCATGCCCGGCGTGCAGAACCCGCATTGCAGGCCGTGATGATCCTGAAACGCCTGCTGGATCACGTTCAGGGAGCCGTCGGCATTGGCCTGCCCCTCGATCGTACCTACCTCGGCGCCATCGGCCTCGGCCGCCAGCATGGTGCAGGCCTTCACCGCCTGACCGTCCACATGAACCACGCAGGCGCCGCATTGCGACGTGTCGCAGCCCACATGTGTGCCCGTCAGGCCCAGCTCATCGCGCAGGAAGCTCGACAAGAGCGTCCGGCCCTCCACAGTGCCCGACCGTGTCTGGCCATTCACTGTCATCGTGATTTCTGTCATCCTATCCTCCCTGACAGTCTATTCCGTTCAGCTGCCCAGCGCGCGCTTGAGCCAGCCCTTCTTTTCCGGTTCCGCCTCGGCCTCAGCGTTCGCCTCTTCGGGCTCGGCAGGTCCTTCGACGACCTCCTGAAACCGGGCAAAGAACTGATCCGCCATCTTTTTGGCAAACCCATCAATGATGCGAGAGCCGAGCTGCGCGAGCTTCCCGCCCACCTTCGCCTCCACCTCATAGATCAACATCGTGCCGCCTTCGGTCTCTTCAAGGCGCACATTGGCCCCACCCTTGGCAAAGCCCGCAGCCCCGCCCTTGCCTTCGCCGCTCAGGATCAGGCTTTCGGGCTCCACCATGTCCGACATGGTCACGGCCCCTTTGAAGGTGGCCTTCACCGGCCCGACCTTCTGCACGACGACAGCCTCAAAACCGTCCTCTGCATTGCCCGTCATCTCCTGACAGCCAGGTACACATTCCTTCAGCACCTCCGCCGACAGTAAAGCCGCCCAGACCTCTGCCCGGGGCGCTGCGATCTCGCGGGAATCGTTGAGCTGCATTCCGTCACTCCAAATCTTGAAAACCACGTTAGGCCGCTTTGCGCAGCATTCTATGAGACTAAGGTCGGGTCAACGCAAAAGCGGGGGCGAGAAGGTCAGGCCGTATTCGGCGAAAATCGCCTCCATCCGCCCGTCCTGGATCGCATAGGCAATCGCATCGCCCACAGAATAGGCAAGCGGGCGATAGGCGAAATGCACCGCCACGCCCACGGTCCACTTGCCCACGCCAAAGCCCGGCAGGGGTGGCGTGTGCACCGCCACGCCCTCCTCCGCGCCGTATTCCAGCTGCGCCAACGGCCCCATCGCCGCCATCGTCTCGCCCTCGGCCAACCCCTCCATCGCATCCGCCATGGTGGTGTAGCGCGTCATGTTGCCCGACAGCTGCCCGCCCGGAAAGGCCGAGAGGTAAAAGTCGGAGATCGAGTCGTTCTCCACCCCCACCGTATCGAACCGGAAATAGGCCGGCACCGGCGGGTCTTCGGGATAGGCGTCCTCGCGATAGGCAATCGCGATCTCCTCGACATGGTACTGGCCCGTGAACACGACCTGCTCCACTCGGCAGGCAAATTCGCTGTCGTAGGGCACATGCAGCATCACATTGGCTACGGCCCCGCCCACGATGGGCCCTTTCCAGACCCAGTTCCTCAGATCCGCATCCAGGTTCTCGGCAGCCGCAACCAGGTTGAACTTGGCCTCGACCCCCAGATCCTCCGCGATCAGCTTGCCGATCTCGATATCGACACCCTTGGGCTTGCCGTTCTCCTCGTAAGACCAGGGCGGAAAATCCTCGTAGGCCGCGAAGGTGATGAACCCCCGCTCCTGGATCGTGTCCAGATCCTGCCCCACGATATCGCGGCTGGCATTCTGCGGCTTGGCTTGAGGCACATGATCGGCACATCGGGCCAGTCCCTCGGACGCGAACGTCGCGCCGGCCAGGACGGGGAGTAAGAGAAGCGAGACCTTCCGTGCGATCATGTGCCCCCTCCTGCCCGCCTCAATTGGCGGCGGACAATCCGATTGTCAGTGCCTGTGTCGCACCTTTGACGTCCGGGCTCTCCCGGTCAAGCAGGTTGGCCGCGCGGAATGCCGGGCTGTCGGCCACCGGCGCGCCCGAGGCTGTCTCCACCTCTCCGGCAATTTCCGCCAGCTCCGCCTTCAGCGCCTCCACATCTCCGGCACCCCCGGCCAGCTCATCACGGATCTCCTTCAGGCGTGGTGTCAGATCGTCCAGCGCCCCGTCATCAGGCCGTGTCTCGATATACGTGCGAATGGCCCAGGCCGCCTTCTGCCCCAGCAGATCGCCAAAGGCCGGCATCTTGGTGATCCCGTTCTGGGTGTAGCCGGAGATGAACCGCTCCATGTACCATTCATCTCCGTATTCCTCGGCCTCCAGGTACCGCAGATCCGGCGCCAGCCCGCCCGACACACCGCCCAATCCGTGGCAGCGTGCGCAATTCTGGTTATACCCGCTGTCCCCGATCTCGATGGCGGCCTTCCAGACCTCCTCTCCCTGATCGCGGTAAGGATTCTCGATCAGCCATTCCTCACCCACATCCGGCAATGCATCGGTGTTCATCGGCTGCGGCGCCACATCTCCATGCGCCAGCGCCATTCCGGCAGCGGTAATCAGGCTCAGCGTCGTCAGCGGCACAATCTTGGTCATGGCATCCTCCCTTGGGGTTTGCTCCTCGCCGCATCTCATACAGCGCCCGCTCGCCCCGCTTCTATTCGACCTTGGTTTGAGAGCCTTTTGTATTGCGACCTTGGTCTAATAGCCGCCCGTTTCGGCCCATTGCTACCTTCAGATTATGGGAGGAAAATCAGTGCTTAAGATCACTCGCAGACTCATGTCTACGTGCGCCGCGCTTTGCGTGGGCGCCCTCTCGGCGCAGGCCGAATTGTCTCTGCCTGTCACCTACCTACAGGAGGTGCAGGAGCGGCCCCCGGTCCTGTCGAACCTCGATCCCGTCCCCGACGATCTGGGCCAGGCCGGGGCAGAGCTGGGCCTCGCCGACAACCTCACGACCGGGCAATTCCTGGGCCACAAATTCACCTTGCAAATCCAGCAGGTGGAGGAAGGCGCCGACATGATGGAGGCCGCGCGCACCGCCCTCGCCGCCTCCCCCTACCTGATCCTCGACGCTTCCGCCGCCACGCAAACGGCCATCGCAGACCTGCCGGAGGCCGCCTCCGCCCTCCTCTTCAACGCCAGTTCCGGCGACCCGACCCTGCGCGCTGAAAATTGCCGCGCAAACCTCCTGCATACCAAACCGTCGGACGCGATGCGCGCCGATGCCCTGATGCAGTTCCTCACCCGCAAACGCTGGGACCGGCTGGTGATGATCACCGGCCCCTATCCCGACGATCTGGACTTCGCCGCCGCCCTGCGCCGCTCCGCCACCAAGTTTGGCCGTGAAATCGCGTCCGAGAAGGCCTGGACCTTCGACGCCGACATGCGCCGCAACGCCGCTCAGGAAGTGCCGCTCTTCACCCAGGATTTCGGCGATTACGATGCCCTGCTCATCGCCGACGAGACCGGGGATTTCGGCCGCTACATCGCCTATAACACGTGGGAGGCGCGCCCCGTCGCAGGCTCCGAAGGGCTCATGCCCGCCACCTGGTCGCGTGTTGTCGAACAATGGGGTGCGGCCCAGCTTCAGTCGCGCTTCACCGACCTCGCCGCCCGTGACATGGAACCAAAGGACTACGCCGCCTGGGCCGCGATGCGCACTATGGGCGAGGCCGTCACCCGCACCAATTCCGACGACCCCGCCACGCTCCGTACCTTCATCCTATCGGACGCGTTCGAGCTTGCCGGCTTCAAAGGGCGCCCCATGACCTACCGCACCTGGAACGGCCAGCTGCGCCAGCCCATCCCGCTCGTCACCACCCGCGCCGTGGTCGCCCAGGCCCCGCTCGAAGGGTTCCTACACCAACGCACAGAACTCGACACTCTGGGCCTCGACCAACCCGAAAGTCCCTGCACCGCCTTCAACTGATCCGCGAACACCCGACCACCCATGACCCGGCCAACCTCTTCTTTGGGTCAAAAATATCCTCGGGGGGCGCCGCAGGCGCGGGGGCAGACAGCCCCCTCCCCCCTCTCAACCGGAGACAAAGCATGAAATACCTTGCCCTGCCTCTCGCCCTTACCCTCGCCAGCCCGGCTCTCTCCGCCGAGATTTGGGTGACGAACGAAAAGGACGACACGATCAGCGTGATCGACGTCGAAACCCTCGAAGTTATCCGCACCATCGAGACCGGCGAACGCCCCCGTGGCATCACCTTTTCCAAGGATTATTCCCGCCTCTATGTCTGCGCGTCGGACAGCGACACCGTTCAGGTGATCGACCCCGAAACGGGCGAGATCCTGCATGAGCTTCCGTCCGGCGAGGACCCCGAGCAATTCGTGCTCCACCCCAATGACCGCCACCTCTACATCGCCAACGAGGATGACGCGGTGACCACTGTGGTCGATACCGAAACCCGCGAGGTGATCGCCCAGATCAATGTCGGCATCGAACCCGAAGGCATGGCCGTCTCTCCTGACGGCAAGATTGCCATCACCACGTCCGAGACGACCAACATGGCCCACTGGATCGACACCGAAACCCAGTCGCTCTTTGCCAACACCCTCGTCGACAGCCGCCCCCGCCACGCCGAGTTCACTGCCGGCGGGACCGAGCTTTGGGTGAGCTCCGAAATCGGCGGCACCATGACCGTCTTCGACGTCGCCACGCAGGAGGAGAAAGCCAAGATCGACTTCGAGGTTCAGAACGTCCATCCCGACCGTGTCCAGCCCGTGGGCTTCGAATTCACCGCTGACGAGAAAGTGGCCTTCGTGGCCCTCGGCCCGTCGAACCACGTCGCCGTCGTCAATGCCGAAACCTACGAGGTCGAGGATTATATCCTCGTCGGCCGCCGCGTCTGGCACATGGACTTCTCTCCCGACAAGTCGCTCCTCTTCACCACCAACGGCGTGTCGGGTGACGTGACCGTGATCGACGTGGCCAAGCGCGAGGCAATCAAGTCCATCAAGGTCGGTCGCTTCCCCTGGGGTGCCGCGATGCGCCCCTGACATTAACCATTTTTCCCGCATCCCCGATGCTGCACCGCGGCGGTGCACAGGGGGTGCACGCCCGGTGCACGCAAGGCACCCCCCCTGCCGCCGCCCCAAATTCAAAGGAGTTAACATGATCCGCCCTCTCTGCCTCGCCGCCCTCCTGGCGCTGCCCCTCCCGGCCCTCGCCGACAACGACGACGCGCCTCAATTCGGTCTCGCCGGCATCCTGTCGGCCGGCAACAAGGAGGACCTGCCCCCCATCACGCTAAGCGCCGGAATGCCGCTCGCCGAGGCCGCGTGGGAGCTGAAATCCGGCACCTATTACGAGTTCGAGATCGAAGCCGATGGCAGCCAGGAACTGGCCCTCGTAGGCCCTGAATTCTTCCGCGCCATCTGGATCGACGAGATCGTGATCGAAGGGCTGGAGATCCGCCCCCTCGGCGTCGACAGCGTCGAATTCGACGAGGCCGGCACGATGGAAATCGGCTTTGTCGCCATCAAGCCGGGCAGCTATTATCTCAAGGTGCCGGGCTCCACCGGCGAGACGCAGCGACTGGAGATTGTCATTCAGTGACAGGACTTTCCGTCCGATCCTTGAGCTTTTCCTACGGGACCAAACGCGCCCTGGACGCCGTCAGCTTCGATGTCGACCAGGGCGCGTTCTGTGCGCTTCTGGGCCCGAATGGTGCTGGGAAATCAACGCTCTACGGCCTGCTCACCCGCCTTTTCACGGCACCCGAAGGCGAGATCGTCATCGCCGGTCACACCCTCTCTCAAAACCCGCGCGCCGCACTCGCGCAGATCGGCGTCGTCTTCCAGCAAACCACGCTCGACCTCGACCTGACCGCCCGTCGCAACCTCACCTATTTCGCAGCCCTCCACGGGCTTTCGGGCCGCACAGCCCACCTCAAGATCGACGCCGCCCTCGACCGCCTCGACATGGCCGAACGCGCCGGGGAACGCACCCGCGACCTGAACGGAGGCCACCGCCGCAGGCTCGAAATCGCCCGCTGCCTGATCCACGACCCCTCTGTCCTGCTGCTGGACGAACCGACCGTCGGCCTCGACGCCGCCGCCCGCCGCGCCATCACCGATCACGTCCATGATCTGTCACAAACCGACAACCTCACCGTGCTCTGGGCCACCCACCTCGCCGACGAGGTGCGCGACGACGACCGCCTCCTGATCCTCCACAAGGGCCAGATCCTCGAAGACGGCACAGCCGGCGCCCTTCGCGGCGCGCTGCCCCTCACCGATCATTTCCTGCTCCGGACAGGTGCGGCCACATGACCGCTCCCTGCTTCATCTTGCCAAATAAACTCCCCCCGGAGGGTTCGGCTTTCCAGGGGAAAGTCGAATGAATCCAGCCGCCTACCTCATCGCGCTGCGTGCGATCATGGCGCGCGAGGCCTTGCGCTTCATCCGCCAGCGCGGTCGCTTCATCGCCGCCCTCGTCCGCCCGCTCGTCTGGCTGATCGTCTTCGCCGCCGGCTTCCGCGCCGCCCTCGGCCTGTCGATCACGCCGCCCTACCAGACCTATATCCAATACGAGACCTATATCGTCCCCGGCCTCTGCGGGATGATCCTGCTCTTCAACGGCATGCAATCCTCCCTCAGCCTCGTCTATGACCGCGAGATGGGCTCGATGCGCCTCCTGCTCACCAGTCCCCTTCCGCGCTGGTGGCTGCTGGTCTGCCGGCTCATTGCCTCCACCGCCATCTCCATCCTGCAGGTCTACACCTTCCTCGCCATCGCCGCCCTTTATGGCATCGATATGCCCTGGCAGGGCTACATCTTCGTCCTGCCCGCCCTTTTCGTCTCCGGCATCATGCTGGGCGCGCTGGGTCTGGCTTTGTCGTCCTTTATCAAGCAGTTGGAGAATTTCGCCGGCGTGATGAACTTCGTGATCTTCCCGATGTTCTTTCTGTCGTCGGCGCTCTACCCCTTATGGAAGATGGCCGAAAGCTCGCGCCTTTTGCACGACATTTGCGCCGTGAACCCGTTCACCCATGCGGTCGAGCTGATCCGCTTCGCGCTCTACGCCGATTTCAATGGACCGGCCCTTGTCTGGACCGGCCTCGCCGGGGCCGTACTTCTCGCCCTGGCCCTCTGGGGCTATGATCCCGCGCGCGGCATGATCCGGCGCAAGGGCTGACAGGTCGTACGACCATCGCAGAGATGAAATCTCGCATCGCCCTTGCTACCCTTGTGAGAGAGGAGAGATACCATGATCCGAACTGCGCTGATCCTGACCCTGCTTGCCGCACCTGCCTTTGCCGATATGGGCGATGAGGACGGCACGCTTAATCCCGAAGAGATGACCATGGCCCGCGTTATCGACAACGCCGTAAGGGGTGAGGTCGATATGATGACCTGCGCAGCGGGCTACGGCATCACCAAGAAGGGAGAACATGGCAAGGCCCGAAAGGTTTTCGAGGCCTGCGCAGAGGCGGGCTATACAGGGGCCATGACCTGGATGAGCCAGCTCGACAACAACGGGCTGGGGGGCGCGTATAATCCCGATGCCGCCGCGGAATGGGACCGTAGGGCGGCAGAGGCGGGTGATCCGGTGGGCAAGTTCAACTACGGCATCGCCCTGATGCGCGGCCATGGGGTGGCAAAGGATGAGGTCGCAGGCCGCACCTTGGTGGATGAGGCTGCCCGCGATGGGCTGAAAGTGGCGCAAAGATTGCAGAATGCCGATTATGATCTGGACGAAGTGACCCCGGATGCGGACAATTGGAAATATGCCCCTGCTTTCTGAGGGCTAATTGACGATCGCCCGCCGCCCTGGTCCCCCAAGGCACACACCACGGTAAAACCGGCGACCGATCTGAACGACAAAGGCTCCGTACCGAACGGAGCCTTTCGTCTTTCAGTCAATCACCACGTAAGGCAGCCAGTGACTGTCCGCCTCGGCCTCGTGCAGATCATCCTCTGACAGGGGGCGCAGGTTCCCAGTGTCAGGCGGGGCCGATAGGGCGTCCATATCCATCTCGTGCAGTGCGCCGGTGATTTGCCCGTTCTCCAGCGTCAGCCGGTAATAGACGCCGTTCCACATGTTGATCCCGTATTCCGTGGCGCCTTTCCAGAGAAACAGAAGATCGTATTCCAGATCGGTCAGATCATCCGGGGAGACCGCGCGGTTGATCGCATAGGGATAAGGCACGTGACACCAGTGCTTGTGGGCGCCTTCGAGACAGCGGAACGGACGCATGGACAGGAAATGATCCTTGAACGGCGCCTCCCGCCAGTCGATGCGGTAGCCTCCGTCGGGCGCAAAGAGGATGTCACCGACCTCCACGCGCGCGCCTTCCCCGTCGACCAGAGCGATGGTTTTCGGACCCACCGGCATCTCGGCCCCTGCACCGATTGCGGAGGCACAGAACAAGGCCGCCGCCAAAGCTTTGATACGCAACGTCTTTCTCCTCCCCTGGTCGCGTTAGAACGTTAACCTGTGACGTCAAGGCGCGCCCTACGACCTTTGTGCAATTTCGCGGCAACGCCCCTCTTTCGATAATGCCAACAGCTGATGGGAGAGGTGCGACTCACCCTCCCGGACGCCACGAGGAGACATAAGGGAGGACCCCATGAACCGGTTTATCATGGCCGCCGCCGCGAGCATCATCGCGACCAGCGCGGCCTATGCAGAGGTGACGGAGGCTGATCTCGCCAGCGATCAGACGACCACCAATCAGGTGCTGACCAACGGAATGGGGCGCGACCTGCAACGCTACAGCCCGCTGGACACGCTCAACAAGGAAAACGTGCAGAACCTCGTCCCCGCATGGGCCTTTTCGCTGGGCGGCGAAAAGCAGCGCGGACAAGAGACGCAGCCGCTGATCTATGACGGCATGATGTATATCACTGGCTCTTACAGCCGGATGTACGCCATCGATCTGAAGACCGGCAAAGAGGTCTGGCAATACGACGCCCGCCTGCCCGAAGGCATCCTGCCCTGCTGTGACGTGGTCAACCGGGGTGGCGCGATCTATGGCGACAAGATCTATTTCGGCACGCTGGATGCACGCATCGTGGCGCTGGATCTGAAAACCGGCGACGTCGTCTGGCGCAAGAAAATCGCCGACTACAAGGCGGGATATTCCTACACCGCCGCACCGCTGATCGTAGACGGACTGGTCATCACCGGCAATTCCGGCGGTGAGTTCGGGATCGTGGGGGCCGTGCAGGCGCGCGATGCAGAGACAGGTGAACTGGTTTGGGACCGCCCGGTGATCGAAGGGCACATGGGCACATATAAAGGTGAAGAAAGCACCATGACCGGCACGCTCAACGCGACGTGGCCCGGTGACATGTGGAAAACCGGCGGCGGCGCGACCTGGCTGGGCGGCTCTTACGACGCCGACACCGATACACTGGTCTTTGGCGCTGGCAACCCGGCCCCGTGGAATTCCTGGCTGCGTGACGCGGGCCAGAGCAATGACGGGTCTGGCGACAATCTCTACGCAGCCTCCCGCATCGGGATCAATCCCGAGAACGGCGAGATCAAGTGGCACTTCCAGACCACCCCGCGCGAGGGCTGGGATTACGACGGCGTGAACGAGGTCGTGGCCTATACCGACCGCGAGGGCAACAAGCGCTTTGCCACAGCGGACCGGAACGGCTTCTTCTATGTGCTCAACCGTGAGGATGGTGCATTCGTCTCGGCGACGCCCTTCGTCAAGGATATCTCCTGGGCCTCTGGCATCGACGAAAACGGCCGCCCGATCTTCAATGAAGATAACCGCCCCGGCGATCCGGCCGCAGCCGCCGATGGCAAGAAAGGCGAGGTGATCTTTGCATCGCCGTCGTTCCTGGGTGGCAAGAACTGGATGCCGATGGCCTTTAGCCAGAACACCGGCAACTTCTACGTCCCGTCGAACGAATGGGGCATGGATATCTGGAACGAACCCATCACCTATAAGAAAGGTGCGGCCTATCTGGGCGCGGGCTTTACCATCAAGCCCAACTACGAAGACCATATCGGCTCCCTGAAGGCGATCGACCCCGACACGGGCGAGATCAAGTGGGAATACAAGAACGACGCCCCGCTTTGGGCAGGTGTGATGACCACCGCAGGTGGCCTTGTCTTCACCGGCACGCCCGAAGGCCGCTTCATCGCGTTCGACGATGAGACTGGTGAAGAGTTGTGGTCGTTCCAGACCGGCTCCGGCATCGTGGGTCAGCCCGTGACGTGGGAGCAGGACGGCGAGCAGTACGTCTCCGTCATCTCCGGCTGGGGTGGTGCGGTTCCGCTTTGGGGCGGTGAGGTGGCCAAGAAGGTCAACTACCTGAACCAGGGCGGCATGCTGTGGACCTTCAAGCTGCCCAAGCAATATGCGCAGAACTGATTGAGCTTGCTCAATATCCTTGCAAACGACGCGCGCCCCACCCGGGCGCGCGTTTTGCGTTACGACCTTTGGGTATGTGGGCTTGCAGGACCGGGCTTGCTAAGCTTTGACAAGGCTGACCTACCGATATGAGGGTGCCATGAGCGACACTTGCATCACCACAGACGAGACGGTTTTTCGCACCGCGCTGATCGTGGACGATCACCCGCTCTTCTGCGATGCGCTGTCGATGACGCTGCAGGCGGTGGCCGATATCGAGGATATCCGCACCGCGGCCAACCTCGAATACGCGCTGGGAGAGATCGAGGCGCATGGCCCCCCGGACATCATCGTGCTGGATCTTAACCTGCCCGACGTCAACGGCCTTGACGGGCTGATCCGGCTGAAAACGGCGGCACGGGTGCCTGTGATGGTGGTCAGTTCTATGGCGGACAACCGGGTGATCACGGGCACGATCAATGCGGGCGCGGCGGGGTTTGTCCCTAAACACAGCCAGCGCGAAGTCTTTCGCAACGCTATCCAGACCCTGCGGCGGGGCGAGGTCTTTATCCCCGATGGCGCGGTTCTGCTGCAACAGGCGGAAGTCGCCAATGCGACAACGGATGCGGTGGCGCGGATGGGGACGCTCACCAACCAGCAATCGCGGATCCTGCAATTGATCTGCGAAGGCAAGTTGAACAAACAGATCGCTTACGAGTTGTCCATCGCAGAGACGACAGTAAAGGCACATGTGACGGCGATCATGCGGAAGCTGGGCGTTCAAAGCCGGACGCAGGCGGTGTTGATCGCCAAAGAGACGAGTTTTGCCAACGTCTTGTCAGACACGCCCTGATCCCGCTACGCTTGTGCGGCTTTAGGGAGGAAGCCGACATGAACCTGGTCAGTGCTCTGACCCGGTCGCAGACTATCGTACGGACCGCCAGCGCGCCGTATGATGAAGGCGACCCGGTGGCCCTTTTGGCAGATCGTTTGAATGTGGACGATCTGGAGCTTGTTCTGCTGTTCGTTACCCCCGAAGCCGACGCCAAAGCGGTGATTGCCAAGGCGCAAAAGGCCTTTGCCCCTGTTCGGGTTGTGGGCTGCACCACAGCGGGAGAGTTGACGAGCGAGGGTTATTCCGACGGCCAGGTCGTCGCTGTGGGCCTGCCGCAGTCCCATTTTCGCGCGCGGACGTTGCTGGTCAGCGATCTGGACAATTTCGACGGCCAGGCCGTGATCGATCAGATGATCCGCACCCGCACCGACCTGATCCGCGAAGTGCCGGAGTGGGAGAGCGAGTTCACCTTCCTGCTGATCGACGGGCTGAGCACGCGGGAGGATGCGCTGACCTCCGAAATCGCCATCGGGCTGGGGCCCATGCCGCTGTTCGGCGGCTCTGCCGGGGATGGCACCGATTTCAACCAGACGGTTGTCTTCTATGACGGCCAGGCGCTGGAAAATGCCGCCGTCCTGACCCAGATCCGCACACGCTGTCCGATCAAGGTGGTCAAGACCGACAATCTGGTCCCAACCGGTCGCCGAATGGTGGTCACCGGCGCCGACCCGGCCAGCCGCACGGTACATGAGATCAATGCCGAACCCGCCGCCCGCGAATATGCGCGTCTTCTGGGCAAGGACCCGAACCAGCTTTCGACCTTTACCTTCGCCGCCCATCCGGTTGTCGTGCGCATCGGGGATGCTCATCACGTGCGCTCGATCCAGCGGGTTGCAGACAACGGCGATTTGGTCTTTTTCTCGGCCATTGACGAGGGCGTCGTTCTGACGCTTGCGGAACCGCAGAATATGGTGGACCATCTGCGTGGGGAGCTTCAGGCGCTGTCGGCGGCGCGGGCACCGGATGTCATCCTGGCCTGCGACTGTCTGCTGCGCCGCATCGAAGCGGAGCAAAAGCAGATGTCGCGCGAGATATCGAACCTTCTGTCCCAGAACCGGGTCGTCGGCTTTTCGACTTATGGAGAGCAGTTGAACTCCATGCATGTGAACCAGACGCTGACGGGCGTTGCGATTTACCCGCCCGACGGGGAGTGAGCCGCGATGCCCCATAATCTGGTCGATCCAAATGACAGCCTTGAGCGTCAGAACGAGAAGCTGATGGCCATCGCGGCCAAGCTGATGCGCCGCGTCGAACAGGGCACTGACGAATCGGGCGCCGCCTATGCACAGTTTCAGCGCGCCGCACTTCTGGAGGAGCAGGTACGCACCCGCACCCACGATCTGGAACGCGCGCTGGACCTGCTGAACGAATCGAACGCCAAGCTGGCGGAGGCGAACCGGCAGACCGAAACCGCGCGGGCCGACCTCACCAACGCGATTGAGACGGTGCAGGAAGGTTTTGCGCTGTTCAACTCGAACGATGTGCTGGTCATGTGCAACAGCCGCTTCGGCATGCACATGCCCGATATCCGCGACCGGATGGTGCCGGGGCTGAGGTTTGACGACTACGTCGACCTCGTCAGCCACTCGAAATTCCTGTTCCTGCCCAAGACCGAAACGCCGGAACAATGGGCCAAGCGCCGGATGCTGCGGCACCGGGATGAGCATGTGATCTTCAACGCGCGCATGATCTGGGACCGCTGGGTGCAGGTCAGCGAGCATCGCACGCCCGACCGGGGCACGGTGATCCTGCAAACCGATGTGACCGACATCATGCTGCTGGAGCGCCAGCAGCGTGACAGACTGCTCGATGATCAGACCCGTCTGATCCGTGCCACGCTGGAGCATCTGAACCAGGGCGTGTGCATCTTTGACAGCAATTCCCGCCTTGCCGGCTGGAACCAGAAGGTGGGCGAATTGCTGTCGATCCCCGTCACACGCTTTCGCACGGGCATTGGCTTCAATGCGCTGTTCGACCGTTTGCGAGAGGATGTGCAATTCTCGGACGGCATGGCGCTGGAGCGCGTCGAACGCTGGGTGGCGAGCCAAAAGGGCCGCAAGGCGTTGTCGTTCGAAATGACGCTGCACGGCTCCCGCGTGCTGGACGTCTTCGCGCAGGAAATGCCGGATCGTGGCTTTGTGATCAGCTTCACCGACATCACGGCAGAGCGGGAGGCGGTGCAGGCGATCCGCGAGGCCAACGAGACGCTGGAACAGCGCGTGATGGAGCGGACGCTGGAACTGGAGGACGCCCTGGCCGAGGCCGAGCGTGCCAATGCCTCGAAATCGCGGTTTGTCGCGGCGGCCAGCCACGATCTGCTGCAACCCCTGTCGGCGGCGAAGCTTTACGTTTCGTCGGTCGAACATGATGTGGAGGACCCGCAGGCCAAGACGATCCTGGCCAAGGCCAACCGCGCCTTGTTGAGCGTTGAGCATATCCTTGAAGCGCTACTTGATATCTCGAAACTGGACTCAGGGCGCGCCTCGGTCGATATCGGCCCGGTCTCGCTGGACGTCTTGCTGCATCAATTGACCGAGGAGTTGTTGCCGCTTGCACGCCAAAAGGGCCTGTCGCTGCGCTGCGTGCCAACCAACGCCATCGTCGAAAGCGACCCCAGCTATCTGCGTCGCGTCCTGCAGAACCTCATGGCCAATGCCGTGCGCTATACCCATGACGGCAAGGTCCTGATCGGCGCCCGCCATCGCGGCAACACCGTCCGGCTGGAGATCTGGGATACCGGGCCGGGCATTCCCGAGGACATGCATGACGTGATCTTTGGTGAATTCCAGCGTCTGAATGCCTCGGCCAGCGCCGCCGAAGGGATGGGGCTGGGCCTTGCCATCGTGGAACGGGCCTGTGCGCTTCTGCATCATCCCTTGCAGGTGCAATCCCGCGTGGGACAGGGCACCGTGTTCTCGGTCGAGTTGAACCGCTCCGAAAGTGTCGAGGAGCGCCCTCGCCGTGCCAAGCGGCGCAAGGCGCCGGAGGAACAGAGGTTCCAAAACCTCATCGTGCTTCTGATCGAAAACGATGCAGAGATGCGCAACGCGCTCACCGTCTCGCTTGAACAATGGGGCGTGGATGTGCTCGCCTGTAGTTCAGAGGAGGAGGCGAGCGCGCTTCTGGCCGAAATCGGCGTCGCACCCGATATCGTGATCGCGGATTACCAGCTTGATCACGATCTGAACGGTCTGGATGCCGTGGCCCGCATTCGGCGGGAGATGGGGGATATCCCCGCCTGTATCATCACCGCCGACCGCAGCTCTGACGCCCGCGCATCCTGTGCGGCGGCAGGGCTTCAGGTGATCCACAAGCCGATCGACACCAACACGCTGCGACAGTTCCTGACCAGTCATTCCCAGCCGCAGCATCGCAGCGCTGCGGCTAAATGAAATAGACGTAGAAGTCGCGCAGCGCGTCGCCTTCGAGGTCGCGCGTCTTGCGCACTTCCTTGTGCTTCATGAAAAGGTGGTTGGCGACAAGCTCCGGCCCAACAGCCGCAACAAGGGCCTCGTCCCGCTCAAGATCCGCAAGCGCGCCCTTGAGATCAAGCGCCACGCCCTCTTTCGCATCGGTCCGGTCAAACCCGTCGCCCGTCTCCAAGGGCGGCAGGTCGTATGACTGCTCTACCCCCAGCCGCGCGGCCTGCAGCACGGCGGCTACGGCGGTGTAGGAATTGGCGGAGGCATCCGCCATCCGATGCTCCAACCGCGCCTTGGCGCCGCCTTCAGCGCTGACCCGCGTGGTGACGTTCCGGTGATCCCCGCCCCAGTTCCGCCAATAGCCCGACAGCGATCCGGGCTGCAGCCGCATGTAGGAATTCGCCGTCGGTGCGATCAGCCCGGCCAGTCCCGCGTGATGCCGATAAAGCCCGGCGACACAGCCTTTTCCCAGATCGTTGAGCCCCTCGGCCCCGCCATCGGGGCCCAGCGCATTGCCGCCCGTCTCATCGAGAAAGGAGAAGTTGATATGCATTCCGGACCCGCCGCCCTCGGCAACGGGCTTGGGCATGAAACTGAGGACGATCCCGTATTCCAGTGCAATCTCGCGCGCCATCAGGCGGAAGAGGACGATGTCGTCCACCGCCTTGACCGCCTCGTCAAAGGTCAGCGTGTATTCGAATTGCGGCGTGTCAAATTCAGCCGTGATCAGATCGAGCGAGAAGCCCATCTGATCCGCCATCTCCCAGATGCGATCATTGAACCTGAGCGGATCGGCGAACGGCCCCGTCCCGTAAACCACGCCGCCCGGCGCGTCATAGGGCATGAGGCGGCCCTTTTCGTCAGCCTGCAGGGCGTAGGCTTCCAGCTCGATCCCGATCTTCGGCGTCAGACCCCACGCCTGCCAATCCGCCACCGCGCGCTTCAGCGCCCCGCGCGGGCAGAGCGGGAGCGGCGCGCCCGCCTCGTCATAGAGATCACCAAGAACGATCTTGGTCGCGGGGTCCCAACTGTCGCGGATCTCCTCCCCGACCCAACGTAGCTCCATATCCGGCAGGCCCTGTTTCACCTTCGATCCGGGCGCATCCAGCAGATCGCGGTCGTAATGCGTGCCAAAGACCGACAGGCAGAACCGCGTACTGCCGTCGCCGATCTTCGATCCCGGCAGGTATTTGCCCCGCATGATGCTGAGATGGTCGCAGAAAAGAGCGCGCAGCCGGTCTTTCATGTCGTCTCCTTCAGGCGCGCGTCACGGTGACGGGCAATTCCTTGATCCCGCCCACGAAATTCGAGCGCAGGAATTTATGCTGTCCGGCAGGTTCGATGGATTTCAGCCGCTTGGCAAGCTCCTGAAAGAGCACGCGCACCTCAAGCCGCGCGAGCCACATGCCCAGGCAGACATGCGGCCCGCCCTGCCCGAAAGCCAGGTGGCGGTTGGGATGGCGCGCGAGGTCGACGCGGTAGGGATCATCGAAGACCGCCTCGTCCCGGTTGGCAGAGGCGAACCAGTAAAGCACCTTGTCCCCCTCGCGGATCGTCTTGCCGTGCATCTGATGATCGCGCGTCGCCGTGCGCCGGAAATAGAGCGCGGGGGTGGCCCAGCGGATGATCTCATCGGGCGCGGTGTCCCAAACCTCTCCGCCTTGCATCTGCGCCAGCAGTTCGGGCTGGTGACACATCGCCTGAATACCTGCGGCGATGGAATAGCGCGTGGTGTCGTTGCCCGCGGCAACGAGCAGGCAGAAGAAATTGCGAAACTCCGTCTCGGAGATGACAGAGCCGTCCTTGGCCGGTCTCAGTATCAGAGGTAGAACGCCGCTTTCGTCCCCGCGCGCGGCTTTGCTCTCCATCAATTCCTTGGCATAGGCGTAAAGCTCTGCCCCTGCGGGAGAATTGAAGGGCATCATGCGGTATTCATCGGTCTCCATCCGGTCCAGCACGTGGTCGGTGAAATCAGGGTCGGTGTTGGCGATCAGCGCGTCGCCTTTCTCCACCAGCCAGGGCAGATCCTCTTCCGGTGTGCCGATGATGCGGCCCAGCATCCGCATCGGCAATTCGCGGGCAATGAGCTTGGTCGCGTCGAAGGTCCCATGCTCAAGCGCTGCGTCGAGGATACCGTGGCAGAGATCGCGGATCTCTTCTTCGTACTCGGCCATCACAGTCCGGGTGAAGGCAGGCAAAAGCAGCATGCGTGTCCGGCTATGTTCAGGCGGGTCGGTCTCCTGAAAAGTGCGGCGGGCGAGATATTCTTCGTAGCTCTGATCCTCCATCCGGATGCCGCGCGCGGAGGAGAAAACTTCGGTATTGCGGTTCATCTCGGCGATATCGGCATGACGGGTGACCGACCAAAACCCTTCCCCATCCGCATAGTCCGTCCAGTGCAGCGGATCGTCCCGCCTGAGCCGGGCAAAGGTGTTGTAAGGCGCACCATCAGAGAAGGTGTCATGCAAGGTCAGATCGGCAAATCCATCATCATGAGGGGACCAGATCGTCATGCTGCCTCTCTCGCCTTGATTAACATGTTCAGCCTACGGGAGTGGCTTCATAAGTAAATCAAAACCAGTATAAGGGCGCGTATGAATCTGGCCATCCTTGTGACCAATACCGACGAAAGCGCTTTTGCGCAGAAGCATCCCAAGGATGGGACGAAATTCACCGATCTCATCCACGACGTGCGCCCAAACTGGTCCTGCACTGCCTTTGCGGTGAAAGACGGTGTTTTTCCCGAGAAGCCGTCGGCCTTCGACGGGCTCATAATCACCGGAAGCCCGGCATCCGTTCACGATGGGGCAGACTGGATCGCCACCCTCCTTGGGCTGATCCGGAGGCAATTCACGGCGGGTCAGCCGATCTTCGGGGCTTGTTTCGGTCATCAGGCTGTCGCGCTCGCCCTCGGCGGCCAGGTGGTCAAAAATCCGGGCGGCTGGGTGCATGGCCTGACCGTCAATACACTCGTTGCCCGCACGGCATGGATGCAGGCCATGCCGGATCCGCTGCACCTTTACGGCAGCCAT
The DNA here is from genome assembly GCF_004216475.1 of Thalassococcus sp. S3. Taxonomy (GTDB): domain Bacteria; phylum Pseudomonadota; class Alphaproteobacteria; order Rhodobacterales; family Rhodobacteraceae. The sequence goes on along the minus strand of NZ_CP022303.1, from coordinate 989,701 downwards.
ACGGAGCAGGTCGCCCGGATGCCGGAAGGCGCACAGGCGCTTTCATGCTCGGATGGATGTCCCGTCAGCGGTTTCTCATTGGGAGAGCAGATCTATACGACGCAGCATCACCCGGAAATGCGACCGGACTTCATTGCGGCGCTGACAGAGGAACTGGCACCGCAACTCGGATCCGAACTGACGCGAAAGGCGAGACAAACGCTTGAGCGGCGGGCGGACAGAATGGCCTTTGCCGAAAGCATCGCACGTTTTTTTGAGCATCAGTCCGTGCCCAAGACAGACGGATGATGCGGGGCCCGTTTTCCGTAACGGAAAACGGCCGGAAAATGTGACATTTTCCGGCGCCCGTTGCAGACGCGGTTGTGGGTTGCCAGGCCTTGCAGGTTTCTGCTGCGCCAAAAGATTAGGCAGAAATGCGGTAAATGACGGCCTTGCCTTGGAAAGTGTTGCCCATGACGGAGCTGCTTGCCTAAGCTTAAGGTCAAAAGACCTGAAAGACCGGAGGCGTCCATTTCCGCCTTGCTCAACCTGGAAGCGCCCCAAACCCGGGCTGCAGCGCAACCGCGCGCAGTTGGCGCTGTTGAGTTGACCGTCAAGTCCCGCGCGCCGTCATCGGTTATCGGCGCTCTCAGGCAACAAGGCTCTCTCAAGCTTCTCTTTCCACGCAGCGCCACGGACAACCTGACAGCCGTCCTGCTGAACACAGCAGGCGGCGTCACCGGCGGAGACAGGTTTTCGACGCAAATTGAAGCGAAGGCACACACGGATGTGACCGTCACCACGCAGGCCGCAGAGCGTGCCTACCGCGCGCAAGAGGGAGAAACCGGACACATCGAAACCAAGATCGACCTGGCCCCGGATGCGCGGATGGCCTGGCTGCCCCAGGAGACGCTGCTTTACGACCAAGCCGCGCTCGATCGCACCCTGTCGATCCGGATGGAGCGCACATCCACACTCCTCGCGGTCGAACCGGTGGTCTTTGGACGCGCAGCGATGGGAGAGCGCCTGGACAGGCTTCATTTCAGGGACCGCATTGACGTTGTCCGGGACGGCACCCTGATTTTCGCCGACCGCACCATCATCGACGGGCGCGCCGCCGATCAGATGACGCGCGCGGCCCTGGGCAATGGCGCGGGCGCGATGGCCAGTGTGATCTATGCGGCCCCCGCCGCCGCGCGCTTTCTGGCGGCGGCGCGCGAGCGTCTCCCGAAGTCCTGCGGCATCAGCGCATTGCACGAAGATCTTCTTTATGCGCGTCTCCTGGCGCAGGATAGCTTTGCGCTCCGCCAAATTCTTATACCGCTTGTCGCGCTGCTGAATGCGCATCCCCTTCCCCGACCCTGGACGATCTGACATGCAACTCACACCCCGAGAAAAAGACAAATTGCTGGTGGCCATGGCCGCAGAAGTCGCGCGCCGCCGCCTGGCGCGCGGCGTCAAACTGAACCACCCCGAGGCCATCGCCCTGATCACCGATGCTGTGGTCGAAGGGGCGCGCGACGGGCGGTCGGTCGCGGATATGATGCAGGCCGGCGCGGAGATCCTAACGCGCGAGCAATGCATGGAGGGCGTGCCAGAAATGATCCACGATGTGCAGGTCGAGGCGACGTTTCCGGACGGCACCAAACTGGTGACGGTGCACAATCCGATCCGTTAGGTTTTTCCGTATTTTGATCGAGAAGAAGACAGGACCCTGAGTGATGATCACAGAGCTGCTTTTCACAAGATCGAGCGCGATAGCGCGAGATGGCACGGCACTTGGACCGTCTGCGAAAGGAGAGCGCGCATGATCCCCGGGGAAGTGTTGACCAAAGAGGGAGAGCTGACCCTCAACGAAGGGCGCGAGGCGATCACGCTGATGGTGGCCAATACCGGCGACCGGCCCGTTCAGGTGGGCAGTCACTACCATTTTGCCGAAAGCAACGGCGCGTTGGATTTCGATCGCGACGCGGCGCGCGGCATGCGGCTGGACATCGCCGCAGGCACTGCGGTGCGGTTCGAGCCCGGTCAGCGCAGAGAGGTGCAGCTGATCGCGATCGGCGGCGCGCGGCGCATCTTTGGGTTCAATCAGCAGGTCATGGGCGACCTGTAATCGAAACAAACCAAAGGGAGGTTTTGTCATGTGCGATATCTGCGTCATCAATTCGGTAAAGGAGCGGATGCTGTCCCGAAGGGACTTCTTTCGCGCCAGCGCGGCAGCGGGTGTGGCCGCCACGGCGGGAATGGTGGCGACGGCCCCGCCGGCTTTGGCGGCAGGGCATGGCGGCGTGGTGGATATGACGCACACGCTGAGCCCCGACTTCCCGACCTTTTTCGGAGAACCGGGCATCGCGATGGACCAAGCGTTCAATTTCGCGGAAAGCGGCTTCAACCTCTTCAATCTGTCGATCAATGAACACACGGCCACGCATATCGATGCACCTTTGCATTTCTCAGCCGACGGTGCGTCGGTGGACGAAATCCCGGTCAGCGATCTTGTGGTCCCGCTCTGCGTGATCGACATCGCGGCCAAGGCTGCGGAGGATGCGGATGCACAGGTGACACCGGACGACCTGCAGGCCTGGATCGACACCAACGGGCCGATCCCGGAAAAAGCCTGTGTCGCGATGCATTCGGGATGGGCTGACAAGGCGATGAGCGATGCCTATCGCGGGGTGGACGACGGCGGGGCGATGCATTTCCCGGGCTTCCATCTTGAAGCCGCACAGATGCTGCTGGAGGAGACGACGGCGTCGGCTCTCGCTTCAGACACGCTCTCCCTCGATCACGGGCCATCAGCGGATTTCGCGACGCATTACGCCTGGCTGCCCGCCGGTCGCTATGGAATCGAAAACATCGCGGGCCTTGGCAATGTGCCGGCGGCGGGGGCGACGCTGGTCGTGGGCGCGCCGAACCACAAGGGCGGCTCTGGCGGGCCGGCCCGTATCTTCGCGATGATCTGATGGGCACCGTTCCGCTTTTGTCGGACGACGCGGTCAGCGCCGAGGCGCTGGCCGTCTTCGATGATATCCGCAAGGTACGAGGGACGGAGTACATCAACAATTTCTGGCGCGCGCTGGCGCATGACCCGGCCTTGCTCAAGGCAACGTGGGAGCGTTTGAAAGACGTGATGGCGCCCGGTGCGCTCGACCCGCTGGTCAAGGAGATGCTTTATGTCGCCGTCTCTACCGCCAACGGGTGCAGCTATTGCGTGCATTCCCACACGGCGGCGGCGAAAGCGAAGGGGATGACCCCCGAGATGCAGGGCGAGTTGCTGGCCGTGATCGGCATGGCCATGCAAACGAACGGGTTGGTGACCGCGCTGCAAACACCTGTGGACGACATGTTCGAGGCGGAGCCATGACGGATGTCTTGATCAAAGAGGCCGCAGGTGCTGCCGATTTTGCCGCCGCGAAAAGCCTCACGCTGGCCTATTTCGACGCTTTGCGCGCGCGGGCTCCGGAAGCGCGAAAGATGGTCGACGATCACATGACCAGCCATGATGTCGAGGCTGAGCTAGATGATCTGTCCGCACATTTTACCCCACCGCATGGCGCGTGCCTTCTGGCGCGCAGGCCGGACGTTGCGGTCGGAGTGGTGATGCTGAGCCGTCAAACGGAGGAAACCTGCGAGATGAACCGGATGTTCGTGTCGGACACCGCGCGGGGCACAGGGCTGGGCCGGGCGCTATGCGACGCGATCATCGCCAAGGCCCGTGCCATGGGGTTTGGGCAGATGATCCTCGACACCATGCATTTTCTGACCGAAGCTATATCGCTCTACCGCTCAGTCGGTTTCCAGACCTATGGCGGCGCAGAGGCCTATGCTGCCGATGATCCACGCATCCTCCACATGCGGTTGGCGCTGCCCCAAGGTGCGTCTGACCATCTCGCGCACGGTTCGCAGATCAAATGATGAAGATAACCAATGACAGCGAAGCCGATGAGACCGTGCAGCGCGCCCTAGTGATGATGCTGGATGAGGTGGACGGGCTGGACGATCCCGAAGACACCAACCCAATCTTCGAAAAGGCGCGTCGCTTGCACGAGGCGACGCTAGCCTATTACCGGGATCAGGGGCATGCCGACAAGGTGACAGAGCAAAAAGCGCACCTTGCCTATATTTCAGCGCAGATTGTCGACACGAGCTGGATCGAACCGGAGGTCGAAGCGGCGGAAAAGGTGGTGACGCAATCGGGTGATAGCGACGCCGTTCTGATCGCACTCGACCGACTTGCCGAACTGCAGCCAAAACGCGCGATCCAGCATCGGATCCGGACCGTACAGAAAGCCCGCGAGGCGGGCAAGCTGGACGATCTTGTCTATGAAACACAAAAACTGACCCGACATTACAGTGAGGCAAGAGAGCAAGAGATCGCGATGGGTTTGCTGCGGGATCTGGCAGAAGAGCTGACCAGGGAAGGTCACAAACAACACGCCGCGCGCGCCCTACGGCAATTGGGCGACTTTTACGAAGCATACGACCAGAACAAGGTCGACCGTGCTGTCCCGACCTACGAGAAGGCTGCGGATTTTGCGCGAGAGGCAGGGGATATCGACAGCCTCGCCTTCACGTTGATCGACCTGCTGATGCTCTATGATGAAACCGGGGCAACCGAGAGATTTGAAGCGGCGCTGCGCGAATTGACGGAGATCGAGCCGAAGCTTGGCCTTCACGCTCAGATGTCCGCCGAAGACGAAATCAAACACTGGAAGAGGGCGTGACCCATGCCGACACAGATTGCACGTTCCGACTATGCCGCGATGTTCGGCCCCACCACGGGGGACAAGGTTCGACTGGCTGATACGGATCTGATCATCGAGGTCGAGAAAGACCTGACCACTTACGGCGAGGAAGTGAAGTTCGGCGGCGGCAAGGTGATCCGCGATGGCATGGGGCAGTCCCAAGCCACCCGGGCGGACGGCGCCGTGGACACGGTGATCACCAACGCGCTCATCGTGGATCACGCCGGCATCTACAAGGCGGATGTGGGTCTGCGTGACGGGCGGATCCACAAGATTGGCAAGGCCGGCAATCCGGACACGCAGCCCGGTGTGGACATCGTGATCGGGCCGGGGACAGAAGCGATTGCGGGCGAGGGCAAGATCCTCACCGCTGGCGGCTTCGACAGCCATATCCATTTCATCTGCCCCCAACAGATCCAAGACGCGCTGCATTCCGGTGTCACGACGCTGCTGGGCGGGGGAACCGGCCCTGCGCATGGCACGTTGGCCACGACCTGCACACCGGGGAGCTGGCATATCGGGCGGATGCTGCAGGCTTTGGACGCGTTTCCGATGAATTTCGGGCTCTCTTGCAAGGGCAATGCCTCGCAACCCGCCGCCCTGGTCGAGATGGTGGAGGCCGGGGCCTGCGCCATGAAACTGCACGAAGACTGGGGCACGACGCCGGGGGCGATTGATTGCTGCCTATCGGTGGCCGACGACATGGACGTACAGGTCATGATCCACACCGACACCCTCAACGAAAGCGGATTTGTCGAAAACACGGTCGCCGCCATGAAGGGCCGCACCATCCATGCCTTTCACACCGAAGGCGCCGGCGGCGGGCACGCGCCTGACATCATCAAGATCTGCGGAGAGGAGCATGTGCTCCCCTCCTCCACCAACCCGACGCGGCCCTTTACGGTGAACACCATCGAAGAGCATCTGGACATGCTCATGGTCTGCCACCACCTGGACAAGTCGATCCCCGAGGACGTGGCCTTTGCCGAAAGCCGTATCCGGAGGGAGACCATCGCAGCCGAAGACATCCTGCATGACATGGGCGCCTTCAGCATCATCGCGTCAGACAGTCAGGCGATGGGGCGGGTGGGCGAGGTGCTGATCCGCACCTGGCAAACCGCCGACAAGATGAAAAAGCAAAGGGGACGTTTGGCAGAGGAAACTGGCGAGAACGACAATCTGCGCGTGCGCCGGTATATCTCGAAATACACAATCAACCCGGCGATCGCCCATGGGGTGAGCCACGAAATCGGCTCGATCGAAGAAGGCAAGCGCGCGGATCTCTGCCTCTGGTCGCCCGCGTTTTTCGGCGTGAAGCCCGAGATGGTGCTGATGTCCGGGACCATCGTCTGTGCGCAGATGGGCGATCCGAATGCCTCCATCCCCACCCCTCAACCTGTCTATACCCGGCCCATGTTCGGCGCCTTTGGCCGGTCTGTCGAGCGCTCTGCCGTGATCTTCGTAAGTGAAGCGGCACAAGCCGCCGGGATCCGGGACAGCCTTGGCCTGGCAAAAGAGACCGTGGCGGTAAAGGGCGTCCGCAACATCGGCAAGAAGGATCTGATTCTGAACAATGCGCTGCCAAAAGTGGACGTGAACCCCGAAACTTACGAAGTGCGCGCCGACGGCGAATTGCTGACCTGCCAGCCTGCCGAGGTCTTGCCGATGGCGCAGCGTTACTTCCTTTACTAACGAGGCCTTGCACATGACACAGACCGGCCATGCACGCTGCTCTCTGGCTGAAAACGCGCCCTTAATTTATACTGAAGCCAAGGGAGGAGACCCGTCGTTCTATTCGATTGAGAGGTCTCATGGCACATATCACCGATGTCGCACACGCGCAGCCTGGCCTTCTGGCGCGCCTTCACCATTTGCTGGTCCACATGGCCGAAAAACGCGCCCGGACACGCATCGCCGAAGCGCTCCTGGCCCTGCCAGACAGCGAACTGACCGCAAGGGACATCACCCGCGAGGATCTGACGCGCAGCCTGCGCTGAGATACACCATACCGGGCCGACCCTTGCGTCAGACGAAGGGCGGCTATTCCGCGAGGGCACTGGCTGAGACAGCATCTGTGACCTATCTCGTGGAGCAGGGAGGAAACCGAAATACAAGTCCAAAGGTTTCCAATGGCTTACACATCTACACAAACAGGCGGAACCTCCGTCTTTGGCCTGATCGGCCAGTTCTTCTCCGTGATCGGCAATGCTCTTGTGGCACTCGGCGATGCGAACTCCAAAGTTCGTCAACTCGAAGCGCTCAATGCGCTGAGCGACGCGGAACTCGCAGAACGTGGTCTGCGCCGCGAAGACATTGCCCGCACGGTGTTCATGAACAACTACTGGGCCTGACGACAGATCGGGGGGCTCAATGACAGCCCCTGATCTGATCGCCCGCACCTATCATGACCACGCGCATGACCCGACCCCGGCGGGCCGGGTCGCGCTCGACTACGACGCCCGTTTTCTGCGCCGCAAGGTTCTGACGCTGGAGAGCGGAGAGGCGCTGCTGGTCGATCTGCCCAAGACCACATCGCTGGGCCATGGCGGCGTGCTGCTTCTGGAAAGCGGCGGCGAAGTTCTTGTGACCGCCGCTGCAGAGGCTTTGCTGGAAGTGACGGCGGACGACCTTACCCGTGTTGCCTGGCACATCGGCAACCGCCACACCCCTTGCCAGATCGAGGCGGATCGCCTGTTGATCCAGCAAGATCACGTGATCGCAGACATGTTGCGTCAGCTTGGCGCCGCAACGCGCGAGGTCACCGAACCTTTCACCCCCGAAGGCGGCGCTTACGGCCATGGGAGAACGCATTCCCATGCCCACTGACCTCGAAACCCTGACCCTGACGCACTGGCTGTCCCCGGCCTATCCGGTCGGAGCGTTCAGTTATAGCCATGGTCTGGAATGGACGGTGGATCAGGGGCACGTCTCGGATGTGGAAAGCTTTCGGATTTGGCTGACCGATATTCTGACCCATGGCGCGGGACGCAACGATGCCATATTGCTGGCGGCGTCTTACCAGGCCGTCGACGAGGCCCAGGTGACAGAGATCGACATGCTCGCCCGGGCACTTGCGCCGTCCCGAGAACGATTGATGGAGACCAGTCTCCAAGGTGAGGCCTTTGCCCGGACCACCTCCGATATCTGGCCGACCGCCGTGCAGAACCTGACATATCCGGTGGCCATCGGCGTTGCAGCACGAGATCAGGGGTTCGATCTGGAAAGGACCATCGCGCTCTACCTGCATGCCTTTGCCGGCAACCTGACCTCTGCCGCGATCCGGCTGGTGCCACTTGGCCAGACCGAAGGGCACGCCGTTCTCGCCGCCATTGCGCCGCTTTGCGCGGAGATCGCCGCTGAGGCCATGGGCCAGACCCTTGACGATCTGGGCAGTTGCGCCTTTATGGCCGATATTGCCTCGATGAACCATGAAACCCAGTATTCAAGGCTGTTTCGCTCATGAGCTCTTCACACGGCCCTTTGCGCGTCGGAATAGGCGGCCCCGTCGGCGCGGGCAAGACAACGCTGACGGCCGCCCTCGCGCGCACCCTGCGTGATGATTTCTCCGTCGCGGCAATCACCAACGACATCTATACGCAAGAGGATGCCGAGGCGCTGATGCGCATGCAGGCCCTGCCACAGGACCGCATTCTTGGCGTGGAAACAGGCGGCTGCCCGCATACCGCGATCCGGGAGGATGCGTCGATCAACCTTGCCGCGGTGGCGCAGATGAACGACCGTTTTCCCGACCTCGACATCGTGCTGATCGAAAGCGGGGGCGACAATCTGTCGGCCACATTCAGCCCCGAACTGGCCGATATCACGCTCTATGTGATCGACGTGGCCGCCGGAGAAGAGATCCCGCGCAAAGGCGGACCGGCCATCACGAAATCGGATCTGCTGATCATCAACAAGACCGATCTTGCCCCCCATGTGGGCGCCTCGCTCGACGTGATGGACCGGGATGCCAAGAAGATGCGTGGCGAGCGTCCCTTTGTCTTTGCCGCCCTCAGGCATGGCAAGGGGGTCGAGACGGTGGCCGATCAGATCTGCAAGATGGGCGGGCTCAGCCGCCCGGTGGCACAGGCGGGATGATCCGCCCCCGATCATGCTGACGCGCGGGGATGTCCGCGCGCCGCGGGATGCCTTTGCGTTGCGTCTGGCCGATCTGGTCAGTCAGATCTATCCAGATCTCGACGCCGATATCCTGTCGAGCCAGATCGTGGAGGCGTTCTGGCCGGACGAGCGGCCCCGCCGCAAACGCGCACGCAAACCGTCGAATAATTTCTGGTCAGAGAAGGACGCGCTGGTTATCACCTATGGCGACACCATCGTCGACGGGACCCACAAGCCGCTGGACTTGCTGCATGATTTTCTAAAGGAAAATCTGCATGGCACGTTGAACGGGGTGCATATCCTACCCTTCTTTCCGTTCACCTCAGACGATGGCTTTGCCGTGAGCGATTACCGCGCGGTCAATCCGATCCTCGGTGACTGGCCCGATATCAACCGGATCGGCGCCGATTTCAAACTGATGTCTGATCTGGTTTTGAACCATGTCAGCAGTCAGGGAGCCTGGTTCAACGGGTACCTGCAGGGCCATGCGCCCTACGATCAGTTCTTCTTTGAAGCCTCCCCGGACGACGACTTGACTGCCGTCGTGCGCCCCCGGACCCATCCGCTCCTTCGCCCGTCCGAGACGAGCGACGGGCTCAAACATGTCTGGTGCACGTTCAGTCACGACCAATGCGATCTCGACTTCCGCAACCCTGAAGTCCTGCTGGAATTTCTGCGCATCATGCGGCTGCACATCGACAACGGTGTGCGCATCCTGCGGCTGGATGCGGTGGCTTTTCTGTGGAAGGTGGTGGGCACGCCCTGCGTTCACCTGCCCGAAACACATGCCATCGTGCGGCTGATGCGGCTACTCTGCGATTTCGCGATGGAACCGGTGATCCTGCTGACGGAAACCAATGTGCCCAGTGCGGAGAACCTCAGCTATTTCGGCAATCGCAACGAGGCGCATGTCGTTTATAACTTCCCGCTGCCGCCCTTGGTGCTGCATGCGATGCTGTCGGGCAGCGCGCGGTATCTCTCGCGCTGGCAGGCCGCGATGCCGCCGGCGCAGATGGGCTGTGCCTATCTGAATTTCTCGGCCAGCCATGACGGGATCGGGATGCGTCCCGCCGAAGGGATCCTGCCGGAGGATCAGAAAGACACAATGATCGAGACGATCCGCCGTCATGGCGGGGAGGTGTCGATGCGCGCGCTGGGAGGCGGCAAGGAAAGCCCCTATGAATTGAACATCACCTTCTTCGACGCCCTGAAAGGCACGTTCGAAGGGGAAGATGATCACCACCTGGAACGATTTTTGGCCTCTCAGACCATCATCATGTCGCTCGAAGGCATCCCGGCCTTTTACATCCACGCCCTGCTCGCGACGCCCAACGATCATGACCGTGTCGAAAAGACAGGCATGAAACGCGCGATCAACCGGCATCGCTGGGATTATCCGAGACTGAAAGAAGCACTGGCTGATCCCGAGAGTAACACCGCCCGGGTTCTGAGCATGCTGAAGACGCGGATTGCCCTGCGTGCAGGTCAACCTGCCTTCCATCCGAATGGCACGCAGTTCACATTACAACTGGATGACCGGCTCTTCGGCGTCTGGCGGCAGGCGCTTGACCGGGACCAGTCCATCTTTGCCATCCACAATGTGAGCAAGGAAGAGATCGCCATCGATCCGGTGTCGATCAATCTGATCGATGGGGATATCTGGGTGGATCTGATCAGCGGCGATGTGATCGAGCCGGCAGATGAACCGCTCCGTTTTGCGCCTTATCAATGCCGCTGGATTTCCAACCGCAACGGCCGCGTCCGGGCGCGCGGAAAATGACACATTTTCCGGCGTTTTCCGTGACGGAAAACGCCCCCGCCTATCCCAGATCGTCGTAATCCGCAGCCACCGCGCGCAACATATCCCGCATCAGGTCGGGATCCGCCGCATGAACGCGGCTCCAGGTTGAAATGAACGGCGTCTCAGACGGGTTTTCGAGGAAAACCTGCCCCGCCCGCATGATATTTTCGGCGAAGAGTTCGATCGACTGCTCTTCGCGGTGGCGGTCTATCGTCAGACCGTTCATCGCCGCGTCGTTATAGTAGCTTTCCAACAGATCCAGCGCGACACGGTAGTAAGTCGCCTTCAGCGTGCGAAACACGTGGGTGGTGAAGATCGTCCCGTCTGCGGCAAGCTTTCGAAAGATCGCCTTGCAGATGTCCGTCGACATGCGGTTCAGACCTGCTTTTGCATCGTCCGGGCTGAGATCCTGATGCTTGTGATCGTAGTTGTCGGCAATCTCCACCTGACAGACCGACTTTGGCGCCAGATTGCGCCAGGCTTCCGACAGAACACCGATCTCCAGCCCCCAATCTGACGGGATCCGCAGATCCGGCAAGACCGACGTGCGCATCGCGAACTCACCCGACAGCGGGTAGCGGAAGCTGCGCAGGTAGTCGATGTAGTCACGGTCGCCGATGACCTTTTTCAGCGCGATCAAAAGCGGGCTGACCAGCAGGCGCGTGACGCGACCGTTCATCTTCCCGTCCCCGATGCGCGGATAATAGCCCTTGGCCAGCTGATAGGGAAAGTTCGGGTTTGCCACCGGATAGACCAGCCGAGTGAGCATATCTCGGTGATAGGTGGTGATATCGCAATCGTGGATGGCCACCACATCGCTGTCCTGGCAGGCCATCAGATAGCCCAGGCACGACCAGACATTCTTGCCCTTGCCCGGCTCCGCCGGGTAAAGACCCATCCCTTTCAATCGCTCGCCCAGGGCCTTTTGCCGTGGGCTGTCGTTCCAGATCACGACATGATGCTGCGGTAAGGCGCTGAAATAGGACACGGCATGGCGGTATTGCTCCTCATCGGCGCGGTCGAGCCCCACTATGACGCGGTGGAGATAAGGCACTTCCGCCAGTTCCTTGACGATCTGGGCCAAGGCCGGCGCTTCGAGTTCCGAATAAAGCGACGGCAGGATCAAAGTAATCTTGCGGCTCTGCGCGAATGTCGTCAGCGCATGGGTCATAGCCTCCATCGGCGCTGCGCGCAGATTGTGCATCGTGGCAATATTGCCGTTCTGGTGAAAGTCAGCCATGCCGCTCTCCTTTGTCTTGATATCCCAGCTCATCCAGCAGCAGGCCCAGCGCACGGGCCCAGCCTGCCGGTCCCGGCTCCTCCGCCAAAGCAATACGTCCTTCGGACTGCTCGATCAGATCCGACATGTCCGGCGCGTGCGGGTTTGGAATAAGAATACCACGATCGGCCGCCAACAGCATTTCAGCGTCATTCGGTGCATCGCCCAGCGCCACCGTGAAGGATGCGCCGTATTGAGAGGTGATCTCGCTCAGGCGATCCGCCTTCGTCGTGCCTGCGCCAAGGGTCAGAAAGCGCCCGCCGCGTCGGGCTGTGATCGCGAATGCCTCAAGAGCTTCGACAAAGCTGTCCTCTCCGGGTCCGCTCCACAATCCCGGCTCCGTGAACGCGCGCTCCTTGGCCAGCACGGCGTCCGCCTCTGGCAGACCGGTGACCTCGCGCACGCGCGCGACACTCATATCCCCAAAGCCTTCGAAGCGGGATCGGAGATCGGGGGGCATCCGGTCCAATGCGTCCCGCAATCGCCAATAGCCGGAGCGGTCAACACGGCCTTCTACCCCACCGGGCACAATACCCCCGCCGTTTTCACAAATCATCGGAGCGTGCGAGAACCCGATAGCCTGACGAATGGGGGCCATCTCTCCGGCGGTTTTGGAGCTTGCGAGGATCAAGGGAATGCGGCAACTGGCCAACCGCTCAAGAGCCGGCTGCGCTGGCGCATAGCTGTACGTCTCATGATCCAGAAGCGTTCCATCCAGATCGGTGAAAACGACCAAATTCACCTGTTCCATCCCTCGTCCGTCCGTCAAGACTGACCCTTTTTCCCGAAACACCCAAGGTTATGGCCCCCGTCTCTGCGGTTTCGGAGATCATTTGCACAAGAACGCGCCACCCTGAGAGACGTTCCCTGCAAAGGGCATCTTTTCAGCGACGACATGTCCGGGTTCAGACGGTCTGAAACAAACGATCGTTCATAAGCCGCGCCATATCCAGCATGCGGGCGGAAAAACCCCATTCGTTGTCATACCACCCGAAAATCCGCACCTGCCGCGATCCCAGCACAAGGGTTTCGGGCAGGGTAAGCACGACAGATTCAGAACGTCCCCGCATATCCGTCGAAACATTGGGATGGCTTGTGACGCCGATCACCGGGGACGCTTCTGCCATGCGAGCCAGCGCCCCTGTTACATCGGATGGCACATCGCGCATCACCTGAATTGTCAAATCCACCGCGGACACGCTTGCAGTTGGGACGCGGACAGCCGCGCCTGAGATGCGCCCGGCCAGATCGGGAAGGATCTGATCAATCAGCTTGGTCGCGCTGGTGGTCGTCGGCACCATGGAAAGGGCACCCGCGCGGCTTCGCGCGAGATCCGTACGCGGGGCGTCAACCATCGGCTGACTTCCCGTATAGCAATGAATGGTCGTCATGTGGGCACGCTCCACCCCGAGCAGCGCGTGCAGAGACCGCATCAGGGGCGCCAGAGCGTTGGTTGTGCAGGATGCGTTCGAGACGATCCGCTCCTCTTTCAAAAGCGCCTCATTCGCGCCCATGACCAGCGTGATGTCGGCCACCTGCGAGGGTCCCGAAATCAGCACAGCGCCTGCGCCCGCGCGCAATCCACGCTCTGCAAACTCGCGTGTCTGCGCCCTTCCGGTGCATTCCAGCAAAATGTCGACGCCAGAAAGGTCCAGGTTCGAGATATCCGGCAAGGATGTGAAAGGCACCCGCTGCCCGTCAATCGTCAGCGCGTCGCTCGACGCTGCAACCTCTCCGGGATAGGGTCCAAAGACGCTGTCGAACTGGAAAAGGTAAGCGCAGGTTTCAAGCGGCGCGACATCGTTGACATGGACCACCTCGATACGGTCCGCACCCACGCCTGTCATGACCTGTCTCAGAAGGGTTCGGCCAATCCGGCCGAGCCCGTTGATTGCGACACGCACAGATCTTGTCATGCGGAAGAGCCTCCAGCCGAATGCCCAAGTGCTAGGACAAGCGCCGGAGAACCACCAGAAAGAGATTGTATCGCTACAAGGCCGCCTCTGTCGCGACGCCCTCTGCGATGGCCAGATCCAGCACCGAAGCGGCCGCAGACAGATCCTGCAGGGCGACACCGGTGCCATCAAACAGGGTGATCTCGTCATCGCTTCGCCGCCCCGGATGTGCCCCGTTGATGACCGCACCGATTTCGGTGATGGCGTCTTTGGTCAGGATGCCCTCGGCCACCGCATGCTGGGCCTCTCCGATCGAGGTCGATTGCGCAATTTCGTCGGTGAAGACCGTGGCACGGACCAGAAGTGCCGGATCGACCTCCTGTTTGCCGCGTGTATCGGTGCCCATGCAGGCCAGATGTGTGCCGGGGCGCACCTGATCCGCGTTAAGAATGGGCGCGAAGGACGACGTGATCGATATGATCACATCGGCCTCTTGCCCGAGCGTGTCCAGACTGACAGCTTCAAAGGGCAGGCCAAGCTCTTCTGCGGTGTCGGCAAGGCGCGACAGCGTTTCAGGATGTAGGTTCCACCCCACCACCTTGTCGAAACTGCGTTGCTGGACAGCCGCCCGCATCTGGAATGCCGATTGATGGCCTGCGCCAATGATGCCGAGGACCCGTGCATCCGCGCGCGCCAGATGTTTGATAGACACGGCCGAGGCGGCGGCGGTCCGCAGGGCGGTCAAAGCATTGCCCCCCATCGCGGCCTTGCATTGACCGGTATCTGCATCGAACAGGAACACCGTGGATTGATGATTGGTAAGGCCCTTTTGTTCATTATCCGGCCAATAGCCGCCAGATTTCAGCCCAAGATGCAGGCCCGCGCGGTCGAACCCGGATTTAAAGCCATAGAGTGCATCGGCATGGCCAATCGCTTCACGAATGACGGGAAAATTATACGCATCCTCGCGTGCCATCGCCGCGAAGGTCGCTTCGACAGCCTCAAAAGCCATCTCGGGTGTGATGAGGCGCGCGACTGTCGCCTCTGGTACGATCCACATTGTCTTGTCTCGGTCCTTTTCGGAAGGATCAGTAGGCTTTACCTCGGGCGGATACGGGCCAAACCACTTCGACCTTGCCGTCACGCACGCCGACATACCAATCGTGAACATTGCAGGTCGGGTCGCAATGGCCCGGAACAAGGCGCAGCTTGTCGTTTACCTTAAGTCGACCGTCCGGATCGGCGACAACGCCATGTTCGTCGGAGCATTTCACGTATTCAACATCCGTTCGTCCAAAGATGACGGGCAGACCGCTGTCCACCGATTGTGCCTTGAGCCCGGCATCGACGATAGCCTTGTCCGCCTTTGCATGGCTCATCACGGAGGTCAGGATGAAGAGTGCGTTTTCCCATTCTCCTTCATCGATGCGATTGCCGTCCTGATCCAGAATACGACCGTAGTCCGCATCCATGAACGCGTACGAGCCGCATTGCAGTTCGTTGTATACGCCAGAGTTACCCTCGAAATAGTAAGAGCCTGTGCCACCTCCCCCGACGATGTCACATTCCAGACCTTCGGCTTTCAACGCCTCGACCGCATCGCGTACCATGGCAACCGCCACATCGATTTTCGCCTTTCGGTCTTCGTATTCATCAAGATGCTGCATGGCGCCCTGATAGGCCTGCAGACCTGCAAAGCGCAGCCCTTCTGCCGCGTCGATGGCCTTTGCGATCTCGACAACATCAGAGGTGCGCGTCACACCGCAGCGCCCTGCTCCGCAGTCAATCTCCACCAGACATTCGATTTGGGTCCCGTGCCGTGCGGCAGCCGCGCTGAGATCGGCGACATTCGCCAGATCGTCCACGCAACAGATCGCCCGGGCGCCCAGCTTGGGCAGGCGCGCCAGCCGGTCGATCTTGGCCGGATCGCGCACCTGGTTGGACACCAGCACATCCTTGATGCCCCCGCGTGCGAAGACCTCGGCCTCACTGACTTTTTGACAGCAGACACCACAGGATCCGCCCAGTTTTTCCTGCAGCAACGCCACGTCGACGGATTTGTGCATCTTGCCGTGCACACGATGCCTCACGCCCATTTGCCGCGCGAGCTGTCCCATCTTCTCGACGTTCCGCTCAAGCGCGTCGAGGTCGAGGACAAGGCATGGGGTCTGAATATCCGCCTCTGCCATACCGGGCAGGGCTGGGACATCAAAACCAACCTCTAGGTTCTCGAAGGTCGCAGGTGCGTTCATGGTCCTCTCCTCTCTCAAAGCAGCCAAGGCAGGCGATCAAGATCGACATTCCCGCCCGTGATAATCACGCCTACACGTTTGCCCGCGAAGCGCTCCTTGTTTTTCAGAATGGTGGCCAGCGGCACCGCACAACTCGGCTCCATCACGATTTTCATCCGCTGCCAGGTCAGTTTCATTGCCTCGATGATCTCTTGTTCGCTTGCCGTCAGGATGTCCGCGACGTGGTTCGAAACGAAATGCCAGGTCAGCTCTTTGAGCGGGACCTTCAGCCCGTCCGCAATGGTCTGCGGCGCATCATCCGCGATGATATGTCCGGCCTTGAAGCTGCGATAGGCATCATCGGCCTGTTCGGGTTCCGCTGCAATGACCTCTACCTCTGGCGCCAGATGAGACAGGGTCAGGCAGGTGCCCGAAATCATACCTCCGCCCCCGATCGGGGCGATCACCATGTCAAGGCCATCGGTCTGTTCCATCAGTTCGCGGGAACAGGTCCCCTGTCCCGCGATAACCCGGGGGTCATTGTAAGGATGAACAAATTCGGCACCTGTTTCGGCGACCACTTCTTCAAAGACGGCCTCACGGCTGGATGTCGATGGTTCACATTCCACGATCCGTCCACCGTACCCACGCACGGCCGCCTTTTTCGCCTCTGGCGCGGTCCGTGGCATGACGACAGTGCAGGGGACACCACGTCGCCCTGCGGCATAGCTGAGTGAGAGCGCATGATTGCCCGAGCTGTGCGTCGCCACGCCCCACTCTAGCTGGTCTTGCCGCAACCCGAAGACCGCGTTCGATGCCCCGCGCACCTTGAACGCGCCCGCCTTCTGGAAGTTCTCGCATTTGAAGAACAGCTCGGCTCCGGTCAACTCATCAAAATAGCGAGACGTCAAAACCGGCGTGCGATGAATATGCGGTGCAATCCGCTCGTGCGCGTCCAGCATATCCTGATAGGTTGGAAGGGTCAGGTCCGACATATCCTTCATCACGCAGCCTCCCTGTGAGGTTCACTGGCACCCGTTGCATAGACACGCTGGGCCGCCGCAACGCCTTGTCCCAGTTTGATATCCATCCCCAGATCCACCATGCACATTTCGGCGGTCGCAAGGCCGCTAAGCATCATGACATCGGTCAGCGACCCCAGATGCCCGATGCGAAAGACCTTGCCAGCGACCTCTCCCAAGCCGACGCCGAAGGCGACACCATATGTCTCGGCGGCGTGGTTGACGATCCGGGTCGCATCAAACCCGTCGGGCGTGCGAATGGCACTGACCGTGTCGGAGTAAAGCTCCGGCCTGCGGGCGCAAAGCTGCAGACCCCAGGCCTGTGTCGCCGCCCGGACCCCATCCGCAATACGCCGATGGCGTGCAAAGACATTGTCCAGGCCTTCATCAAGCAGCATGTGTGCGGCAACATTCAAGCCGTTCAACAAACCCACAGCGGGTGTGTACGGATACCCTCCGGTCGCATAGCTGTCTGCCATATCCCGGACATCAAAGAAGGTGCGCGGTAGCGTGGCCTGCGACACAGCGGCCATTGCTTTCGGGCTGAAGGCGACAATCGCCAGGCCAGCCGGCATCATGAAGCCCTTTTGCGAGCCCGCAACGGCGATATCGACACCCCATTTCTCAAACTCGAAATCAACCGATCCGATGGAGCTTACACCGTCCACCAACAGCAGTGCCGGATGATCCGCCGTATCCAACGCCGCGCGCAGCGCTGCGATATCCGACAGAACGCCGGTGGCGGTCTCGTTATGGGTGGCCAGGATGGCCCTGATACGATGCTGGGTGTCTGCGGTCAGGATCTCTTCGTATCGTTGCGCGGGCAACCCTTCGCCCCAGGGGACATCGAGAACCTGCACATCCAGGCCATGGCGCTCGCACATATCGATCCAGCGGTGCGAAAACATGCCGTTGCGCGCCGCCAAGACCCGATCACCAGGGCTGAGCGTGTTGGTCAAGGCGGTCTCCCACCCTCCGGTGCCGGTTGAGGGGAACACGAAAATCTCCGCCTGCGGCGCCTTCATCACGTGTCGCACGGCATTCAGTGCCGGGTGCAGGATATCCCGAAAAGCCGATGAGCGATGATCCAAGGTCGGCATGTCGCATGCCCGCCGAACAACTTCGGGTATGTTTGTCGGGCCGGGAATGAAGGCCGGGTTTTGGGTGATCATGAACGCTCCTCCTACCGCTTTTGCTTAAGGTGCCAGCAACGACATAAGAGAGCAATTTTTTTGAAAAAATTTTTCATTTTTTGAGAAAGGCGATAAAAGTGTTTACTTTTATGTATTTATATTTTTTCATAATGTGAAAAATTTTTTCAGGAATGATATGAACGATTCATCTTCTCGACGCGCGCGTGGACGACCACGCGATTGGAGCGACAAAACCGAACAAAACACGATCAAGTCCCTTGATCGTGCCCTGGAGGCGCTTCAACGCCTGGCGGAGATGGGCGGCGCCACGTTGTCGGAACTTGCCGGCGAATTGGATCAGGCCCCCGCCACTGTTTACCGCATGCTGATCACGATGGAGCAACGGGGCGTCATCGAGTACGATGCAGCAGGGCAGATCTGGCACATCGGTCCCCAGGCTTTTCTCATTGGATCGCATTTTCTCAGGCGCACCAGTCTGGTCGAGCGCGCCCGCCCGATCCTGCGCGCCCTGATGGAACAGACCGGCGAGACCGCCAATCTCGGCATCGAGAAAGACGGTAAGGTCCTGTTTCTCAGCCAGGTGGAAACACATTCCAGCATCCGCGCCTTTTTCCCGCCCGGAACGATCTCTCCCATGCATGCCTCGGGCATTGGTAAGGCTTTGTTGGCGCAGTTCATGCCAGACCGGCTGGAGCGGTATCTGGACGCACATGCCCTTTCGGCCTTTACCGAACATACGCTGACCGACCGGTCCGACCTGATCGCCGATCTGGCGCATATTCGGGACCGGGGATTTTCCATCGATGCGGAGGAGCGCAACCTGGGCATGAAATGCGTCGCCGCTCCGGTCTTTGATCTGCATGGTGAGGCCAGTGCGGGTCTTTCGATATCGGGTCCATCAAGCCGCATGGACCAAGTCTCCGTCGATGATTTTGGCGCGAAGGTCCGGCAGGCGGCAGATACGTTGACAAACGCGATAGGCGGATCTCCGCACACGTATAAGTTGACCTAAGGGAACTCGAAAAACAAACATTGTTCAGCACTAGCGCTTTAAGCAATGCAACCCCATGTTTGCAAAGTGCTCATATTTTAGAGCATACTTTCAGCAAACACAGACCTTTTGAACATGGCGCGCGCAAAGAACATCCTTTTCATCATGTTCGACCAACTGAGATGGGACTATCTGAGTTGCGCCGGACATCCTCACCTTGAGACACCGCATATAGATGCGCTTGCGGCGCGGGGCGTGCGCTTTTCACGTGCCTATATACAGTCGCCGATCTGCGGGTCATCACGCATGTCGACCTATACAGGCCGATACGTGCACAGCCATGGCGCGTCCTGGAACGGAATCCCGCTGAAAGTGGGTGAGATGACCATGGGTGATCACTTGCGCGCGCTGGGAATGGGCTGCCACCTTGTCGGCAAAACCCACATGCGGGCGGATGCGGACGGCATGGCGCGCCTGGGCATCGAGCCCGACAGCCTGATCGGCGCGCGCGTCGCGGAATGCGGTTTCGATGTCTTCGAGCGGGACGACGGCATGCTGCCTGAAGGCCCGGATGGATCCTACGATCCCGACGGCGCCAAGGCCTACAGCGCCTATCTGCGCGAACAGGGGTATGACAGCGACAATCCCTGGCACGACTTCGCGAACTCA
This sequence comes from Thalassococcus sp. S3, assembly GCF_004216475.1. Lineage (GTDB taxonomy): Bacteria > Pseudomonadota > Alphaproteobacteria > Rhodobacterales > Rhodobacteraceae. Next base: position 969,819 of record NZ_CP022303.1, on the reverse strand, counting down.
GCCCTGGATAATGACGGGAATGTCTTGTCCGGCTGGTTTCTCAAGAACGCGTCAAAGCCCGCCAACATAGAAGAGCAGCACAGTGAGACGCCCTATCTGACACGTCGCGGTATGGAGTTCATCGCACAAGCCGAAGGACCCTGGTGCTGTCATCTGTCGTATATCAAACCGCATTGGCCCTATATCGTGCCTGCGCCTTACAATGCCATGTATGGCCGCCAGCACATCCTGCCACCCGTCCGCAGTGAGGAAGAGCGCGACAACGCCCATCCGGTTCTAAAGGCTTTCATGCAGACCTTTGTCGGGCAGGCCTTCTCAAAGGACCACATCAGGGATGCCGTGATCCCGGCCTATATGGGCCTGATCAAGCAGGCCGACGATCAAATGGGGGTGCTTTTCAACTGGCTGGAGGAGACAGGGCGCATGGAGGACACCATGATCGTTCTGACCTCGGACCACGGTGACTTTCTGGGCGATCACTGGATGGGGGAAAAGACATTCTTCCACGACGCCTCAACCAGGGTCCCCCTGATTGTCTATGACCCGTCTTCCGACGCGGATGCAACCCGTGGAACGGTCTGCGACGCTCTGGTCGAAAGCATCGATCTGGCGCCAACATTCATCGAGGTCGCGGGAGGTGACGTGCCATCCCACATTGTGGAGGGCCGCTCTCTCCTCCCGATCTTGCACGGAAAGCAGACCGAAACAGACCGCGAGTTTGTGATTTGCGAGTACGACTATTCAGGATCGCCCCTCGCGGAGACGCTGACGGAAACCGTGCGCGATGCTGTGATGTTCATGGTCGCGACCAAGGACTGGAAGCTGATCCACTGCGAAGGCGGTTATCGCCCGATCCTGTTCGATCTGCAGAACGATCCGGATGAGCTCGTCGATCTGGGGGACAGCCCCGACCATGGTGAAATCATCGACATGATGTACCAGCATCTTTTTCGATGGACGCGGCGCACCGCGCAACGGACCACACGGTCCGATGCGCAGATGATCGACATGAGAACGAACAGTCGCGGGCGCGGTGTGATCATCGGCGTTTACGATGAGAACGACGCGCCACTGGAGCTTACGGTAAAGTATCGCGGCCGCAAGGCCCACGCTTTCACTGATCGCAAACCCAAGGACGCCTCAGGCGCTTAGCTCGACACTCTCGTCCGCAAGGTGACAAGCGACACGGCCGGATCCTAGGGTCCGGAGGTCCGGTCTTTCGGTTTTGCAACGTGCCACTGCGATTGGACATCTGGGGTGAAATGCACAACCTGACGGCGGATTGATCGGATCCGGGATCTCACCCTGTGGCGGGGGAACATCGCGGCCAAAGCTGTCCATCCGTGGTGCCGCCGCCAACAGCATCTGCGTATAGGGATGCTTGGGTCCCTCAAAAAGCGCGTCTGGCTCGGCTTCCTCGACGAGTCGGCCCAGATAAAGAACACCGATCCGATCCGCCATATGGCGGACAACGGTCAGGTCGTGGCTGATAAAGAGATAGGTCAGACCAAGATCGTCCTTGAGATCGGACATCAGGTTAAGCACCTGCGCCTGCACCGACACGTCCAGGGCCGATGTGGGCTCGTCGCAAACGATCAATTTCGGCTCGGACGCAAGCGCCCGGGCGATCCCGATCCGCTGGCGCTGCCCGCCAGAAAACTCATGCGGGAACTTCACCGCGTCCTCCGGCGCAAGCCCCACCTGTTTCAACAAACGCGCCGCAAGGCCCTTGGTGTCACCACCCCGCGCTGCCACCGGTTCCACGATGATATCTCCAACACGCCAGCGCGGGTTAAGCGAGGCATAGGGATCCTGGAAAATCATCTGGATATCCGACCGGACAGCGGCAACTGCCTGAGCATCCGTTTCCGTTGCCAGGTCAACGCCCCGGATCTGTACGCGACCTTCCGAGGGTGACAACAGCCCGACAAGGATCTTCCCGATCGTGGACTTGCCCGACCCGGACTCTCCCACCAGCGCATAAACGGTGTTTTCCCGAATATCGAAACTGACATCCGACACCGCCGTCAGCATGCGTTTTGGCAAACGCTCCAGCAGACGGTTCAGCCAGGGTTTGGACACGTCGAAAACACGGCTCAGGTTGCGAATGGAGACAAGGCTCATGCCGCGATCTCCTCTGCCGCGAACCAGCAGGCGGCGCGTCCGCCACAGGTTTCCAGCGTGGGACGCGGATTGGAGCGGCACTTGCCCTCGGCCTTGGGGCATCGCGGATGAAAGGCGCAGCCGTCCGGCAACTGGCCCAGCCGTGGCATCGATCCGGGGATCTGATGCAAACGGGCCTGGCCCTGAGCGGCCATCGGCATCGAGCCGACCAGCCCTTCGGTATAGGGGTGGCGCGGGGTAGTCAGAACCTCCCGAACCGGGCCCAGTTCCGCCAGTCGGCCAGCATACATGACCGCCACCCGGTCCGCCGCTTCGGCTATGACACCCATGTCATGAGTGACAAGGATGACCGATGTGCCCCGTTCGCGGCAGAGGCGTTTCAGAAGGGCGATGATCTGGGCCTGCACGCTGACATCCAAAGCGGTCGTGGGTTCGTCGGCAATGACCAGAGAAGGTTCGGCACAGAGAGCCAAAGCAATAACGACGCGCTGGCGCATGCCGCCGGAAAACTCATGCGGGTATGAGTTGATGCGTTCCGCTGCGGCGGGAATCCCAACCTCTTCGAGACTTGCCACGGCGCGGCGCTGCGCCTCGGCCCGACTGACATCGAGATGCTCCAGAATGGTCTCGCTCAATTGCTCGCCAATGGGCAACAGGGGGTTCAGAGAGGTCAGGGGGTCCTGAAAGATCATGCCGATCTCTTTGCCCCGGATTCTGCGCATCTCTGCCATCGACAGGGTGTCGATGCGTTTGCCGTTCAAATGCACCTCCCCGCCTGTGATCCGCGCGGGCCGGTCAAGCAGGCCGATCACGGCATTGCCCGTCATGGACTTGCCCGCGCCGCTTTCGCCGACAACGCCCAGGATTTCACCAGGCGCCAGATCATAGCTGACCTGATCCACAGGCCGAAGCAGCGCGTGACGGGTTGGGATTTCGACAATGAGATCGCGAACAGAGAGAACAGGTTGGGTCATGAGACGAGCACGTCCATTTCAGTTTTCCCGGTCGAGCCCGCGTCAGCAAGGCGATAGGCCACTACAACCAATGGGGCTGGACCGACATCGATAACGGCTTCGGAGGCGGTCCGCCCTACGTCTTTCAGTTTTTCCAAAAAAGCCGCCTTCAGCTTGCAGGACAGGCCGATCTGCGAGACGAAAGATAACAGAGAAGATGCGAGCGCCTGCATCATCGCAACCTCGGGTTCAGCGCGTCCCGCAGCCAGTCACCCAGTAGATTGACCGCCAGAGCGAGGGCCAGCAGGGTCACCGCCGGGAAAAACAGGATCCACCACTCGCCGGAAAAGAGGAAGCCCTGCCCGATCCGGATCAGTGTCCCCAGCGATGGCTGCGTGGGGGGAGCGCCGACACCAAGGAAACTGAGCGTCGCCTCGGCGATGATCGCCAAAGCCAGACTGATCGTGGCAATCACGAGGACGGGGGACAGGATGTTCGGCAGGACATGTTTCACCATGATCGCCGGTCCGCCGCGTCCGATCATTCGCGCGGCCTGCACATATTCCTTGTTCTTTTCAACAAGGGTTGCCCCGCGCACGACGCGTGCGAACTGGACCCAGTCACTTAGCCCGATGGCCAGGATCAGCACCCAGATGGCCATCTGATCGCGATATTCCACCGGCGTAAATCCCTTGGCGATCCCGAAGATCAGCATAGCCACAAGGATGGACGGAAAGGTCAGCTGGACATCGGCGATCCGCATGATCAGCGTCTCGATCCATCCCCCCACATACCCGGCGATCAGACCAAGGGTTACCCCCAGTACCATGGCGAACAGCACCGCGGAAAACCCGACAAACAAGGAAATTCGCATGCCATAGAGGATCGTGGAAAAAACGTCCCGGCCTTGATCGTCTGTGCCCAGAAAAAACGTATCACCCGTGAACGCATTGGGCGTGGATGGCGGGGTGAACCCGTTCATCAGATTGAGAGAGGCGGGATTGAACGGATCATAGGGTGCAATAAGCGGGGCCAGAACCGCGCCAAGCACCAGGATCACAACAACCGCGAACGAGATGATCGCGACCGGGGACCGCCGGAACATATACATGAAGTCCGACTGCCAGAACTCCTTCAGGCGGCTGCGACGCGATGGTTCAGGCAGCGTTTCGGTCAGATCGGTCATGCGGTCCTCCCATCCACCCGCAAGCGCGGATCAATCGCAAAATATAGCAGGTCCACGATCAGATTGATGGCCACGAACATCACCGAAATCAGCATCAGGTAGGCGGCCATCACCGGGATATCGACGAACTGGATCGCATTGATAAAGAGAAGGCCCACACCCGGCCATTGAAAGACCGTTTCGGTAATGATCGCAAATGCGATGATCGAACCCAGTTGAAGGCCCGTCACGGTGATCACGGGTACCAGGGTGTTCTTCATCGCATGACGGAAGTTCACGGCCCTCTCGCGCAAGCCACGCGCGCGGGCAAAGCGAATATAGTCCTGGCGCAGCACTTCAAGCATTTCGGAGCGAACAAGCCTCATGATCAAAGTCATCTGATAAAGGCCCAGCGTGATGGCCGGCAAGATCAGGGCCATGAGGCCGCTCTGGGTCAGAAACCCGGTCGACCAACCTCCGATCATCACGGTCTCTCCTCGCCCAAACGATGGGAGCCAGTCCAATTCCACCGAAAACACGTAGATGAGCAATATTCCGATCAGAAAGGTTGGTAGTGACACGCCGACCAGACTGAGCGTCATGATCGTATTCGCCAAGAGGCCGTTTCGTCGGATCGCGGTCAAAACACCCAGGCCGATGCCCAGCACAATCGCAAAAAGCCCCGACACCGCCGCCAGTTCCAACGTTGCGGGCGCCCGTTCGGCAATGATGGTCGCGACGGGGCGGCCCTGACGATAAGAGACGCCAAAATTGCCCTGTACGGCCCCTTCGAGAAACTTGAAATACTGCACGACAAAGGGCTGATCGAGGCCAAGTTCCGTGCGCAGCCGGTCGATATCGGCTTGGGTCCGCTCTTGCCCAAGCATGTTGTCAATCGGATCGCCGACAAAGCGAAACATCGAAAACGCAACCAGTCCCACCACAAGCAGAACGATGGCCGATTGAAAGACCCGACGTATAACGTAAGCAAGCATTCTGCGGTTCTCTACCAGAGCGTGGGTGGGGTCAAGTCACGCTTTGGCGTCGCTGCGTCACTGCGGATCAACCCGCACATTTGATCAGCATGACCACGTAAAAGATGCTGTTGTGATGGCGCGTCGCGGTGATCGTGGCATCAAATACGCTGATCCGCTGATGGGCGACGTGACGACATGTCGTCGTATGTGTAATCCCGCTTTTCAGGATGTCATCGGGAGCGACCGCGATTTCCAGATCCAGCCCGGCATAGTCAAAGATACCCCGGTTCCAGGGACCGTATCTTCCCGCATCGAAGGCCGCACGCGCCGACTTGTTGGCATAGCGCACGACAAGCTCCCGATCGAGGATCAGGGTGTGCAGCGGTATGATCTCCAGGCCGGCCCTCAACTCGTTCTCAGGCAGGTTCAGCACGACGAAGCCATTGATCGGATCGCTCTGCGAGGCACGAGACGGAATGATCAGGCGCCGCCATGTCGAGACAAAGATCTGGTCTGGCGGCTGATGAACACTCAGCAACCGTTCCCCGCGCAATTGAACGGCCCCGTAGAGGGCGGAAAAGAACCGGCTGATATAGCCCGGAAAGCTGTCGGTGGTGCGCCCGGTCATATCGTTGCCGTACGTGTTGGCGATCCCGGCCCCGTAGTGCTCGTACCTGAAAATCGGGGCCGCGACCTCTGTCAGGACCATCAGCCATTCGGCCATCGCCTCAAACCGATCCAGCGAGAAACGGTCCCGCAGGATCGTGCCATTGCGATCCGACATCGGCTCGCAAAGCTCGACAAACCGTTCGATCAGCGGGTGGCCGGCGATACGGTGGTCGGGGTTCCAGATCAGAAGCGGAGCGGGCGCATCCATCGCGTCGAACAGCTCTCGCGCCGCCGCAAAATCACCATCTGCGAACGCGCGCGCAGTCTTGAGAAGCCACGGATGATCCGCGGCCGATGGTGGTGTCAGCGGCACAAGGTCAGGTGTCCTTATCGAGGTTCAGATCAACGCAACCACATCTCGGTTAACGTTTCGTAAACCTATACGGTTCACTCGCCGACCGTGATCCACCGCAGAATCAGGAAATTGTCCGGTCGTTGGGTCAGTTCGACATTGGCCTTCGTCCCCCAGATCAGCGGCTGCACGTAAAGCGGAACATATGCGTGTTCCGCCTGCAAAATGCCGGCCACTTCATCCAGCATGCCCTGCCTTTTGCCGTCGTCAATCTCGGACTGGATCATTGGCAGCAGTTCGTCCACCCGGTCACTGGAGTAACCGCCAAAGTTCCAGCTTCCCAACTTTTTCTCGGCATTCGGGGTCGATGCCAGAAAGCGAATGGGATGTTCGGCATCGAAGGTTCCGGGTGACCAGCCCAGAAGATACATATCAAAGTTATCCGCGCGCAGTTCCGGCCAATAATTCTGCACTGGCATCGCATCGAGTTGGGCCGTGATGCCGATCTGCGCCAACATACCGACCACGGCCTGGCAAACCGCCTCGTCATTCAAATAGCGATTGTTCGGGCATTTGAGGCCAAAGGCGAAGCCTTCGGGATATCCCGCATCCGCCAAGAGCCCTCGCGCCGCCTCGATGTCATAGGCCGGGCGTTCAGCAAGCCCGCCGGAAAAGCCGCGCATGGCCGGGCTGACCAACTGGCTGGCCGGTTCCGCGCTGCCGCGCATGATCGTTTGAAGGATCGCGGGCACGTTGACGGCGCGTGCCACGGCTTCGCGCACGCGAACGTCACGGAAGGGATTGGGCGCGCCGGCATCGTCCGCATATTTCAACGTCTCGGCCTCATGCGGGAACCCGAGCATGATGACACGGGCCTCGATCCCCTGCACGACGCGAACCTTGTCGTCGTTGGACAAGCGGGCGACATCCTGGATCGGCACGGGATCAATCAGGTCGACATCACCCGAAAGCAGAGCGGCCACCGCGGTTGCGGGGTTCTGGATCGGCGTGAACTCGGCCCGGGTGATATTGTGCTCGACCTCTCCCCACCAGCCTTCGAAGGGCTCCAGCACGGTTCGCAATCCGGGCTCGCGCGCGACCACGCGAAACGCGCCGGTGCCGTTGGCATTGAGCGTGGCATAGTTGCCATTTTCCTTGTCGGGCCGGGTCGCGCCATTTGCCTCTGCCCAGTCGCTGTCGAGGATCATCCAGTTGGCGATACTGTCAGGGAAAATCGGATTTGGCGCCGTGGTCAGGAAGTCGACGGTAAAGTCATCGACCTTTTGAACGTCGCTGACAGGCGCAAACCAGCTTCGCGTGTCCGAGGCTTCGTCCGAAGCCCGTTGATACGAAAAGAGAACGTCATCCGCATTGAATGCGCTGCCATCCTGGAACGTCACCCCTTGGCGCAGCGTGAACCGCCAGCCGGCGCCACCCTCAAGGGGCGTCCATGAGGTTGCGAGAGCAGGCTCAATGGTCATGTCCTTGCCCCGTCGGACCAGCCCCTCATAAACGTTGTTGAGAAAGCCAAGGACCGGCGCGGAATTCACCGCATGGGGATCCATGGTCTGGGGATCTGTCGTCGATGCCCAACGAAAGTCTTCCGCAAAGCCCGGCGTTGCGATCCCCAGTGTCAGTGCGACCGTGCACAAAATTCGATACATCATCAATCCCTCGCTTTTTGAATATCGCTCTTTTCGAATGCTGCGCATTGCGTGTGCATCGGTCACATCAATTGGCCGTGAACACAGCTATTGCCGGGCTTTCAATTCCTGAAGCGTGTACTTCCCGGCAATGAACCCGGTCGCGCCATCCACGTAACGTGGGTCCCATGGCAGGCATTTGGGTCCACAAAGCAGGCGGATTGTGCCCGTTTCTCCATCAATGTGCCAAAAACGCCCACCGGGCGTCGAAACATATCCATCGCTCTGTGCGGTCATGTCATTGAGCACATCAAACAGAGACGGGACCTCGTTGTCATAGCGTTTCAGAAACGCGCCGTGCGTATGAAAGCTGGCCACGACAACCGTTCTTGGATCTGGAAGAGGATACCGGCACTGCGCCTTTTGCCCACGGGCAACGCGCGTTGACACAAGCGAGCCATCGGGGCGCCGACCGATCAACCCGCAATACTCCCGATTGCCCTTGATCGATTTGGCCTGCAACTCGCGCAACAGCTGTTTTGCAAGCGCTTCGACCTGCGCATCGCTCGCCTGCACCGGGGACACCAGAACAAGCAGGCCAAGCAGCAAACCAAGCATCCGCATCGCGCGTCCCACCTTTCAGAAAGATCGCCCCGTCACACGATCGTGCAACGGGGCGCAAAAGATCCGGATCGTCGGATCAGTTCATGGTGAAGTATTTGAACTTCGGCACGTCTTCAGGGTCAACAACCGTTCCTACTTGCGAAGCCATACCCCAGTTCAGCACCTGGTGGTGGATCGGGATATAAAGGGCCTCGTCCTGCACGACCTGCCAGATGTCCGCGATCATCTGATCACGTTTGGGCAGATCGGTCTCCGACGCGAGCCCGACGATTTTAGCGTCCAGGTCGGGGTTGGAGAAGCGCGTGGCGTTCCAGGATCCGTACTTTTCCCCCTTGGTATGCACCAGGAAGTTAAAGACATATTCGGAATCATAGGTCGGCACGCCCCAACCCAGCATGTAGAAGTCGGTCTGCGTGGTGTTGATCAGCGGGAAATGCTGCGCTTTCGGCTTTGCGTCCAGGTTCACGTTGACACCGATCTGCGCCAGCATCGACACAGCAGCCTGACAGATCGCTTCATCGTTGATGTAGCGGTCGTTGGGACAGTCGAGCTGGATCGAAAATCCGTCGCCATAGCCGGCTTCTTCCATCAGCGCCTTGGCACCTTCGACGTCGGTCTTGGATGCGCTATCCATCTCCTCGGTCCAGCCGTTGACGAAGGGCGGTGCGATCATGCCTGCAGGGGCCGATTGCCCGCGCATCACGACCTGCTGGATCGCATCGCGGTTGATGGCCATGGACATGGCGCGACGTACACGCACATCCGCGAGGGGGTTGGCCCCTTCAACGTTGTCATTGGCAAGGTCCGCATCACCCATATTCATGCCGAAAAAGATCACGCGGTTTTGCGGAGCCGTGCGCACGTCCAGCCCATCGGCCCCAGCAACGCGCTGAAGGTCCTGCACGGGAACGTCCTGGATGAAGTCGACCTCACCCGACAACAACGCGGCGACCCGGGTCGCCGCGTTCTGGATCGGCGTATAGATGACCTCGGTCACCTGCATCGGGAACTCGTCCTTACCCCAGTAGTCTTCGTTGATCGTGATCACCGTGCGGACATCAGGTTCGCGGCTGACCAGCTTGTAAGGGCCGGTTCCGTTGGCATTCTTGGCGGCGAAGGTATCCTCGCCTCCCTCATAGTCCTGCACCTTCACGGCGTTGTTCGCCTCGGCCCAGTCCTTGTCCATGATGAACATGTTGGTAAGGTTGCTGGGCATGATCGGGTTGGGACCATCGGTCACGATTTCGATCACATAAGGCGATGGTGCCCGAACCTCGGTGACGCTGCCCAGAAGCTCTTTGAAGTCTGAATCGGGTGTCATGGCCCGCTCGAGCGAGAATTTCACATCCTCACTGTCGAACGTGGCCCCGTCGTGGAAGGTCACCCCCTCGCGCAGGTTGAACGTCCAGACGTTCGGGTCTTCCTCAGAGGGCGCCCAATCCGTGGCCAATGCAGGCACGATGGCGCCTGTCATGTCCCGAATGATCAAAGGCTCCATGATCTGGTGATTCAGCGCAGTTGTCGGACCTTCGTTCTGTGCATGCGGATCCAATGTCAGCGCATCGCCGGCACGTGCCCAGCGCAGCGTTTCCGCCTGGACCGCCGGAGCGACCAGGGCAATAGCCGTGGCCGCACTCAGTACTGTTCTGAGAACCATAAGTTACTCCCCGTTTTGATAACTGGCGCAGAGCTTAGCCTGCATCCTGTTGATTAGAAAGCCGCGTTCCGGGGCGAATGGCAAATGACTTTCCGCAAGGCCGACGCTGCGTCATCCTCCAACGCGTTCAAACTAGGCACGAAGCTCCGCACTGCGCGTGCGCAGTGCAATCAGGGGAGCAGCCCCTTCGCCCCGTCTCGCAGAACGAGGCCCCCGCGGCCTCTTCGCCAAGCTTTGCATGCGGCAAGGCGAAGTTAACAACCTGTGCGCAGCGGAGATGACCCATAGGCACTCCGTCAACTTCAATCGGCTACTCCTCTCTCCGCGCCGACTGATGATCTCCTTCAATCTCCCGGTCCGGCTCAGATAGCGTCTCTCCCATGATGCCTCCCACGCCGTTGGGGTGGAGAAAGCATCCGAACCTGAGCGGGGCAATGTCGCCTTAGACGAAGCGATTCACATAATTTTCCAGTTTTTCCTGCTGACCGGAGCGTGGCTTCGGGTCGATCTCGCCGCTGTTGACGCGGTCAAAAATCGCGTCGAAATCGCTCTCCAGCATGGCCTGTGCCTCGGGCGTGTCCCAGCCCGCGTACCGCGCCGTGAGGGCTGCCTCCAGCCCGCCATCCTCCAGCATGGCCGCAGCCGCTTTCAGTCCCCGCGCGCAGACATCCATCGCCCCGACATGCGCGGCGATCAGATCCTCCGGATCCAGCGACTGCCGCCGCAGCTTGGCATCGAAATTGGTCCCGCCTGTATCAAAGCCACCGGCCTTGAGGATGTGATAGTAAGTCAGCGCAACCTCCGGGACCATGTTGGGAAACTGATCGGTGTCCCAGCCCGACTGGTAATCGTTGCGGTTCATGTCAATCGAACCGAAGACGCCCAACGCGGCAGCCGTCGCAATTTCATGCTCAAAGCTGTGACCGGCGAGGATCGCATGCCCCTGTTCGAGGTTGAGCTTCACCTCATTTTCCAGGCCGTACCTTTGCAGAAACCCATAACAGGTGGCCGCGTCGTAGTCATATTGATGCTTGGATGGTTCCTGGGGTTTGGGCTCAACCAGAATCGTGCCGGTAAAGCCGATCTTGTGCTTGTACTCCACAACCATATTCAGAAAGCGCCCCATATGGTCGAGTTCCCGTCCCATATCGGTATTCAGCAGCGTCTCATATCCTTCGCGCCCGCCCCAAAGGACGTAGTTCTGCCCGCCCAGCCGTTGCGTTGCATCCATGCAGGCTTTTACCGTAGCGGCTGCATAGGCGAAGACATCCGGATCGGGATTTGTCGACGCACCCGCCATCCAGCGGCGATGGCTGAACATGTTGGCCGTTCCCCAAAGCAGACCGGTCTTACGATGCTCCATCTTCTCGGCAAAATAGTCGATGATCTCGTGGAAATTGCGCAACGATGCCGCGAAGGTCGGTCCTTCGGGGCGAATGTCCGCATCGTGCCAGCAGAAGAACGGAACGCCCAGAATATCGAAAAGGTCAAAGGCGGCATCGGCCTTTCGCTTGGCACGGGCCATGTCGTCCTGCGGGTGCCAGGGTCGTTCGAAGGTGGGACCGCCAAAGGGATCGCCACCCTCCCAGGCAAAGCTGTGCCAATAGGCGACGGCAAACCGCAGATGATCCTCCATTCGCTTTCCCAAGATCATCTCATCGGGGTTGTAATGCCGAAATGCGAGGGGCGAGCTGCTGTCCGGTCCTTCAAAACGAACGGGTGCGGTGTCGGCAAAGAAACTGGATGTCATGGCAAGGCCTTCAAAGCTGGATAAAGTGCCTCGAACGTCGCAAAAGCGTCTTCGTAGGCAGGTTGCAGGTCGGTTCGTGGTTCAATGGTCCGGGCAATCTCGGGCGGGACCATCACGTCATCGGGGGCCGCCCCTGTCGCGGCGCAGATCGCAAGCCGGGCCGCACCCATCGCCGCCCCGAATTCGCCCTGCCGTGGCAGATCAATCGGAAGGTCCAGAACCGTCGCAAGCAACTCGACCCAATATCGCGACTGCGCGCCCCCTCCGATCGCAAAGAGCCGGTCAATCCTTGTACCCGTGCCTTTCAACGCGATGTGGCTTTGCTTCATGGCGAATGCCACGCCCTCGAAAACCGCCTGGGTGAGGCCCGACCGGTCCGTGGCGATATCGAGCCCGACAAAGGCTCCTCTGACACCGCTGTCGTTATGCGGCGTTCGTTCGCCTGAAAGATAAGGACCAAAGCAGACTGTCCCGGGGCCCGAGATCTCTGCGCCCATCTCCCGCGACAGGTCCGAAGGGCTGGTGCCAAGGGTTCGGGCAAGCCAATTCAGGCTGTCTGTCGCCGCAAGGATTACCCCCATCTGATACCATCTGTCGGGAACAGCATGGCAAAAAGTATGGACCGCGCTCGCCGCATCCGGCGCAAAGCCGTCCTTGGCCGCCAGCAGAACGCCCGATGTTCCCAGAGAGACAAAGCCATCCCCCTCACGCAGCGCCCCGATCCCGCAGGCGGCGGCAGCGTTATCACCGGCACCGGCGGCCACGCAGACATCACCGGACAAGCCAAGTTCGCGGGCGCGTTCGGATGTCACCTTTCCAACGGGCGCTGTCCCCTCGTAGAGAGATGGCATGTGTTCGCGGCCCAGATTGGTATGCGCCAGCAAATCCTCCGACCAGTCCCTTTGCCCGACATCAAGCCATGACGTTCCCGCGCTGTCGGACATGTCGGCGCTGTAGGTGCCGGTCAGCCACCAGGTCAGGTAGTCTTTCGGCAGGAGCACTTTCGCAACCTGCGCAAAAATCTCCGGCTCCTGCTCGGCCACCCAAAGAAGCTTCGGCGCGGTGAAACCGGGAAACACGATATTGCCTGTCCGCTCTCGAAACCCATCCACCTTGTCCAGCCGGCCGGCCTGTGCATGGCTGCGCGTGTCGTTCCACAGAATGCAGGGCCGCAGAACCTCGCCATTCGAATCCAGAAGGGTCGCGCCATGCATATGCCCGGCAACCGCGATCCCGGTGATGTCAGTCAGATCGGCCTTAGCCGCAAGCTTGGCAAAAACGGTCCGCGTGGCGATGATCCAGGCCGCCGGATCCTGCTCGCTCCAACCCGCATGGGGTCTTTGCACATCGTAACTTGCCTCTGCGCTGGCGATGACGTGACCGTCTCTGCCGATCATCAGGGCCCGCAATCCGGACGTGCCCAGATCCAATCCGACAAAGGCGGTCATATGCCATCGCCCCGGATCATGCGGCCACGCCAACCCCACGGCCCGGGGCGTCCAGAACGCGGCTCATCGCCGCCGACATATCCAGCATCCGATTGGCAAAGGCCCACTCGTTGTCATACCAGCTTAGCACGCGCACCATGCCGCCCGCCCCGACATGCGTCTGCTCCGTCGCCACGATCGAGGAGAAAGGATTGTGGTTGAAGTCCGAGGAGACCAGCGGCAAGCCGCTGGTCGAAAGCACGCCATGCAATGGACTTTCGGCGGCGGCTGTTGCCAAGGCCGCGTTCACCTCCTCCGCCGTGACAGGGCGCTTCGGCATGAAACACAGATCAACGGCAGAAACGTTTGGCGTGGGGACCCGAATGGCCGATCCGTCAAGCCGCCCGTCCAGATGCGGCAGGACCAGACCGACCGCGCGGGCCGCCCCCGTCGAGGTCGGGATCATCGAAAGGGCGGCAGCCCGCGCCCTGTACGGGTCGCGATGCAGCGTGTCCAGCGTCGGCTGATCTCCGGTATAGGAGTGGATCGTTGTCATGTAGCCGGTTTCGATCCCGAACGCATCGTCCAGCACTTTCGCGACCGGCGCCAGACAGTTGGTCGTGCATGATGCATTTGACACGACCAGATCGTCTGCCGTCAGCGTGTCGTGATTGACGCCGAACACCACCGTCCGATCCGCGCCTTTCGCAGGGGCGGAGACAAGCACCTGACGCGATCCGTTCTCAAGGTGAGCGGCGGCCATATCCCGCGAATTGAAGACGCCCGTGCATTCCAGCGCGACATCGATGTTCTTCCAAGGCAGCTTCGACGGATTCCGTTCGGATGTCACCTGAATACGGTGAGAGCCGACAACCAGCGCATCGCCGTCGATTTCAACCGTCGCTGCCAGATGACCGTGCACGCTGTCATACTGCAAAAGATGGGCATTCATTTCGACCGGGCCCAGATCGTTGACCGCCACGATTTCAACGTCTTTGCGTCCCGTCTCGATCCAGGACCGCAACACGCACCGGCCAATCCGTCCAAAGCCATTGATCGCAACCCGCGTTGTCATCTCTCTTCCTTTCGAACATGAAAAACTGAGGGCGTCATAGCGGGAACGAGATCGAATTGATAGCGCTAACAAAACTGATTGCGCAGGTTGGTATGGATTGCGGGCGTGTTGTGCGATTGGCGGGCACTTTCACTCTGCTGCATGTCGCTGCGTTGCGATGAATTCGAACAAACGCGCGACGGCCTCGGCCCCGGGGTCGTTATGCCCGGCAAGTTTGTCCTCGGCGATATAGGTCGCACGCCCGGCTTTGGCGCGGGTGATCGTTGCTGTGACCTCCGCGCCCTTTCGCGCAGCTTCCGCTGCGGCATCGACACCGTCCGGCAACGCTTCAAGCGCCGGCGCCAGCGCGTCGATCATCGTCCGGTCACCCGGTTTTGCCCCACCAACCTGTTGCACGCGGTCAAGCCCCGCCTTCAGGGCACCCACCGGACCGATCCCGTTGGCCGACGCATCCCCGGCAGCGGTGAAGAAGATGGCCAGCAGAACGCCGGATGATCCGCCCATCGTTTGGCTCAGTTCAAGGCCGATTGCCCGATAGAGCTGGGTCAGGTCAGCAAGTGGCAGACGATCGATTGCCTCAAGCAGCGCTCGCGCCGCGGTGGCAAGGGTCGATCCCGTATCGCCGTCTCCGGATTTCGCATCAAGCGCGTTCAGATCCGCCTCCGCCGCGATCAGGATCGCACAACACTTCTTGATGAAGCCCGCCATCTCGGGGTTCTTGGACGGGATCGGCTGGATCGGCGTCAGCCCGTCTGGCAGCGGCAAAACCTCCACGTCACCCACCGCATGACAGCCGGGCCAGGCCCAGGGTGCGACGGGCGCCTGCAAGGCAGGCTCGTCCGCCTTGCCCACCGGCAACAACGAGACGGAGAAGCCCTGCATATCCAGCGAGGTCATCATCGGCGCCGGCCCGATCAGCCAGCGGATCTGACCTCCAATCGTTGAGGTTACGAGTTCTTCGGCCAGCACCGACATCTCCAGCGGCGTCGTGCCCCCCAGATTGTTCAGGAGAGCCACATGCGGACCCGGCGCGAGGGTCGCGGCAAGCTTGTCGACCACCATCGCCATGGCGGCCTCGGCGCTTTCGAAATCCACCTGTTCGATCCCAGCCTCTCCATGAATACCGAGGCCAAGTTCGGCCTTTCCGGCCGCGATGCGCTCTTCCTTGGGAGAGCCCGGAACCGTGCAGGTATCCAGCGACATTCCGATCGACGAGACACCGTCGATGACACGCTGAGCCGCCTGCGTCACCGTTTCGAGATCCGCGCCTTGATCCGCCAGCGCGCCTGCAATCTTGTGCACGAACAGCGTGCCCGCGACGCCGCGCGCCTGCGGCAGGTCCGGCAGTGCGACATCGTCATCGACCACGACCATATTCACCGTCAGACCAAAGGCGCGTGCCCGCTCGGCGGCGAGGCCAAAGTTAAGCCGATCCCCGGTATAGTTCTTGACAATCAGAAGGCAGCCGGCCTTTCCCGTCACGGCCAGAATGCCCGCCAAAACCGCATCCACCGATGGAGAAGCGAAAACATCGCCGCAAACCGCAGCCGTCAGCATCCCCTGCCCGACAAAGCCGGCATGGGACGGCTCGTGCCCCGATCCGCCGCCTGAAACAAGCGCGACCTTGGACTTGTCCCAGTCGGTGCGTACCACGACCTTGATATGCGGATAGCCATCCAGACGCGCCAGGCGTCCGCCTGCCGTGCGCAAAACCCCGTCAATAGCCTCGGTCACCAAATTGTCTTTGGCGTTGATGAACTGCTTCATATCAGATCTCCTCAGACAAGGCGCGTGCCGCTCGCGTCGAAATAAAGTGGGTTGCGGGGCTGGATAGCGACGGTATCTCCGGGACCAAGCTCGGTGTGGACATCCGTCAGAGTTACGATGTCGTGGCCTTCCATATTGAGGTGAAGTCGCGTCTGATCGCCCAGATGCTCGACCCTCACGACCTGGCTTGGTCGCCCCTCGCCTTGCGCCACATGTTCCGGGCGCAGACCGATTGTCGCCGCGCCGACCGGCGCGCCGCCAAAAAGATCGGCTGGCAGCGCATTGATGCGTGGCAGACCAAGACGACCCGCCACATAGAGGCTCACGGGGTTTTCATAGATCTCGCGCGGGGTGCCGAACTGGACCAGCCGTCCTTCGTCCAGCACACCTACATGGGTGGCCATCGTCATCGCTTCGATCTGGTCGTGGGTGACGTAAAGCAAAGTCGCGCCCAGGCTCGCCTGGATACGTTTCAACTCCACCCTCAGATCGGCCCGCAGCTTGGCATCAAGCGAACTGAGCGGCTCATCCATCAGATAGATCGCGGGCGAGCGTACCAGAGCCCGGCCAATCGACACGCGCTGCATCTCGCCCCCCGACAGCTCTGTCGCCTTGTTGTCGAGCTTATGGGGGATGCGCAAAACCTCCGCCACCTCGGCCACCTTCCGCGCGATCTCGTCCTCCGGCGTATTCAGGATCGGAGAGCGAAGCGGAAAGGCCAGATTGTCCCGCACCGTCATGTGCGGGTAGAGCGAGTATTGCTGAAACACCATCGCCACATCGCGCTGCGCTGGCGTCTCTTGCAGAACGGGCCGACCTGCGATTGCAATCTCTCCCGCATCGGGCTTCTCAAGGCCCGAGATCAGACGCAATGTCGTCGTCTTGCCCGCGCCCGTAGGTCCCAAAAGCACAACGAACGCCCCATCGGGGATTGTCATCGTCAGGTCTTCGACGGCCACGTCCTTGCCGAACCGCTTGGTCACCCCTGTCAGAGACACCTCAGCCATGGCCCAGCACCCCTTCGTTCAGATCGGATCTGAGCGCGCGTCCCGTCTGGCTGTCAAAAAGCGTCACGGTGCGTGCGTTGAATGTGAGGCCCACCGTTTCGCCAGTCTTGGCCCGCTGATCCGAGGCGATCCGCGCCTTGATATCGCCCAGCGCAGTGCTGAGCGAGACGATCTGCGTCGTGCCCAGATACTCCACCGCCTGCACCTCCGCCCGGTAGGGGGCCGCATCGCTGAGTTGCACATGTTCCGGGCGCACGCCGAACACGATGTCCCCGTCAAACGGCTCGCGCATCTCCGGCACGCCGAAATTCTGATGCTGCATCTGAACCTCGGTCGCCCCGGCCTCGATCCCGCCGTGAAACCTCATGAAGTTCATGGCAGGCGATCCGATGAAATCGGCCACGAACATCGTCGCCGGCTTGTCATAGATATCCTGCGGCGTTCCGAATTGCTCGATCACGCCGTGGTTCATCACGACGATCTTGTCGCCCATCTGCATCGCCTCAAGCTGGTCATGCGTGACATAGACCGTTGTTGCCCCCATCCGGTCATGCAGCGCGCGCAACTCTTCTGCCATGTGCTCGCGAAACTCCGCATCCAGCGCGCCCAGCGGTTCGTCCATCATGAACGCCTTTGGATTGCGCACGATCGCCCGGCCCAACGCCACCCTCTGCCTGTCCCCGCCCGAAAGGCCGCCGACGGGCCGGTTGAGGATCTTCTCGATCCCGAGGATCTTGGCCGCTTCCGCCACCTTCGCCTTGACCTGCGCGCGGGGCATGCCCTGGCTGGTCAGCGGATAGGAGATATTCTTGCGGACGTTCATGTGCGGGTAGAGCGCAAACATCTGAAAGACAAAGGCAATGTCCCTCGCACTCGCTGGCTTCTGCCCCACCTCTTCGCCGTCCATATAGATTTCTCCGCTGGTCGGCAGTTCCAGCCCGGCAATCATGCGCAAAGTCGTCGTCTTCCCGCAACCCGACGGGCCGAGCAGCATGAAAAACTCCCCATCCTCGATTTTGAAGGACGACGATTGCACCGCGGTGAAGTCACCGAATTCCTTGCGCAGGTTCTTGATCACGATCTCAGCCATCCGCTCTACTCCGGGAAATGGCTGACAATGATGAACATCACCGTGCCCACCAGCGTCACGATGAAAGAATAGGTATAGGCCACCAGCAGAAACGGCTGCATCAGCATCACCACGCCCACCCCGATGAGGATCGAGGCGACCATCTCCCACGGCCCCCGGCGCATGCGCGCCAGCCCGGTCAGAAAATCACGCATGACAGACCTCCCCCGCTCCGCCCTTCATCTTGCCAAATAAACTCAAATGCGACGGGCCTCATTTGCGCACCGCTCCGAAGGTGATGCCCCGCAACAGATGCTTGCGCAGCAGGATGGTGAAGATCATCACCGGCAGCAGGAAGATCGTGGCCCCCGCCGCAACCGCCGGCCAGTCCAGCCCGCCAATACCGATGATGGTGGGAATAAAGGGCGGTGCGGTCTGCGCCGTGCCGGATGTCAGCAGCACCGCAAACGCATATTCGTTCCACGCAAAGATCAGACAAAAGATCGCCGTCGATGCGATCCCCGTCGCGGCCTGCGGCAGAACCACCTTGTAGAAAGCCTGAAACCGGGTGTAGCCGTCGATCAGCGCGGCCTCTTCGTATTCACGCGGGATCTCGTCAATGAACCCTTTCAAGAGCCACACCGCAAGCGAGATATTCACCGCCGTGTAAAGCAGGATCATCCCCAGATGCGTGTCGCTCAGCCCCAATTGCCGATACATCAGAAAGATCGGGATCGCGACCGCGATGGGCGGCATCATCCGCGTGCTGAGAATGAAAAACAGCAGATCATCCGCTAGCGGGATCTTGAACCGGCTGAACGCATAGGCCGCCAGCGTGCCCAGAAACACGCTGAGAAACGTGGAGCCGAAGCCGATGATCACCGAATTCAGAAACCGCTCCCCGAATTTCGAGGGGCCGACGATCACCATGCCCCGCTCGCGCACGATCTCTTCGGCGAAATTCTCCGGTGGCGGTAACGTCTCAAGCTCTTCAGCCGACACCCGCGTCCGCGTGGTGAAGAGGTTCACATAGCCTTCCAGCGACGGCTCAAAAATCACCTTCGGCGGATAGGAAATCGAATCCGGCGGTGTCTTGAACCCGGTCAGGAAAATCCAGGCCAGCGGGATCATCGTGATCAGCGCGTAAAGGATGACCAGCGTCCCCGCGACCCATTTCTGCCGCGCGCTGGGTTCGGTGATCGAATAGCTGCTCATCTCTCTTTCACCTTGTTCAGCGCCTTCACGTAAATGCTGGCGAGGCCAAAGACCGTGACAAACAGGATGATGGCATAGGCGCTGGCATAGCCCGTGCGCCACTTCTCGAATGCCTCCCGCTTGAGGTTGATCGACGTGACCTCCGTCACCGATCCCGGCCCGCCGCCGGTCAGTTGCACGACCAGGTCGAACATCTTGAAATTCTCGATGCCGCGGAAGAGCACGGCGAGCATCAGAAACGGCAGCACCATCGGGACGGTAATCGTCCAGAATTGCCGGAACTTGCTGGCCCGGTCGATCTCCGCCGCCTCGTAAATATAGTCGGGAATGGACCTGAGCCCCGCCAGACAGATCAGCATCACGAACGGCGTCCACATCCACGTATCCACGATCACGATGGACCAGGGTGCGAGGCTGACCGAGCCCAGCATCTCGAAACTCGACGGATCGGCGCCGGTGAAGAAGGCGACGATGTAGTTAAAAAGCCCGATCTGCGGCTGATAAAGAAAGGTCCAGAAATTCCCCACCACCGCCGGCGATAGCATCATCGGCAGAACGATGATCGTGGTCCAAAGATCATTGCCCTTGAATTTGCGGTTGATCAGCCAGGCCAGCGTGAACCCGATCAGCACCTGCAAAACAATCGTCCAGAACAGAAAATGCGCGGTCGCCTGCATGCTCAGCCAGATATCGCTGTCTGTCAGGATCCGTTCGTAGTTCCGCAGGCCGATATAATCGACCTCCCGGTTCGGGCGGTTGGCACGGTAATTGGTAAAGCTGAGGTTGATCGTCCAGATCAGCGGAAAGATGTTGATGGCCAGCAGCAGAAAGATCGTCGGCCCCACAAAGATCCAGGCAATCGCCCGATCCGACAATCCCTTGATCCTGCGCGCCACACTCGGCGGGGTTGCACGCGCTGCCATATCTGCCGGTGTGTCAGACAAAATGACATCCTTTCAGCTGGAAAAATCCGCTTACCGATCGGCGCCGCATGCGCCGCGAGAAGGCCTCGCAAGAGGCCGCCGAGCACACCCGGCGGCCCCGCTGCTCTTAGAGCTTGCCTTCGTCTTCGAAGACTTCCGTCCAATCCTCGATCAGCTTGTCGAGCGCCTCCTGAGCCGTGCCCACATCCGCCACGACATAGTCATGCAACCTTTTTTGCATGGCCAAGAGCAGTTCGGCATAGGTCGGCTCCTGCCAGAAATCCTGCACCGCATCCATCGCTTCCAGGAAGTCGCCCGCAAAGGGCTGGCTCTCAACAAAACCCGGATCCTGCAGCACCGAATTATGCGCCGAATAGCCGCCCAGCGACCACCATTTCGCCTGTACGTCCGGCTGCGCGAACCACTTGATATACTCGAGCGCCGCATCCTGCTTGTCGGAATAGGCCACCACGCTGATACCCTGCCCGCCCAGCGTCGACGCCGACTGGTTCTGCGGCGGGTTCACAAAAAAGTCGATCTTGTCCCCGCCCGTATCCGGATCCGCATAAAGCCCCGGGAAGAACGCAAACCAGTTCATCGCCATCGCGACCTGCCCGGATTTAAACGCATCCAGGCTCTCACCCATATAGCTGTCCGTATAACCCGGCGGCGTGCAGCACTCGTAAAGCTCCTTGTAGAACTCCAGTGCCTCCACCGCTTCCGGCGAATTCACCGCGCCCGCCATATCGTACGATCCAGGCTCGTTTTCGTACTTGAACCCCCAGGCATAAAGCGCGCCGGTCGCGCCCATCGTGATCCCTTCCGAGCCGCGCTCGGTAAAGATCGACACGCCATAGCGCGTCTGCCCGTCAATTTCGCGTCCCTGAAAGAACTTCGCGATCTGCATCAACTCTTTCTGTGATTGCGGCTCGCGCAGGTCCTCTCCGGTCGCCTCCTTGTAGGCGGCTTGAATCTCGGGATCGCTGAACCAATCCTTGCGATAGAACCAGCCATTCGCATCCCCCATCGCCGGCAACGCGTAATAGTTCGGCGTCCCCTTCGGCCAGGTCGAATAGGCATAAACCGTCGCCGGGGCGAAGTCGTCCATGCTAATCCCTTCAGCGTCGAAGAACTCGTTCAGCTTCACGTAATGGCCATTCTCAGCCCCGCCGCCAATCCACTGGCTGTCCCCGATCAGCAAGTCGCAGAGCTTGCCGCCCGAATTCAGCTCATTCAGCATCCGGTCCGCGAAATTCGGCCACGGGATGAACTCGAAATTCATGTTGTGCCCGGATTGAGCCTCGAATTCCTTGCTCAATTCAACCAATGCATTTGCCGGGTCCCAGGCCGCCCAGCAGAGCGTCAAATCCTCCGCCTGCGCGCCTGAGGCAAAACCAACGCCCGACGCCAAAGCCGTCGCCGCCAGAAATCTGGTCGCTTTCATTCTCCAATCCTCCCATATCCGCGCGCGGTTTCTCTCCTGCAGTCCTCCCAGACCCCGACCGGCGCTTTCCAAAGCGTATTTGAGGTGCGTACCTCAAGTAAAGGGAATTTTGTGAGGTACGCCCATCAAAGACAGTTTATCTCGCTAAGTCAAAAGTGAGAGGCTCGTCTGAGCCATACGTGCGAAACCGCTTAAGTCACGGCGATCCTTCACATATTCAAGGACACCCAGGCCCCGTTGCGGGCAGAGGACCGCGCGCAGGCATCCACGAAGGCGACCCCCGCCAATCCGTCCTGGACCCCGGGATAAAGCACATCGCGCGGTGCAGCCTCACCCGCCTGATGCGCCCGAATCGCGGCAGCTGCCTCGGAGTAGATCGTCGCAAACGCCTCCAGATACCCCTCCGGATGTCCCGACGGGATGCGCGTCACACGTCCCGCCGCGTCCCCTGCCCCGGCATTGGCCCGCGTCAGTCGGCGCGGCGGCTGCCCGAACGGCGTATGCCAAAGCGTATTCGGCTCCTCCTGGGCCCATTCAAGCCCGCCCTTCTCTCCGTAAATCCGCAGCCTCAGCGCGTTTTCGTTTCCCGGCGCGACCTGGCTCGACCACAACATGCCCCTTGCCCCGCCCTCAAAGCGCATCATGACATGGGCGTTGTCGTCCACGCGGCGCCCCTCCACGAAACTCTGCAGGTCCGCGCTCAACTCCGCCAGCGCAAGCCCCGTCACAAACGATGCCAGATGAAAGGCATGGGTGCCGATATCTCCGATACTCCCCCCCGCACCGGAGCGTGCCGGATCGGTGCGCCACTCGGCCTGTTTGAGGCCCGAATGCTCTGCCGCCTCCGTCAGCCAGTCCTGTGGGTATTCGGCTTGTACCACGCGAATGGCGCCCAGCTCCCCTGCCGAAACCATCTCCCGCGCCTGCCGGACCATCGGATAGCCTGAATAATTGTGTGTCAGCACGAACAGCGCGTCCGACCGCTCCGCCGCCTTGACCATCTGACGCGCCTCTTTCAACTCCGCCGTCAGCGGCTTGTCGCAGATCACATGAATACCACGCTTCAGAAACTCCCTCGCGACAGGAAAATGCATGTGGTTCGGCGTCACGATCGCCACCGCGTCGATGCCCGCCTTCAGCCGCGCCTCGCGTTTGGCCATCTCCGTAAAATCGTCATAGACCCTCGCCGGATCCAGCCCCAGATCCGCGCCCGATGCCTGTGACTTCTCTGCTGTCGACGAAAAGCACCCCGCCACAAGATCAAAATGATCGTCGATCCTCGCCGCGATCCGATGCACCCCTCCAATAAAGGCATCCCGTCCGCCGCCGACCATGCCCAGCCTGATCCGGCCTGCATTTATCCTTTCCATTCCAAACCTCCTCCCACTGCTTCTTTGGGTCAAAAATATCCCGGGGGAATCGCCCTTCGGGCGATGGGGGCAGCGCCCCCAAACGGGGTGGGTGGGCGGGCCCACCCGCCCGGCTCACAATCCAAGCATCGCCCGGTTGGCCGCCTCGTCCGTCCCGCCATCGGCAAAATCATCAAACGCCCGCTCGGTGACGCGGATGATGTGATCGCGCACAAAGGCCGCCCCCTCGCGTGCGCCGTCCTCGGGATGCTTCATCGCGCATTCCCATTCGACCACGGCCCAGCCATCGAAATCGTACTGGGTCAGCTTCGAAAACACCGCCTTGAAATCCACCTGCCCGTCGCCCAGCGACCGGAACCGCCCCGCGCGATCCACCCAGGACTGATACCCGCCATAGACCCCCTGCCGCCCTGTCGGGTTCAATTCCGCATCCTTGACGTGGAACATCTTGATGCGCTCGTGATAGATGTCGATGTTTTCCAGATAATCGAGCGCCTGCAGCACGTAGTGGGATGGATCATAAAGCATGTTGCAGCGTGCATGCCCGTCCAGACGCTCCAGAAACATCTCGAATGTCACGCCATCATGCAGATCTTCACCCGGGTGGATCTCATAGCAAATGTCTACGCCGCATGCATCGGCGTGATCCAGGATCGGGCGCCAGCGCGCCGCCAATTCATCAAAGGCCGTTTCCACCAAACCTGCCGGTCTTTGGGGCCAGGGGTAGATATACGGCCAGGCCAACGCGCCCGAGAAGGTGACATGCGCACCGATCCCCATGTTACGGCTGGCCGTAATCGCCTTTTTTACCTGATCGACAGCCCAGGCTTGTCGCGCGCTCGGATTGTTGCGGACCTCTTCCGCGGCAAAGCCATCGAAAGCGCTGTCATATGCCGGGTGAACGGCCACGAGCTGACCCTGCAGATGGGTGGACAATTCCGTCACCTCAACCCCGTTTTCGCGGGCAACCCCTTTGAATTCATCGCAATAATCGGTCGAGGCCGCTGCCTGATCCAGGTCGATCAGCCGGTCGTCCCAGCTTGGCACCTGCACCCCGGCATACCCGCATTCCGCTGCCCACTTCGTGATATCAGGCCAGGACGAAAATGGCGCTTCGTCTCCCGCAAACTGTGCCAGAAACAAGGCTGGCCCCTGGATGGTTTTCATGAACTCACTCCTCCCAACTCCCTTGACGCCGACGCGTCAGGTCAAATTCTCCCGCAAGACAATCTCGATCCGGATTTTCTCCTGCGACGCGATCACCTCCACCCCGTCGCAATGCGCGCGCAAAACCCGCATCGCGCTGCGGGCGATGTGGCCGGCATTTTGATTGATGATGACGTCGACAACCCCCGCTTCGAGCGCATCGCGGGCGTGGGGCGTCAGATCGTGTCCGACCACGACAAGATCGTGCGCCTGGCCCCTGCCCCGCAAGACCTGGGTCACGCCTCTCAGGCCAGCGCCGACACAATAAAGCCCGACAACGTCCTCGTTCAGTCGCAGACATTGTTCGGTCACCCTGGCCGTCAATTCATGGTCATCCCGACCTTCGACCGAAGGCAGCACCTGGATATGCGGAAAGCGCTCTGCCATGACGTCGTCGAACCCCATCCGACGCTGCACCATGTCACGGGCCTGCATGGTGTTGACGACGACGGCAACCTTTCCCGCGCGATCCCCCACGAAACGGCCCATCAGCACACCCGCTGTTCGACCAGCCGCGGTATTGTCAATTCCAACAAAATGATCCCGGGCCGAGTTCGTCTGGTCGGTGACCAAGGCCACGACCACGACATTTCTGGCCTTCAGCCGCGCGATGCCGTCCCGCACCATGGGGGTTTCGTTGCCCATGATTGCAACGCCATCAACCTGTTCCTGCTCGATCTGACGAAACACCTTGTCGACGGCTACGGGGTCCGAATATGGCGCGGACAGAATGCGAATGTTTGCCCGGTCCGACAGCGGTCCCGCCGCCGTTTCAAGGATCGCGTCCCGCAAAGCCACCAGAAACTGGCTTGGCCCCCGCGGCAGAACAAACACGAACTCGTAGCGTCGCTGGCGCGCAAGATTGGCCGCATAGATATCGCGGGTATAACCCAGCTTTTGCACCGCATCCTTCACCCGCTTGACGGTCTTTTCGCGGACGCCCGGCCGGGAGTTGAGCACACGATCCACCGTGGCCAGGCTGACGCCGGCCTCTCTCGCGATGTCATGTACAGTCGGTTTGCTCATCCTGACCCCCGGTCTCGAAACCTAGGCCAGCCTTTTGAGGTACGTCAATCAGTTGTTGGCGCTGACTTGAAAAACACGCCCGGCCTTCCTGCGGGATCCCGGGACAGGCGGATCTGAAGGGGCTCCTGCAAAGCATTGCGCGATCTCCATCCAGCGATGCGCAGTTTCACCGGTTACGTCAAGGTCCACATCAGCGATGTTGCGAACCTGCGTGACGACCTGCGCAAAGGCCACTGCGGGGCCCTCGATCACATTATGCCGGCTGGGCTTATTCCAGGTCCAGATTGCGCCGGACGGCGCGGACAGTCGCAAGTGCGGAACGTTTTGAGGAACGACCAGGTCCCGATTGATGAAGCTCCATCCGAACGTGGCGGCACCCAAGTGCACGATGTTGCGGATGCGGTCGGTTTCGTAACGCTCGCGCCCAAGCACGTCGAAGACTTCCTGACCATGAGCCCAAGTCTCCATCTGCCGTGCCGATATGCTGGAGAGCGCGCTCATATCCGGTCCGGCCCAAGCCACTCGCTGTTTCGGATCGGCCTTCGCGTAGAGATCGGCAACGCGATGTGCCGTACTCAGCCAGGTCTCAAACAATTCAGTGCCTTTGAGGGCGCCAAGCCATGGCCGCTGTGCTTCGACGAACGTGCTGCCTCTCTCCAAGGCCTGCTGAAACGGCGTGAAGAATGTGTTGAAGGTTTTAGGCCCTTTCAGGGTCACTTCCGCGGCCACGTTGAACATATGCAAATGCCCAATCACATCGCCAATCATCCATGCCTTGAACTGCGTTTCCAACTCAAAAGCATCTTCGGAAAGGTTGGCCAGGATGTTGGCAAGAGCATCCGTTTCCCGGCGAAAATCCTCAGCCTGCTGCATCGCCCCCAGATCCGCCAGTCGCGGCTCTGCGGAAGAACCCCATGATCTGCACAACCTTGTCCGCCTCATCGCGCTGCGCGAGGCCAAGGATCTCGACGTCAAGCTTCGCACCATCCGCCTGAACAATGCTCAAACGCTTGCGGAACTCGCCCCCCTCTTCCCGTACGCGGTCCAGAAGGGATTTCAACTCATCCCGGTGATCATCCGAATAAAACGACAGCGCACTTTCCACAGAGGGCTTAAAGTCACCCGGTGTCACGCCGTGTAGCCGATACACTTCCGGAGACCATTGGAGCCTGTCCTGCTCAAGATCGATCGACCAGAAACCGGTCTCGGCAAAGTCCTGCAGCTTGGCCATATTCTCATAGGCAAGCCGCGCCTCCTCTGCCGCGTAAATCTCATCCGAGACGTCCGTACCGATGGCATAGATCGAAGGCTCTTCCCAATCATAACCGCGATGGATGATCCGATCGAGCTTGACCCAGGACGACTTTTCCTCGTTTTTGGCCCTGATTTGATACGTCTCGTGGCTATGATCTTTTTCACCGTCCAGGACACTCCGGTCGCCAGATAAGATTGAGTTGGTCGTCTCTTCATCCAGAAAATCGCTCAACATGCTGCCCTCGGCCTGCGCGCGGGTCGTCTTCATGGCTTTGGCGGAATTTGAGCTGATCCTCAGGATCTTACCGTCCGCGGTCCGGTTCATGATCATCAATTCTGTATTGTTGAGGATCGTCTCCAACTCCCGCGCCAAACCCGGGAAGTCGCTGATCACCATCGTCACGCCCAGGATTTGCCCGCGTGGATCGAAGTAAGGGGAGCAGTTCAGCATCACGCGCGCGCCGCCGGACGAAAACTCAAGTTTGACCGACTGACCCAGCCGCAACGCCTCATTGCAGATCGGCGCGAAGCTGGGAAAGCCGTCCGGCAGCTTGCATTGGCTGACATGCGGGCTTGAGATCGGCAGTTGCATGTCGAATAGCCGAATGGCCGCATTGGTCGCATGCGACACTTGCAAGGCATTGTCGACCACAAGCATTGCGAAAGGCGCGCTTTCCAGAACCGAGGTCAGCTCGCTGGATCGAGCGGTCAGTTCCGCCGCCGTGACCTGCAGTTCCTCATTGACCGTGATCAGCTCTTCGTTGGTGGATTGGAGTTCCTCATTGGAGGTCTCAAGCTCTTCATTGGTGGCCTGCAATTCCTCATTGGTGGATTGCAGTTCCTCGTTCAGCGATTGCAACTCCTCGTTAGAGGTCTCAAGCTCTTCAATGGTTTGCTGCAAGGCTTCGCGGGTGGTCGCGACCTCCGATTCCAACGACCTGATCCGCTCGCTCGCGACGTCATCCTCGTCCGCTTGTACGGGACCTTCGCTCAGTTGGCGCCGATCCGCTTCCATCGGTTTGAACACCAGAAGCGCGGCACTTTCGTTGATCGCTTTCGCGATGATCGGATAGACGTCCAGACGGATCGTAGCGTCGTCCCCTTCGGCCAAAAGGTGGCGCACGCCGGATCGCGGTTCGTTGTGTTTCAGCGAGAGCGTGATAAGGCTGCGCGCCTCTTCGCGCAGGGGGCTGCGCAAGAGGTCCAGATGCATTTTCAGACTGGTGGTGGACTTGACCTCGATAAACTTGCTGATCTCCCCGTAAACCCGGGCAATCGAAAAGTCGTCGGTGACAAGGATGGAGTTTTGGCCCAGCGACATGGCCAGTGCTTCGAAAAGCTGCCGGTCCGTTGTTTCGGCGCGATACTCTTCGTCCGGTGGGCTGATGCGCTTGTTCGCGGGACCAAACCGGCGACCGGAAATCGGCGCCTGGTCAACCCGCTTGATCGATCTTTTGCGATAGATATGAGAGGCTTGGGTGTCCTGAATAAAAAGATCGTCCGAGCCGGCGACGCTTTCCGCCGTTCCGAGGAACAGAAGGGAGGTGGCTTTCATCGAGTAGTGAAAACGCGACATCACCTTCTGCTGGAGGTTGTTGCCGAAATAGATCAACAGGTTTCGGCAACAGATCAGGTCGATGTTTTGAAAGGGTGGATCCTGACAGACATTGTGTTCGGAAAACAGGACCGCCGACCGTACGTTGTCGATTACGCGCACGCCGTCTTTCTCACGCAGAAGATACTGGTCGGCCAGATAGTCGGGAATGTCGTTCAACGCAGCAAGACCATAAGAGCCGCGGCGGGCCACCTGCAGCGCCTCGCGGTCTATGTCGGTTGCAAAGATCTGGACGTGGTTCTTCAGTATGACCTTGGGACCGCCAAGGGCCTCGGCGAACAGAATGGCGATGGAATATGCCTCTTCGCCGGTCGCACAACCCGCGATCCAGACACGAAGCGGACCCGCTTTGTCGGCGTCGATCAGCTTGGGCAGCATCGCGTTCAACTGCTCGAACTGGGCGCGATCCCGGAAAAACCGTGTGACAGAGATCAGCAGATCCTTGAACAGCGCATCAACGGCGCTTGGATTGTCACGGCAAAACTCGACATAGTCGTCCTGATTATCGATACCAAGCGCCAGCATACGGCGCTCGATCCGCCGCCCGACCGTGGTTTGTTTGTATTCACGGAAGTCAACGCGCGTCCGCGCCAACAGGATCTGCAGCAGACTTGAGAGCGGGCTGCGTTCAACCTCGCTTCGGCGAAAGGCATCAAAGTCGCGGGGGGATGACAGAATTTTGGTCAGATGCGTGCCGATGTCGAGCGGGCTCAAGATTAGATCGACACATCCGGTTTGAACGGCCGCCGTTGGCATTCCGTCGTATTTGGCGCTTTCGCGATCCTGGGCAATCGTGATGCCGCCCGCCTCGCGGATGGCCTGCACACCATAGGCGCCGTCCGTCCCGGTTCCGGACAGGATCACGGCGACGGTATGCTCGCCATGGCTGTCTGCCAGGCTGGACAGGAAACGGTCCACCGATGGTTTCGGAGAAGACAGTTCGGGGCTGGGCTGGATAAGGTGCAGTTTTCCTGCGGAAAAGATCACGTCCGTCTTTGGCGGCGTCACATAAATCGTATTGGGCTGCGGCTCGATCCCATCCTCGACGTCTTTGACTTCGAGGCTCGTTTCCCGTGCAACAAGCTCGGTCATCAGACTTTTGTGGTTGGGCGACATGTGCTGGACCACGACATACGTCACCGGCACGTCGGATGGCAAAGTGGCGACCAGTTCGCGTATTGCTTCAAGTCCACCTGCGGAAGAGCCAATGCCGATAATAGTCAATTGTTCGGCGTTACGGTCTTTCACATTGTTCTCCTACCCAACTTAGAAACACCTTATTGGTGTATCGCGATACGACAATGATCGCTCAACTTTAATCCGTATAGAAAGAGATCAAGTGTTGAAACACTTTCATTCTGCCGCGCCAGCCCTGTATGACCGCGCCATGCTTTACACATAGCGCGGAGCGTTAACAAAGTGTTAACGATTTTTAACCAACATAAAGGCGCGTTTCAGAGGCGAACAAACACATGACCGTGGTTCAGACAGCATTTGGAGGACCCGAACGGCTTCTCTTGAATATCGTTATCGGAGCGGACAATACGCCCCGACTGCGCTCGTGTGAGTTGAGTGGACCTGAGTTTCGGAATCGTACGTCTTTCAAAACGTCCCCCGAATTGTCGCATGTGCTGCGGGATGACGTCGCCTCAGCGCTCTCTGAACATTTGTCGTGGATCAGCGATGACGCCGAGGTCATCTCTCTGCCCGAATTCCTTGTGCAGATCCCAGGCCTAATCATATCGCGCGCGCATATCCTGGTGTCGGAAATGGCGGACGGCTTGCGCCATGTGATGTGCCGGTTTCAGCACGTCATGGGCAGCCTCAGCCGGATGTTCAAGATCGACATCGGTCTCGGAGAGCAGCTTTTCGACATGCGCGAACGGATCGCGGTAGAGGTGCTGCGAGACATCTCCATGCCGCTGCTCGACTTGTGCGCGCGCCTGCGAGCCGTGAAGACGAATGACGATCTGGGAGAGATCGCCACACACCTTGCCGACAAGTCGTCTGAAATCGGTTTGTTCACGGAAATGCTCAAACGATACGTCACCGACATGTCAAAGGAGCGTTTGCTCAGTCCGGTGCCAGAGGTCGTTCCCCCGCTGCCGCGCAATCTGGGCAATCCTGGGGAAACGGACGGCTAGAACCTTGGCCGCTTTGTCTATTCAAGACGTGGAAGATCATTCACCAGACTTGCGGTGTCGGTCACGGCTTCGCAGGACGGCACCCCGTTTTCGAAGAAATCCGCAGGCACGTGGCGCGCTTCCGTGATCACCGTATTATAGGTGTCATCCCAAATGACATGCCGTTCCCAGACCGGCTGCCCATCAGGCGCAACCTCAAGGGCCCGGCCATGCTCCGGCTCCACCAAAAGGATATTGCCGTTCTCCAAAAGCTGATGCTTGCCGCGCTGCCAGCTGTAAAATGGCACGTCCTCGGACCCGGAGAAGAGGGTTCGCAGCTCTCTGGTTGAGGGATCAACCGACCAGATCTTGGAGGCACCTGTGCCAGTGGCGTTGTCATAGACGCTGATGGTGCCGTCCGGCTCGAAATCCGGATCGTGTTGCTTCATCCACGGGCCGTGCTGCCACCACCGCATCAGGCCCGTATCGGGGTCGACAACGGCAATCATATTCAGCTCCCGCAGGCTGATCATAACATCTCCAACCTCGAACATAGGGAAAACATCGGCGAGGTCAGGCGTCAGTGGTTCCGCATCGTTCGGGTGAAAGGGATCTTCGAGATACCGCAGAGGCGTCTCAAGTTTGTTCTGCGTGACAGTTCTGAGATCGAAGTAACCGCGCTGTGCCCCGTCGCCTGCCGGTATGATATCCGTGTGAAGGTCGAGCCCGCGCATCTCCTCGCCGGTTGTCTCGTCCAGCCAGACAACACGTTCGTCCTGCCAGGTCACGATGGCGCCTTGACCATCGCGAGCGATGGAATGGTGGAAATTGCCGATCCGGGTCCAGATCTGCTCGCCACACGGATCCAGACGCGTGATGGCCGAACCGCTGTCGAACGTGGCAACGATCGAGCCGTCTTCGAAGACCTCCATGCCATGCAGCATCACGTTCTGCGGTTTCTTGCCTTCCGGGTCGATCTGGTCGTACCGGATCGGCCATTGATGCACCTGCTGCCCGGTCCCGTCATAGAGCGTGACCATGTGAAACGTTCCATCGGGATCAGGATTGAGGCCCGTGATGAGGATATATCCCGGCTGCGCATCCCCGTCGCGATGCAGGGTGAAACCGTCCTCGCCTTCCGGCCGCGGCGCGATGGGCTCGACAAGGTGGCGCGTGGGTTGAAGGCCAAAATCGTTGCGCCAATTGGTCCGTAATTCAAGCATTGTGCGATGGGCTTCGCCGATCTGGATCGCCGGAAACCAGCCCCACCACGAAGACACGATACCGTACAACATGCTCAGAAACGCCAGCGAGATCGCGAAAAGAATGCCGCCCCACCGATCACCAGATGATTTCTTCACGTCCCGATCTCCTGTTCAGGCGAAAGCGCCAGATCCTTCAAGTGCCCGTGCAAATCCTTGGCCCGACGGACCAGAGCAGGCGGCAGACCCGACGCAGGCTCGCTCAGCCTGGACGCCTTGAACTGCTTGGCCATGTCCTCCAGATCCGCCGGGTTTGTCAGTTCGATCCGATCCGCCAGCATGGCCAGGTGCGGGCGCGGATTGGCCGAGAGACGATCATGGTCCACGATGACCGCACCGCTGGGAAGCGTGTTCAGGATCGCCTCGTAGGCGCTGATCCAGTAGTGCAGCCAGAAACTCAGATCCTCTGCTCCCGCAGGATCATGATAGGCTCCTTCAAACGCGATGGGCTTGAGGGTCGCGCCAAACTCCAGATGGCCGATACCTTCCATGTAGGTGCGCGAAAAGGGCTCTCTACGGTGTAGATCCAGAAACCGAAGGTGCTGACGGCGCAGCGAGTTGATCTGCGACCAGGGGGACCGGATCGGGATCACGAAATGCCCATTTGGGAACATGTCCTGGAGTAAGGGCAGACGAGCGATATTTGCGTTGTTCTTCGAGACATAGCGAGAGGCAGCACCCCCTTTGGCCTGAACGATCTTGGCCATATGGCGTCGCAGGAAGGCCTCGAACTCCGGGTCTCTGCGATCTGCCGACCAAGGAACGATCGAAGCGCCCTGGTAATGTTCTTTCCAGAACGTCATCCAAATCATCTCTTCGAAGGCCTCGGGGCTGTCGAACCCAACCTCGATCCCATCGCCATGCGCGCGTTCCGCACGTTCGGCCGGCTTGCGGAAAAGCCCCGAGAACCGACCCCACAATAGGGGCGCCATCGTAAAGGGCATATGCCGGTAGGTTGCAGAGGCCAGATCCCGATGTGCCGCCAGTGCTTCGAGGAGCATGGTTGTCCCGGCGCGAGGCAGGGAGGTCACGAAAACGGGACGTGCCGCCTGGTCAAGGTCAATGGAGCGCGAAAAGAGGCGCGATTCCATATCTCCCAGCATGCGATGCCGCTCGGGCGAGGCGAAGGCATATGCGTGCAACGCCTGATCAAGCGGGCTGTAAGGCAGATCGTCGGATACGACCGCCTCGCTGGCCTTGCGCTGACGTTCAAGCAGGTACCAGATCGCGATGGCGAGCCCTGCAGAGGCCAGAATGAACGGCCAGCCCAGAGCGACGGCCAAGGCATGATCCAGCGCATAAAGGCCCAGCGCCGCGCCGGCCCACACGATCCCACTTGGCACGGCAAGCGACACGATGCCAATGCCCAGGATAACCGCAAAGCTTCGGAACATCTGGACCGACGCGCGACGCATGCGGCGCTCTTTCTCCTCGTCCGAGATATGCCGGTCCGACATCACGGCCATCGCACCGCGCGCGGTGTCCAGCACCCCCGACGCCACCTGCTGCGCGCGCAACACGCGCAGCATGACCACAAAGGCCAAAAGGCCTGCCAGAAGCGCCGCGACCGTCACTGTGAGCTCTCTGCCTTTGCGACTGTCGCTTCGTGATCGGCTGGCTTCTGCCTTCTTTTGCGCAGCATCCGCTTCACCGGAAACCAGATAAAACCGACGATGGCGAGGCCGATCGCCAGGATCAGGGCGAGCGCCGTTCCGATGGCGGTGAGACCTGCCCCGGGTCCGACATAAGCGAAAGCAGGGTCAGGCAGCGAAAGCGCAACCACAAATCCGATCACCGGAAAGAGCGTGCGCACGGCAAACGTAAGCATGACATGTCCTTTGCGAATTTTCGTTGAAAACAAAGTTTTGGGGAAACTGCGCCTAAGACAAGGTCGCCCAAGGCCCCGCTTGGAGCCGCACTGGCAAAATGGCGCCCGGAGATGGGCATGAGATTGCTAAAATCCTGCAAAACGTGGGTTTCACAGCCTTTTCAACGCACAAGAAACGGCGGCAGACCGGGCGTTAGTCTTGGTCGATGGATCCGGCTATACCGTTGATTCTTATGTAAAGCTGGCATTCAGACAGGTAGCGTACGCGCGTGGGCCGCGCCCATCCGCCCTCCCCTGGCCAGGGCTGTCTCACGGGGGTTGCGCCTGACACGTGATCGGCAGCTTCCGTCCGAAACTGCCCGACGGATTGAGCAGGTTTTCTCCAATTCGGCGACGCCGAAAACGCTGTGGTTCGATCAAACGGCAAGACCGGGCGGGTCAGACCGGGATCGCCCTGCCCGTGCCGACCGAAACGAAGCATCGTATGGCATGTCTGAGCTCCCATCGCCCGGGCCTGAATTCCGTTTTCATGGACAATCCACAAGGGCAGCCAGACGTCCCTCAGACCCCGGTCGATACAGAAAGATCACCCGAACAGACGAAAAAGGGCTTGACCCTCCAGTCACTGGAACCCCCATCTGGTGAGCAACGTGATGGAACGAGATCATGCAACGGCACAAAGACCTGACGATTGGCATTGAGAATCTGAACTGCGCCTCGTGCGCGGCGCGCGTCGAAAAGGTTCTGACGGGCGCAAACAGCGTTGAAGAGGTCTATGTGAACCTGGCGAACAAAACGGTTCGGATCTCGCCAGGGCCGGAACTTCGCCTGTCGTCGCTCACGAGCACGCTAAAGGATGCAGGCTATCCACCGCGCACCCAAACGCTTCGGTTTTCCGTTTCGAACATGTCCTGCGCGTCCTGCCTGTCCCGGGTAGAGGCGGCCTTTCAAGCCGTGCCCGGCGTGCTGAGCACGGATGTCAATCTGGTTCGGAATGAAGCGCGAGTTGAGATCATCGATGGTCTGACCGATCCGCAGACATTGCAAGCGGCGGCACAGACGGCGGGCTACCCGGCCAAGTTGGCCACAACCGACCAGGTGGAGGCAGATCCGACCGCGACAGAGATCACGCACCTGAGACGCATAGTTCTTATCTCGGCCCTTCTCACATTGCCGGTCTTCATATTGGAGATGGGCGGTCACATGGTCCCGGCTTTTCACCACTGGATTGCGCGCAGCATCGGTCACGAGACCAGTTGGATGATCCAGTTCGCGCTGACGACACTGGTTCTCGCCTGGCCGGGCCGCCTCTTTCTGATCCAGGGCAGCCGTTCTTTGATGAAAGGCGCGCCGGACATGAATGCGCTGGTGGCCTTGGGCACGTCAGCGGCCTGGATGTTCTCAGTGCTTGCGCTTTTCGTTCCCTCGGCACTGCCGGCGGGCACACGTGCGGTATATTTCGAGGCGGCAGCGGTCATTGTCACGCTGATCCTGCTTGGTCGGTTTCTTGAAGCCCGCGCCAAGGGCCAAACTGGTCAGGCCATTCGCCGCCTCGTCGGCATGCGACCGAAAACCGCCCGCATCCGCGTCGGCGATGTCTTCGAAACGAGGCCGGTGGATCTGATCGAAAAGGCGAACCTTATCCAGGTCAGGCCCGGCGAACGGATTCCCGTGGATGGCATCGTGATCGAGGGCAGCTCTTACGTTGACGAAAGTATGATCACGGGAGAGCCAAAGCCCGTAGCCAAGTCGCAGGGCGCGGACGTGGTCGGCGGTACGGTTAACGGCACCGGATCCTTCGTCTTCGAAGCGACCAAGGTTGGCGATGAGACGGCACTGGCCCAAATCATTCGCATGGTCGAGGACGCGCAGGGTGCAAAGCTTCCGATCCAGGGCCTCGTCAACCGGATCACATTGTGGTTCGTGCCTGCGGTCATCGCCGTGGCGGCGGTTACGGTGTTGATCTGGCTGTTCTTCGGTCCCGAGCCGACCCTGAGCTATGCGCTGGTCGCCGGCGTATCGGTTCTGATTATCGCCTGCCCCTGCGCAATGGGTCTCGCAACGCCGACTTCTATCATGGTCGGCACGGGGCGCGCGGCTGAGCTGGGCGTGCTGTTTCGACAAGGCGATGCCTTGCAGCGTCTTCAGAATGTGAACGTCGTGGCCTTCGACAAAACCGGCACGCTGACAAGGGGGCATCCCGCCGTGACAGAGGTGCTTGTTATGGACGGCTTCGATGAAGCCGACATACTTCGCCGGGTCGCAGCACTTGAGGCGCGGTCAGAGCACCCGATTGCAAAGGCGATCACGGCACGCGCGAACGAACAAGCCCTAGGCGCCACCGAATGCACCGGGTTCGAGGCCGTTGCGGGACTGGGCGCTGCGGGATTTGTCGATGGCCAGCGCATTCTGGTGGGGTCGCATCACTTGATGGCGCAAGAAGGGATTGATCTGGGAGCAACCCGGGCGATCGGGGATGATTTGGCCGCCGACGGCAAGACCCCGGTTTACGCCGCCATTGACGGGCGCCTTGCCGCGCTGATCGCGGTTGCGGATCCACTGAAACCCGAGGCCGCGCGCGCAATCGCCGCCCTGCACGATGCTGGGATCAAAACCGCCATGGTGACGGGCGATACGGTGAGGACCGCCGAGAATGTTGCGCGGCAACTTGGCATCGACACGGTCACGGCGGATGTTCGGCCCGACGGAAAGGTCGATGCCGTGCGGCAGCTCAGGACAACCTACGGCGACATTGCCTTTGTCGGCGACGGTATCAACGACGCGCCCGCTCTGGCCGAGGCAGATGTCGGGATTGCTATCGGCACGGGGACCGATGTTGCCATCGAAACGGCGGACGTCGTTCTGATCTCGGATGATCCGACCGCCGTCACCCGCGCCTTGCATGTCAGCCGCAGAACCATGCGCAATATCCGGCAGAACCTCTTTTGGGCCTTCAGCTACAACATCATGCTTATTCCGGTGGCCGCGGGTCTTCTTTATCCTCTCTTTGGCGTGTTGTTGTCGCCGATGCTGGCGGCAGGCGCCATGGCGGCATCCAGTGTGTTTGTCCTTTTCAACGCCTTGCGGTTGCGGTGGATCACACCACCCACCATGTCAGCCTCTTCACCGGTCGCAGCCGCGCGCGCTCTGCACCCGGAACCCGCGCAATAGGAGGATCCCAATGAACATCAGCGATGTCGCCCAAAAGTCGGGACTGCCCCCAAAAACGATCCGGTATTACGAGGATATCGGTCTCATCAAACCGCCGCGTGACACGAATGGCTATCGTGCGTTCCGCGAAACCGACATGCACAAGCTGACATTCCTGGGCCGCGCCCGTGCCCTCGGTTTCACCATCGACGACTGCCGGACGTTGCTCGCTTTGTGGGAGGATCGGCAACGTGCCAGCGCGGACGTCAGGGCCCTGGCGACCGGCCATCTGGTACAAATCGAAGCAAAAATCGCTGATCTGAAGGCGATGCGCGATACCCTCGCGACGCTGATTGATGCTTGCGCCGGCGATGGACGCCCCGATTGCCCCATTCTGGAAACACTGGGCGATGCCAACACGCCATAGCCTTCTTTGCCGGCGTGGTCACGCAGGCCTTTTGACCGGCGCAACAGGAACGCCTAACGGGCATGACAAAAGATGACCACACCCCCACCGGGCGCGCCTTTGCAAGACATCCCGACCCCATGCTCGGCCCGCTGATACAACGGATCGAAGTCACCGCGCCCAAGGGGCGTCGCCGCCTGATTGCCATTGCCGGACCACCTGCGAGCGGAAAGTCCACATTGGCGGAGCGGCTTTCGTTTCAACTTAAGAACTCCGTCGTCGTTCCCATGGACGGGTTTCACCTTGAGAATGCGATCCTACAGCGCCGTGGTCTATTGCGCCGAAAGGGCGCGCCGGAAACATTTGATCTGGAGGGGTTCACCCAGCTCATTCGCAGGCTTGCAGTCGCGCGCGAGGTGACCTTCCCGATCTTCGACCGCGTTGCGGACCGCGCGGTCGCGGCGGGCGGCGTTGTAACCGCTGCATGCGACACCGTGCTGGTCGAGGGCAACTATCTGATGTTCGATGCGCCTGGCTGGCGGGATCTGAGCCCGATCTGGGATCTCTCAATTCGCCTGACGCTCTCAGAACAGACGCTGGAGCGGCGTTTGCAAGCCCGTTGGACGGGTCTCGGATTTTCGGATCTGGACGCGATGAGGAAAATCAGTTGCAATGACCTTCCGAACGCCCAGCGCGTCGCGGCCTGCAAACTGCCCTGCGATGTGACCCTTTCCGAGACCGACATCCAAAAGCAATGATGAAACGCAGCACGATCAACCACATACTGGCCGAGAGTGAGGCGTTTATCAGCACTTTTGGCTATGTGCTCCCTCCCTTCGCGTTTTGGAGCCCTGAGGAGATGCGGGCGAAGCGCCCTCACCGTGTGCTGGAACGCGCGCTGGGTTGGGACGTTACGGATTATGACCAAGGGCGTTTTGACGATCTCGGACTGGTCCTTTTCACCGTTCGGAACGGGTTGGCCAGTGATCTGGGGCAAGCGCGGGGTATGCTTTATGCCGAAAAGATCATGATATCGGGTGTCAAACAGATCTGTCCGATGCATCGCCACAACGTCAAAGCCGAAGATATCATCAACCGCGGCGGCGGCAGCCTTGTCTTGCATCTCTTTGCGTCGGGCCCTGATGGCGACATAGATGACACATCGCCTGTCACCGTGGATGTCGATGCAGAGCGACGGACGCTTCCGGCAGGCAGCCATCTTTCTCTTCAACCGGGCGAAAGCGTCACGCTGCTTCCCGGCACATGGCATGCGTTCTGGGCCGAAGGGACCGATGTTCTTGTGGGCGAAGTGTCAACGGTGAACGATGATTTGACGGACAACGTCTTTGAGGACCCGATTGGCCGGTTTTCGGACATTGACGAAGATGTGCCGCCCCGACGTCTTCTGGTGTCGGACTACCAGACATCGATGCTTTGAAGGGCTGAAGGATTTTCCTGACACGCCCTGCGACACTCCGCCCGCTTGACGCCCGCGCTTACCTGGACGACATGGCGGTCTTTAAGCGCCAGCGCCCGGTTTCACACCCGGCTATGGCTAGCGGTGCGTTGCCTTTCGCAGACCCGCTTCAAACCCCTTCGCGAGAGCTGATCGCACAGTCAAAGAGCACATCCGAGCCAAGCGAGAAAGCGCGTGTGTCCGGCCGTACTGCCTGACTGAGTTGCTGGGGCGGATTGGGAACCGTCAGACCTTGCGGGCCATCGCCGATCAGCAGTGGCGCAACCGCCACATGCATGCGCGACAACAGATTGGCCTCCAGAAACTTGGAAATCGTGATGCTGCCCCCTTCGACCAGCAGGTTGCCGATCCCATCCGCCTTGAGCGCATCACGGATGGCATGCGGATCAATGACCCCGGCGCTGCACTTCATCTGGATCACTTCGACACCCTTCTGCCGGGGGCGTGTCACCCCCTGAATGACAATGCGGCGCGCCCCATCGTCGCGCAGCATCGGCGCATTGTCGGGTAACCGACCGCTGGGATCGATGACAACACGGGCCGGGTTTGCGCCTTGGCAAAGGCGCACCGTCAACTGAGGCGTGTCATGGAGCGCGGTTTTCACACCTATGACCACCGCATCGACCAAAGCCCGGAGCCTGTGCAGATGCGCCAGCCCATCCGGACCCGACACATCCTTTGCATCCCCGCTTACCGTCGCAACACGCCCGTCAAGCGATTGTCCAATCTGCGCAAGGATCATGTCCCCCTTGTCGCGCCGCGCGACAGGCGCATAAAGTTGCAGCGCCATCGCTTCGCCCGCGCTCCAATCCTGCGCGCAAGAGCATGGATGGCCCTCGCGTATGTGCAGCAAGTGCAGCCAAACCTTCGGGGTAACGTCAACTTGGTGCATGCATGGCATCCTTTGGCGCGGCATTGGGAGTGGCAAGAAAGTCCTCATGCCCGATCCAGCACGTGGTTTCTGGCGCGGCTTCGTGACGCAGGCGCCCCCATGCTTCGGCCTCCGCCGCGCCTGCCTCTTCGGCCGCCCGAGAAATGCCATCCGTCAGCATGCGCTGCAGAAAGTGCATTTCTGGGGCGAGTTGCCAGGGGCTGGGCGCGCGCATGACCGAAAACCCGGCATCTGCAAAGATCTCGGCCGCGCGGGACACGGCGTGAGGACCAAGTGCCGGGCCAAAGCCCTTATCCATTGTCTGATGCGCATTGAAGGCCGCCGTGATGGTGGCATCATTCGGATCTTCGGGATCCCACGACATGACCCCGTCATAGCTGAGTGCTGCATAAAACGGCGCTTCGATCCGCTCGGCCAGCGCCTTCAGCCAATCCTCGGATACCAGGTCCAAAAGGGCGGACGCGGTCACAAGCCCGACCCCGTCGAGAGGCAGGGCAGAGATATCGCTCAGATCCGCCTCAACGGGGTCGGCCTGCACTCCGGGCTCGGCTGCGGCGCGACGCAGAAGGTCCGGATCATTGTCGACCAGCCGCCACCGGGTCATCTGATCAAGATGTGATGACATCGCGCGCATCGTCGCCCCGGTCCCGCACCCCAGATCCAACACGATGGGGCTTGGACCGGCCGCTTCGGCGGCACGACGCAACATCGCAGGATCGCGCGCTGCCAGATCCGCCGGCTCGCGCAGGGCCAGCCAGTCCGCGGAAAAACCCATGATCAGACGTCTCCCTCGTACCAGGCACGGGCGATGTGGCTTTCGTGAAGGCTGATCCGAAGCCGGCGCACGCGGCTATCGTCCTTGAGCGCACCAGCGCGCACATGTTCGGACATGGCAGTAAAGATATGGTGGCAGAGGAACTCGGTGGTGGTGAACTTCCCTTTGAATTCAGGGATTTCATCCAGGTTTTTGTATCGCAGCGGTGCCAGCGTCCGGGCAAGCGTCTCGGTCGCAAGGCCGATATCCACGACCAGCCCATGCGCGTCCAGATCTTCCGTGAAAAAGGCGGCATCGACCGTGAATGTGGCGCCGTGCATGCCCTGGGCGGGGCCAAAAACCTCGGATGGCAGGGTGTGGGCGATCATGATGTGGTCACGGACTTCTACGGCAAACATGGGGTCTCCTGGTTTTGAGGCTGCGCGCTTTAGGAATAGCGGACGCGGTGGCAGAGCGTATCGGGATCAGACAGGATCGCGCTGTAGCGGTTCGGGAGGTCCGCGAACGCGCATTCCCCGCTGATCAACGCATCAAGCCGGGGATCCCGAAGCAATTCCAGCGCCTTGGCCAAGCGGCGCTTGTAGGTCCAGCGCGGGCGCCGCCCGGGGGGCAATTGTCCAACTTGGGAACTGACAAGCCGCAGACGTTTGCTGTGAAAGGCCCCTCCCAGCGGCACATTGGGTTCTTTCGTGCCATACCAACTGCCCTCGACGATGGCGGCCTCGGGCGCGGCGCAGCCGATTGCGGTGGCCAGACCCTCTGCCGT
Source organism: Thalassococcus sp. S3 (assembly GCF_004216475.1). Lineage (GTDB taxonomy): Bacteria > Pseudomonadota > Alphaproteobacteria > Rhodobacterales > Rhodobacteraceae. The sequence goes on along the minus strand of NZ_CP022303.1, from coordinate 928,888 downwards.
GGCCGACAGATGGATCACGCAGTCTTGATCGGCTGGCGCCTCTGGCGGAGCGGCGAACCCGCAGTCCAGAGACTGCGCCAACCGTGCCCGGCCTGCATTGATGTCCACAAGTGTGACCTCGGCCCCCGGCAACTTCGCCGCGAGGTAGGCCGTCAGAAGCCCCACCACACCTGCGCCGACGATTGTGATCCTGTCGCCTGCGCCCGCTTGGCTGTCCCAAAGAATGTTCAGGGCCGTTTCGGTGTTCGCGGCAAGGATTGCGCGTGCTTCTGGAACCTCTTCCGGCAGGGGCAGCAATGCAGTCTCCGGCAGACGAAACCGCGACTGATGCGGATAAAGCGCAAAGACCGAACGCCCGCGCTGCGTCCCATCCATCACCCGTCCGACGGCGCAATAGCCATATTTTACAGGAAACGGAAAGCGGCCTTCCTGGTTTGGGCAGCGCATAGGCTCCCACTCCGTCTCAGGCACATGCCCTGTGTGAACCAAGCGTTCGGTCCCGCGGCTGATCCCGGAATAGAGCGTCTCGACCAGCACGCCCTGACCGATTTCCGCCTCCTGACACGCCACTTCACCTGGTCCCACACACCAAAGGGCCAACGCCGTCATGCGGTGGCCCATCGCGGGGGGGTCGGGAGGTCAGGCAGAGGGGCCAAGGATCTGACCCGCACCAGGACCACGCAGGAGTAACTCGGCATAGCGTGACTTTTTGATTTACTGTTTCCAATACGATAGCACGTCAAAGCCGAAGGCAAGCAGATGTTGTTTTTCTGGTGGCCGGTCGCCTATGTGCGGTTTCAACCCCTTTAACGGAACTGGACCGGAGAGGACATGATCAATGGATCGCTGGCTCGGTTTGATCAGATCAGTGGTGATCTACCACAATCCATTGCGGACCCGCGCGTGGCGGCGGTTTTACCGCGAGGTCCTTGAACCGGGCAATGTGGTCTTTGACGTTGGCGCCCATGTCGGCACCCGCGCCAGGGCGATGCGAGCCGCCGGGGCAAAGGTGGTGGCTGTCGAACCGCAGGATCTTTTCGCAGGCTTTCTGCGCCGGACATTGCCGCAGGATATCACGCTGATCGAGGCTGCTTTGGGCGCGGCGCAGCGGCAGGCCCGCATGGCGGTCTCGTCCCGGCATCCAACGGTGTCATCGCTGCAGGACAGTTTCGTGGCCCAGGCCGAAGACGCGCCGGGCTTTGATCACGTGCGGTGGGACCGGCAACAGACGGTCAAGATGACGACGCTCGACCGGTTGATCACAGAGTTCGGAGTGCCGCAATATATCAAGATCGATGTAGAGGGCTATGAGCTTGACGTGCTCTTGGGCCTGACCCAACCGGTCGAGATGATTTCGGTCGAATACTTGCCAGGCTTCCCGGATCTCACCCGCGCCGTGATTGACCGATTGAGCCAGCTTGGCCCCTATCGGTTCAACCCGATGGCAGGAGAGCGAACAGCCTTTCTCTGGTCCGATTGGAGAGACGCCGAAGAGACGACGGCTTGGCTGGAGAAGCTCCCGGCCAAGGCCCCCTCGGGCGATCTTTTTGCGCGGTTGGAGATACCGTGAAGATCAAGTCATTTACCGCGCAGGCAGGCGGCGAAGTCGGGGAAGAGGGATGGTGTGGCGGTCAGGACGGTACCGGTCTCTTCCGGCGCCTCGTCCGGTTGCCACCCCTCGACACGGGCCCCTGCTTCGCGCAGGATCACAAGTCCAGCGGCGATGTCCCAAGGCTGCAGAACCCGTTCCCAGAACCCATCAAGGCGCCCCGCAGCCACATAGGCCAGATCGAGCGAGGCCGCACCCATACGCCGCACACCAGCGCAATGCGGCATCAGGCGGGCGATATCTGCGGCGTGATCGTCGATAAAGCGCATATCGGAAAACGGAATGCCTGTCCCAAAGAGCGCCCCGGCCATGGACGGCGTCGCGGAGACTGAAATGGCCTGATCGTTGAGGGTGGCGCCCCCGCCTTTGACAGCAGCAAAGGTTTCATCGCGCAACGGATCGTAAATGATGCCCAGAGAGGCCTGCCCCTCCACCTCCAACGCGATGGATACGGCCCAATGCCCGATTCCGCGCAGGAAGTTGGTTGTGCCGTCCAGTGGGTCGACAACCCAGCGCCGTGTGCCACGGGTCGCGCTGCCCGTTTCTTCCCCCAGCCAGCCGTCGGCGGGCCGTGTGGCGGCAAGACGGTTTTTCAGATGGACCTCTGCATCCCTGTCCGCCTCGGACACAAAATCACCTGCGCGTTTGGCTGAAACGCTCAGCCGTTCCCGGTCCGCCCAATGCGCCATCAGGATCTCTCCGGCCTCCCGGGCGAGTGTTTTGGCCAGCGTCAGGTCTTCGGCGTCAATCATCCTATTGCGGCCCTACCGTCGTTTCGACCTGAACCAGGACCTGTTCAAAGATTTGCCCGGTCTTGTCCCATCCCGGCAAACGGCGCCCCGCCGCTTCTGATGCGTTGGTCATGTTTCGGGCCAGCGCCGGATCATCCAGAAGGCGCGCAAGTGCCCCGGCGAACGCCTTGGGATCTTCGGGGGGAACCAGCAATGCAGCGCCTTTCGCGACCGTGTCGGGCACAGCCCCGACGTCGCAGGTCACAATCGGCAGGCCGTGCAGCATCGCTTCGTCAAAGACCAGCCCATAGCCTTCATATCGGGTGGCCAGCATGAATATCGATGCATCGGAATAGAGCGTTGCGAGCTCCGCATCAGGCACGCGGCCTGCAAAACGCACGCGGTCCGTCAGCTCAAGCTCCCTGACAAGCGCCGCAAGATCAGCGGCACAATCGGGATCCTGTGCCGCGCCTGCGATCACCGCGTGCCACGGGCGGTCCTGGATTTGCGCCAAGGCGCGCAGCAGGACGTCATGTCCCTTGCGCGGAACCTGAAGGCCGACGGACAGGAGCAGCGGAGGATCGAGGGGCCTCCCCCCAACACGCGCATGCGAATGCGCGTCCACGCCGGGACGCGCGACAGTCAAAATCTCTGCCGGAACCTGATAGTCCGATTGCAGGACCGCCGCCGTATGCGGGCTGGTCACAAGGACATGCGCTGCGCCCGTCAGGTTGTCTCGCTCAAGCCTGTGGAGATACGCGCGCCTTTCAGCCGAAAGCCCGGTCTCAAGGGCGAGTGGATGGTGTATGAGCGCGACCAGAGGCGCTGACATCCCCTGCAGGACATTTGGGGCGAGCGCGCCCAGCGCCAGACCGTCGATGACCACGGGACAGTCCGCTGGAACCTCGGCAAGTCGGCGCGCCGCATCCTTGGTATCCACCGGCGTCGGATCGGGGAAACTGTCGCCAAGGGGAATGTGCTGCACATCGCGTCCCAAGTGCCGCAATTCCGCGATCAGGCGGCGGTCATAAATGTACCCGCCGGTTGTGCTCTCCAGGTCCCCGGGGATGGCAAAGGCGACACGACGCTGCCTCATGATGTGGGCCAAGCCTTTGCGCTGATTGAAGCCTTATGCATCCGTCAAGACCTGATCACTTCGGGCGCGGCGATCTTGGTCAGCCCCAAAAGCCCGGGCAAGGACGCAATCACGATACCCAACCCAAAAGCCACACTTGCCGCCAGCGCTTCGCCGGCGGACACCCCAACGGCCGGGAGGATGAGAACGGCAGCCCCTTCGCGCAGCCCCCAACCGCCAATCGTTAAAGGGATCAGCATGCTCAGCAGGACCAGCGGGATCAGAACCAATGCGCCCAACACAGGCAAGCTCACGCCCACCGCCTGCGCGCAAAAGGCAAAGGCCGCGATGTTGCACAATGCGGTGCCAAGGCTGAAGGCGATCTGACGCAAGCGCATCTCGGGCGCTGCGATCGCGCGCGCAAAGGGGATCCGGAAGGTGCGGTTGGCGGCGGCAGGCCAGAATTCCTGCCGCCACAGAAGGATCAACCCCAAGCCGCCTGCAACCAGAACCGCGACAACCGGGCCGTGAAGCCACACGGGCAGATCCAGCGCGCCCGGCCATGTCAACGTGAGCAACGCGGCTGCGGCAAAGACGACAAACAAGGCGATCTGCCCTGCGAGCCTTTCAAAGATCACGGCCTGAGCCGAGATGAGCAGCCCGGCCTGCGCGCGTGCCCGAACCGCGCGCCCGGCATCGCCCAGAACACCTCCGGGCAACGCCTGGTTAAAGAGTTGCGACAGATAATATTCGCGCAGCGCCGTGCGCCCGCTGAACCGAATACCCAAGGATGAAGCCGTCAGTCGCCAGCGCAGGGCGCAAAGCACCGTCTGCAAGGTCAGCGCGGCCAACGCAGCACTGGCCCAACGCAGGTCGATACCCAGCAACAGCTCTACCGCGTTCGCGCCATCCGCGACGCGCCACAACAGAAAAAGCAGGCCCGCCGCCAGCGTGGCCTTCAGACCTCTCAAAACCCAGGGCGACAGGATGCGCATCATCTTTCCACGCGTTGCTGGATGCCCGCGCTCGAAAACGTCCCGAGCACCAGATCGCGCATCTGGTTCATGGGCAAGGCGGGCGCGTCATCCGTTGGCAACATACCGGGTGCCAGACCCCAGTTTGCCATCGCTGCATTGACCAGATGAGACGGTCCGATCACATGGATCGGAACATCCGGCCGCTCGTCGAGCGCCACAAATCCGGCGCTTTGGTGATCACCGACAACCATGATCAGCGGCGGATCCTCGGCCAAAAGCTCTGCATAGGCGATGATCGTCTGCAAGGCATAGTCGACGGCCAGACGGTATTGCGCGCGGACCCTGTCACGGTCCCGCCAAACCTGCTTGGGCGTGTCGCCGCTAGAAGCCATTTCGTTGAATACCTGGCCATCGCCAATGCTGTCCCAGGCCACAAGCGTGGGCACGGGCACCCATGGCGCGTGGGATGATCCCGTCGCCACCTGGACGAACAACGGACGGTCGCGATCTGGGCGACGCAACAGCCGCTCCAGCGCATGAAAGGTGAACTGGTCGGGCATTGTCACCCAGTTGAAATTCTTGCCCTGATAGCCAAGGTCAGCCGCAGCCAGGATCGTCTCGAACCCCATCACGTCGCTTTCCGGCCAGTCCAGTGTGATTTGCGGCATCACGGCAGCGGTTTGAAACCCGGCATCTGACGCGAAATGGAACAATGTCTTGCGGTCAGAGGCCAGCACCGCGCGATATCGCGTTTCGCTGTCGATCCACAATCCGTTGGCAAAGGTGGCATGTGCCAGCCAGCTTTGTCCCCCCCGCGTCGGCGACGCCAGTACGCCCGAGGCCGTGGACAAGCCCAAGCTCTCCAGCTTTGTCTGTCCGTTGGCCAGCGTTGCGCGGTGAAGATCGGCATAAAGAGGTGTGTCAAGGCTAGTGCGCCCGTAACTTTCCAGGAAGATCAGGATCACATCCCGGTCAATAAGGTCGAGCAAACCAGCGGCATCCACAAAAGGGTCATTGGCCGCCGCGGCCTCGAACGCGCGTAGATCTTGCAACGTGGCGCCGGCCAGTTCCAACTTGCCGACGGCCAGCGCTGTGGCGCTGGCGCTGCCCGGAAGATCGAAGGGCAACGTCCATAGATCCATGCGCTTCCCTGCATCCGCGACAACCAGGGCACCGGAAATGCAGGCCGTCACGGCAAAGCCGGATCGCCAGGACACACGATCCGGCGCAGCCTGCGCCCAAACGCCGGTGGCCCACCAAAGCGCTCCGGCCAACCCGGCATAGGCCAAGCCCGCGGCCAGAAGCGCCAATACGGACCAGGCGGGGCCAATAGCCCCCGTGAGCAGTCGGATGCCTGCGTCGACCAAGGCCAGATCGCCGACCGGATTGATCCCGCGGTTGAGGGCGGTGAACATGGCATAATCGCCGGTTTTGAGCAGGCTCAACACCAGCAGCATGGCCGTGATTGTCAGCCGCAAAGGCACTGCCAGCGCCGTCCGACCAAAGGCGAGCAACAGCAGATAGATAACGGGCAATTCCAGCGCAAAACTTGATATCGCAGCCCATGAAATCCCGGTCGGGTGGTTTGGCTGGACCAGCACGAGATGCAGGATCAGCGCGGCACCGCCAAAGCGGAAAACCTGTTGCTGTACGGATGGAAGGGCGGTCGCGCCAATCCGGTTATCAGATTTGCTCTTGGCCGGCTGCCGCTTTGCCTGGCGCAGCAGCCAGATGGCATCAACCGCGAACGACCAAAGCAGCAGCACCGATGCTCCGATCGTGAGGGCGGGCAACAGCATCGGGGGTGTCAGGGGAAAGACCAACAGGATCAGCGCCCCCACCTGGACCGCGCAGATGGCCTTGCGCCGAAAGGAGGGGGGCAGCGCGCCGCGCAGCGCGGGCAGGACCGTTGAAGCCAGAACAAAGGCGTAGCGCGTGAACCCCAGGATCAGGATCTCCCAGCCAGCCGTTCCACTGGTCAGCAGCCACAGGCAAATCACCGAAGCCAGCGCCGCGTCGGTTTCCATGTCAAAACGGGCACCGAAATCCGAAACCAGCCCGACACGGCGCGCCAACCAGCCATCCACCCCGTCCAGAGCAAAGGCAAGCGTGGCCGCGCCCATCACAAGCCAGACGGAGGGGGCTTCGGTAAAGATCGCTCCGACAAGGAAACAGACCAGCGTCGCGCGAAGCAGCGTGACCAGATTGCACAATCCCAGGTCGGAATGGGGATAATCCCGCGCCATGCCGCGCAGCACAACCGCGCTCATCGCCAGATATGCGCCAAGCGGTGCCCAAACGTCACCAAGCAACAGGCTTGTGGCACCGACAAGCGCAACCCCCAGCGCGATCATCGCAACACCGAGCGCCGCGAGGGGCGCGTCGCCTCGGCCGGGCGGAATGTGACTTTCGATATCGCTTGGCAACATGTGGGATCAGCTTAAGACGTCGTAAGTATGTAGCGCGCTTTGCAAAAAGCACACCCGTGATATGCGGCATGTGACCGATACGCACGCATAAGTGTTCAGCGTATCCTCACGATAAGGCGACCACGCCAAAAAGCGGCAGATGATCGGATGCGGCCACCAGATCGGCACCCGTCAGCACTTGCGTTTCCGTCACCCGCCCCGGCGCGTCCGTCAGTATTCGGTCGAGCGGAAAGAGCGGACGGTGGCTTGGGAAAGTACGAGGATTGGGGCCTTCCAGCTTCGTTCCAACCACATGGCGGTTGAACATCGCTCCGCCCCATGGGCGCCATTCGTTAAAGTCACCCAAAAAGATTGTCTGCATCGCTGGTCTGCGGCGCAGATACTGGCCCAGGATGCGCATCTGCACGATCCGCAAGGCTTGCGAGAGCGATAGATGCGCCGAGCAAATGCGCACCGGGCGGTTCTCCAGCAGGGTTTCGACCGCGATTGCCCCACGATGGCAATGACCCGGCAGATCGATCACATCTGCGTGGAGCCGGGGGAGGCCGGGATGCAAAAACAGGATCGTCCCCAGAAATCCGTCGCTCTGTGGCCCCCAGCGTAAATCAGGCGTGTCATGCGCATAAGCCAATCCAGTGACCTCCGCTATGCTGTCGATATCCAGCAGGCGGGCATGCGGCCTGCACTCCGCGTCAGCCTCCTGCAAGGCCAGTACATGCGGGTGCAAAGGTGCAAGCCGTGTGGCAATGCACTGTTGGATCCGGGCGGGGTCAACGCGCCCATCCCGACCGCGGGTGCGATGGACATTCCAGGTGGCGCAGCGAAGTTTTTCTTTGAAAGTGGTCACTTTTTGCCGCGTTCGCCCTACCTGTTTGAGTGTAGAACTTAACCCGCCGGACCGTTTTGACGATCCGTCTTCTGCTGCGCGGCGCCGTATCACAGGCTGAAAGGAGTACCATGAAATCCATCATTGCTGCAGCGCTGCTGTCCGCATCGGCCCTCCCGGCCCAAGCAGAAATGGCGCGATATGACCTCGACCCCGAACACACCGTTGTCTATTTCACCGTCGATCATATCGGCTACGCGAAAACTCTCGGTGTGTTTACCGAGCTGGACGGCAGTTTCAGCTATGACGCCAACACCCAGGCCCTGCAGGACGTAGAGGTGACAATCTCTGCCGCCAGCGTGGAGACATTCAACGAGGCGCGGGACGATCATGTGCGGAACCAAGACTTTCTGCATGTCTCGCAATTTCCCGAAATCACGTTTGTTGCCAGCAGCGGCACACCGGAAAGCGCCACGAGCGGAACCGTCACCGGCAATCTGACAATTCTCGGGCAGACGCAACCCGTTACGCTGACGGTCACGCTCAACAAGACGGCGCCCTATCCATTTGGGCATCGACGCGAAGTTCTCGGGCTGTCGATGGAGACCTCTATCCAGCGCAGTGACTTCGGCATGACCTATGCGGTGGAGAATGGCCTGGTTGGCGATCTGGTAGAGATCAATGTCGAAACCGAAGCGATCCGCGCGGAGTAAACCTCGCAGCTCTCGCTGGGCAACACCGTATAAGCGCGGTTGCGCTCTGGTTGTTTGTGAGCCTCAGGAGAGCAGTTGCAGAGATGACTAGAAAGCAGGCACGGCACGCAAGAGCTGACGGGCATAGTCCGTTTCGGGTGCGTTGAAGAAGGCCGTTGTCTCTCCCCTCTCGACAATTTCACCCTGACGCATGACGACAACACGGTCGGCCATCTGCCGCACGACACCCAGATCGTGGGTGATCATCAGCAGGGTCAGGCCCAGATCGACCTTCAGCCGGTCCAGAAGCGTGAGGATCTGTGCCTGGATCGACACGTCCAGCGCGCTGGTCGGCTCGTCACAGATCACGATGCGCGGGTCCAGGATCAGGGCCCGCGCGATGGCCACGCGCTGGCGCTGGCCGCCGGACATCTGGTTGGGAAAGGCGTGGTAGAAGCGGGGGCCGAGGCCGGTCTGTTCCATCACCCGCCGCACCTTGGCGTCGCGTTCGGCACGTGTGCCGACCTGGTGCACGTCGAGCGGGCGGCGGATGATCTCGGAGACCGAGGCGCGCGGGTTAAGCGAACCGTAAGGGTCCTGAAACACGGGCTGCGCCAGTCGAGCGCGCGCCATGGGCGGGATGTCGGCCACGTCCGTGCCGTCGATGCGGATCTGGCCTCTGTCGCGTGCCTCAAGCCCCAGGATCAGGCGTGCGAGCGTCGATTTTCCCGAACCGCTCTCGCCCACGATTGCGAGTGTTTCGCCTTGTTTCAGAACGAGGGAGGCGTCCCTGACCGCCTGCACCTCGCGCCGGGGGCCGAAGATACCGCGCCGAAAGCTGTAGGTGCGCGAGACATGCGCGACCTCGATCAGCGCCGGGGTGTCGCCGGTCGGCGCGCGCTGCGGTGCTGCGCCGGGAATGCTGGCCAGCAGCCGCTTGGTGTAATCGTGGCGGGGATTGCGCAAAACCGCCTCGACCGGTCCGTCCTCGACCACCTCACCTTTCAGCATGACCATCACGCGGTCGACGTGATTGGCCACCACACCGAAATCATGCGTGATTAGGATCATCGCGATGCCGAGCCTTTCCCGCAGATCGCGCAGCAGGTCGAGGATTTGCGCCTGAATGGTGACATCGAGCGCGGTCGTGGGTTCATCGGCGATCAGGATGTCGGGCGCGTTCATCAGTGCCATCGCGATCATGATGCGCTGGCGTTGCCCACCCGAAAACTGGTGGGGGTACTGATTGAACCGTTCCTCCGGCTCGGGCAAGCCGACGGCGTGCAACAGTTCAAGCGCGCGGTCGCGCGCCGCCGCCCGGCTGCCGCCATGGAGGGTCATCGTTTCGATCAGCTGCCGCCCGATGGGGTAGACCGGGTTGAGCGAGGTCATCGGCTCCTGAAAGATCATGCCGATCCGCTTGCCCCGGATCTGCGCCGACATCTGGCGTTCGGACAGCGCGCGCAAGTCCGTTTCGCCCAGAGTAATCCGGCGTGCGGTCCAGTCGGCGCCCTGTGGCAAGAGCCCCATGAGGGCGAGCGCGGTCATCGACTTTCCCGATCCGCTTTCGCCGACGATGCCCAGCATCTCGCCGGCGGCGAGGGTCAGCGAGAGGTCCCGGACCGCCGTCAGCGTGCCGCCGGGAATGGGTAGGGTGACGGTCAGCTCGTCGATCTCGACCGCGGAGGGGCGGATGTCGCGATGCTCCATCAGCGCCGGGCCTCGGGGGCCGTGACGTCGCGCAGTCCGTCGCCCATCAGGTTCACCGCGATGACCAGCAGGAAGAGGGCCGCACCCGGGATGATCACCAGCCAGGGTTGGAAGAACATCGCGTTCTTGCCCTCGGCAATCATCAGGCCCCAGGACGGCGTCGGCGCCGGAACCCCGACGCCCAGGAAGCTGAGCGTCGCCTCGGCCAGGATGGCCTTGCCGAATTCGTAGGTCAGGATGACGATGATATGGGAGGCGACGTTGGGCAGGATGTCATGCCGGATGATCGAGGCATCGGACGCGCCAAGCGCGCGGGAGGCGGTGACGAATTCCAGCTCGCGCACCCGCATGGTGGCGGCACGGGTCACCACCAGGAACATGTTCCAGTGCAACACGCCGATCACGCAGATCACCACCAGCGTGGACGGCCCGATGAGGAAGACCAGCGCCATGCCCAGAAGGATCGTGGGCATCGCAAGCTGGCAGGAGAGCAGGAAGCTGACGGCCTGATCGACACGGCCGCCGAAATAGCCGCCCGTGACGCCCAGAAAGACGCCGATCACGCAGCCGATGATGGACGCACCAAAGCCGACGATGACCGAGATTTGCGTGCCGTAGAGCAGCCGGGACAGGTAGTCCCTGCCCAGATGGTCGGTGCCGAAGGGGTGATCCCAACTCCCGCCGGCCCAGACCGGATAGGCGAGCCGGTTCGACAGATCCTGCTGCGCGTAATCGTAGGGCGCCAGTAACGGGGCGAAGAGGGCCAGCACGACGAAGGCTCCCACGACAATCCCGCCGAACACCGCGCCCTTGTGCTGACGCAAGCGGCGAAGGGTCGCGCGTAGAGGCGGCTCGCCCTCAAGCGTGAGATCGGGATCCGCGATGGCCATCAGCCTAGCCTCATCCGCGGGTCGATCCAGGCATTCAGCAGATCGGCGGCGAGGTTCGCCATCACAAAGAACATCGCGAAGAGAAACAGAAGCATCTGCACCGTGGGCACGTCACCGGCCAGGATGCTTTCCACGGCAAGCCGTCCGATACCGTTGATAGCAAAGACAGTCTCAGTCACGATGGCACCACCCAGCTTGTCGCCGAATTGCACCGCCAGCACACTGACCACCGGCAGCAGCGCGTTGCGCATGGCATGACGCCTGAGCAGGCCGATGCCGCGATATCCCTTGGCGCGCGCGGTGCGGATATAGTCCGACCCCATTACTTCAAGCAGGCCGGTGCGGGTCAGACGCATGACGGACGGAACCGACGACAGGCCCAGCACCACCGCCGGCAGGATGAAATGCCAGATCGTGTCGTTGCCGGAGACCGGGAAGATCGGCCAGATCACTGCAAGCAGAAGGATCGCCATCATGCCCAGCCAGAAATTCGGGATGGCCTGTGCAGCCACGGCCAGCGACAGGGCGGCCCGGTCGACCAGTGAATTGGGGCGCAAGGCGGCGGCCACACCCAAGGGGATTGCGACCAGGATGGTGACGCTGAAAGACAGCCCTGCCAGAATGAGTGTGACCGGGAAATGGCGGGCCACCAGTTCGAACACCGGCGTGCGCCAATAGACGCTTTGCCCGAAGTCCCCCTGCAACACGCCGCCCAGCCACGCCAAGTAGCGCACAGCCAATGGGCGGTCGAAGCCGTATTGGCGGCGGATCTCGGCAATCTCCTCGCTCGTGGCCTCCTCCCCGGCGATGACGACCGCCGGGTCGGCTGCGACGTTCAGCAGGACAAACGCCAGGAGGCTGATGGTGAAGCCGACGGCGAGGGCCAGGCCAAACCGCTTGAGCGCGTAGGTGAGCATCTGTCCCGCCCGGCCCTAGCTGTCGTTCTTCCAGCGCGCCATGAAGAGACGGGGCATGCCGTCTTCGGGCTGGACATATTCCAGGTCGTTCGAGAGCAGGAAATTCTGCGTGTATTTGAAGACCGGAACCCAATAGGCCTGCTCGGTGATTGTCTGGATCGCCTCGCGGAACCGTTCGGCGCGCAAATCCATGTCGAAGGTCGCGTTGGTCGAGGCCACGAGGTCCGAGAGCGCCTGATCGCCTGTATAGACCCGCTCCTGATCCAGAACGAAGCGATCCGGCATGATGGCACCCGCATCGGGGATCGAGAAGGAGCCGGAGGACCCGTAGAAGGCCATCAGCTCACCCGCGTTTCGCGGACCGGCCACGTTGCGGACATAGTCGAGCCGGGCATTCAGCCCGATTTCGGACCAGTACCCCACCAGCGCCTCCATCACCTCACGGTCACGGGAGGCGGTCAGCGTGAGGTCGAAGCCGTCGGCAAAGCCCGCCTCCGCCAGCAAAGCGCGGGCCTTTTCGGGATCGTATTCGTACCGAACCGCCACGCTTTCGTCGCATCCGAACTGGATCGGCTGGCAGGGTGTCCAGAGCGGGGCAGCCGTACCGCGCACGATGTTGTCGACGATGGCATTGCGGTCGATAGCGTGGTTCAGCGCCTGCCGCACCCGCAGATCCGTCATTGGACCCTCCGCATCGGACCTGCCTGCCGCGTCCAGAGCCACGTATCCAACCCGCATCGACGGGCCCGCCACGAATTGGGCGCGGCCCGTGCGTCCGACATTTTCGGCAATATCCGTGGGCACGTTGAAGGCCCAATGCACGCCGCCCGCCATAAGCTCGGCCGCCTGGGTCGAGAAGTCGCCGATGATGCGGATGGTGATGTCGTCCATCGAGGCGACGGCCTTGGGGCTGTCCGTCCGGTAGCCCTCGTAGCGTTCCAGCACGACGCGCTGGCCCGGCAGGTATTCGACCACGCGGTAGGGGCCTGAACCCAGCTTGAGCTCCTGCTGGGCGTTGGGCGTCATCACGCCGTCGACGAGATAGGAATCCTTTTTGCGGATCTTGGTGTAGTAAGCCAGATCGTAGAACACCATCGCATAGGGATATTTCATGTTGAAACGGACGGTGGTCTCGTCGATGGCCTCTACGCTGTCGAGCCAACGCCCGATGCGCGCGCGGAACCGGGTCTCGGCGGCCTCGTCCACGATGTGATTGAAGGAGTAGACCACATCCTCAGCCGTCATGGGCGATCCGTCATGGAAGGTCACGTCATCGCGCAGGGTGATGTCCAGCGTGGTGTCGTCGACGAATTCATGACTGGCCGCGGCCAGCGGCACGGCCTCCTGCGTTTCGGGATCGACGTAATAGAGCGCATCGTCGATCAAGAGGCCCAGAATGTCGTTCTCGCGGCGCGTATTGTAGAGCCCGTCGGTGGTTTTCACCTCGCGCGGGAATGCCGCGACAAAGGGTTTCGAGGACGTGTCGGCGAGGGCAGGCATGGCGCAAGCGAGGCCCAGAACCAGACCCAAGGCGGCAGTTCTTCCGTGCATTGTAGCGGTCCCTGTTGATGGCTTTTGGTTGCATCCCAGCAAATCCGCCCACCGGCCCGCTTGTCCAATACCGTTGCCGCGCAGAGTTATGCCTTTTTTGCATCGGCCTCTCCCTTCCGTTAAAACGAGGGCGGGGCGACAAGGGCCGCATTGGGTCACTAAGGCGAATTTTTCGATGGAACTGAAATGGCTTGAGGATTTTGCGGCCTTGGTACGCACCGGCAGTTTCAGCCGCGCCGCCGAAGAGCGGAACGTCACCCAGCCCGCCTATTCCCGCCGCATCCGGGCGCTGGAATACTGGCTGGGTGTGACACTTTTTGACCGGTCGTCCTTTCCCGTGCAGCTCACCCGCGCGGGAGAAGAGTTTTTGCCCCGCGCCCAGGCCCTGATCACGGACATCAATATCTCACGTCAGGATCTGCGCCTGATGCACGCGCAGGATCAGACCTCGGTGCGGATTGTGACGTTGCATACGCTGGCCATCAGCTATCTGCCGCGCGTCGCGCGCCTTTTTGCCCGGCAGAATCCACAGGCCTCCTTATCGATCCTGCCGTCGATCCAGGGGATTGAGGAGTATTTCGACGCACTTTTGACCGGCGTGGCCGATATCATGCTGACCTATGAGACCGGAGCCACCGTCCTAGATGGCGCGGCGCTGGATCAGCTTGCGGTCAAGCATCTGGGCGATGACCGGATGCTGCCGGTCTGCTCTCCGTCCCTGCGCGCGGCGCTGCCGGACGATTGGCTGTCTGGCGACACGCCGGTGCCTTATCTCAGCTACACCAGCTTTTCGTTCTCCGACCGCGTTGTGGGGGAGGTCGCGACGGGACTGGGAGCGAAACTACAGAAGGTATTTGAAAGCCCGCTCAGCGAAAGCCTGCGCCGCGTGGCGCTTGACGGCACGGGCGTGGCGTGGCTGCCCGAACGGCTCGCCAGCGCCGATCTGAGGTCCGGCGCTCTGATCGCGTTGGAGGGGGACAGCCTTGCGCCCGCCGTCTCGGTCTCTGCCTACAAGCTGAAATCTCCGCGCGGGGACCTTGTCGAACGCGCGTGGGAAGTGTTCGACACCCTCTGAGCCTTTGGCTTATGCCGGAGCGGTCTCTCGGGGTTTGCTAAGCCCCGCGGAGGGTTTCAGAGCGCCTACCACATGCCCACGCGAATCCCTGACCTGCGGTTCGATCCAGTGCTGCAGATCAGCGACGGCACGCTTGTCCATCACGCCCAGCCCCTGCAGGATCGCCAGCAAAGCTGGCACCCGTGCGCGTGAATTGCCATCAGCGACCTTGATGGCAACACCCAGCCCGTCCTCGGGCAGGAAGGCCAGCAGGAACGCCTCTGCCCCGACCTTGAACGTCACCCGGCCGCGTGTCGCCTTGGTCACCGCAACCATGGCGTGGTCGCTGCCGGAGGTATATTCGGGACAGGCCCTCATCGCGTCCACGACGCGGCGCATTGCGGGGCCGTGCGGACCCTTGGCCGCCGACATCAGCGCACCGATGCGCGCCGCGTCGGCGAGGCTCAACGCCGGGGTCGGCAGCGTGCAGCCATCGATGCCCCACCCCGTCACCCGTGTGCCCAGATCGTTCAGCAATCCGGCATAGGCTTGTTGCGTGGGATGTTCCATTTGGTCATAGCCCATCGGGTCGTGCCCGCAATGACGGCAGACCGACAGGAATCCCGCATGTTTGCCGGAACAATTGTGATGGAGCGAGGAAGGCGCCTCCCCCCGCGCAATCATAGCGTGCTGGGTCGTCAGATGCTTTGGATATTCCGGGCCGCAAGCGAGATCGCCGATGGCGAAACCCGTCTGCTTGAGCCAAGCCCCAGCCAGCCTGGTGTGATGCACCTCTCCCCGGTGCGACGCGCAGGCCAGCGCCAGATGGCGTTCAGTCAGCCCAAAGGCATCGGCGGCGCCGGTTTCGACGAGGGGCAGAGCCTGAAAGGGCTTCATCGAGGATCGCGGATAGGTCACCAGGTCCACGTCCCCCCAACCGGCGATCACCTCGCCCCGCGCATTGGAGACGGCGGCAATGCCCCAATGGCGGCTTTCCAGCACATCACCGCGCCAGACATCGGCCAACCGGGTAAAACGCTGCATGCCTGTCCCTTTTTCTGCATTCCGTTCAATCATATCCGCCGGAGCCTAGTCCCAACCTTCTGCGAAGGCGAAAAAAGATATCGCCTTTGCTTATGCCGAAACGGCATGGGGCGCGGGCTTTCCTGCGCTGCCGGTCTGCGTATCCTTCCCGTATGACCCTAGATCAGCCCACCCCGCCCGTTGATCCGGAATGGCGCACGCGCTTTCCCGCTGCGACCGAACAGGTTTATCTCAACATCGGCTCGCGCGGCGTGATCTCGAACGCGGCCAAGGCTGCGGCTGACCGGATGATCGAAGGGCATTGGCGCGCCGACATGTCGAAGGGGGAGCGGCTGCCCCTACGGGACGGCTGCCGCGAGAAGTTCGCCCGTCTGCTGCACGCGGCGGGGCCGCATGAAGTGGCCATCGTCAAGAATGTCAGCGAGGGGATCAACCACATCGCCACATCGCTGGACTGGCAGCCCGGCGACAATGTGGTGCTGACCACCGAGTTGGAGCATGGCAACAACATCTATGCCTGGATGGCCCTGCGCGCCCGCGGTGTCGAAGTGCGCGAGATTGCGCCCGTGAACGGCCATATCGACCCCGACGCGATGGCAGCCGCGATGGACGCCCGGACCCGGCTGGTCACCGCCGCCTCGGTCAGTTTCACGCCGGGCTTTCGCACGGACCTGGCCGCCATCGGTGCGGCGGCGCGGCGGCACGGGGCATTCTTTCTGATCGACGCGGTGCAAAGCTGCGGCCTGCTTGACCTTGATGTCGACGCGGTCATGGCCGACGGTGTTGCCACTTCGACCTCGAAGGGGCTGCTTGGCCTGATGGGACTTGGGTTTCTTTATGTCCGGTCAGAGTGGCTGGACCGACTGCACCCGGCCTTTGTCGCGCGGCATTCGGTACAGACAGAAGGGCATGAAAGCGAATATGAGGGCGCCGATTTCGCCTATGCGCCGGATGCAACACGCTTTGAGATCGGGAACTACAACTGGACCGGTATCGCCGTGGCCGACACCGCTTTGGGAGAGCTGCTGGAGATTGGCGTGGTCAATGTCGAGCGGCACGCGCTGATGCTGGCCGATATGCTGCGGAAGGGTCTGGCCGAGCTGGACCTGGTCGTCTCGACCGCAGAGGTTCCGCAGCTCCGGTCGCATCTCGTCACTGTCGGTGAGATGGGCCGTGGCGACACCTATGTCACCGGGGACGCGCGTCTGAACCGGATCGCTCGCGCGCTGGAGGCGGAGGACGTGCGTTTTTCGATCAGGCGGGGCATGCTGCGCTTTGGCTTCCATCTTTATAATGATGCCACGGATGTCACACGAACCCTCGATATCGCGCGCGACGCATGACCTTTGACACATTTGAAACCCCGGCCTTGATCCTGGACACTAACCGCCTGCGCGCCAATGCGGCGCGGATGCTGGACCATTGCGCGGCCCATGGCGTGACCTTGCGCCCGCATCTCAAGACCGCCAAATCCGTGGATGTGGCCCGCATCGCCACGGGCGGGCGCTTGGACACGGTCACCGTGTCCACCCTTCAGGAGGCCGAGCATTTCGCCCGCGCTGGGTTTGATGACATCCTCTATGCCGTGGGTATCACCCCCAACAAGTTCCCCCGCCTGCGCCGGATCGCCGAGGAGACCGGGCGCACCATCCGCCTGACCCTCGATTCCGTCGAAATGGCTCGCGCCCTGCGCGCCTCCGGCCTCGAAAACCCTGTCCTGATCGAGCTTGATTGCGGCGAACATCGCGGCGGGCTGCCGGTCGATACTCCCATGCTCCTTGAGATTGCAGAAGCGCTGGGGCCTCTATGCACAGGTGTGATGACGCATGCCGGGCATTCCTACGCCACCGACGATTTGACTGACGTGGCGCGAACCGCGGGCGTCGAGACCGAAACCGCCCGCGCCGCCGCGCAGAAACTGCGAGAGGCCGGTTTTGACGCCCCGGTCATCTCGATCGGATCCACACCGACCGTGTTGCATGCACCCGATCTGACTGGTGTGACGGAGGTGCGCGCCGGCATCTACCTGTTCTGCGATCTCTCGCAATTTGGCCGAAATATCTGCCGTCTGGAGGATATCGCACTCACCGTGCTGTCGACGGTCATCGGGCACAATCGCGCGGCGGGCGTTCTGACAATCGACGCGGGCGCATTGGCCATGTCCAAGGATATCGGCGCGAACACCTATCTGCCCGAGGCGAAATACGGCTGGCTTTGCAATCCCGAGACGATGACCCCTTTGGATCTGGCAATCGACACGGTGCATCAGGAGCATGGCACGGTCACAGTCTCGGACCCTGCCCTATATGACCGGCTGCCTATCGGAAGCCTCGTCCGGGTCATTCCCGGCCATGCCTGCCTTACTGCGGCTGGGGGCTATGGCGGCTATCATGTGACGAATGGCGAATGGTGGCCCCGCATCGACGGATGGAGTTGATCCGCAGAGCGCATCGATCTGCTCCTGGCGATAGATCCGGCTGGCATGGCCAAGCGCTTTCTCGCTTCGAAATGGCAAAGCTGTCGGATCAAGTGTCAAACCAACTGGCGAACATGACAACCGCCACGGCCTTGGCATCTCCATGACTTGATCTGCGTTCTCGCAATTCATATCCGAGAAAAAACAAACCCTTCGCCCGGCAGCAAAGGACGTTTGGTTCCCTCAAAGCCCTGCAACAAAGTGTCGGCTTTGCCCGGTTCCGTCAGTCAGGCGCCAATCTGCCAACCAAGCCGCCCGGTTTTCCGAAATGTCTCGCAAACAAAGCACGCGGCGGCCCGCCACGAATGGGTACCGCGTCGGGCATTTTCTACCGTGGCTCAGCCGCCTTCAACAGCTTGGACAAAGCGGCGTTCAGTTGGGCGATTTCCTTTTCCGATAAGGCGACAAGAAGGGAGCTTTGCGTTTCCACGTGATCGGCAAGCGCCACATCGATCAAGTCCCGCCCCTTGTCGGTCAGTCCGACCACGGCGCGGCGCGCATCCTGGGTGTCAGTTCGTCGCGTGACGAAGCCTGCCTTGGCAAGCTGATCAATCCGGTTTGTCATCGTACCGGATGTAATCATCATCGAGGACATCAACTCACCGGGCGACAGAGCATGTGGCGGAGGAGATCGGCGCAGGGTCGCAAGAACGTCGAAACCGGCGGCGTTCAACCCGTTACGGGCGAACGTCTCTCCCATTTGTCGCGTGAAGTGATGAGAAACCCGCGAAAGACGACCGACCGGTCCCATCGCAGAGGTGTCGAGGTCAGGCCGTGCGGTGGCCCATTGCTGCAGAATTCGGTCGACGGCATCCATGATGTCGACGCTACGCCCACCATTATCTTGACGTCAAGACAAATGGGTTTATCTTGACGTCAAGATAATAAAGTGGAGCCACGGATGCCCCGAATTTTCAACGTTTTCCTGACTGCGCTTGCGCCGACTGTCTGGGGCAGCACTTACATTGTGACGACGGAGCTTTTGCCGGACGGTTATCCGATCACGGCCGCGATGCTTCGGGCGCTGCCGGCTGGTCTTTTGCTGTTTTTGCTTGTCCGCACACTGCCAAAGGGACGGTGGATTGCCCGCGCGTTCGTTCTGGGTGCGCTTAACTTTTCTGTGTTCTGGTGGCTCTTGTTCGTATCGGCCTATCGTTTGCCCGGCGGGGTTGCGGCGACCATCGGTGCCGTCCAGCCCCTGATCGTCCTGGTTCTGGCGCAGCAGATGATGGGCCAGGCGATCACAAGAACCGGACTGATCGCCGGTATTGTCGGCGTGATCGGCGTTGGTCTTCTCGTCCTGACACCCGACGCAACGCTGGATAGCGTGGGCATCATCGCTGCCTTGGGTGGGGCAGCCTCCATGGCGCTTGGCACGGTGCTGACAAAGACCTGGCAACCTCCGGTATCGCCGCTGACATTTACCGCGTGGCAATTGACTGCGGGGGGCATCCTGCTGTTGCCCATGGCGCTTTTGTTGGAGCCACCGCTCCCGCCGCTTTCGGCGCCAAATATCGTGGGCTTTGTCTATCTTGGCCTTGTCGGCGGCGCGATCACCTACATCCTGTGGTTTCGGGGGATCGCAGTGCTCGGCCCCTCGGCCGTCTCTCCTCTCGGACGGCTGAGCCCTGTCGCGGCCGCCCTGCTTGGCTGGGTTATCCTGAACCAGGCGCTGAGCCCGCTGCAGCTTTTTGGAATGGCCCTTGCGCTGGCAAGCGCGTGGTTCGGGCAGACGTCTCAACGAACGCCCCCTGCACCCGCCCGGTCAGCGCAGCGGGCTTAGGCTTGGGCGCTGTTGATCCTTGGTGCGCCTGTCAGAGCGAGTCCAGGGCGCAAAGCCATCGTGGCACCTTTTCCATTCGGGGGCAGCTATATTACCTCTGCATCCCGTCGAGTTTGATAGCGATGCATCTGCTGCAATGCGTTCTTATGCCCAGGACGTTGCACGCGTTCTGAGTCAGTAACCGTTCTGCCATACCTGAAAGGCCATGCAGGGTCACATCTCACCCCGCTGCGCAATCGCCCTCGCCAAAGGATCAGTTGCTGTGCTTAGGCGGCGTGACACAGCAGCCCGATCAGAGTTGCGAGCGATGGCGCGTGGAATTACACCTGCCGAATGGCGCAGTTGTTGATTGTCTATCATTCGATGACCGGGGGCAGCAGGCAAATGGCCGAAGCTGCGGCCTCTGCCGCGCGGCTGGAAATCATAACCAAGCTGATGTTGGCGGCAGAGGCCGGTCCTGCGGATCTCCTTGAGGCCGAGGGGTACATCTTTTGCGGTCCGGAAAACCTGGCCGCGATCGCTGGTGTGATGAAGGATTTCTTCGACCGGTGTTATTATCCGGTGCTTGGCAAGATCGAAGGCCGGCCATATGCGCAGATGGTCTGTGCCGGATCTGATGGTGAAAACGCAGCGCGCCAGATCGCCCGCATTGCACAGGGATGGCGCCTTCGCGAAGCGCAACAACCGTTGATCGTTTGTACGCATGCGCAAACACCAGAAGCGATCCTGGCCGAGAAAGTGATCCCGGAAGAGCAATTGTCTTTATGTCGAGACCTCGGGACCGCCATGGGTGCGGGCATCAGCATGGGGGTGTTTTAGGTGCCCCCCACGAGCAGCGGCTGGCGCGAGGGCGCACACGGTCGTTAGGATGTGAGGCTTCCCAAACCTGCCCCGCAATCGCACCCCGTCTTGTCAGCACCGAGGTTCAGGGGAATGTGCTTTGGCTGCAGGCGCCCATGAAAGATAGGCGACTTTGATTTTCAGAACGCGCGGGAAACGACACAGGCACATCCAAGGGCGTCGTTGCCCGCAGCGGGTGAGAACGAGGTTCCGATCTGGCGTGGATGGACGGATGATCCCCGAAAAGATCGACGAATGCGGGCTGCCTCAGCGATGTCTTGGATGATGGTCGTCCCGCAACGCGCATGTGCCTATGACATGAAAAAACTCTAGACGAACATCTTGCGATCAATATCCGCGCTCATCTGCATGAACTTTGAGAAGGCCAACGCAGCGGGCGGCAACTCGACATTGATAGCCCAGGCCAGTCCCACATCCATCGTCGGAATGGGCGTGGCGAGATCTTGCGCTTCGACGCGAAGCCCTTCGAGCGACCAGGGTCTGTAGACCATATCCGAGAGGATGGTGACGCCCATGCCGCTGGCCACAAGAGAGCGCACCGCCTCGACCGATGACGTACGCATCAACGTCTTGGGACGGGCGCCCGCCTGGTTCCAGTATCGCTGCGCCGTGTTCGATGCCTCGTCGACGGTCAGCATAATGTAAGGCTGCGTGGCCACGTCAGAGAGGGTGATCACGTCGCGTTCGAGGAATTCGTGACTGGTCGACAGCCACAGGCGCCTTGGCGACTTGATCAGGGTCTCATAGGCCAGCCCCTCCTGGTCCATGATGTTCGATGTCAGCAGGACGGCGATGTCGAACTGCCCCGATTGTAGACCGGATTCGATATCCATCCGGCTCGCTTCCACCGGCAGGATTTCGATACTGGGATAGTTGCGAGCAAAGCGTTCGAGATATTGCGGTATGAAATAGCCCGCCACGGTATAGGTCATCGCGACGCGCAGCTTGCCCGTCAACGTGCTCCGCAAGGCGCCGGGTGCATGCAGCGCCTCGTCGACAGTGGCAAAGATCCGGTGCGCATGCTGCAGAAAGATCGTCCCGTCATGGGTCAGCGACACGCCCCTCGCATGCCGTCGCAGCAGCGGACTGCCGATCAGATCTTCCAACTGGCGAATGGCGGTCGTGACCGCGCTTTGCGAGACATTGAGGTCACGAGCGGCTCTGGACACCTGTCCCGATGTTGCGGCCGCAACAAAGTATCTGATCTGTCTGAGCGAGGGCTCCATCTGAAAAACAGATTCCTGCTATTCATTTTTCTTATTCCTTTTGTGATACAGACGCTAAGTCGTGTCAATTCGGATCGCGCGCTGCTGGCTCAACAGATCCCCATTATTAAACAGTGGATTACCTTGCCAAGCCGACGGTTTGGCTTGCCGATCTGTGCGTTTCACAGCGGCAAAAAGGCATCGAAAAATCCAATATTGCTCCGTTTTTCTTTGAATTTGTCATAGGGCGCCAAGCTTACCACCCTTTTGAGCATTGAGGTGTGGCCCGGTGCGGCTGGCATTTCCAACGAAGGATTGGGGAGAAAAAGATGATGATCCGAACGACTTTGGCGGCGGGTGTGTCCGCCCTTACGCTATCGGCGGGAAGTGCGATGGCAGAGGATGCCTGGTATCCATACGCGGTCGAAAGCTGGGAGCCGGCCTTTGACATGTCGAGCCCGCGCACATCCGTGGACTACATGCCGCTTGAGAAGGCGAGCCAGCCTTGGGAGATCTGCGTCTCATTCCCGCACATGAAGGACGCTTACTGGCTGGGCGTGAACTACGGCGTCGCCTCCGAAGCCGAGCGTCTGGGCGTGAATATGCAGCTCGTTGAGGCGGGCGGCTACACCGAGCTGAACACTCAGATCAGCCAGATCGAGGATTGTGTCGCAGCCGGTGCTGATGCAGTTGTGATCGGGGCGATCTCTTTCGACGGTCTCAACAATCTTGTCGGCGAGATCCGCGGACAGGGCATTCCGGTGATCGACGTCATCAACGGCATGTCGTCGCCGGAACTCAGTGCGAAATCCCTTGTATCTTTTGGTGAAATGGGCGCGAAAGCAGGCGAATTCCTGGCTCAGGCGCATCCCGAAGGCGAGCCGGTGCAGGTCGCGTGGTTCCCCGGGCCGGCGGGCGCGGGCTGGGTCGAAGCAGGCAATTCCGGGTTTCTCGGTGCTGCCGAGGGCAGTGCTGTCGAGGTGGTCGATACCTTCTACGGCGACACCGGCAAGGAAGCACAGTCAAAGCTGGTGGAGGACGCGCTGGAGACCTACCCGGACCTTGCCTACATCGCCGGAACGGCCGTGACAGCCGAAGCGGCAGTGCCGATCCTGCGGGCGCGCGGGCTGACCGATCAGGTCAAGGTCGTCTCGTATTACTTCACGCCCGGCGTGGATCGGGGCATTTCGCGCGGTCAGATCCTGGCGGCTCCCACTGACTCCACCGTGATCCAGGGCCGCATCGCCATTGACCAGGCGGTGCGCATCCTCGAAGGCGAAGAGTATTTCCAGCACGTGGGCCCAGCGCTTTACGTGGTGACGACAGACAACCACGCGGATTTCGATCCCGCCTCAACCCTCGCGCCGAACGGTTTCAAGCCGGTCTTTCGGGTCGAGTAAGGCATATGACGGAACCGGCACCACGTCTCGCGACGCGGGGGTTGACCAAAGATTACCCCGGCGTGCGGGCGCTTGATGGCGTGGATTTCGATCTGCGCGCGGGCGAGGTTCATATCCTCTTTGGGGAGAACGGTGCCGGGAAATCCACCCTAATATCTATGTTGTCCGGCGCGAACACGCCAAGTGCCGGACAGATCGAGCGCGACGGCAAACCCGTCACGTTCCATTCGGTCCATGACGCACGGGCTCACGGAGTGTCAGCCGTATTTCAGGAGTTCTCGCTGATCCCGCAGATGACGGTGGAGGAGAACCTGTTTCTCGGGGCGGAGCATTGTCGCGGCCTGTTTCTCGATCGCGCCGATATGCGGCGAGAAGCGAAACGCATTATCGAAGAGCTCGCCTTCGACCTCCAACCGCAGCAGAAGGTCGAACATCTCAGCCGGGCCGAGCAACAGATGGTCGAGATCGCCAAGGCCTTTCGGTCGGATCTGTCTGTCCTGATCCTGGACGAGCCGACGGCGAGCCTGACCGATCACGAGACCGATCAGCTTTTCAAGATCATCGGGGATCTGACGGCAAGAGGGGTCGGGATCATCTACATCACCCACCGCATGTCCGAGATCCGCAGGATCGGCGACCGCATCACCGTTCTGCGGGACGGCAAATACATCGACACGATCAGCGTGGAAGAGGCGGACGAGGATCGTCTGGTCGAGTTGATGACCGGCCGGAACGTCGGCGCGATCTTTCCCGTGATCGACCACGCGCCCGGCGACGAGGAGATCCTGCGGCTGGATCAAGTGACCACGACAAACGGGCGCGTGCTCGACGTCTCGCTGAACGTGCGTCGCGGAGAGATCTTGGGGCTTGCCGGTCTCGTGGGTTCGGGAAAATCCGAAGCAACGCAGGCAGCCTTTGGCGCTGTTCAAATCGCGAGCGGTGAGGTCTTTTACAAAGGGGCGACCGTCACCGGGCAGTCGCCGGCGCAGGCGGTACGCTCGGGCTTTCTCTATCTGCCCGCGGATCGGCATGACGAAGGCCTGCTCATGGTGCGTCCTGTGCGGGAAAACATCTCCATCGCCGCGCTCGACGTGGCCCCGTTTCGCCGCGGCCCCTTCATGGACCGCGCGGGCGAGCGTCGGACCGTGAGCGATCTTGCCCAACGGCTGAACCTGTCGCCGAACCAGCCCGAACGCGCTGTCGATCACTTTTCCGGCGGGAACCAGCAGAAGGTGATGCTCGCACGCAGTCTCACCCGCCCGGTCGATTTGGTGATCTTCGATGAGCCGACCGTGGGCGTCGATGTCGGCACCCGGCAGGCGATCTATCAGTTCATTGTCGAGCTTTCCATGGAAGGGACAGCCATTGTGATCGTGTCTTCGGACCTGCCTGAAATCCTGAATCTGACCAGCCGCGCTTATGTCTTTTACCGGGGCCGCATCCAGGCCGAGCTGTGTGGGGACGCGCTGACCGAGGAAAACGTCCTCGCCAACTTCTTCGAAAAGGAAACCGCCTGATGGATGTGGGCACGTTTCTAAAAAAGGCCTTCGTGCGCCTTGGCATCCTGCCGTTTCTCCTGGTGATTGCGGTGGCCGTGTTTTCGCTGATGTCGGACAATTTCCTGACCGGCCGGAACCTAATGAACGTCCTACGGCAATCGGTCTATCTGATGATCGTCTCTCTTGGGCAGATGCTGGCGCTTTTGACGGGCGGGTTCGACCTGTCCGTCGGCACGATCCTTGCCCTGTCTTCGGTGGTCGGTGCACTCACCATGGCCAGCATATACGCGGCTATGCCGGATGCCATCCTCCTGGCCATCAGCCTTGGCTTTCTGGCAGGCGTTCTGGCCGGTTCGATGGTGGGCGTTGCCAACGCCATTGGTGTCGCTTTCTTCAACGTCTCACCGTTCATGATGTCGCTTGGCATGGCGTCCGTGGGCTTTGGCATCGCGCTCTACCTGACCGGCGGCGTTCCGGTCTACGGCATGCCGGTGGCGTTCGGCGACATATTCGGGTTCGGCACGATGCTGGGTGTGCCCACGCCTGTCTGGGTGGCCGCCTTGCTGATCGTCCTCCTTTGGGTTCTGCTCTACCGCACGCCTTACGGGCGCTATTTCTACGCCGTGGGTGGCAACGCCAAGGCCGCGCGGCTGTCGGGCATCAATGTTCGCGGAACGCTCTTTGCCACCTATGTTCTATGTGCGGCACTGGCCGCAACGGCCGGCATGCTTCTGACCGCACGTCTCGATACCGGAGAGGCCAATATCGGCGCGTCCATGCCGCTTGAAAGCATTGCGGCCTGCGTGATCGCGGGCGTCAGCCTGCGCGGCGGGATCGGACGGCTGGAGAATGTAGTGCTCGGCGCGCTCTTCATCGGTCTGGTTCAGAACGGTATGAACCTGGCCCGGATCGAAAGCTATCTGCAGACTGTGGTTTTGGGCACACTGCTGATCCTGGCCGTGATCGCCGATCAAATCCGGCTGCGCTATGTCGCGTCGCTCAAGGACTGAGGGAGAATTCGGAATGGCAGACCTGAACTGCGACATGGGCGAAAGCTTCGGCCTTTATCACATGGGCAACGACGCAGCGCTGATGCCCTATATCGACCAGGCCAACGTCGCCTGCGGGTTTCACGCAAGCGATCCGAACCACATGCGCAAGACGGTGGAACTGGCGGTCACGCATGACGTCAGGATCGGCGCGCATGTCTCCCTTCCCGATCTGCCCGGTTTCGGGCGGAGGGAGATGAAGATCGACGAAGAAGAAATGTTGAACATCGTCCTCTACCAGATCGGCGCGCTCAATGCGTTCTGTAAACAGGCAGGCACCACGCTTGCCCATATCAAGCCACACGGCGCGCTTTACGGCATGGCGGCGCGGCAGGACCACATCGCGCGCGCCATCGCAGCGGCTTCAAGGCTCTACGATCTGCCGGTGATGGGTCTCGCGGGCACCTTGCATGAAACCATCTACCAGGCCGAGGGCGC
Organism: Thalassococcus sp. S3; assembly: GCF_004216475.1. Lineage (GTDB taxonomy): Bacteria > Pseudomonadota > Alphaproteobacteria > Rhodobacterales > Rhodobacteraceae. Next base: position 902,672 of record NZ_CP022303.1, on the reverse strand, counting down.
GGGGTTCATCGCAGAATTCTTCGCCGACCTTGATTACGATGACACGGGCAAGCTGATCATCACGCGCGCGCATGACGCAGTGGACCCTGCTGTGGCCGCCGAGCGCGTCCACCGGGCCGTCGCCGATGGCACGATGGAGACGGTGGGGGGCCAGTCCTTGCCGGTCCGGGCAGAGACCATCTGCATTCATTCCGACACACCCAATTCCGAAGACATCGCCAAGGCGGCCAGCGCCGCCCTTGCACAACTCAAAGCCGCCTGACAGCCGAGGACCCAACATATGGCACATGAGATCAAATCGCCGATCCCCGGAACCTTCTATCGCAAACCGTCCCCGGACGAGCCGCCCTATAAGGAGGTCGGCGACAGCGTGGCCAAGGGCGACACGATCGGCCTTGTGGAGGTGATGAAAACTTTCCACGAGGTCAAGGCCGATGGCGAGGGGACCGTCGCTTCATACGAAGTCGAAGACACTGACCCGGTCACCGCCGGACAGGTTCTGGTGAAGCTGGACTGATGGGCATCCACAAACTCCTGATCGCCAATCGAGGCGAGATCGCGGTGCGGGTGATCCGCGCGGCGCTGGATCTGGGTATTGCGACGGTGCAGGTGCATTCGGATGCCGATGCCGACATGCTGGCGGTTCGGATCGCGGATGAGGCGGTGAATATCGGCCCGGCTCAGGCCGCCAAATCCTATCTGAATACCGAAGCAATATTGAAAGCCGCCAAGGATACCGGCGCCGATGCAATTCACCCGGGTTACGGATTTCTGTCCGAAAACGGAGCATTCGCGCAAGCGGTCGAGGATGCGGGCATGATCTTCGTGGGGCCAAGCGGCGAGACGATCAAGCTGATGGGCGACAAAGCCGCCGCCCGCGCGCAAGCCGCCAAGGCGGGCGTGCCCACGGTTCCCGGAAGCGACGGTGTGATAACCGATATGGAGGAGGCGGCAGGGCTGGCCGTGCAGATCGGTTTTCCCGTGATGATCAAAGCGTCTGCCGGCGGCGGCGGGCGCGGCATCCGCATTGCCGAAGATGCCGAAAGCTTCCGCAAACTCGCCCCCCAAGCGTCCTCGGAGGCGAAAGCCGCCTTTGGCGACGGTGGCATCTATATCGAAAAGGTCATCGAGCGCGCGCGCCATATCGAAGTGCAGATCCTTGGCGACGGCACGGATGCGATCCATTGCTGGGAACGGGAATGTTCCCTTCAACGACGTCGCCAAAAGGTGTGGGAGGAAGCCCCCTCGACCGCGCTGGATGAAGAGACCCGGCAGACCATCTGCGCCTCCGCCGCCGACCTTGCGCGGTCCGTCGGCTATCGTGGCGCGGGCACTGTCGAATACCTCTACGACGATGAAACCGGCAAATTCTATTTCATCGAGATGAACACCCGCATTCAGGTGGAGCATCCCGTCACCGAGATGATCACCGGCCTCGACCTTGTGGCCGAGATGATCCGCATCGCAGGCGGTGAACCCCTTCGCCATAAACAAGGCGACATTGGCCGCACCGGCCATTCCATCGAGGTCCGCCTGAATGCCGAGGATCCGTCGAACGGCTTCATGCCGTTTCCCGGCACCGTCTCCGCGCTTGAGGTACCGACCGGTCCCGGCGTGCGCTTCGATCACATGCTCTATTACGGATACACCGTGCCGCCCTTTTACGACTCGCTTCTGGGCAAACTCATCGTTCATGGCGAAACCCGCGAGGCCGCATGTGCCCGCCTCGCCCGCGCTCTGGCAGAGCTGCGCATCGGCGGTCTGGCCACCACGGCCCCGCTATTTCAGGCGCTGCTGGACGCCGATGACGTCAAGCAAAACCGCGTCCACACCAAGTGGCTGGAGCCCTGGCTCGAGACACATGGCGACACCATCGCAAGGAAAATGCAGACGGAGGGAGACACAGCCGCATGACATGCCGATATACATTTGGCGGGGACGAGCACATTTTCGTCGAGGTCGACGACGCCATGTCGCTTGAGGCGTTCTTTGTCTCGCTCGCCATCACCAATGCCGTCCGGGACGCCAATATCGACGGTGTGACCGAGATCTGCCCGGCCAATGCCTCCTTCCAGATCAAGTTCGATCCTGATGTGATCCATCCCGACAAGCTACTGGGATTGCTCAAGGAAATGGAGCGCGACGCAGAGCAGGCGGATGCGACGCTGAACACCCGCATCATCGAGATCCCGGTTTTCTATCAGGATCCCTGGACCCACGAGACGCTGATGCGCTTTCGCGAGCGGCATCAGGATCCCGACGCGACCGACATCGAATACGCGGCAGAGATCAATGGTTTCGAGGACGTTCAGGCCTTTATCGAGGCGCATTCCGGCGCGCCGTGGTTCGTCAGCATGGTCGGTTTCGTCTCGGGCCTGCCCTTCCTTTACCAGATGGTCGACCGCCCCCGTCAGATCGAGGTGCCTAAGTACCTGCGTCCCCGCACGGATACGCCGAAACTGACCGTCGGGTACGGTGGCTGCTTCAGTTGCATCTACTCGGTGCGGGGGGCTGGCGGCTACCAGATGTTCGGCATCACCCCGATGCCGATCTTCGATCCTCAGCAAAAGGTCAGCTACCTCAAGGATTTCATGGTTTTCTTCAAGCCCGGCGATATCGTGAAATGGAAGCCGATCGACCGGGAGGCCTATGACGCGGCAGTCGAGGATGTGCAGGCGGGTCGTTTTGAGCCCCGGATCCGCGATGTCGTCTTCGATCTGGAGAAATACAACGCCGATATCGACGGCACCAACGCCAAACTGATGGAGGCCCTCTATGCCGGTTAACATCATCTCATCGGGCATTCTGACGACGATCCAGGATCTGGGACGGCCCGGCTTTTACCACCTTGGCATTCCGATGGGCGGGGCCATGGACCGTCTGGCCATGCGGGCCGCCAACCTGCTGGTCGGCAACCCCGAGGAGGCCGCAGGGCTGGAAGCGGTGTTCATGGGTCCGGAGCTTGAATTCACCGAAAACGCCACGGTCGCCGTCTGCGGTGCGGATCTTCCGCCCAAGGTGAACGGCGAGGAACAGCCGGGATGGACCGCCTTCGACGTGAAGCCCGGCGATGTGCTCTCCTTCGACTTTCTGCGGTCGGGAGCGCGGGGCTACATCGCGATCTCTGGCGGGATCGCGACACAACCGATGCTCGGCAGCCGCTCGACCTATGCGATCGGGGCGCTTGGCGGCTACGAAGGCCGTGCCGTGCAGCCGGGCGACACGCTTCCCCTTGGCCCCGAAAAGGCATCGGGGCGCGCGGGAAAGTCGGTCCCCGAGAGCCTGCGCCGTGGCCCGGGCAATGCGGCCGAACTGCGGATGCTGCCGGGATTGTACTGGCACAGGATCACCGAGGCGGCGCAAAAGGGGTTTTTCGAGGATACCTGGAAAGTCGCGAACGAGGCGGATCGCATGGGCTACCGTTTTCAGGGCGGGCGGGTGATGGAATTCGTGGACCGTGAGCAGCCCTTCGGTGCGGGCTCTGACCCTTCTAACATCACCGATGCGTGCTATCCCTACGGCTCGGTTCAGGTTCCCAGCGGCACAGAGCCCATCATCCTGCACCGCGACGCGGTGTCAGGGGGCGGATACTTCATGATCGGCACCATTATCTCGGCTGACATGGACCTGATCGGGCAGCTTCAGCCCAACACCGAAACGCGCTTTGTGCAGGTGGATATGGAAGAGGCCCTCGCCGCCAGACGCGACCGCAAAGCCACGATCGCTGCCATTCGTGAGGCAGTAGGCTGAATCTCGGGGACCTTTGGGCAATAGGTGCAGCCAATCAGGCTTCACCGGGAAACCAGATGGGGCTTGCTCAGAGCATCCCAAGCGCGGCAGGTCGCGCCGAAACACGCGTAGTCATGACCAACCTGAGAGGCTTGAGGATGAACGATCCCACTGGTTTGGATAGTTCCGCGCGCTTGGCGGACGCTTTTGTCTGCCGCAGGACCCGCCCCTATCGCCGTGGCTCAATAGTCATGCACGCGCGTGTTTTTGAGCATCTTCTTGAGCGTCCCAAGAAAAGCCTGACGCTCGTCATCTCCGATGCCCGCGAACATGGCTTCGTAGGAGTCCAGCATGTCGGGCCAGACCTCTTCAAAGGCACGGCGCCCGTCGGGCGTAATGCTGATCCGGATCGCGCGAGAATCCTCCCGGTCCATGGATCGGACGATGAGCCCATCCGCCTCCAGCGCATCAAGGGCGCGGCTAAGCGTTGACTTCTCGATGATGGAATAGACAGCCAATTCTCCGACCAGCGGGGCGTCGATGACCGAAAGCACCGCCAATGCCCGCATTTTCGCGGTGGTCAGACCCATGGATCTGATGCGCCCGCGTAACCGGGCGTTATAGCGCGCCATGATCCGGTTCATCATGTACGTCGCAAAGTTTTCGAGGCCGATTTCTCCGAGAGACTTATACCGACCTTTCGCGTCGTGTGCGGTCACGCGCCCAACCTCTTGGCCAGATTGTAACCCGATCCGCCACCCAGTCCCGGACCCGGATGCGTCGACGCGCCGATGTGGTGAAGGTTTCTAATCACCGTGTCATTGTTCCTTTGACCAGGAAAGGGCCGCCAGACAAAGAACTGATCCAGCGTGCAAGCACCGCCATATGGATCGCCACCGACAAGGTTGATGTTCATGTCTGCAATATCGGCCGGAGAATAGGCCCGACGCTTTAGCCTGATTTCTGACCAATTGGCAATATGACCTTCCAGGATCGCTTCGACCCGATCTGCAAACGCCTCTCTTAGATCTGCAGTCCAATGGGCTGTCGTTTGAATTTCGTCCGCGGCATCCCCCTTGATCACGCAGGGGGCGTCGGGGATTTGCAGCCAAAGGATCGCTTTGCCTTCGGGACAGCGGGATGGGTCCAGACGATGTGGCTGTCCTACGCAGATTGTCGGCGTTTCCGGCAGCAGGCCCCGCTCTGCCTCGTTGCTGGACTTCGACACAGAATCGATGCCGTCCGACAGATGGATCAATGCAACATCATCCAGACCTTCGGCCTTCCATTGGATCGGGCCGTCCAAGGCAAAGTGAAGCTGGAAATTCCCACGACCGTGGCGGAATGCCTTGCGACGTGTCGGAGCCTCAGCCTCGCCAAGAAGCCCGTCGTAAAGCTGTCCAGGGGCTGTGCTTGCGATAACATTCCGTGCCCTAAATGTTTCGCCATCCGAGGTTTTGACCCCGATGGCAGAGCCGTTCTCGATCAGGATCCTTTGCGCTTCGACGCCTGTGCGCACCTCCCCCCCGTTGGCTTCGATTAGGGATCGGAACGCCTGCGCCGCCTGCCCCGCACCGCCTTTGACGACGGGCGCGCCCGCAGCCTCCAGTGCAAAGGCGATGACCTTGCCCATTTGGCCGCTGTAGCTGGTTTCCGGGGTAAGACCTGTATGCAACACCCACGGGGCCCAAAGCGCTTGGACATCCTCGCTGGTATAGCTGCCTTCCAGCCACCCCCGCGCAGGTTCCAGGGCTTCCCCAAACCAGGCTTTCAGCGGACCCAGACCGGTTTTCCAGGCCCGCTTTGCCAACAGCCAGGCCATCTTGCGCGACCAAAGCGGCTGACCCAACAGGGAGAAGAGAAACTCCGCATCCTGTTCGATCTCTCCAACATCCGCGGCGTGCTGTTCGCCATCGCCTGCCGACCGTTCGTTGAAGCGGGCGACATTGGCCGCCCGATCCATCTCAAGCCGCAGGGCATTGCCATTGGGGCGCAAAACAGCGGTCGGGTGCTGTGTGTGGCAGTATTCGAACCCATGTTTGGCGAGGTCTTCGCCCAGTTCGGCCTGTGCAGGACCTGTCATGAACAGCACGAAAGTTGCCGCCATCACATCGTGATGAAACCCGGGCAAGGTGACGTCGTCGGCTGTGTACATACACCCGCCGATGCGATCTTCACGTTCGATCACAAGGACTGTGTCGCCCTTTTTGGACAACATAGATGCGGCCACCAGCGCATTGATGCCAGAGCCGATGATCAAATGATCATAAGACGCCATGATGATCAGGCTTTTGGAACCAACGCCAAAGCGCGGATTGGGCTCCCCGTGCCATTCTTGATTTTCAGCGGAGCCGCGATCAGGATCGCGCCCTTGGCCGGCAGCTTGTCCAGATTGGCCAAGGATGCCAATCCGAAACAATTATCGCGGTGCAGCAGGTTATGCGCGGGGAATGGCGGCTCCATCCCACCGGCCTGCCCGGCATCTGTGCCAATACATTGCGTCCCCCATCCCACGATTTTCTTGCTCAGCAGATACTCGATGCAATCCGGCGTCGGGCCGGGAGAATGGGGCCCGCTTTCATCCGCGTTTAAAAACTTGGCTTCGTCGTGAACGCGTTTGTCCCAATCGGTGCGCATGACGACCCATTCGCCTTTACCGATCTCTCCGTGCTCGGCTTCCCAGGCCTTGACGCCTTCCGCTGTCAGTAGGAAATCCTCGTCATTGGCTGATTGGGCGGAACAGTCGATCACATTGACAGGCGCGATCAGCCTTTGAACCTCAAGGCTGTCGGTATAGCCGTCTTCATAGTCTTTGCCGGTAATCCAATGGTGGGGCGCATCAAAATGCGTGCCCGAATGTTCCCCCAAAACCATCCAGTTCCAGGCAAAGAACGGGCCATCATTGTCGTATTCCGAGATCTTGTGGATCTCCACCTTGGGCGTGTTCTTCGCAAAGTCGGGGGGTAGTTGAAGGATTGGCGTATCCGGGCCCAGCACGCCGGAGCAGTCCACAACCTCTACGCCACCAGAAGCCAGCATTCCGCCAAGATGTGTCACGACGTCTGAAGAATTCATCTCTTTCTCCCCAATTGGTCAAAGCAGCGTGCGATTGGCCACTTTTATTGACGAAACGCTAGACAAGAATACTTGTATTTGCAATTAATTTTGAAAATCGTCTTAGAAAGTTATCCTGTTAATGCCAGATGCAGTCATCATCGGTGCAGGCCACAACTCTCTTGCCTGCGCATGTCACCTGGCCGCGCGCGGATGGAGCGTTGAGGTTTTTGAGCAGGCGTCAGAACCGGGTGGGGCGGTCAAAACCGGTGCCTACACAGTGCCCGGGTTTCGCCATGACTGGGCCGCAATGAACCTTTCCTTGTTTGCGGGTTCGCGGTTTTACAACGAGAATGCGGCAGAACTGGCGAAACATGGGTTGGCGTTCGTGCCCACATCTCATCCCTTTGCATCCCTCTTTCCGGACGGTCGGTGGTTTGGTGTCTCGGCAGATGCCGCGCTGACAACTGCGCGTATCCGGGGATTTTCTGATGCGGATGCAGAGGCCTGGAAAGCGCTCACCGATAGTTTTTCCACCCAGGCCGACCGCATCTTACCGGTTCTGGGCACACCGATGACATTAGGTGCAATCGCAACTTTATCCTGGACGCTGTGGCGCAAGAACGGGAGTGGCGAATGCCTGGATCTTGCGAAATTCATGACCATGTCGCCCAGGGACTGGCTGGATCAGACGTTTGAAAGCGAGCATGTGAAAGCCGCGTTGGCCGTCTGGGGAATGCACCTGGATTTTGCGCCTGACGTGGCGGGCGGCGCGGTCTTTCCCTACCTTGAGGCAATGGCAGGACAAGCCTTTGGCATGGTGTTGGGTGCAGGTGGCGCCGACACGATGATCAAAGCCATGGTCGGCATGATAGAGGCGCGTGGCGGCAAAGTGCGTTGCGATGCAAAAGTGGCACGCATCGTTCACACATCAGGACAGGCATCCGGGATCGAGCTTGCGGATGGACGTCAGGTGAACGCGGCCAAAGCCGTCATCGCGAATGTCGCGCCCGGCGCGTTGCGAAAGCTGGCCGGTGAGACCGGGCATGAGCGTTACGACCGGGAGATGGCACAGTTCCAGCATGCCCCCGGAACCATGATGATCCATCTTGCGCTGGACGCCCTGCCGAATTGGCGCGCGGCTGAGCTGAAGAAATTCGCCTACGTCCATCTGGCTCCCTCCTTGGAACAGATGGCGCGGACCTACGCGCAGGCGAAAGCGGGCAAGTTGCCGGACGAGCCGGTGATCGTGTGCGGGCAGCCCACCGTGGTCGATCCGTCGCGAGCGCCGGCAGGTAAGCACGTGTTGTGGCTTCAGGTGCGGATGGTGCCGGGTCAGATCAAGGGGGATGCCAAAGGGGAGATCGATGCGCTGACCTGGGCAGACGCGGCAGAGCCGTTTGCCAACCGCGTCCTTGATATCGTCGAACGCTATGCGCCCGGTTTGCGCGACAGTATCCTGGGCCAACACGTTGTCACACCCGATATGTTGGAAGCGGACAACCCCAACCTGGTCGGCGGCGATCAGGTCTGCGGCAGCCATCATTTACACCAGCACTTTTTGAACCGCCCCGTTCGGGGGTTTGCCGATGGCCGGACGGCGATCAGGAACCTCTATCACACCGGCGCTGCCGTGTGGCCCGGGGGCGGGACGGGCGCGGGGCCGGGAACGCTGCTCGCTCAAAAACTGGCCGGAAAATAAACTTAACAGGGGAGACTGCCATGAAATTATCAAGACGAGGGATGTTGCGATCCACGGGGGCCGCGATCACGCTGGCGACATTCGGAACACCGACTTTTGCTGCCATAGACGAACTGGTGATTGCCTATAACGTCACCTTGCCCAGCTGGAACCCGACGGTGGGGCTTTCGGCGGTCAATCCAACGTTGCAAGGGTATTACCAATCCGTATTTGACAACTTCATTCCGCAAAATCCTGACCTGACCTTCGGCTCGGGCATCATCACCGACTACGGTTGGAACGAGGACAATTCGGCAATCTGGATGGATGTGCGGGAGGGGGTCACCTGGCACAATGGCGATCCGCTGACCGCCGAAGACATCGCTTGGTCGCTGGCTCGGGTTGCTGACCCGGACACGGGTTCTCCGATCCAGTTCATCTGGGGCAAGATCACCAATATCCAGCATGACGGCAATCGCGTCACCGCGGATATGCCCGAGTTTGAGCCGACATTCTTCAAGTGGATGTCATTCCTGACCGGCTATGTCCTGCCCAAGAAATATTATGAAGAGGTTGGCGCCGAAGGGTTCGAGGCCGCCCCGATTGGGTCCGGTCCGTACATGGTCGAGAAATTCGAGCGGAACGCTTTTGTCCGCCTGAAAGCGAACCAGAATTACTGGGGCGGTGCGCCTGAGTTTAAGACGGTTACGATCAAATTCGTCACCGACGCCGCCTCCCGCGTTGCTGAAGTGGAATCCGGCAATTCTCACGTGACTTTGGAGGTGCCCTACGAGGAATTTGATCGCCTGAAAGCGAAAGACGGGATCGAGGGCACAGCCTCCCCCATCTCGGATATCGGGATGATCTTCCTGAACGACATCGACGTCATGACCGACCCGAATGTGCGTAAGGCCGCGGCGCATGCGATCGACAAACAGACGATCATCGACCGTCTGCTCTCAGGCTACGGCATTGCCATCGACACGCTTCAAACGCCGGACTATGTCGCCTTCGATCCCAGTATCGAGGTTCCGTACGATCCGGAGTTGGCCAAATCTTTGCTGGCCGAAAGTGGCTACGGGCCCGACAACCCGGTCAAATTCAAGATCCAGTCCACGCGCGGGTTCAAACCCAAGGATTTTGAAATGATCCAGGCGATTGTCGGCCTTTGGCGCCGCGTTGGCATCGAGGCCGAGATCGAGGTCTATGAGATCGCCAAACACTTCGAGTTGCGCGCGGCCGACCAACTGGCACCCGCTGCCTTCTATAACTGGGGCAATTCCGTTGGCGACCCCTCCACGTCAACCGGGTTTGCGATGTTCGGACCGTCGCCACATTCGGTTTGGGATGGCGAGGACACGTTCAACAAGATCCTGCCGCTTTGGGCCGAGGCTGATGAGTCAAAGCGGATCGAGGGCTGGAAGGCCGTCGACCGCCACATCGCGGAAAATGCCGAGGTGATCCCGCTGCTGCAATATGTGCAGCCGATCCTGCATGCGACGGGCGTGAGGGTGACGCCGCATCGTTCCGGTGCGTTACTGCCACATCTGATGACGCGCGCCTAGAACAGGCGAACAGGCGGGGTGCCCGCGAGTGCCCTGCCTCTTTCGAAAGACACGCTTTAGATGCTGCGCAAGATCTTTACCCGTCTTTTGACAACGGCCATCACCCTCTTCGGAGTGGCCGTTATCGTCTTCGTGGTGATCCGCGTTGTTCCGGGCAACCCGATTGCGATGATGCTGCCCCCCGGCGCGACCGAGGCGGATATCGCGCGCCTGCAAGCCCTTTATGGCTTTGACAAGTCGATCTTTCAGCAATTCCTGATCTGGGTTCAGGGCGTGCTGCAAGGCGATTTCGGGACCTCCATTTCCTTGCGTCAACCGGTGGCAGGTTTGGTCCTGGGGCGTTTGCCCGCCACGTTAGAGCTGGCAACGGTGGCTTTGGTGATCGCTTTGGTCATGGGCGCCACGATGGCATTGGTCGGCACAAGGTATCGCAACACCAAAACCGAAGCGGCGGTGGACGTGACATCCGGCATGGCCTTGTCGATCCCGGACTTCCTATGGGGATTGGTCTTGATCCTGCTCTTCGGGGTGCTGTGGCCAGTCTTCAAAATCTCGGGTCGGATATCGCCCTCACTAGATATCGACTTTGCCACCAACTTCTTCCTGATCGAGGCGCTGCTGCGCGGCAGGCTGGATGTGGTCAGTAACATCCTGTCTCATTCCTTCATGCCCGCCCTGGCCCTTGCAATCCCGTTTGCGGCCATCATCGCGCAGCTTTTGAAGCAATCGTTGAAGGAGACGATGCACCTTGATTACGTCACTTTGGCGCGCACCAAGGGCTACGGCGAAAACCACGTGATCTTGAAGGAGGCATTGCCCAACGCTGTCTTGCCGACGCTCACCTTGGTCGGGGTTCAGTTCACCTTCCTGATCGGTGGAACGGTCATCGTTGAACGCCTTTTCAGCTACGAAGGCTTGGGGAACATGGCCATCGACGCCGTGATCAACCGGGACCTCCCACTGATCCAGGGCATCGTCATCCTCTTCGCCCTGATCTTTACGCTGATCAATCTAGCCGTCGACATGCTTTATGTCGTTCTGAACCCAAGGCTGCGCCATGCGTGATGCGCGCGCGGCGGTCAGACGACCCCTGGGTGTTCGGCTGTGGCTTTCGGGCGGCTGGCTCACCGTGCTCTGTCTAGTGGCGGTTTTTGCGCCCTGGATCGCGCCGCATGACCCCTTGGCGCAAGATTTGTTTCTGGGGCGCCTCCCCCCGTTCTGGATGGACGGAACAGAGCCGGGATATGTGCTGGGCACCGATTCCCTGGGCCGCGATGTGCTGTCCCGGATGATGCACGGGGCACGTGTTGCGCTGGTCGTGGCGCTTATCGCGGGGATCTGCACTTGCCTGATCGGAACAACGCTGGGCCTTTTGGCGGGCTTTTATCGGGGCTGGATGGACACCGTCATCAGCCGCATCGTCGATATCTGGATGGCCTTTCCGCCTGTGTTGTTTGCCATCCTTCTTATCGCTGTTCTGGGGCCGGGCCTGATGTCGATCATCATTGCGATCATTGTCATCGACTGGACCCGCTTTGCGCGAGTGATCCGGGCCGAGGCGCTGTCCCAAGGGGCGATGGATTATGTCGCCAGTGCCCAGATCGCCGGACGGCCCCGCTTAAACACGGCTCTGACGGAAATCTTGCCCAACGTGCTGCCAACTATGGTGGCCCTTTTAACGTTGGAAATGGGCATCGCCGTGATTGTCGAGGCGATCTTGTCCTTTGTGAACCTCTCCATCTCGACCGACAGCCCAACTTGGGGCGGCATGATCGCCGAAGGTCGCACGGCAATCCATCAGGCCTGGTGGGTTCTGGTCTTCCCGCTGATTGCGCTGTTCCTGACGGTTCTCAGCTTCTCCCAATTGGGCGAAGGGTTGAAAGACCGCTTCGATCCGGTGCTGAGATGAACCCCTATCTCTCCATTCGTAACCTGACTGTCCGGCTCTCGCGCGGGCCCGTGATCCTGCGCTCCGTGTCGTTCGATATATCGGCCGGGCAGGTCCATGGATTGGTGGGCGAGTCAGGGGCCGGCAAGTCCATGATCGGCAAGGCGGTCCTGGGCATATTAACCCGCTCGCTTGAGGTAACGGCGGGCGAGGTTCTCTTGGACGGTGTTGACCTGCTGACCCTGCCTAAAAAAGAGCGCCGCAAACGGATCGGGACAGCAGCAGCCCTGATCCCGCAGGACCCGTTGACGGCGCTCAATCCATCGAAACGGGTTGGGCCGCAAATCACAAAACGGCTTGTCGATATACTGGGTTGGCCGCGTATCGAGGCTGAGACACGCGCCCGCGCTTTGCTCGACGAGGTTCATATCCCGCATGTTGATCGGGTGATGCGCAGCTATCCGCATGAGCTGTCCGGTGGGATGCGTCAGCGCATTCTGATCGCATCCGCCTTTGCTGCAGAGCCAAAGCTGATTATCGCGGATGAACCGACAACGGCTTTGGATGTCACGGTTCAGAAACAGATCCTGAAACTGATCGCTGAAATGCAGGAGCGTCATGGAACGGCCCTGCTGTTTGTCACCCATGATCTGGGCGTCGTGTCCAAGGTTTGCGACACGCTGTCCGTTCTCTATGCCGGAAAGGTTGTGGAGCATGCTCGAATGGCGCGCTTCTTCATGCGGCCCATTCATCCCTACTCCCGCGCGCTTTTGGCGGCGACGCCGACCTACACCGATCCGGAGGTCAATCTGACCCCGGTGTCCCAGTCCGTCATCGACACGGTTGAGCAGGAAGTTCGTCAGCACGATCAGAGGTTCGGACTATGATGTACGACATCGCGAACCTCGAATTGTCCTTGCCGGATCTGGCGAATAAGCCGCTGCTGGGAAAGGCCCCTCGGGTCGAGATCTTGAAAGGCCTGAGTTTTCAGGTGCCCAAAGGGGCGGTGTTGGGGATCGTGGGGGCGTCGGGTTCGGGCAAATCCACTTTGGGGCGCGCGATGTTGCGCCTGCTGGAGCCGACAGCCGGCCAGATCATCTTCGACGGCACGGATATCACCCACTTGCCAGAAGAGCATCTAAGGGCCATGCGGCGGCGGTTTCAGATGATCTTTCAGGATCCGATGTCTTCGCTCAACCCGCGTCGGCGGGTCCATGGTCTGATCGCCGGGCCACTGAAACTGCACGGGTTCGAAGACATATCCAAGCGTGTGGCGGAGGCCCTGGATATGGTCGGACTGCCCGCGCATTTTGCGATGCGCTATCCCCATGAATTGTCCGGCGGTCAGCGGCAGCGCGTCGGCATCGCGCGGGCCATTGCCCTGCGTCCCGATTTCATTCTCGCGGATGAGATCGTGTCGGGGTTGGATGTGTCATCTCAAGCGCAGGTTCTCAATCTCTTGGGGGATCTGGTACGCGATCTTGGTTTGACCCTTGCCTTCATCAGCCATGATCTTTCGGTCATCCGGCGTCTTTGCACCCGTGCCCTGGTGCTCAACCAGGGGAAGATCGTGGAAGACGCCGACATCGCAGACCTCTTTGACAATCCGCAGGCGGCCTACACCCGGGAGCTGCTCTCTGCGATCCCGCTGCCCGATCCGTATCAGGCCTGGGTCTAGACATGTTGTTTACTCAGCGCACGCCCACGCACGCCTTTGAGAAAAAGGAGACAGAGATGGTCGAAGACAAGACAGAACTCTCCGCACGTCCTGACTTACTCGCGGTTTGGTTGACTTCCACTTGCGAATTTTTATATGAAAATTCATATAAATGGGAGAGGAAGGATCATGGCTGAGCGGTCATTCGCGAAAGAAGTGCAAAAGCTTCGAATGGGTGCGGGAGAGACCTTTCGCGGCGAAGGTATTCTGGCCGTTACCAAGGCGCTTTTGGAAAATGGCGTCGGGTATGTCGGCGGATATCAGGGCTCACCGATCAGCCATTTGATGGACGTTCTGGCCGACGCACAGGATATTCTGAGCGAGATGGGCGTGCATTTCGAGGCCAGCGCCTCCGAGGCGACGGCTGCGGCAACCCTCGCGGCTTCGGTGCATTATCCCATCCGTGGGGCGGTCACGTTCAAATCCACGGTTGGCACCAACGTGGCATCGGATGCCCTGGCCAATCTGGCATCTGGCGGTGTTACAGGCGGCGCGCTTGTGATCCTTGGCGAAGACTACGGCGAAGGGTCTTCGATCATGCAGGAGCGCAGCCACGCCTTCGCGATGAAAAGCCAGATCTGGCTGTTGGACCCCAGACCGAACCTGCCCTCGATCGTCAAGGCCGTGGGTGATGGTTTTGGCCTCTCCGAAGCATCCAACAGCCCCGTCATGCTGCAATTGCGGATAAGATCCTGCCACCTTCTGGGGGAGTTTACGGCGGAGGACAACCAGCGCCCCGCCGTGACGGTCAAAGACGCGTTGGAGGCGCCAAAGCGCGATCTCAACCGGATCGTTCTGCCCCCTGCCTCCTTTTTGCATGAACAGGAAAAGGTCACGAAACGGCTTCCTGCCGCGCGGCAGTACATCCGGGATCACAAGCTGAACGAGACCTTCGGACCCCAAGACGGACGGGTCGGGATCATCTGTCAGGGTGGTCTTTACAACAGTGTCATTCGCGGGCTCCAGCGCCTCGGCCTCGCCAATATCCATGGCGACACAGAAGTGCCGGTTCACGTGCTGAATGTCACATACCCCCTTGTGACAGATGAGCTGCAAGACTTTGCCAAGGGCAAAGACAGCCTCCTGATCATAGAAGAGGGACATCCCGATTATATCGAACAAGAGGTCCGGGCGGCGTTTCACAAGGCGAACCTGGCCACCCAGATCTCGGGAAAAGGGCCGTTCCCGGAAGCGGGCGAATTGACGGGTCAGGTTATGTTGGATGGGTTGACCACCTTCCTGACCGAGCATGCAGCCGACCTGATGCCGCCTGTCGCGCGCGCGCCTAACAAACCCGAATATGTACCCATACCGGATCTGGGCAAAACCGTACCAGGACGCCCGCCCAGCTTTTGCATCGGATGCCCCGAACGCCCTATCTTTGCCGCCACCAAACTGGTCGAGCAGGAACTTGGCGAACACCACATCGCAAGTGACATCGGGTGTCACCTCTTTTCGATCAACGCGCCCTTCAACCTTGGGGCGACGACGATGGGCTACGGGCTCGGGCCGGCCTCTGCTTCGGCGTTCAACGACAAAACCGCCAAGCGACGCTCCATTTCATTCCTGGGGGATGGCGGGTTTTGGCACAACGGCCTCACCTCTTCTATCGGCAATGCGGTGTTCAACGACAATGACGGTGTGATCGTGATTGTGGACAACTACTATTCTGCCGCCACAGGCGGGCAGGACATTCTGTCGTCGCGTGCAAAGAACAAGACGAAGTCCACCAATCACCCGATCAAAGACGCTGTCGAAGGAATGGGGGCCAAATGGGTCCGCCAGATTGATCGCACTTATGACGTGGGTCTGATGCAGGCCACGTTGAAAGAGGCTCTGGAGACCCCGGAAACAGGCCCGAAAGTCATCATCGCATCGTCGGAATGCATGCTGAACAAACAGCGCCGGGAAAAACCTGCGCGCACCAAGGCGATCAAGGATGGCAAACGCGTCGTGCGCAGCCGTTTTGGCGTGGATGAGGACGTGTGCACGGGCGACCACGCTTGTATCCGTTTGTCGGGATGTCCGTCCCTCTCCCTCAAGACGCTGGACGATCCCCTGCGCGATGATCCTGTCGCCAGCATTGACCAAAACTGTGTCGGCTGCGGAAATTGCGGCGAAGTTGCGGATGCCGCGGTGCTCTGCCCGTCGTTTTATCAGGCCGATCTTATCGTGAACCCGACGCGCGCGGATCGCATTTGGGACAAGCTGCGGCGAAAGGTCATCACCACCCTGCAGTGCCGCCGTGATGCGCGCACCCTGCGCTTTGAAGAGACCGCGCCATGAACCTCGCCCGCGCTCAGCCCACGCAAGCCGACGCAATTGACGAAACGATTATCAAGCTGGCGGTGCTGGCGGTGGGCGGTCAGGGTGGCGGGGTGCTGACCAACTGGATTGCCGACCTGGCCACGCGATGCAGATACGATGTGCAGATGACCTCTGTCGCGGGCGTTGCCCAGCGCACCGGGGCCACGATCTATTATGTCGAGATGGCGCCAAAGACGGGCCGGTCGCCCGTATTTGCGCTCAGCCCATCGCAAGGTGATCTCGACGTACTGATCGCCGCCGAATTGATGGAGGCTGGTCGCGCAGTGCTACGCGGGTTCGTGACCCCGGATCGCACGACTTTGATCGCCTCAACCCATCGGGTGCTGGCCGTGTCTGAGAAAGAGGAACCGGGCGACGGACGGGCGGATTCCGCGCTTGTCACAGATGAGATCACCAAGGCTGCGCTGCGCACGATCTGTTTTGACATGGAGAAAATCGCGGCAGAGGCAGGCACCATGATCTCCGCGAGCCTTTTTGGCGGCTTGGCGCGCAGTGGCGCCCTGCCCTTCGCGCCGGAAGAGTTTGAAGAGGTCATCAAGGCCTCTGGCCGGGGCGTTTACCAAAGCCTTGCGGCCTTTCGCGGCGCTTTGAACTATGAAGCCGTCGCGCCAGAGGAGCCTGCACGGAAGGCGATCAAAGCCAAAGGCCCGGCGAAGCTGATGCGCGAATGGGATGCGCTAGTCACACGCGCCAAGACATTTCCGGCACCCGCCCAAGAGATGTTGATGGCCGGTTTGAAAAAAACCGTCGATTATCAAGACATCGCCTATGGGACAGAGTACCTGGACCACGTCCAGACCTTTGCCGATCACGACACGGTCGAGGCGAAAAAGCTCACGATCAATGCGGCAAAATACGTGGCCAACGCCATGTGTTACGATGATCTGCCGCGCGTGGCCGATTTGAAGGTGCGTCAAAGCCGGGACGTGCGGCTGCGTGGAGAACAGCAAATCAAGGCCGATGAGATTGCCCATGTCACTGAGTATTTTCACCCGCGCGCGGCCGAGGTGTGTGGCACCCTGCCAGCGCGCCTCGGCGCGGCCATCGAGGCGCGACCCAAACTGTTCAAGCTACTTGATCGGCTGATCAACAAGGGCCGGCGCATTCGTACGGATACGATCCGCGGGTTTGGCATGCTTTGGCTGGTGAGCATGGTCCGGCCCTATCGCCGCCGCTTGCTGAGGCATCGTGTGGAAACCGCGCACCTTACGGACTTGATGCGCCTGTCTTTGGATGTCCTGCCCGACAGCTATGATATGGCAGTTGAGGTGCTGGCCTGCCAACGCCTGATCAAGGGGTATTCGGACACACACGCCCGGGGACATTCCAAATTTGGGCGGGTTATCTCGATGGTACCGGTTCTCAGGACACGCGATGATGGTGCGGACTGGCTGGCGCGCCTGCGCGAGGCCGGGTTGCAAGACGAAAAGGGCGACGCGCTGGACGGTGCCATCATGACGGTCAAGTCCTTTGCTAGTTCTTGACCCTATGGGCTAGAAGCCAAGCTCCTCCTCTGTGGCCAGAACCTTGTTGAGCGCGATGACGACAGGTTCCGGCCAGGGGATTGAGGTATGTTTATCCAGATCACTCGCCGCAAGAACTTGGGTGCTGGTCCAGCGGGTTTCCGCACCGGAGCTGATTTTGTGGCGCATGGTGACTGACGAACGCCCCACTTTGGTGACCCCCACATCAAAAGACAGAGTCTCCCCAAAGAAGGACGGCTTGGAAAAATCGCAGGACAGATGCACTGTTGGTGTGCCCCAGCGTTCTTCCCAGATGGTTTTGTTCCAGGGAAAACCAAGCTCTGACCAGAACTCTTCGTTCACACCATTCAAGATGTCGAGATAAGAGGGAAAGTAAGCCGTCCCCGAGATGTCGCAATCGCCAAAACGCAGGGTGCGATCTGTTCTGAAAATCTTGTCCAACACTCTTCCTTTGTGCAGGAGGCACCTGTCGATCAGGGCCATTCATTTCATTTTGCAACGAGTTTTGGCCAGTGTCGAGGGCTCGACCAAAAGAAGCGCTCCGCGTGCTCGTGACACGTCGGGACGGCCCCTGGCGCGATCTGGTGACAACCGAACCTCCCGGTCGGAGAAGGGTAAAAAGCTCAATAAATTCAGAGATCTGGGCGGGTACACCCATCCAAAATCAGACACTGCAAACCAGATCCCACCCCTTCAATCGGAGATGCAGCCGGTGAAGGCCCTGCGCCTTCGGCCCAACAATTACTATTGATTTTTGTTGCAAAAACATATGAAATTTCATGTATAGTTAAGAATGAAAACGGGAGATAAGAATGACGGGGATCGGTAAATTTGTTGCGGCCAGTGTTGTTGGTCTGGGGATGGCAACAGCTGCCTTAGCGCAAGATACCACGCTTCGGGTGTCCACGTGGCTGCCGCCAACACATGGCGTGAACACAGAGATCTTTGGCGGCATGATCGAAATGATCGAGGCCGCGACAGATGGCAGGGTAACCGGAGAATTGGTGTCCGGTCTCGCGCCACCCCCGGCGCAATCCGACCTGATCCTCGATGGCGCTGCGGACATCGCGATCATCTTCCACGGATACCAGCCTGGCCGCTACGTCGCGACGCAATTGCCCGAGCTTCCCGGGTACGAAGGCAGCGCCGAGGCGTCGTCGGTCGCCTATTGGCGTGTTTTTGAAGAACACCTTGCCGCCATGGATGAGCATCGGGGCGTGAAGGTGATCGCGCTGAACACGCATGGGCCTGGGCAAATCCATACCGGTTCTGACGTGTCCACCTTGGCCGATCTGGACGGCTTGAAGACGCGGATCGGTGGCGGTGTTGCCGGGGACGTTGGCGGTCTCATCGGCTTGGTCGGCATCAACGTTCCCGCGCCCCAAGTCTACGAGACGCTCGAATCCGGGGCGGCTGATGCGGTGGCGATGAATGTTGGAGAGCGCATCGGATTTCGTCTGGATGAAGTGGCCCCCAATCTCTTTGAAATGCCCGGGGGTTTTTATCGCGGCTCCTTCGCGCTCATCATGAGTGAAGAGACATTCGCGGACCTGCCGGAAGACATTCAGACAAAGCTTGATGCCGAGGTCTTCGGAGAACCCCTCAGCCGCATGGCCGGAGCGGCCTGGGATTTGTCGGATGAATTGGCGCGCGAGGCGATGGGAGATGACGCAACGACCGTTGTCGCGTCTGCCGAAGATCAGGCCAGCTTTGCGGAAACGACCGCTGAAATTCGGGTGAGGGTCCTGGAGGAACTCATCGAAGCTGGCGTTGACGCGGATGCAGCCTATCAGATGATGGTCGATGAAATGGCGGCTGTCAGCGCCGAATAACACGCGCACCGTGGCGCCAAGGTGCCACGGCTCTTTCAAATGAGGCTGCCCGCAGTGCTAAGACACCTTATGAAGATGCCAGAGCTGGTGGCAGCCTTGGCCCTGTTTAGCCTCATGTTGCTGACGTTCACCGACGTGATGCTTCGGTCGATCTTTAACGCACCCTTTCAGTTCACCGCTGACATGACACGTGTTTTAATGGCCATAACGGTCTTTTCGGTCATGCCCAGTTTGTCCTTGGCAGGGCGACAGATCAGCGTGGATCTGCTGGATCCGCTGTTTCACCGGTTCAATCTCATCAGGATTTCGGATGCCATTATCTCATTTATCTGTGGGGCTCTGCTGTTCTGGCCCGCCCAGCGCATCTGGGTCCTGGCCGAGCGCAGCAGGTCATATGGCGATGTGATGGAATACCTTGGGATCGGGCTGCATTATATCGGCTGGTTCATCGCAGCGATGACCGCATTGACCGGGATCGTTCTGCTGGTCCGCGCCGCCTTGCTGGCGTTGGCTCCGCACAAGCTTGAGGCCCTGACATGATCGAAGGCATCATCGGGTTTGCCGCTGTGATCGTGCTGGTCCTGCTGCGTATGCCGATTTCCTTTGCCATGGGCCTTGTCGGCTTCGTCGGGTTTATGATGGAAAGCAGCTACCGCGGCGCCATTTCCATGGTGGCGAGGCTGATCATTGATACCAGCCAGAACTACGGGCTGTCTGTTGTGCCTCTCTTCATCCTGATGGGTCTCTTCGTCAACAAGGCGGGCATCAGCAAAGAGCTTTACACGGCATCGAACGCCTTTCTTGGCCATCTGAAGGGTGGATTGGCGATGGCCACGATTGTGGCCTGTGGCGGGTTCGCGGCGATTTCTGGGTCATCTCTGGCCACGGCGGCCACCATGTCGAAGGTTGCGATGCCCGAAATGCGTCGGTTCCGATACTCCGACAAGCTCGCCACAGCGTCGATCGCGGCGGGCGGTACCTTGGGCATTCTGATCCCGCCGTCTGTCATCCTGGTGATCTACGGTTTGCTGACCGGGACGTCGATTGGAAAGCTATTCATCGCGGGCGTGATCCCCGGGCTTCTGGGCATCCTGTTCTATCTGGCGGCTGTCCGGTTCACGGTCTGGCGTGATCCGGATGCGGGCCCCAAAGGACCCAAGACCGCTTGGCCAGAACGGCGAGCGGCCCTGGGTCAGGTCTGGGCGGTTTTGCTGCTGTTCTTTCTGGTGATTGGCGGGCTCTATGGGCTTTTTGACTTTGAGCCGCTCAATATCGCTTTCTCCCCAACCGAGGCCGCGGGCATGGGGGCAATGGGCGCATTCCTGATCGCGCTTTCGCGCCGCCGTCTGTCATTGGCCGATACGATAGACGTGCTGCGCGAAAGCGCGATCACGACGGCGACCCTCTTTGCCGTGCTGATCGGCGCCTGGATTTTCTCGAATTTCGTGAATGTCGCTGGCCTTCCTCAGGCGCTTTTGAACCTCGTGACCGCTTTTGACCTAAGCCCCTGGACGGTTATGCTGATGATCCTGGGGATCTATATTGTGCTGGGCTGCGTCTTCGAAAGCCTCTCGATGCTTCTCCTGACCGTGCCGATCTTCTTTCCCGTGGTGCAAGAACTTGGCTTTGATCCGATCTGGTTTGGCATTGTCGTTGTGGTCGTCGTCGAGATCAGCCTCATCACGCCACCGGTTGGCCTGAATGTCTTTGTTCTGAAAGGGATCGTTCAGGATGTCTCTACCGGTACGATCTTCAAAGGGGTCACACCATTTTGGATCATGGATATCCTCAGGCTGGTGCTTCTGTTGCTGCTG
Organism: Thalassococcus sp. S3; assembly: GCF_004216475.1. Taxonomy (GTDB): domain Bacteria; phylum Pseudomonadota; class Alphaproteobacteria; order Rhodobacterales; family Rhodobacteraceae. Next base: position 881,580 of record NZ_CP022303.1, on the reverse strand, counting down.
CCGGGCCTGGTCTTGTTTCTGCCTGCGCAGATGTAGCGGTGCGTCACTCGGCTGTGAGTTGTTCAAGCAGAACTTTCAGGACAGGCTTTATCCGTTCCGCATCCGTGTCGGCGAGCTTTGACAGCAAGGCCGCTTCGTGGCTTTTCGCCTGTGGAACCAATTCGTCTGCCAAAGCGCGCCCCTTGTCCGTCAACGACACCCGCACGCGGCGCTTGTCGGCCTGGTCGCTCACCCGTTCCACGATGTTTCGGTCTACCATCTGATCCACCACGCGCGTCATGCGCGACTGCTCCATCAACGCGCGTTCGGCCAGTTCCGTGATCATCGAAGGCCCCCGGTCGTAAAGGCACGCCACAACACGCCACTCCGGCACCCGAAGGCCCGCTTTGCGCACAGTTCCGTGAAACTCTGCGCTTGCCTTCTCGCTCGCCGCGGCAAGCAGATAAAGAAGGTAGCCTTCAACAAAGCTTTGCTTGGACTCGGTCATGGTTCCAACTCTGCTTGGACCTTAAAATAGCGCCTTGACAGAAAGTATATGAAATTTCATGTTTCTTGTGGGAGACACGAAGATGATCAGATGTACCTTGCTGCAAAAGACAGTGCTGACTGATGACATTGCAGCTTTTGTTCTTCAACCTCTAAACGGTCGTGCCGTGGCCCCCTGGGACGCGGGTGCGCATCTGGACATTGATCTGGGTGAGGTTGGCACCCGGTCCTATTCCCTGATCAAATGGTCAAACACGTCGGCTAACGCATACCACATTGCCGTGAAACGCGAGGCGGACGGGGCTGGGGGCAGCGCGGCCATGCATGCGCTAAGCGAGGGAGACGAGGTTGAAATCTCAGCCCCCAAGAACAGCTTCGCCCTACGCGATGGGCCTGAACCCGTTGCTCTTATCGCTGGTGGGATCGGCGTTACACCGATGATCTCGATGGCGGCTGACCTTCTGGAGCGCGATCACTCATTTGTCTTTCACTATGCAGGGCGCACAGCCTCAGCCATGGCCTACCGCGATGAGCTGGGCGATCTGCTGGGGGACCGTCTTTCGCTGCACACGGACGACGGCAGCCCCTTTGATCTCGAAAAAACAGCGACGTCCCTGGTCGGCCACAGGCTTTATGTTTGCGGCCCTCTGCCCATGATCGAGGTCGTGCAACGGGCCGCGACCCAGGCCGGGATTCCTTCTGATCACGTGCATGTCGAGCTCTTTAAAGAACCCGATGCACGGGAGGGGGATGCGGCGTTCGAGGTTCAGGTACAATCGACAGGCGATGTCTTCAACGTTCCCGCAGGCAAGACCATCATCGAGGTGCTTGAGGAAAACGATTTGGATGTCCTCTATGACTGCCAGCGGGGCGATTGCGGTATCTGCCGCGTCGATGTGATCGAAGGTCTGCCGGATCATCGCGACGTGGTGCTAAGCGATGATGAACGCGCCGCCGGGGATGTCATGCAAATCTGTGTCAGCCGCGCACTGTCCAAACGGCTTGTTCTGGATATCTGAGGGGGACGGAATGAAAACAAGCGATGCACGAAAGCTGGTTCATGGCCATCAGGTTCACCGAGATGTCTATACCAGCCACGAGGTTTACGTCGCCGAGATGCGCGGTGTTTTCACCAACGCCTGGATCTTTGTGGGTCATGATAGCCAGACGCCCAACAAAGGCGACTACATCACCACGCAGATCGGCGATCAGCCTGTCATTCAGGTGCGCCATTCCGATGGTGAGATCTATGTCCTCTACAATCGTTGTCCGCACAAAGGGACGAAAATCGCGATTGATCGGCAGGGCAACACCGGCAAGTTCTTTCGTTGCCCCTATCATGCGTGGTCATTCAAAACCAATGGCTGCCTCCTCGCGATCCCGTTGAAGAAGGGGTACACGGACACCGGACTTGATCAGACCGAAAGCGCGAAGGGGCTAAAGCCCGTGGGCGATGTGCGCGTCTATGGCGGGTTTGTCTTTGCGCGGCTGTCCGAGACGGGGATCAGTTTCGAAGAATTTTTCGGCGACAGCCTATCAACCATCGACAACATGCTGGACCGGTCCCCCGAAGGCAGGTTGGAGATCGCGGGCCCGCCGCTGCGATACATGCACAATTGCAATTGGAAGATGCTGGTCGAGAACCAGACCGATACGTGCCATCCAATGGTGGCGCACGAAAGCTCCGCGGGGACGGCCATCGACATCTACAAACAGATGGGAGAGCCTCAGCCCCGCCCGCCCGCCATGCAGATCATCGCGCCTTTCATGTCGTCTTATGACTTTTTCGAAGGGATGGGGATCCGCACCTGGCCCAACGGACACGGGCACACGGGTGTGAATATGTCCATCCACTCCGATTATGACGCGATACCGGGGTATTTCGAAGCTTTGTCCGCCGTTCATGGTGAGGAGAAGGCCAAAGCGGTGCTGGATGAGAACCGCCATAACACGGTCTATTTTCCCAACATCATGGTCAAAGGCCCGCTGCAACAGCTGCGCAATTTCATTCCGCTGGGCCCCGATAAGACGCTTGTGGAAAGCTATGTCTACCGTCTTGTCGGCGCTCCGGATCGACTGGTGGAGATGTCGGCGATGTACAACCGCATGATCAACGCACCCACATCCATCGTCGGACATGATGACATGGAGATGTATGAGCGCGCGCAAGAAGGGCTGATGGCAAACGGGCTGGAATGGGTGAACATCCAGCGTCTTTATGAAGAGGGCGAAGACTTCAGCAAAGAAGCTGTCGAGAATGGCACAACCGAGCGCCAGATGCGCAACCAGTTCGATGCCTGGGTCAAGTTCATGGATTGGAACGGCACCGCTGCCGGGGCCTCTGAATGACGATCACACGCGACGACATTATCGACTTTGTCTATGCCGAAGCGCGGATCCTGGACGAAGGGCGTTATGATGAGTGGCTGGCGCTCTGGCTTGAGGACGGGCACTACTGGATGCCTTTGGACTACAAACAGACCGATCCCGTCGGGGAGACATCGCTGCTCTGGGAAGACAACTTCATGCTGCGACTGCGGGTGGAGCGTTTGAACGGTGAGCGGACCTTTAGTCAGAAACCCAAAAGCCGATGCCATCACGTGATCCAGCGCCCGTTTGTCGATGAATTCGACGCAGAGGCTGGGCGCTTCGTGACCAATACGTCGATGCACTACGTCGAAACGCGGTTGGACGAACAACAATTGCTGGCCCTGACCGCAATGCATGAGCTGAAGCTGGTCGACGGCGCCCTGCGCATTGCCAACAAGAAGGTCGAACTTCTGAATTCAGACGCGGCCTTTCGGTCGATCCAGCTTCTTCCATGACAGCGCAAACAGTCTTTGAGGCGATTTCAGGTGCCGCCCATCGCTGGCCGGATCGTTCGGTTCTCAAGACCATGCCTCACACGGCAAAAGTCTATGGAATTGAAGAAGGTGATCTGACTTATGCGGCATTTCTGGCGCGGGTCGAGGCCTGGGCCACGCGGCTGACAGAGGCGGGGTATGGCAGCGGCATGCGCGTGGCCGTCTTGCTGGAAAATCGGCCCGAGTTCTTTGTGCTCTTTGCCGCGCTCAACAAGATCGGCGCGTCCATCGTTCCGGTCAATCCCGATCTGCGAGCAGCGGAGCTGGAGTATCTGATCGGGCATGCGCGCCCCGCCCTGATCATAGCTTTGGCGGATCGTCTCCGCGATGTGCGGGCCGCCGCAATTGCCTCGGACGTCGTGGTGGAGGTGGTCGCCCCTGACGACCCCCTTCCTGCTCCGCGTGACGCCGCAGTTATGGCGGCGGATCGTACCGGCGGCGCCCGTGAGGCGGCTTTGCTTTACACCTCTGGAACAACCGGCAATCCCAAAGGCTGCGTTCTACCAAACGATTACTTCCTTCTTGCGGGGCGCTGGTATGCCCAGCTTGGCGGGATCGCCAGCCTCTCTTCTGACGGGGAGCGGATGATCACGCCACTTCCGATCTTTCACATGAACGCCATGGCCTATTCCTTCATGGCGATGGTGACGGTTGGCGGCTGCCTCATCGCGCTCGATCGTTTCCACCCCAGCACTTGGTGGAGCGATGTGGCAGAAAGCGGAGCGACCTGTTTGCATTACCTTGGCGTGATGCCCTCCATCCTGATGAGTCGTCCAGAGAGCGCGGATGATACCAACCACGCCGTCCGGTTCGGGTTTGGCGCCGGCGTTGATCCGAAACTTCAGGCCGGATTTGAAGCCCGTTTCAATATTCGACTGATCGAAGCCTGGGCGATGACGGAAACCGGTGCGGGTGCCGTGATTGCCGCCCATACCCAGGATCGGCTGATCGGTCATTCCTGCCTCGGCAAGCCGGAAGGCTGGATAACCGCCAAGGTTATATCCGAAGATGGCCGAGAGGCTCCGATGGGCCAGCCGGGAGAGTTGCTTGTACGCAATTCCGGCCCCGACCCGCGCTTTGGATTTTTCACCGAGTATGACCAGAACCCTGAAGCGACCAAAGAGGCCTGGCGGGGCGGCTGGTTCCACACCGGCGACATCGTGCGCCGGGACGCAGAAGGCCGGTTCTTCTTTGTTGACCGGAAAAAGAACGTCATTCGACGGTCAGGCGAAAACATCGCCGCTGTCGAAGTCGAGAGCGTGCTAATGCGTCATCCCGATATCAGCGCAGCCGGAGTGTCAGCGGTGCCGGATGATATGCGCGGAGACGAGGTCTTTGCCTGCCTGTCGGCCACCGATGCATCCGCTGACAAGGCGGAAGAGATCGCGCGATGGGCCTTGGAGCAAATGGCCTACTACAAGGTGCCAGGTTATATCGCATTCGTGGACGATCTGCCATTGACGCCGTCACTCAAAATTCAGCGAAAAGCGCTGAAAGAGCTGGCGCTCGAATTGCTTGATGGGCCGGATACGCATCGGCTGACCCATCTGAAAAAGCGGCAGGTGGCATGACGCAGATCCCCGCGGACTACGATGGTGTGGTTCTGACCGCGCCCTTCTCAACGCCCTATCAACGCTACTCCATCGACACGGCGCATTACTGGATCGCGCAGGCCCTGCGCGGCTCGCTCAAGGCCGCGGCACTTGAGAAAGACGCGCTTGATGGACTGTCTGTTTCATCCTTCACCCTGTTCCCCGACACGGCCGTTGGCTTGACCCAGCACCTGGGCCTGTCCCCCAGATGGCTCGACAACATTCCGATGGGTGGCGCATCCGCTGGTGTTGCTGTGCGCCGTGCGGCCCGGGCCGTTCAGGCAAAGGATGTGGACGTCGTGGCATGCGTGGCGGGCGACACAAATCAGATCGACAGTTTTCGTCAGCTTCTGTCCAGTTTTTCTCGCTTTGCGATGGATGCCAGCTATCCCTATGGCTATGGTGGACCGAATGCGAATTTCGCGCTGCTGACAGATCGCTACATGCATGATTTCGGCGCAAAGCGGGAGGATTTTGGCAAGATCTGCGTCGCACAGCGGGACAACGCGCTGAAGAACCCGAATGCTGTGATGAAGAAGCCGCTGACGCTTGAGCAGTATCTAGAGGCGCGCGCCATCGCCGATCCCATCGCTCTCTTCGATTGTGTAATGCCCTGCGCCGGGGCCGAGTGTTTTCTGGTCATGCACGAGGATGAGGCGAAGCGGCGCGGGTTGCCATATGCGCACCTTCGCGGCGCGATTGAGCGGCACAATGCACACCGGGACGACCCCATCCAGCTTCGGGGGGGATGGACCGTGGACATCGACACCCTTTGGGCAATGGCAGGACTATCTCCGGATCAGGTCGATCTGGTTCAAACCTACGATGACTATCCTGTTATTTCGATGATGCAGTTCGAAGACCTTGGCTTTTGCGCCAAGGGCGAAGGCCCTGACTTTGTCCGTTCCCATGATCTGACGATTGCAGGTTCGTTCCCGCATAATACATCCGGCGGACAGCTCTCGGCCGGTCAGGCTGGTGCAGCCGGTGGCTACATCGGCATGGTCGAGGCTATCCGCCAAGTCACCGGACAGGCAAAGGGCACGCAGGTTGCCGGGGCAACGCGCGCTTTGGTGTCCGGCTTTGGAATGATCAACTATGATCGCGGCCTTTGTTCCAGCGCGACGCTCCTTGAAACCGGAGCGCGTGCATGACCCGCCCCGTCTCACCCCCGCCCTTGAAGAACCCGCAGCTTCGGTCCACGTCTCCCACACGCCCACCAGAACTCCGCAGCCGGGCGGCTTTGGGTCTGACGGCAGCGGCGGCAGAAGGACGATTTGCGCTGCAATGCTGCGCTGAATGTCAGACATGGCAATACCCTCCTCGGGATGCTTGCGTATCTTGCCTGTCCAGTGATCTGGTCTGGAGAGACTGCCCGACTGAGGGCACGCTGCTGGCGGAAACCACGGTTCAGGCCTCACCAAGGCTGTACTACCGCGAACGTCTGCCGTGGCGCATGGGCAGCGTCGAGCTTGCTGCTGGGCCGGTCGTGCTGGCGCATCTTCACGAAGACGTCGCCCCACGGTCCAATATTCGCATGCTGGCCCGGCTGGATCGAGCCGGACAGGGGGTTTTGGTCGCCGTGCCCGAAGTTGATACGCCGCATATGCAGGAGTCTGCCCTCATGCGCGAACTTTCCGCTGATCCCAAATACCGCCGCGTGCTGCTCACCGACGCGCGTGCGCCCAATGCCCCGGCGATGGCCAAGGCGTTTCGTGATGCCGGCGCCAGCCATATCTTCGCCGGAGAGGCGGAGAGTTGGCGCCCTTACCCCACCCGACAGAACCTGACGGAGATGGAGGTCGATATTCTGCCATTGGATGTGACGGACACCCAGTCTGTGCAGACCCTAGCGGCTGAGATCGGGGGCAAAACGGACATCCTTGTCAACAACGCGAAATTCGTACGAGCGGGCGGCGCCTTGGCGCGGGGCGATACCGCCTTTGCGCGCGACGAGATCGAGGTCAACTATCTGGGTTTGATGCGGCTTGCGCAGGCCTTTGGCGCAGCAATGCGCGCCCGCGCCGCCGATGGGGTGAATTCCGCTGTGGCCTGGGTCAACATCCTGCATATCGGGGCTGTGGTGAACACACCTGACTACGGCGCTTTTGCCGCCAGCCAATCTGCGGCTTATTCGCTATCTCAATCGCTAAGGGCTGAATTCCGTTCGTCAGGCCTTAGGGTCATGAACGTCTTCCTCGGCCCGCCAGAGGAGGATTGGTTTCAGCCCCTGCCCCCGCCCAAAGTGCTCCCCACCTCCCTGGCGCGTGATCTTGTCAAAGGTTTGCAGATGGGTGTCGAGGATGTCTGGAGCGGCGATATCGCCAAGGACGTCCGGGACCGGTTGCGGCGCGATCCCAAGGTTCTTGAGCGCGAAATGACCTATGGCGAGGAGGGCGCATGAGCATTCTTGACGACATGGCGGCCGCCTTGTCCAACGGGTCGGTTCGCGTGGTGGATCTGACCCATACGCTGGATCCTGACTTTCCCGTCATCGTTCTGCCGCCCGAGTTCGGCCAATGTGCCCGCTTTCGCATGGAAGAGGTCAGCGCCTATGATCACCGGGGCCCGGCGTGGAAATGGCACAATATCTCCATGTCCGAGCATACGGGCACCCATTTTGATGCGCCTTCCCATTGGGTGTCGGGGCGTGATTTGCCGTCAAACTCCGTCGATGCGATCCCGCCTCAAGACCTTGTCGGACCTGTGGTTGTATTGGATTGCGTCGCGCCAGCTGCGAAAAACGCGGATTTTCTGCTGGCGGTCGAAGATATCGTGGCGTGGGAAGCCCGGCATGGCCGGATACCGGCCAAGGCCTGGGTTCTGATGCGCACGGATTGGTCCAAGAAATCCGGTGCGGCTTACCTGAATTTGCAAGAGGACGGCGCGCATTCTCCCGGGCCGAGCAGTGACGCCATTCAGTTTCTGATCAATGAGCGCGATATCAGGGGGTTCGGGACAGAAACCGTGGGCACGGATGCCGGTCAGGCAGGTCACATGGTGCCGCCCTATCCCGCCCATTACTTCCTGCACGGGGCGGGCCGCTACGGGCTGCAATGCCTGAGCAACCTCGATCAGCTACCAGCCACCGGTGCTGTTCTGATCGCGCCGCCGCTCAAGATCAAAGATGGAACGGGAAGCCCCTTGCGCGTTCTGGCACTGATCGAGGATGTTACATGACCGAATTGACAGCGGTGATTACCGGGGGGAACAAAGGCATCGGCGCTGATCTGGCGGCGCGCCTTCTCGAGCGGGATTACAAGGTGATTTCGGTTTCGCGACATGCGCCGGAGCTTTCGCATCCCAATCTGTCTTCGGTCGAGGCTGATTTGCTGGATCCCGGTGCCGTGACCGACGCGGCAGCGGAGATTGCAGGCAAGCACGATGTCACGCACCTTATCCACAATGCCGGCCTGATCTGGCCCAACCTGATCGAGCAGGCTCAGCCCTCCGACATCACGGGTCTCGCTCAGCTTCATCTTGGATCCGCCCTGATCCTGTTACAGGCCTTTTTGCCGGCGATGAAGGCGCGGGGTATGGGACGGGTCATGTTCAACGCCTCTCGCGCAGCCCTCGGGGCGCCCACCCGGACCGCCTATAGCGCGTCAAAGGCTGGCATGATCGGCATGGCACGGACATGGGCGTTGGAGTTGGCACCCCACGGCATCACGGTGAACGTCGTCGCGCCGGGCCCCATTCTGACGGACAATTTCTGGGGCGTCATTAAAAAGGACAGCCCCGAACAGGAGGCCCTGGCCAACCGGATCCCCGTCGGGCGTTTGGGCCGGGTTGAAGACGTCACCAATGCGTTTCTGTTCTTCTGTGACCCGGCGAACAGCTTTGTCACGGGCCAAACGCTCTATGTCTGTGGCGGCGCCAGCGTGGGCACTCTGCAAATCTAGGCTCAGGGGCAGCGAGAGGATGGTTGCCGAAGACGCTGACGACGCGCTCTGTAGTGAAACCACAGAGCGCGGATGCGGTCCGGCGCGACCTGACGGAAGATCCCCGGGGGTGATAGGCAGGCGGCATGGCGCGCAAAGCCGATGAACCGAGTCAGAGCATGGCGTCGCACAGCCTAAGCAGCCCTTTTTCGCATCGGGCTAGGCCGGAAGATCTGGGGCCGTTGTTCAGCTCTTTCTCTCAGACACGTTTGCATCCCCGAGCCTTGGGCTCGGGCTTATTTGGGAGCACCTCTGGCACCCTACGGAGCGGAAGAACCGCATAACGTCGCTGCGGGACGGCTTCGGTCGGTGTCGACTGCATGAACAATGGTGACCGAGGGCGTCGGCGATGGCCGCCCTGGCGCTCAAAGCCGACCCAGCGCCTGCTCAGTAGACGATGTATCCGACGCATTTGCCTGGCCTGCCCTTCTGCCACTTTGTGCTTCAGAAGAAGACCAGGTCGTTTTCCAGCCCCGCGATCTCGGCCACGCCGGTCAGCAGGATCGTGTTGCCGCCCCCGAAGTCAAAACGCACATCCGCGCCGGTATCGGTGGCGAACCGGCTGACGACCTGCGCCGCACTCAGCGTGCCGGCCCAAAGCGCATCGTCGAGCCGCAGCGCATCGACCCCCTTCTGATAGCCCTCGATCACATCCGCGCTAGAGCCAGGACGGAAGAGGAACGTATCGGACCCTTCGCCTCCGTTCAGTGTGTCACTCCCCGCGCCACCGTCCAGAGTGTCGTTGCCAAGGCGGGCAAAGATCACATCGTTACCTTGCTCGCCCCGGAAAATGTCATTGCCGTTGCCGCCCTGGATGGTGTCGTTGCCCGTGCCGGCGAACACGGTGTCGGCCCCGTAAAAGCCGCCCTGGCCGTTGTCATTGAAGACGTCGTTGCCTTGGCCCAGAAAGGCTGTATCCCGACCATTGCCGCCAAAGACGGTGTCATTGCCGTCGCCTGCATCCAGCGTATCGAACCCGTCGCCGCCGTAAAGCACGTCATTGCCCAGGCGGGCACGGATCACGTCGTTGCCAAGCTGGCCGTGGAACTCATCGTCGCCATTGCCCCCTTCGATCGTGTCGTTGCCCTGATTGGCAAAGACGGTGTCACGGCCAAGCGCACCGCCTTGGCCGTTGTCGAAGAAGATATCGTTGCCCTCGCCCAGAAACGCGAGATCCCGCCCGTTTCCGCCAAAGACCCGGTCATGGCCAAGGCCCCCATCCAGCGTGTCAAAACCGTCGCTGCCAAAAAGAACATCTGCCTGCTGGTTGCCGACCAGCCGGTCATTGCCGAGGCCACCATCAAGCGTATCGGCCCCCTCATGGCCAACCAAAAGGTCATTGCCCTGGTTGCCCAGCAGGCTGTCGGCCCCCAACCCGCCATAAAGCGTGTCGAACCCTTCGCGCCCCAGCAGCACGTCGTTCTGCTGATTGCCGACCAGCCAGTCATTGCCAAACCCGCCGTCCAGCGTGTCCGCGCCTTCGCGACCGAGGAGCAGATCCGCCTGCTGGTTGCCGATCAGCCAGTCATTTCCAATCCCGCCATCGAGCGTATCGGCCCCGCCGCCGCCTTCGACAATATCATTTCCGCCCAGGGCGTTGATTTGATCCGCATCGGCGGTACCGATCAGTACGTCGTCGCCTTGCGTCGGAACGGGTCCGGGGTCGGGCGGCGGGGGAACTAGCTCACCCATGATATCATCGACGTTGATGGGGACGAAGTCGTTCAGCCCCACGGCGATCAGGTTTCCGCTTGCAACAACGGTTGGATCGTCCCCAGGTATCGGGACAAAGATGGACGATTCGACCACTTGCGTGACCGAAATCGACAGCAACTGGCTGTAATCGGCATTGAAGTTCAGGAAAAAGTTAATGGTTGAGATATTGCTGGTGCCGTTCGCGCCATCGGTCACCCAACGCAGATTCTCCAATCCAACAAATTGCCTTGAGAGTTGGGGCGTGGGCTGAATGAGGCTTCCGTCTGGCGCAAAGATAGCGGGCTCTTGGTCGCCAAAGTTATAGACTCTGACTGACACGTCACCAGTCTGGGTGATGTCCCTGGTTTGCGGGTCGCCGACGACCGCATTCACGTTGACGGGGAGCGGTCTTGGAACCTCTTGGGCAAAAGTGGGTGGAGGCCTGAAACTCGGATCGAATGGTGTACCGGCAACCGGGACTTCAATCGCATAGCCGCTTGCCGAGCGAACCGGATCGATATTGCCTTCGCCTGGTATCCAGTTGAAGCCTCCACCAATTCGGACGACCCCGTTCTCGACAGTCACCGTCGGCGTCGAGCTGAGGCTTTGGGCCATTTCGGTATTAGATTGGCTCTCCATCCTGAAAATCTCCTTTTTGAAATAAAACCGGGGGCGGGTCGGCAGGATGCCCGACGAGACAGTGCTGTTCCGACCCTCCCATGTGGGATCCATTGATGTCGGGACACTAAGACTGGCGTCACAAACAGAGCGTCACCCGAATGGGTGAGCGGCTCGATTGCCACTCGTAGGACGGCATTAAATCGCCGACCCGGCTGCCATTGCGACGGGGGTGCGCCTTCGGTGATCGCATGACGCAAGATGTATTTATGGGCCTATTCGCAGACCCTGACACGGATCCTTAAAGCGGGTGGGCGATCGCGCCTCGGCAGAAACGGTATGTCGCCGCCGGGATGAGGATGCCGCGGTTTTTTTGGTTCCGCACTGTCCGGTCAACGTACGCCCGTTCGCTCATGCAGCGGGATCCGCCATCATCTCTTCCAGCCGGTCAAGAAGGGTCGGCCAATGCCGGAAAAAGAGCAGATAACCCGCACCTTCGATCCGCTCGAAGCGGATATGCGGCCAGTCGGCTTCCCATTCGCCCACGGTCGCTGGCGGGGCGTGCTCATCCTGATCCCCCATCAAAAAGCGTGTGGGGATCGCACGGCACGCCCTCACCATAGGGGACCAATCAAGCGTCTGGGCGATGATCTCCCGGGCGAAGGCCCGGTGGGCGCTGTGCGCTTTCGACAGGGCAACTTCGGTGCCCGACAGGATCGCCTCAAGAACTTCCGGGTCTTCGACAATGGCAAGATCGGCGGGACTGCCGGCATAGACCGCATGCAGAAAGTTACGTTGGCCGATGCGTCGGGCAAGACTGAAGCCCGCTTTGACCATGAAGGGAAAGACCTTGGGCGCATAAAGCGCATTCGCGTTGATGAAGCGATGCCACTTGCCCATGCGCTCGTATTGCGCGGCGCGGGTCATCGGCAGGGCGCCCGCCGCCATCAGGATGCCGGTGATCCGCTTTGGTCGCAGGGCAGCAATGTGATGGGCGTACCAGCTGTCGCTGCCCATGCCCAGGATCGGGCAGCACGCGACGTCCAGATGATCAAGCAGATGATGCACATCCGCCCCAAGCTTTGATCCATAGGCCTCCGGCGCGATGTCGCGGGAGATCGGTGTCGAGGCCCCGAAACCCGCGCGGACCGGAACAATGATCCGCCATCCGCGCCGCGCTGCTGCCGCCTCGGCCCCGGCGGGCCAACGCACAAATCCATAATCGAGCGGAAGGAATAAAAGAGGCTGTCCGCTGGGATCGCCCAGGATCAGATAATCGAAGTGGCGCCCGTCAGGAAGCGTCAGGCGCCGGAACGGACGGGGGGCAAGCCGCGCACAGCCACGGCTGGAGGTTGGAACTCTGTCCATGGCCGCCTCGGTCACGGCGACGATGTCCATCAACGACAGGCACACCCGGATCAACTCGGTCTGGCCGTGGGTCTGGGTCTTTTGGAAGATCGCCTTGAGTTGCGTCCGGATCGTTTCGACGGACCGCCCGCGCTGCAACGCGATCTCTTTGAGGGTTGAGGCCTCGACCAGACCACGGATCACAAGGGTCTCGGAAGGGGAGAGGCCGAACGCGTCGGACAGGATCGTGTCCAGCGCCTCGGGCCATTCGAACTCGGACGTCACGACGAGCGCGAAGGGATCAGGTCCGGGCAAAAGGCGGACTTGAAGCAGGGTAACCCCGTCAGACCGAGGCGATCGGATCCGCATCTGAAGCGTGTGCGGCCCGCGGCCCGCAAAGGTCCGGCCCATTCCAAAGGCCAGATGTTCAAGGGCTTCGGCGTCGAACGGCAGGCCCGAAACGGCCATACCCGGGCGCACCCCAAGCCATGTTTCGGCCACGGAATTTACCCGGCTGACCTGAAGGGACGGGTCGACGACAAAGGCTGCAGCCGTGCGGAACTCGGCCAAAAGCGCATCGCGGGGATCATCGGACGGTTGGTCGCGGTCCAGAAACAGACCTGCCCGCTCGCAATGGGCCTCGATTTCGCGGTCGGTGAAGAGCTGCCCCGTGTCAGTTCGCTTCGCCCGCAGGGTCCCGACGCGCCTTTCCCATAAATCAAGCAGTTCTTCGTAGCGCGCCGGGTCGAGGGCAACGTCATAAAGACCGCCAATAATGTCCGAGCGGGCGTCGTCGTCACGCGGCAACCGGCTGTTCATCGTTCAGGACTCCGTGCGCGTCTTTAACCGTATCCGGCTTGATCAGCGGGCGCGCCTATCGGCTTGAGGCGTCCCGCTGGATCATGTGGCGCGCATTAGCTTCAGTCGTCATATGGGGGCGCCCCGGTGGACAAAGCGACGATTGGCAAATGGCCGCTTTCTCGGGCGCATTATCGGCAGATTGTCGCTGGGTGCGCCGCATGACAGAACCATGCATTATGGCCTGTTTGGACATGCGCGTCTCAGACATCCTGTCTCTTGCTGCGATGAGACCTTTGCGATCATCGCCCAGCCCAACCGGTGCCTCGCCCCCCGGGGCTTGAGGCACTTTAGCTCAGCGGTCGCGGCACAGGACAGCGTCACCTCCAGAACTCCCAAAAGGCATGTCTGCAACAGGCCTGCGCTTTCAAATGACGCGCTGTCCGGGGTCTTCAATGCGCTGGAAAGCATGTTGTGGAAGGCAGGTATTTGATGCTGATGATCAGCCTTCGGTAGCGTTTTTCGCAAATGACAGACTGTTCATGTGCTTGGCTACGCTCGCTAAAGCGCGCTCTGCCCCCCATCGCAAGAACCGGTTAGATGAAAGGCCAGTCGCTGCTCCGGGATGCTCCATGAAGGTGATCCTTCCCTGCTGAGACAGTCTTGCTCCTGCTCCGCTTGGGGTTAACCTGCGCCCCATGTTTGGCCCCGATTACATGCGCGTTCTTGTCTTAAGGCTTGTCATTCTCGCTGCTTTCCTCGGTGCGCTTTGGGCGATCCAGACTTTGAACTGGGCGACGAGTTACCGCCTGAATCTCGCCTTCGGTCTCATTCCGAGACACCCGGCGGGGCTGGACGGTATCGTGGGCATGCCGGTTCTGCACGGCAGTTTCGCGCATCTGATGTCAAATACTCCGCCGCTTCTTTTGATGGGGACACTGTTGGCGGCAACGGCGACCCGCGCCCTGCTTGCAGTCAATGCGATCATCGTCATTCTGGGGGGCGGACTGGTCTGGCTGCTCGGCGGGTCTGCGATCCACATCGGTGCGTCTGGGCTGGTTTTCGGGTGGTTCGGCTTTCTGGTCGCGCGCGGCCTTGTCGACAGATCACCCGTCACCCTTGGTGCAGCGCTTCTGGTTGGTGTGCTTTACGGATCCATCATTTGGAGCGTTCTTCCGGGTCAGCCCGGCATCTCTTGGGAAGCCCACCTGTTCGGCGCGCTCTCGGGTGTTGTGGCTGCGCTTGTCATCCGCACACATGTCCACGCACCCCGACTTCGCGAGGTCGAGCGAAGATAGGCGATCCAACATGCGGGGCAAATCCAACACCTAAGACCTTCGCTGCATGCTCCCCTGAAAAGCGTTCGGGAGCGGTCTGGCCTACGTTAAACCAACCTTGTTCGATGAGAGCGGCTTCTCCACACCTCGCGCCTGTCGGGCACATCCTGCAAAACGAACCGGATTACATCCGATCAATCAGATCCCGCACGTTTCGCCAGTAGCTGCGCCCAACGGGCACTTCATCGCCAGAGGACAGGACGATCACCCGCGCGCCTTTCCGCGAGCGATAGGTCACGATTGCAGACCGTGACACCCACCACGACCGATGCACCCGCATGCCATAGTCGCCCAACGCCTCGGCCGCCTCGCCGATGGTCCCGCGCAGCAGCGTGTCGCCAAGGGACGTTCGGACCCGAAGGTAGTGATCCTGCGCCTGCAGCAGCAGCAAGTCGCGACCAAGTTCTGGCGGCAGGTTGTCCAGCCAATCCGGCTCTGATGCCGCAGGTGCAATGTCGCGGGCGGGCACGTCCGTTGCCTCAGCGGTATCAAACAGGAACGTCGCCGCCAGCGAGATCACGATGACGTAGGGCAGCAGACGAAAGAACTCGGCCACGAATGGGTCGGCCAGCACAAACGCATGCAGGGCCGATAGCCATAGCGTGACCACCACACTGGCCACACCGGCGCCAAGTCCGACGCTCCATGGTGCCGGCACCCCCTGGATCTCGACCCATGTCGCCACGGCGAAGGAGGTCAGGAGGCCCGTCCAATAGGTCGTGACGATCACGACCCCCCAATAGATAAGGCGCATCGGAACCGGCATCCATATGTAGGTGCCAAACGGTCCGGTCAGCCCTGCAACCAAGGCGACACATGCCAGCCCGGCCCAGAGCAGCCAATTGCCCGCCAGGACCCGCGCCTCTGCCAGTGTCTCACCAAGCATGGTGTCGTTCGCGACAAATCTCATGTCGTTGGCGCCAATCCCCTTTTGCACCCGCTGAGAGCAACGCTACCGAGATGGCGTTGCCAGCTCAATCGGAAGGGATGGCGGTATGAGGTTTTTGGCAAAATGGTCTGGGGACGTAATCGTGCAATTGGGGGCAAAGACAAGCAGCGATGTGTGGCACGGCAACTCCTTTCATTCGGCGAACCTTGCGCTCTTCGCCGCAGGAAAGAACGTAGAAAACGTAAGGTCGGAGCCATGCCTGTTTCATGTTCGGGACGCGTCATCGGCACGGAAGGTCCGGGTGTTCGGCACCGATCCGTGGGACCCGCCGGAAACCGACACATACGAAAGTGCAAGGCGGTTGCGGTCTCCCCAAAGACGACGGCAGCCCGGCGCCTGACGTGAACGGCATGACCCTTCCCGCTGCTAAAGGTCCGCTTTTCGAATGTGTCAAAGGCATGTGCAAACCGGGTGCGTACAACGAAGACATACGCTTGGGCCACATAACACAGAACGCCCTTCGCAGGACCGCGAAAGGCGTGGAGAGCCAAGATGATCTCTCAAGGCTGCCCTTGCCGCCGGTAAGCACTACGGCTTTGGAGCACCGGAACAGTCGGACCCGACCGCTGTCTGAACACGACGGCCCAATTCCAACGACGCTCAACGCCCCAAGGCTCTGCGACTGGAGCCCGGCAAGACAAACCTGATTTTCTTTAAAGGATCCCAAACGTGCCAACACCTTACGTCTATCTCGTCGCGTCGGTCATTGCAGAGGCTATCGGCTATTCCGCTCTCAATGCCAGCGCCCAATTCTCGAAACTCTGGCCCTCGCTCCTCGTGATCGCAGGGTTGGGAAGCTCGTTCTACTTCCTGACACTGGCACTGAAATACATGCCCATGGGTATCGCCTATGCGGCGGCGTCCGGGCTGGGCGTTGTCTTTGTGGCCATCGCCGGCGTTCTGGTCTTTGGGCAGAAGCTGGACCTGGCCGCCATTGTCGGCCTCGGCTTCATCATCGCGGGCATCGTCATCATCAATGCGCTATCGGATTTCGCAGTTCACTAGCCGCACGGGGGCGTTTGGCCCCTCCAGATCTTTTGCTAAGGTCGCCCGCTGCGGGGAAGGACCGCAATGCTCCGGCACCGCCCGTAAGGGCCGACGGGTTGCCTTACGCAAATTCCGCGGTGATCCAGTCCACGATCCTTGCGACCCGCCTCTGGCCGAGATGGTCCTTCGACCAAGAGACATAGAGACCGTCTTTGGACGGCTCGGGATCGACCCATACATCCACCAGACGTTTTGACCGGAGGTCGTTTTCGACCATGTAGGTCGGTGCAATGGCAACGCCGTGACCGCCGATGGCCGCGTCCAGCGCCAAGGCGGATCGGTCGAAGTTCAGCAACTTATGCGCGCCGCCGTGGCCTATTGCCTCGATCAGTTTCTCCCAACGCCGATGCGCGTCCTGAAGCAGGGGCAATGTCAGCAATGTCTCCGGACCCATCGGCCAGTCCGGTCTTAGAAAGTCGGGGCTGCATACCGCGACCAAGCGAATGTCAGTCAGGCGGCGTGATTTGTGGTTCGCGTTGGGATCCTGCGCCCGTCCCGGCCAGATTGCGATCTCGTTGCGTCCCAGACTGCGTGACAGGATCTTCTCGTGAACTTCGGTTGTCAGCGAAACCGTTGGGAACGCCTGCGCGAAGGCGCCCATGCGCGGCATCAGCCACTTTGTTGCGGTCGAAGATCCGAGGTGCAGCACAACGCGATCATCCTCCTCGCCGATACCCGCCAACGCCGTTTCCAGGATTGAGAGCGCTTCGTCTACAGCCACACGGCAGCGTTCGCCTTCGGCAGTCAACGAAACACCCCGGGCGCCCCGCTTGAGCAGAACGACACCCAGGTCGATTTCAAGTTGCTTGATCCGTTGAGAGACCGCACCGCGTGACAGGTTCAGCGCCTCTGCGGCGCGCTGCAGATTTCCGTGCGACGCCACGACCGCAAAGACCCGAAGTGCATTCAGGTTGATCTGTCTCATGCCCCGCCCAAGCCGATGGTTTTTCTGAACGCTGGTAAAAGTCTCCTGCTTTGTCAATCGGCTGCCCCTGGTCGATACAGGATCAAGCCCTGCACAAGAACCTGAGATGAGATACCCCGACATGCACCAGACCATCCGGCCCGCCACGCCTGACGATATACCGCACCTGGTCGAGCTTCTGATGCGCGATGCACGGCAGCGTCAGGCGAAGGATGACATCCTCTGGAAGATCGCTGGCGATGCGCCTGCGCAAATCGAAAAGGCACTGACATTCGCGCTGACCGCCGAACAGCAACCCTTTCGACAGATCTGGCAGGTCGCCGATAACGGGCACCGGATTACCGGCGTCATTCATTCGATGCTGCTCCTCGTACCGCCGATCTATGCAGGATCAAGTGGTGAACCAGGTCTGATTCTGCCGGACTCGTCCGCCAGCCCAGATGCGCCTGACGGCACCGTCGAAGCCCTGCTATCCGAGGCGGAGGATGCCTTGCGAGACGCCGGTGCTCAGATCACGGTGGCGTCCCATGTGGCGGGCGATGACTGGCGAGAGGCCTTCAAGGCGGGCGGCTACGAGCCTTTGACGCTTTATCTCTCCCGTACCGACCTTGGTGATCAGGGCATGCGGGCTAGCGTCCGGCAGGCAAAAGCGGATGACGTTCCCGGCATCGTCACACGCAGCGCTGAGAACCGGAACGTTCTTTACGCCATCGACCCCTTTTGGGACATCCATCCCGAAGCCGACGCGCGCTTTTCCTCCTGGATGACGCGCAGCCTGACGCTGCAGGACCGGGATATGATGGTCATGGGTTCATCAGAGAGCCTGGAGGGATATATCATCGCGCAACCCGCGTCGCGGCTGCATTTTCCGCCGGCCCATGACATTCGCGGAACAGGTGTAATTGACGACTACTACCACCCTGAATTGGCTGATCCAGCCACCCTTGCCGAAGGTGGCGAAAACGCAACAGCACTCCTGCGCGCCGCTGAAACCGCCTTTGCAAACAGGGGCATGGGCGCCGCCTTTGTCGTCTGCCCTGCCGGTTGGCACTCCAAAATCGAGATGCTGGAAGCTGCCGGTTACGAAACAGCGATGGTCTGGTCCATCAAACGTCAGGCGACCTTGATCAGTCCTTGATCAGGCGCTTTAGCTTCTGCGGTCGCAATATGCAGTGCTGCCAAGAACAGCGACCGCAGACGCCAAACGGGTTGGGCCTTGTGCTTATCGGCGGATCACTCCGCAGCGATCATTGCGTCGTCCTCTGTGATTTCACCGTACCCCTTGGGCACCGGAATATCGGGCAAACCAGCCGCCCGTCTCTGCAGGGCGCGGCCGATGACGACGCGGCTGACTTCTGTTGTACCGTCGACGATCCGCAGCATCTGGGCCAGGCGTGACAGCCGATCCAGACCGTAGGGCTGAAGCAAGCCGATCCCGCCGATAAGCTGGGTACATGTATTGGCGGCCTTTACTGCGGCATCGGGAACGAAACGCTTCGCATGCGCCGCCAAAAGCGGACCTTCCGGTGTGCCAAGCGCTTCGGCAGCCTTGCGGTAGAGCAACTTGGACGCTTCAAGATCAGTCGCCACCTCCCCCAGCATCCATTGGATACCGTCCAGTTCCAGGTTCTTGCCACCGAACATCTTGCGGGTTTTGGAATAGGCCAGCGCGGTATCAAGAGCTGCCTGCATCAGACCGCAACAGCCCGACGCGATAGAAACGCGCGCGATGTCGATTGCCATAAGCGAACCTTGCAGGCCCTGGCCAATGGGCAGGATGATGTTGTCTTCGCTTACGAAAACTTCGTCGAGGTACATCTCGGACATCGGCAGGAAGGTGCAGGAGGGTGTGTCGTAAAGCGGGCCAAAGCGAAGGCCGGGCGCATCGGCTGGGATCGCGATCATCGCCATGTCCTTGTGACCGGGCGTGTCGCTGGTTTTGACAACCGTGAAATATATGTCCGCCTCGGTCGCGAGGCTGACCCATGCTTTGGCGCCGCTGATCGTCCATGTGCCGTCTCCGTTGATTGTGGCGCGGGTGTACATCTTCATCGGGTCGGACCCGGGTTGCGGCTCGGTCAGCGCAAAATTCGCCAGCTTGCGACCCGAGGTCAGATCGTTGACCCATTTTTCCTTAAAGGCGTCCGTGCCGTATCCGCAGCCTGCGAAAGTGCAGATGTTGTGCATCGACAACGCAAACGCGTAGGCCCCATCGCCCGTGCCCAACTGTTCGTCGACCTGGATACCTTCCGACAGCGGCAAGCCCTGCCCGCCCCACTCTTCGGGTGCGTAGAGCCCGGTTAGTCCGACCGCGCCAGCCTGATCTGATGCCGCGCGCGGCGATGCCCTTTCCGCATTCCAGGCATCCACATTGGGTGCGATGACATCGCGTGCGTGATCTCGGGCTGCGGCGCGAATGGTTTCAAGCTTGTCTGACATGAGCGCGTCCTTGTGGCTTGGCACGCATCTCCGATCTCGCCAAATCAGGTTGGCGAAAGACAGCAGCGTGACGCGGCACTTGGTGAATTTCTGCAGAGATAGCAATCTGCACCCGCGACATGCTATCTCGTGCGATGACAGTTTCTTGTCCAAAAGTGACAGACTAAGGCGAGCCCCTAGCGACGCCGCCGGTACGAACTGGGGGTTGCCCCCGTCATCGGTGAAACGCCTTGTGGAAACTGGCGGATTAGGAAAAACCAACATCCTGCGCAATCGCCTCGATACTGGCGTCTCCCACTTGCAAACGCCAATGCCGATATCCCGACGCAAGCCATCCTTGATCGCCTGAAAGGACGTCCCGTCCGCCTCAAGCCTGCGGATCAGGGTCCGCGGCGTCATGTGCAGCGCTTTGGCTGCCTCGTCCAGGTTGGCTTCTTCCCATGTCGACTGGCGCCGATAAACGCGCAGCCGCAGGGATTGCGTATGTTCTTGCGACCGCGTGAAAAGCCAGTCGCGCGGCGCGTTTTCCAGAAAGCGGTGCAGATCATCTGTGCTTCGGAACTGAACCGGGACCAGCGATCCGGCCTCAAAATGGATCGCGGTCACACTTGCGGAAAACTTGATGGGTGCAGGGAAAATAAGGGCGTAATCCTCCTTGAAGGCCGGATGTTCAAATGCAAAATCAACGGCTTTCACGTCGACTTCGCTTCGCGCCAGCCATGACAGAACACCATGGGCAAGCTTGAGGATCAGCATATGGCCAAAACGCTGCACGACACCGTTGGTCTGGGGATGCAAGCACAGCGCCCGTGCATCTCCGTGATCCACCAGCTCAAACTGGTAATCGTCCAAAAGGAGGTTCCAGAAGGTCGAATAGCGATAAAGCGCTGACGACAAGGACGTCGACTCGCGCACGGAAGTGAGCAGATGCTGAAACGCACGCGGCCGGATCGGGCGGGACCAAAGCCCCATCATCTCATCGCCTGTCTCCACCGCGGCGAACTGGTAAAGGCAAACGATCTGATCCAGCGTCGCCCGCCCGCGGGGGTATCATCCGAGATCGCCAGCTCGGCTCGCTCAAGCAATGATCTATAGTGATCGTCGGCGCAGAGTGACCGTAATGCAACCCGCCAATCGTCGATGAACTGGCGAGATACCGTCGAATATGGGGCTGTGGTTTTGCGGCTCATGACCTGCCGAACCTACCAACAAGAACCGCTGGCCAGAAGCCGTGGATACGTCCCTGCCCCTTCCGGATCTTGGTCCGACCAACGGCGCAAGTGCAACGCATCCGGTTCGATGCCGCCCTGATGGCGCGATGGGCATGGATTTGCGGACCCCCAAGGTGCGGATTAGCAGGCAAACCGACGTCGCCTCCAACAGATCCCTGCTGATGGACCTTAAAGTGAAGCGCAGGATGGAGGCACGCGGCTAACAGGTGCGAGAAGGCGACCAACCACTCATCATGGCGCTTTCAGAACAGCACGTCAGTTTATCGAAGAAAATCGCCAAGCATGGCGCGCTCAAGCGCACATATCCAAAGCACCGACTAGATCCTGGCCTAGAGGATCATCGGAAAGCTCTACGCGGGAAGGTCTGAAGTGGTGGAGCCTAGGGGAGTCGAACCCCTGACCTCTTGCATGCCATGCAAGCGCTCTCCCAACTGAGCTAAGGCCCCGAACCAGTGTGGCTGATCTATGGAACGGCGGGGGCGAGATCAAGCGAAAAATGCAAGCCCCCGCCCTAAGAAGATCAGCTTTCGTCGTCCTCCGCGGCGACATCTGCGAGATCGTCGAGCGACACGTTGTCGTCCTCGTCGTCATCGTCAAGAACGTCATCGCCCAGATCCACGTCAACAGCGTCGTCGTCATCTTCGAGGATTACATCGTCATCCGATGTCTCGGATTGTTTGGCCTTGAGCGTTGCCGCATCCTCGGCGTCTGCGGCGATCATCCGCGTCTTGCCGGTATCCAGTTCGACCACCTCTCCGGTATAGGGGCTCACGATCGGGTCGCGGTTCAGATCGTAAAAGCGTTTGCCGGTGGTCGGGCAAACGCGTTTGACGCCCCATTCTTCCTTGGGCATGAGATATCCCTTCAAAAAACTGCTGAGTCGTATCGACGATTCCGGTCACGTGCCATATGCGGTAAGGACTGTCAAAGGCTTTAGCGGAAGGGGCTGCGCAGGTGGCAGACCATATTCTAAAAGGATCTCCCTCCATTCCGTTAACGGTCCGCAAATCAAGGCGCGCCCGCAGGATCAGTCTGCGGATCTCGCAGCTTGACGGTCGCGTGACATTGACCCTGCCCGATGGCCTCCCGGAAAGCGAGGCGCTGAGTTTCGCCATGTCGAAAGAGGACTGGATCCGCAAACATCTGGGGCAGATGCCAGCCCGCCAAACCGTTCATCACGGCATGCACCTGCCGGTCGAAGGGCAGATGCGGACGCTTGTCGAGGGATCGGGGCGCCGTGTGCTGTTGTCCAATACCGAGCTCGCCGTGCCTGGTTCAAAGGATGTTCTGGGGCCTCGTCTGGCCGGTTTTCTCAAACAGCTCGCGCGGGATCGCTTGGCTGCGGCATCGGATCGCTATGCATCGGCTTTGGGCCGGCCCTACAGCCGGATCACGCTGCGGGACACACGCTCGCGCTGGGGTTCCTGCACGTCGCAGGGCAATCTGATGTTCTCCTGGCGCCTGATCCTCGCGCCGCCGGACGTATTGCAATATGTTGCCGCACATGAAGTCGCGCATCTGGCCGAAATGAACCATAGTCCGGCATTCTGGAGAGCGGTTGAAACCTTGTTCGGCCCCTACGATGTGCAGCGCAGGTGGCTGAGGCAAGAAGGGGCCTCCTTGCACCGCTACCGTTTTGCAGATTGACCGCAGCGGAGAATGAGATGACATGAACCCATGATGATCAATCCGCGTCCCGCCGAGGTCACCCCCGCTGCCCATGACCGCGTCTATCGCGGGTTGCGTGGTCGCATCATGCATGGAGAGATTTCCCCGGGCCAAGCGCTGACCCTGCGCGGGATCGGCAAGGAATACGAGGTCTCGATGACACCCGCGCGCGAAGCGGTACGGCGTCTGGTTGCCGAAGGGGCGCTTTTTCTGTCCAGTTCAGGCAGGGTGTCGACCCCGGAGCTCAGCAACGAGCGGATCGAGGAGTTGGCCGCATTGCGGGCGCTGATCGAAGTTGAGCTGGCCAGCCGCGCCCTGCCCCGTGCCCATATCGCCCTCATCGACAGGCTGCAGGCGATCAATATGACAATCGCCGATGTGATATCGAACCGCGATGCGGTCGGATATATCCGCAGCAATCTGGAGTTTCACCGCACGCTTTACCTGCGCGCTCAGGCCCCTGCGATGCTGGCCATGGCAGAAACGGTCTGGCTGCAGCTTGGCCCCACGATGCGCGCGCTTTACGGGCGTTTGCGCCGGACAGAACCGCCGCATTTCCACAAGCTGATCATAGCCGCGCTGAAAGCGGGCGATGAGCCGGGGTTGCGGCTGGCGGTGCGCTCGGATGTCACGCAGGGCCTTAAGATGCTCACAACCTAAGCCTGCTTGCCCTTGGGCCTGTTTGCACAATATCGTGCGGCAGGGAGGCGCGGACCGGGATCCGCGCATAAGGGAGGATTTCAAATGACCGATTTCACACGGCGCCATGCGCTTGGCCTGATGGGGGCCGCATCAACACTGCCGATGCTGGGCAGCCCCGCGCTGGCCAGCAGCAAGATGACAGTAGGCGCGCTGCGCTTCACCAGCCACGCCGCCAGCTTTGTGGCCTTCGAGCGGGGCTATTTCAGCGATGAAGGGCTGGACGTGGAGTTCAAGTTCTTCCAGGCCGCCCAGCCCATGGCCGTGGCCATCGCGTCGGGCGATGCGGACTACGCGGTCACCGCGATCTCGGGCGGGCTGATCAGCCTCGCGGAAAAAGGCGCCGCCAAGGTGATTGGCGGAGCGCTTAGCGAAGAGGCGGGCATCGACGGGCAGAAGATCCTTGCCTCCGACGCCGCCTATCAGGCGGGCCTGACCAGTGCCAAGATGCTGGACGGGAAGAGCTTTGCGGTCACGCAGCCGGGGTCGTCGTTCCACTACATGGGATCGAAGATCAGCGCGGCAGAAGGCGTCGATGTCAGCTTCAAGCCGCTGCAAAAGGTCGGCGCGATCATCGGAGCCATGAAATCGGGCCAGGTCGATGCCTGGTCCATCGTGCCGCATATCGCCAAGGGCCTCGCCGGATCGGGGGCGGTTCATATCATCGGCGATGTCGCGGATTACATCCCGGATTATCAGGTCACGACCGTCTTCACCTCCGCCGAGAACGCCGCCAACGAACGCGCCAAAACCGAAGCCTTCCTGCGTGCCTTCTCCAAGGGGGCGGATGACTTCAACTCGGCTCTGGTCGACAAGACTGCAGGGGACGAGGCTGCCGAGGAGATGGTCAAGCTGATCCACAAGTATGTCTACACAGACCGGCCCTACGAAAAGGCCAAACCGTCCATCGTCAATGGCTCCATGCGGATCAACGCGAATGCGGCGCTGAACATGGCCTCGGTGCAGGATCAGTTGGGCTGGTTCCAGTCCGAAGGGCTGGTCAAGGACAGCATCACGACCGAAACGCTGGTAGACTCGTCTTACGTCGAGATGATGAGCTAAAGGGCGCGGCGGGGTGAACCCCGCCCTACCGCATGGATCTGAGAACCCGCCACATCACCCACCGCTATGGCGACATGACGGTGCTGGACGATCTCTCGCTGCATATTCCGGCGGGCGAGATCCTGTGCATCATCGGCCCGTCAGGCTGCGGCAAGTCCACACTGCTGCGCCTCTTGGGCGGGCTGGAGCAGCCCTCATCGGGCGAGGTTCTGCAATTGGGCACCCCGCCGGAGGGGTGCCTGAACCCGCTTACCTTCGTTTTCCAGGATTTCGCCCTGCTGCCGTGGCGAAGTGTCGAGGGCAATGTGAGCCTTGTTCTCGAAGATCACGGCATCCGCGGCGCCGAGGCGCGCAGTATTATCGACGATGTGCTGGCGCGCACGAAGCTCTCGGATTTCAAGACTGCCCTGCCCCGGCAATTGTCCGGCGGCATGAAACAACGGGTGGCCATCGCGCGGGCTTTGGCGGTCAATCCCGCCGTATTGCTGCTGGACGAACCGCTCTCGGCGCTTGACGCACAGACACGCGAACTCCTGATGGAAGACCTGATTTCCCTCTGGACCCGGCAGCCTTTCACCGGCGTCTACGTCACGCATAATCTGGCCGAGGCTGTCCGGCTTGGCCACCGCATCGCCGTCCTCTCCCGTCGGCCCGGGCGCATTCGGGAGGTGATCGAGGTGCCGGCCCCTCTGGACCAGCGCGGTCCCGGCAACGCGCATCTGGAAGCCTTGCAAAAGCGTCTCTGGGATCTGATGCGCGAAGAGGCGATGGCCGCCGATCAGGAGCTTCAGAATGTCTGACGGCACACGGCCCGTCCCCTTTCGCGGTGGCGGCTTCCGCCCGACCGCGCGCCGGGGCGCAGGGCTGGTGGTGTTCATCCTCCTGATCGCGCTCATCGAATGGGGTACGCGGACGGGCTGGATCTCCAACCTCACACTGCCGCGCCCGTCGGATGTCGGGCTGACCTTTGTCGATCTCTGGAACAGCGGGTTGCTATTTGAACATCTCAACCCCTCGCTGATGCGGTTCGCCGTGGGCAGCGCAATGGGCGTGTCAGTGGGCATCGGCATCGGTGTTCTGATCGGGCTCTTCAGCTATGTCCGTGCCGGACTGATCCCTCTGGTCGCCGCCATCTTCCCGATCCCCAAGATCGCGCTGCTGCCGCTGTTCGTGATCTGGTTCGGCATCGACGAGGGCTCGAAATATGCGCTGATCGCTCTGGGTACCTTTACCCCCACTGTCGTCGCGACCTATGGCGCCGTGGACAATGTCGACCGCACGCTCGTGCGGATGGGGCAGAGCTTTGGCCTCTCCTGGCTCTCCATCGTGCGCAAGATCATCCTGCCGGGCGCGCTGCCGGGCATCCTTTCGGGCCTGCGGGTGAGCCTCGCCATAGGGATCATCCTTCTGGTCGCGGCCGAGATGCTGGGCGCGGAATACGGCGTGGGCGCCTATATCCTGCAGGCCGGATCGCTCTACGATCTGGAACGGCTCTTTGCAGGTGTGGTGATCCTGTCGGTGCTGGGCGTTCTGACAAGCTGGCTGATCGGGCTGGCCGAACGTCGCCTCTTGCGCTGGCGGAGTTAGGCCGCCAGTCCCTGGGCACCCATGTCGAGAAACTTGCGCCGACGGGCTGCGACCAGCGACTGCGCATCCTGATTGTGAAGTTCCTTCAACATCGTTTCGATAGCGCTCTTCACCGAGGCAATCGCCACATCGGGATGCCGATGCGCACCGCCCATAGGTTCTGGAATGACATGATCGGTCACACCGAGGGCTTTGAGGTCCTGCGCGGTCAGCCTCAAGGCCTCCGCAGCCTCGCGCATCTTCTCGGCATCTTTCCAGAGGATCGACGCGCAGCCCTCAGGGCTGATCACAGAATAGACCGAATGCTCTAGCATCGCGACCTTGTTGGCCGTCGCAAAAGCCACCGCCCCGCCTGAACCACCTTCACCGATGACGACCGAAACCAGCGGAACGCCGATTTGCAGGCAGGTTTCCGTCGCGCGTGCAATCGCCTCCGACTGGCCACGCTCCTCCGCACCCTTACCCGGATAGGCACCGGGCGTATCGACCAGCGTGATCACCGGCAGACCAAAACGGTCCGCCATCTGCATCAGCCGGATGGCCTTGCGGTATCCTTCGGGCCGGGCCATGCCGAAATTCCGCTCGATCCGGGATTTGGTGTCGCTGCCCTTTTCATGTCCAATCACCATTACGGACTGCCCATTAAGACGCGCAAGTCCGCCCATCACCGCGTGATCATCCGCAAAATTCCGATCGCCCGCCAGCGGTGTATATTCGGTAAAGAGCGCCTCGATATAGTCGCGGCAATGCGGCCGGTCCGGGTGGCGCGCGACCTGGCATTTCCGCCAGGGCGTGAGATCCTTGTAGAGATCTTCGAGCAGCGTGACGGCCTTGGCATCCAGGGCCGCGGCCTCGTCCGCAACATCCATCTCTTCGTTCTGCCGTGCCAGCGCCCGCAGCTCTTCCGCCTTGCCTTCGATCTCGGCCAGCGGTTTTTCGAAATCCAGATACTGGGTCATGGCGCCTCACATCGTATTCTGCCCCGTGGTATATGACGCGCCGTCCCTTGGGATGCAACTCAGCAAGATTTGTGGATCGCACCCGTGTCATCACCGGGTCAGGCACACAGACGAGGCTTAGGAATGACCGCAAGCTACGAAGACCGCCTGCTGCGCGTTCTGCGCTATATCCACGACAACCCGGCGGGGGATCTCTCGCTCGACCGGCTCGCGGATGAGGCGGCGATGTCGCGCTTTCACTGGCACCGGGTGTTCCGGGCCATGACCGGGGAGACCTGCGCGCAAGCCGTGCGCCGGATCCGGTTGCACCGGGCCGCATCCGACCTGGTGAAAAGCGATCATACCATCGAAAGGATCGCCGAAACCTGCGGCTATCCGAATATCAAAAGCTTCGCCCGTGCCTTTGCCGAGGTCTATGGCCAGACGCCCGCCGCCTTTCGCGCGGCAGGTATCCCGCCAAAGCCCCGATCCACGAAGAAACCAAAGGACCATCTTATGTATAATGTAGAAACCGTCGACCAGCCCGCACGCCGTATGGCCGCGCTGCCCCATACCGGCCCTTACGAGCAAATTGGCCGGGCGTTCGATCAGCTCGCGGGCCTCTTTTCGACACGTGATCTCTGGCCTCATTCACGCGGCATGATCGCCGTATCTTGCGACGATCCCGATGAGGTACCCGCCGAAGAGCTGCGGGGATATGCCGGCCTTCTTGTCACCGACGACGCGGATATCACCCCACCGATGCTGACCATGACCCTCCCGGCCGGGCGTCATGCCATTCTGCATCACGAAGGCCCCTATACCACGCTGAAACCAGCCTTTGACTACCTCTATGGCGAATGGCTTCCAAAATCCGGAGAGGAGCCTGCCGACGCCTGGCCCTTCGAGTTCTATCACAACTCGCCGATGGATACGGCGCCCAAAGATCTGCGCACCGACATCTGCGTACTGCTGAAATAAGCCCGAACCGCTTATCCACAGGCCCGTTACGTCTTTGTCACGGGCCTGTGCTTTGCCTGTTACACACGCTCCCCACTTGCCTGATGTCGCAGAGACAGAGGCCGCGTATGTACGCTGCCTCTCCACGACCGAACATCAAGACACGAAAGGGGATCTTCGAATGAAAAAGACGATGATATACGCTGCGTGCATGAGTGTCGGCCTCGGCGCCACCGCAGTGACGGCGCAAGAGACAGGGAACGTGATTTTCTTCCATCCCGACGGCAGCGGGGTCAACCATTGGGGTGCCGCGCGCATGCATGTCGCCGGACCCGATGGCGAACTGAACTGGGACCGCCTGCCGGCCATCGGTGTTTACACCGGCCACATGGCGGACCGTCTCACCGGAACCAGCCATGGCGGGGCCACCGTCCATGCCTATGGCGTGAAGGTGGTCAACGACAGCTTCGGGCTGAACGGCACCGAAGAGATCACAGCCGCATCCGGCCAGCAGATGTCGATCGCCCAGGAGGCAATGGAGGCCGACCGTGCGGTCGGCCTGATCCAGACCGGGCACATCGCGGAGCCGGGCACGGCCGTCTTCGTGGCCTCCTCCGAAAGCCGCAGCAACACCGATGACATCGCAGCGCAGGTGATCGAATCCGGTGCGCAGGTCATCATGGCGGGTGGAGAGCGCTTTTTGCTGCCTGAAGGCACCGAAGGGCGCCACGGCCCCGGCGAGCGTGAGGACGATCTGAACCTGATCGAACGGGCCGAGGAACTGGGCTATACCATCGTCTATGACCGCGACGAGATGATGGCGCTCGACACTGACAGCGTAGAGCGCGTGCTGGGCGTCTTTGCGCATAACCACACCTTCAACGACCAGGAATACGAGCGAAACCTGATCGACGGCCTGCCCACCTATTCCGAGACCGCCCCGACCATCGCCGAGATGACGGAGGTCGCTTTGGAGATCCTGTCGCAAAGCGAGACGGGCTTCTTCGCGGTGATCGAGGAGGAAGGCACCGACAACATCGCCAACAACATGAACGCCAGTGGCACGCTGGAGGCGCTGGCCCGTGCTGACGAAGCAACGGGCGTGATGCTCGACTTTGTCGACACCAACCCAGACACGCTTTTGGTGATGGCCGCCGACAGCGACGCGGGCGGCATGCAGGTCGTTTCGGGCAGTTCGGTTCCTGGTGAGGGCGAAGCGGTCGAGGCCACGACACGCGGCGGCGGTATCCTGCATGGGCAGCAGGGCAGCTTTGGCGATGCCTTCATGTCGGCGCCCGACGCAGAAGGCGTCCAACATCCCTTTGGCATCGCCTGGGTCGGCTATGAGGATGTCGCGGGCGGCATTCTGGTGCGCGCGGCGGGTTTCAACAGCGAACTGGTCACACCGCTGATGGACAATACCGACGTCTACGGCCTGATGCATCGCACGATGTTTGCCACACCGACGGACTGACCGCGATCGGGGCCGCGCGCAAGCGCCGCCCCATTTCTACGGCCACAGAACCGGGTAGAGCGAGGCCACCAGAAGCCCCGCCATCACCCAATTGAAAGCCACCATCCGTTTGCGATTGGTCAGAAACCGCGCCATCTGCTGCCCCAGAACCGTCCAGGAACCCACGGATGGCAGGTTGATCGCCCCAAAAATCAGCCCCACCAAAAGGATCGCCCGAAGCGTCTGATCCGGTGTATAGGCTGTGATCGCCGTCAACGCCATGGCCCAGGCCTTGGGGTTGACCCATTGAAAAAGTGCCGCCTGCAAAAAGCTCATCGGCGTTCCCGATGCGCCAGAGGTTTGCACAGGGGCGGCGTTTGCGATCTTCCACGCCAGATAGACCAGATAGACCACACTCACCACTTTCAGCACGGTATAGCTGACAGGATAGGCATCGAAGATCTGCACCAATCCGGCCCCCACCAGAAGCAGCATCACCACAAACCCAACCGCGACGCCCAGCATATGCGGAATTGTGCGCCGAAAGCCGAAATTGGCGCCTGAAGCCATCAGCATCAGGTTGTTCGGCCCAGGTGTGATGGAGGATACGAAAGCAAAGGTGGCGAGCGCCAGGGCAAGGTCATAAGTCATGCACGCAACATTCAGCGCTTCTTGTCCAAATGAAATTGTGTATTCTGCGGAGAACGTACAAAAACCGCAATTTATCATGCCAAATAACCAGATAAACGACCGAATATTGCACGAGCTGTCTCGCAACGGACGGATCAGCAATCTGGACCTCGCAGAGCGCGTGGGCCTGTCGCCGTCCGCCTGCCTGCGCCGCGTTCAGGACCTTGAGCGGCGTGGCGTGATCACCGGCTACCGCGCGGTCATCGATCCGGCCGCGCGCGGAGTGGGCTTTGTCGCTTACATCGGCGTGGGTCTCAGCGAACATTCCAAACAGGCGCAGGAGGCGTTCGAGCGCGCAATCGCACGCGCGCCGGAAGTCAGCGAGTGCCACAACATCACAGGGACAATCGAATATATGCTGCGTGTCGAAAGCGCCGACCTGCAGGCATACATGACCTTCCATACCGACGTTCTGGGCACATTGCCCCATGTCACGTCGATCACCTCCTACGTGGTCATGGGATCCCCAAAGGATAACCGCGCTTAAGTCAGGGCGACGACGTGATTGTCCCAGGCCACAGGGTGGGCCTCGAGATGCTCCAGTTCACCATGGCCCGCGCGAAAGACATGTCCCAGCCCATCGGTGACCAGCACTTGCCCGGCTCGGGCTGCGATGCCGCAGACATCTGGCCGCCGCTCCGTGGCGATGGGGCGTTGGGCCTGATCAAAGCGCGCCAATACCCCGCCCCTCGGCCCTGTGAGGATCGGCCCGGAACGACCGATGGCGATGCTGCCGGCATAGCCCTGCATTTCTGTCCAAAGCAGCGCGTCGTGATCGGCAAACTGCAAGACACCGTCCCGAACGATGGCGAGCAGTGCGGGCGTTTCGTAAACATCGCCCTGCCACTGAAACGCGCATGCAACCGCACCATCGGGCAGAGCGGCGATATGGCGAAGGGAATTCCTGTGAAGCGCTCTATCGGGTTCGACCTGGCCCAGGATGTGCCCGGACGCGTTCATCAGCGTGAGGTTCGGGCGCATCGTTTCAAGGTTCAGTTTCGCCCGACCCGACCCCGGATGGGTCCGGATACCCCCGTTGGCGATGGCCAGCCGGTCCTCTGACAGCCGGATAAGCTCATGCGGCCCGACACCCCCGCTGGAAAAGCTGCCGA
Organism: Thalassococcus sp. S3; assembly: GCF_004216475.1. Taxonomy (GTDB): domain Bacteria; phylum Pseudomonadota; class Alphaproteobacteria; order Rhodobacterales; family Rhodobacteraceae. Next base: position 850,141 of record NZ_CP022303.1, on the reverse strand, counting down.
TCCGGCGATACCCTTCGGATCGGGACCAGAGGCCCACCACCCCTTGTCCGGTCTCCACGATGTTTTCCGTCGTGGCCAACAGCTCTCCGTCCTGAAAAAACGCCCCATGACCATAGAAATGCTGTCCCGTAGGAGCCTCAAGTTCGCGCAGCACCGCGCCGGTCACACAATCGAGTACCAGCGCATATTGCCCGGGCCTGCGCGCGAAAAACGCAACTTCGGGGCGGGTGGGATGCGCCGCCGCGGCATGTCCGCGATCTGGAAGGGGCAGCCGAAATGCAAGCGTTCCGTCCTCTTTCAGCCCGAATAAGGCATAAGCCCCATTCGCCTCCATTGCGGCGGCGAGAAACGCGGGCGTCCCGGCATCAGCCCAACTCAGAGCCGGCACGCCACCTGCCGCGAGCAACCCTGCGATGAAACCGCGGCGGGTGGCCATTTCAGTCCCCGTCCAGCGCGTTGAATCCGGCACTCACGCCAAGGCTCGCGCCGATCTCGGTCGCCACGGCCACCTGGATGTCACGCACGGCACGCTGCAGCGCCTCGACCCTAAGTCGGGCGACCGGATCGGCGACGCCAGCGAAAACCGGATCGTCCAGACGCTCGGCCCGATCCAACGCCGCCTCACAGGCGGCAAGCGTTCGGGGCGCGTCCCCCGCCGAAAGCGTCGCGGCAAGATCCCGGAGGCCTGTAAGTGACGCTTTGACATTGCGCAGGCTACGTCCCGATCGGCGTGCCTCCGCCCGGGTGGGTCGGGGGCGGTCAAATGTGCCGAGCGGACGGCCAAGACGCTGATCATGCAAAAAGGCGAGACCGGTACTGAGGCTTGTATAAAGCACCTGTGTGCCTTCCCGTTCGCTCCTGAACCTGGTGTTTCCGGTCTGGCCAGCAGTACGCAGCGTGTCAGCAAACCCGTCTTGCCAGGCCGCGAGGATCGCAGCCGCCGTTTTCGATAGGTCCTGAGTGACCGCCCCCAGCAAGGCGCACCGGTAAGGCGTTGCGTCATCTGCCGCGTCATAAAGCAATCGCTCCACCGCCATGAGGCCGCGCGCGGCGACCGAAACTTGATCGAACTCCGCCCCAACCTCAACGATGGGATCCCTGTCCGCGATCAGTTGAGCCAGTGCCCGGCCCGTCCGGTCCTTCGGATCAGGCCAGAACAGGATGGCCAGAGCGCGGTTCTCCGCAGGTCCGAAAGCGATGTGGCTGATACCCAACCAGGCGTCATAGGTCGCGTGATAGGCCACCTGCGCCGCGTCGATGTTGCAGCCCGCAAGGTGCAAGTCCTGCGCGGCCCGTGCAAACAATTCGTATCCCGGGAGGATATGGCGGTCGACCGTTTCAACCGTGCCCGCCGCCACGGGCAATGGCAGCCACATCAAAGCAGCGCATATCAATCGTCGCATCACAGGCTCTCTAGAAACCGGATAAGGGCGTCGCGATCGGGCTTGGGCATCGACACGACCCGGTCGCGCGCCGCCTGCGCCTCACCTCCATGCCACAAAACCGCCTCCAGCAGCGAGCGCGCCCGCCCATCATGGAGGAAATAGGTATGACCGCTGACCTGGCGCGTCAGACCGATGCCCCAAAGAGGCGGCGTGCGCCATTCCCGGCCATTGGCCCGGGCCTCGGGTCGATTGTCCGCAAGCCCCTCGCCCATGTCGTGCAACAAAAGGTCCGAATAAGGCCATATCAACTGAAAGGAATGCTCGGGCCGTCCCTCCATGCGGTGGGTCACGAATTTTGGCGTGTGGCAGGCAATGCACCCGGCCTGATAAAAGACCTCTTTGCCGCGCAGAACCTTTGGATCGTCGATATCGCGGCGGGCGGGCACCGCCAGATTGGCGGCGTAGAAGGTGACGAGTTCAAGCGCCTCGGCCGAGACCTCGACATCTCCTTGATCGGGCGTGTTGCCATCCGGCGCGGCGCGGCAATCCGTCTGTGCTTGCGTGCATTCCCCCCACCCATGGGGGTGAAGCGTCGAGGACAGGCCCATATCCCCGGCAAAAGCACCCGCCGATTGTTCCTTGACCGTAGGCGCACCGGCCTTCAGCCCGAAGCGGCCCAGCATCGGGCGGTCAAACTCCGCCGACCAGACGATATTGGCCCGGCCCGAGATGCCATCGCCATCCGCATCATCGGGATCTGCCTGGGCCAGGATGTCGGCGGCCGGAATGGCCTCCAGCAGCCCCAGCCCGATCATTTGCGGCGCAACACGGGGGCTGAGCATGGCGTCGGGATGCAGGGCGCCATATCCCAGATCTGTCGCCGTATAGGTTGGCTTGCGCAGAGAGACGACCTCTCCGTCCGAAAGTTCAACCTCGATCTCTTCATAGTCGATCTGCAACCGGTACTCTCCGGCATGTCCGGCGATGCCGAAATCCTGCAGCTGGGTGCCGTAAACCGGATCGGGTTTGGTCGCGATGTAGTCGGCGATCTCGGCAATCTCATCTTCCGGCCCGCCGGGGATCGAGACACGCAGAAACATGGAAACTGCGGTGTCCTCCGGCCCTTCCGGGGGATGACCGCGCCCGTCCTTCAGATGACAGCGCTGGCAGGATCGCGCGTTATAAAGAGGTCCCAAACCGTCGGAGGCCAGCGTGGAAGCCGGGGCACTGACCCAGAGCTTTTTGAAGAGGCCATTGCCGACCTTGAAGTCGAGCTCCTGTTCGAAACTCAAATTGGCCGACGGGCGGGAAAAGGCGTCTGACGTCCGGCTGGCCCGGACGGTAGCGGCCCCGGCGGGATGTGTCTCAAAACGCTCCGGCGCCGAAAAATCATCCGTGGGACGGGTCACATCCGCGATGCGGGCCGCTTCATCCTGTGTCCGCTCCATCGGTCCAAGATATGCGTCGCCGGTCTCCAGCGCGGCTGCGGGCGCGGCAAGAAGCAGCAGAGATGAAAGAACGACGCGTTTCATGGCCGACTCGCCTTTGATTTTCGATCAATATCCTATAAATATACTCAGGAATAACGGGTCGCGAGTCCAAACTCGCACCGATCACAAAGCGGACGCGTGACATGGTGCCACTACGATTGCCCTTACAAGACGGCCCGGCAAATGCCGAACCCATCCCCGTGGCCGCGTCGCTTCTACCTTTGCTGAATCACCTCAGACTGACGGCCCTTGGCTGTCGCTGCGCGGCGCGCGCCGACCTGTTCGAAGCCTGTGCCCTCTTGTCTTCAGACAAGGGTCAAGCCCGCGATGCCTATGCCGAGGCGCTGATCCGATGCCTGGGCCAAGCGCTTGACAATCCGCCACTTTTCTTCCGTCCGGGGGTGTCCGAAGTGTCGTTCGACGAAGCCTGGCTGATGCGCCTCGTCGCCGCGTTTCAGGGCGACGACACAGCAAGCGCCGCATTCCTGATCTGCTCACGCGTGCCCAAGGTTCACCGCCGCAATCTGGCCTTTCTGGCGCATTCGGTTTCCGATCAGTTTCGTCAGATTTAGAATAATTATAAAAAGCCCTTGGCTTTTGGCGCGGCTGCTATATGTGATGGTCACAGCCAGCCAGCACATCGCAAGCCAGCGCTGATTTCGTATGCGAAGGGATTAGCCATGACTCAGACTGCCACCGCGCTCGCCAGCGACGCTCAGACCGCCATTGTCGATGCTTTGAACCAATCCGTTGCGGAAACAGCGGTGACGACCATGCTTGCGCAGAATTTCCACTGGAATGTCGTCGGCATGTCGTTTGGCCCGCTTCACGCGCTCTTTCAGGAGATCTATGAAGATCACTTCGAAGCGCAGGATGATCTTGCTGAACGGGTCAAGGCTCTGGACGGGCACGCCGAAGGCACGCTTGCAGGCATGGTCAAACGCTCCAAGGTGGAGGAGCATGACGGGCACGCCGACGACAAGACGATGATCAAGCTGATGCTGTCAGCGCAGGAAACTCTGGCGCAAACCGTTGCGGGCTGTGGTGAGATGGCGGCCGGTCATGGCGACACGCTGACGGAAGATCTGTGCATTGCGCGCGGTCAGGTCCACGAGAAATTCGCGTGGATGCTCCGGGCCCATCTACGCTGACGCGCAGGTTGGCGTTTTGACGCCTTTCTTCGCACATTTGCGCGCATAGGCGGGCGGCCAAGCCCGATACTTGCCCAGCTTCTCCTGCTGGGCCACCAGCATCGCAACGAACGCCGTGCGATGCTGTTCCTTTTTCAGGGATTTGAACATCGACTTTTGCTGTTTGGTCATCGAACAACCGATACAATGACCTTGGCGTTTGAACTTGCAGACGTCGATACAGGGGCTGGGCGTTTTCGGCATGTCGGTCCTGGCTCAAAGAAGGCTGGGATTGATATTGGGGGGCACCGCGGGTGGATCAACGCGGTGCGGCATTCCATCCGCACCGCATCTCTTCACTGAAAGACGGCGTCGGGATTGTCGAGACTGTCAGACCCTTCAAATTCGATCCGGTCCACGCCCAGCGCGGCCACGGCCCGCTCGATGGATCTGGTCTGGGTGACCAACGCTTCGACCGCGCTCATGATCAGGGCTTCTCCCGCCTCGTTGCCCCGCTCCAGCATCATGTCATAGGCAAAACCGGCCTCCGCCGCCGTCTTGATCTCGCCCAGCTCGAACATCGTTGCATCGAGATTGGCCTTCAACTCCGCATCTACGGACGGATCGGCCTCTGCCACGAGCGACGACAGCGACGGGCCGCTCACCACGGTCCCGTCAATGCGGGTGTAGCGTCCGAGGTAGACGTTGCGAATGCCCATGCCATCGTAGAAATGGCTGTTATGCGTGTTGTCCGAGAAGCAGTCATGCTCCTCTTCGGGATCGTTGAGCATCAGGCCCAGCTTCATCCGTTCGCCCGCCTGTTCGCCATAGCTGAGCGAGCCCATGCCGGTCAGGATGGCCGAAAGCCCCGCATCTTCGTCGGCCATCAACGTGGCGCGTGCCTCACCCTCCTCAGCCCATTGGGCCGTCATCCATTCGAGATCGGACAGCAGAAGATCGGTTGCCGCAACCAGATATGCGCCCCTGCGATCGCAATTGCCGCCCGTACACGCCGCATCCGCCGCGAAATCGGTCCAGGGCCGGTTTCCCGCGCCGGGGCCGAACCCGTTCAGATCCTGCCCCCACAAAAGAAATTCGATGGCGTGATACCCGGTAGCGACGTTCGATTCGACCTCATCCGCCTCATGCAGATCCCCCTCCAGCAAGGCGGGTGTGATCTGGCTCGCATCGATTTCGGCGCCCGACAATGTGAAGGACGGCGTCGCCACCACGTTCAATGCGGCATAGAGGTTTTCGTCAGTCGCGCCGCCATATGTAGCATCGACATAGTCAATCAGGCCCTCGTCCAGCGGCCATGCGTTCACCTTGCCTTCCCAATCGTCCACAATCGCGTTGCCGAAGCGATAAACCTCGGACTGCTGATAAGGCACACGCGCGGCGATCCAGGCCGCCTTGGCCGTTTCCAGGGCCTCGGCGGAAGGGGTTGAAACAAGCGCGTCAACAGCCGCCTTCAGACGCTGCGCCGAGATCAGACTATCCTCATATTTGGCCTGTGCGATATCGGCATAGGTTCCCAGCACGGCGGCCTTGTCCGCAAACGCGGGCGAGGCGGACAAAGCCGCTGTAGCGAGCAAAACGGAGAAACGGGATGTCATTTTGAATATCCTTCAGATCGTTGAAACCGAGATCAATGCAGCCAGACGACGTTGCCTGCCTTATGCTTTGGCGATGACGTGCGATCCGGAGCAGTGATCTGCCGGGCGGTCGCTCCGACGGTTCCGGCCAATTGCGCCACGGCCTCGGCATAGCCGGGTGGCACGATCAAGGCTGCCATCAGCAGCGCATCCTGCATGGGGCCGTCCGTTGCGGTGCGAACCATGCGGGCGAAAACCGCTTCGTCCAGACTGATGCAATTGCAATCCAGCGCGTGACGGATCAACGGTCGGTGTGCGTAACTCCATATCAGACCGATGAGCTGGTCAAAGGCCCGCATCGCATCGCGTACTTCCTCTCGCGGGAGCGCCTGGGCATAACCGTCCCAAACCTTGGCCTGACATTCAGGGCCGGCGCACCAGAGACGCAGATGCAAGATCAGCGCGGCTTCCCAATCCGGCACGCGGTTGAGCAGACCAACCGTTGCGCCGCCGGCGGAATTGGCATTAGGGGTCATTTGGTCAGGATCAACTTGCCCGCACGCGTGATGCGCAAGACGTAGGTCTGGCCGTCCAGCACAAGACGCGCCTGCACACCGTCCACCACCAGATCCCGTGCATCGTATGTCGGGATTGCGTCTTCCGCAGTGGGCATGTTCGAAGGATCCATTGGGCGTATCATAATGCTCATGCCGACCCCCTGATGTAGTCAAGCACTGGTTCCAGCGCAGGCGCACAGCATGGTGCGTCGGTCATGAGCGACTGCATCACTTCGCAACGACAGGGGGGCGGCGTCTGGCTGCGCGGCATGTAAACAGGCGCAGATCGTGTTTCTGTGGTGTTCAGCGGCATGGCGCACTCCGACAGGTTCGGTTTCTCTGCTCCGGGCTGCCCGAACGGGATGGCTAGGACTCTTCCCACAAATCTGACTTTATCACTCAGGATTGTCAATCCCGACGAATTCACTTGGGTAATTCATTGGCGCAATGCCGCGATCCGGATCGTTTCTTGTGCGATGGGGGTTGCATTAATCCGATAATTTTTGTCAGAAATAGGAACCCAGCCGCCAAAAGCGCACGCCCGGTGGATATGAACGACTCACGCTGGCGTCGATCAGGGGGATGAAATCTCAAGACTTTGCATGAAATCCGCGAGAGCGAGGCTTTTTCCGCTTCGGGCTCCATACCGCGCTGCCGGAGGGATCAGCCCGCGAGAGAAAGATATCCTGACGCCAGCCGTCCCGCTTCAAGACATGGAGAGCAAACACAAAACGGCTCCACCCCAGCTTAACACAAGACCCGGAGATGCGACGTGCCCTCACCTTCCACACATCCCACGAAAGTCCTTAAACCCGGCGACCGATTCCTTGAGGACCTGCCTCTCGATGCGCTTGATATGAGTGTCCTGACGACGGCGCGGTTTTTCTTTCTCAGTTTCTCAGAGCCCCAAAGCGCGGGCTGGCTGACCGCCATTCTGTCAGCAGAAACGATGTTCCAACGCCCGGACGCAGCGCTTCTCACGCGGCAGGTGCTGATCGTCCTTCAAGAAATGCGCCAGTCGCGCCGATCCACGTTTCGTTTTTCGAACCCGCGCTGCACCTGTTGCGCTGACATCGTCACACATGACGAACGACACCTGATCGATACCATCCGTGCCAGCCGCGCGCTCGACAGATCCCGCGCCTTTTCTTCGGCCATGCTGCTTTGCGAAGGGCAGGAGGTGGGCCGTGTCCTGACCGCCGCCGAAGCGCTGGCCACGTCGCTCAGGGCCGCGCCCTCTTAACCCGCGCGCCGGGCGCACATATGAGGCAGCAGATACCGGCCCGAGGGATCCGGGGGCGCGGTGTTGGTGAGGATCTGGCAGTCATAGGCTTTTGACAGCAGGCCGTTCTGAAAGACGTCCCCAACCGGTCCAGCGGCCAGAACACGCCCGTCCTTCATCAGGCAGACGCGGTCGGCGCACATCGCGGTCAGGTTGAGGTCATGCATCACCGCAACCACACCACCGCCACGCGATGCATAGGACCGCGCAATCTCGATCACTTCCAACTGGTGGCCGATATCGAGGCTGGAGACAGGTTCGTCCAGAAAAAGCCAGCTTGGCTGCCCGTCCCGCTCGGCCACCCAGACCTGTGCAAGGACGCGTGCCAGTTGAACGCGCTGCTGCTCGCCCCCGGACAGTTCCTGATAGTACCGGCTTCCATAACCACGCAGGCCAACCGCGGCGAGCGCGGCCGCCGGAAGTCCGGGATCCGCCGCCGACAGCCCCGCCCGTGCCCCCAGCCGCACGATCTCCTCCGCCACGAACGGGAAGGCAAGGCTCACCTGTTGCGGCAGCACGCCACGCATGGAGGCCAGCTCCCACGGGGTCAGGTCGGTCACGTCTCGTCCGTTCAGGGTGACCTGGCCGGTATGGGGGACATCCCCTGTCATGGCCTTCATCAAGGTCGACTTGCCGGAGCCATTGGGACCGACGATGGCAGTGACCTGCCCCGCCAAGGCATGGAACGACACATGGTTGAGCACGGTTTTGCGACCGTAAGTGACGGAAATGTCTTGCGCATCCAGCATTTTCAAAGATCCACAAGGCCCCGCCGCCGCAGCAGGATCCAAAGAAAGACAGGGGCTCCAAGGACAGCTGTCACGATGCCGATCGGCAATTCCGCAGGCGCGATCACCATCCGGCTGATGACATCGGCGCCCAGCAGCAGGCTTGCGCCAAGCAAGGCGGAGTTGATCAACAAGGCGCCATGTTCCGGCCCGGTCGCGAGCCGCAGCAAATGCGGCACGACGATGCCGATGAAACCGATCCCGCCCGACACCGCGACGGCCATGCCCGTCGCCGCCGCCACGGCAAGGATCGCGGCATTCTTCATCCGCTGAACGGGAATGCCCATATGATGCGCTGCCGCCTCTCCCAGCGCGAGGCCATTCAACCCATGCCCCAGCCGCACGGCGACGAGCGTTGCAAACAGTATCACGGGTGCGGCCACCCAGACCTTGACCCAAACCGCCCCGGCCAGAGAGCCCAGACCCCAAAAGGTCAGGTCACGGAGTTGGCGGTCATCCGCAGCATAGACAAGCAAGCCCGAAACTGCCCCTGAAAGCGCTGCGAGCGCAATTCCGGCCAGGAGCATCGTGGCAACAGATGTACGACCGCGTCGCGTCGCGACCCGGTAGAGGATCAGAACGGAGGCCCAACTGCCCAGAAAGGCCGCGACCGGCACCAGAAAATCGCCCACCAGCGCCTGAAGGCCAAGCGGCAGGAAGGCCCCCAGCACGATAGCCGAGATCGCGCCAAGGCCCGCACCGGCGCTGACCCCGACAATACCGGGATCGGCCAGCGGATTGCGAAAGAGCCCCTGCATGACCGCACCGGACACCGCCAGCGCAGCACCGACACAGATGCCTAGAAAGACACGGGGCAACCGGATATCCCAAAGAACGATCTGTTCCATCTGGCTGAGCGGCTGGCCGGTCAGCAGTTTGCCTAAAGCGTCCCAAAGTGACGCGCCGGAAGCGCCATAGGCCAGACTTACGATGGAGGTTACGAGCAGCAGCAGCGAGAGCCACAGATGCATCTGTCGCGCGCGCGTGGCCCGGTCAGACCCCTGCGGCGCGGCCACCGCGCCTGGGCTCAGCGACACCATGTCAGCTGCCGTATAGTGCCGTGCTCAGATCGGTCACCGCCTGTGCGGTTCGCGGCCCGAAGCCCAGCAGGTAAAGTCCATTCATGCGCACCACGGATTGCGTCTGCGCCGCGGGCGTCGTGCGGAGCGCGGGCAAGGCAAAAAGCTCATCATCCGGCGCACCATGATCCCCCGTCCGGTCCATCATCAGGATCAGATCCGGCGCTGCTGCTGCGACAGCCTCGTCGGTGAGAGGTTTGTATCCCGTGAATTCGGTGATCGCATTCGTCCCACCGGCCATCTGGATGATCCCATCGGCTGCCGTCCCCGTGCCGGATGCCATGATCCGGCCACCCTGCGTGCTGAGGATGAAAAGCACCCGCTTGCGGCTCTCGCCCGCACGCTCCACCGCGGCGATCTGGGCATCGGAAAGCGCGCCTTCCACCTGATCGGCCAGAGCATTTGCCTTATCTTCGACGTCGAGCGCTTCGCCAACCGTCCGGATCTTTTCAGAGATTCCATCTGCCGAATAGCTGTCGGGAACCGTCACGAAAGCAACCTCCGCCGAGTGCAGCACATCGATGGCTTCGGGGGGACCTGCCCCTTCTTCGGCAATGATCAGGCTTGGCCCCACGGACAAAACGCCCTCCGGCGAAAGGGACCGCATATATCCGACATCCGGTAAGGCTTCGGCCTCGGGTGGGTAGGTCGAGGTGGCGTCGCGGGCGATCAGACGGTCTTCTTCGCCCAGCGCATAGATGATCTCGGTCACCGACCCGCCCAAGGCAAGCACGCGGTCCTTGGACTGCTCCTGACCGGGTGCCGCCGAAGCCATCACCAGGACGCAGCAGGCCGCTAGAAACAGCGACAGCTGGATGTCGCGACGGCGCAGCAGGCGCCATGTAGAGCGGGCGCGCATCATGAGGGCACCGCCTGCGCGCTCTCGCGCGTCGGCAATGTCTCTACCAGTTCGCCCCAGGCGGGACGGCTGTCCCGTCCCTCCTTGCCGACCCCGAATATCTGGAAAATCAGCCCGCCCTGATCATCAAACGCCTCGACAGACACGGCCGGACCACGCTGCGTCGGCTTTTCAACGGCCCAGACTTCCGCGATCTTGTCGAGCCGCAGATGCAGGTTAAAGCCGGGGTCCATAACGTTCTGCCACGGCCCCATGGGACGCAATGTGTGGATCGGCCCGGTGTGGATCTGAATGCAGCCACGGTTGCCGACGAACAGCATGATGTCGAGCGCGCGCTCGGCCAGAGCATGAAGGAGGGTGTCGATGCTTTCAGGCGCCAATTCACGCACGAACGGCCCCCCGGCGATCCGGTACGCGCCCAGGCGGTTCATCTTGAGCTTCGACACAAGCCGCAAAAACTGGTGCGTGTCCGTCATCCGGCGCCATTCCCTTTGAAGGATGTCGAGCTTGCCGGGATCCGATTTGGGCGCCTCGGGCGGTTTGCGTTCGACCACGTTCAGGGTCTGCGACTGATCATCCAGGGCCAACTCGCTCCGGGTGGCGTTCCAGCCGGATGTCCGGGACGCCTCTCTCAGAAAGATCTTGTGGATCGCATCGCCCGCCGCATCGAACACCTGGATGGAGCGGCGTGTGCCACTTTCGGTCTCCGCCTCCAGCATGAAGGCGTGCTGCCAATGGGACGGAAAGATCCTCAGATCGATCTCTTCGGTCAAAACCATCGCGGCATGGGCGCCTGGGTGATAATTGTCGTAGCATCCAACTTTTTCATGCACGCAGGCATCATTCCGGGTCAGTGCCATGACCTCACCCAGGGTTTGCGCGGCAGCCATCACCTGATCGGGATGGGCAGAGATTCGGGTTGCCTGCAGCCCGCATTGGGCCGCCACAAGCTGCGCTTCGGAAAGCCCCAGCTTGGTGGCCAAATCGCGCGCACGCAATTTGTCGTTCTCCTGCTGGGCGATACGGATTTCTTCAGGGGAAAGAAGGGATAGCTCTGCCATTCGGCGACCTCGACATGGGTTTTTTGTCCGGATGGCTGCGCCGATCAAACGGCGTGGCTGAAGCGCACAGGCGGCGCTAAATTTACTTGACAATTTTAGTCATCTTTCCGAGACAGAACAAGGTGGAAAGCTTACTTTCTGCAAATTGCCAAAAATTCGCCACGCCAGCCCCTGCGCAAGCTCCGGCAACACACGCCAATGCGTAAGGGGACCGAATGCGTTTTCATTGTACCGGCAGAGCGACCGTGGCCTGGGCCTCGCTCTGCGTTATTCCGTTCTATGCCAATCCGTTGACCGCACAGGAGGAGAACGGCGACTTTCTGGGCACGATCGTTCTGGGCGAAAGCAAGCGGGAGGTGCAGACCGACACCGCCGTTCCGGTCACCGTTGTCGATGAGACCGAAATCGAGGATCGGCAGGCCGGAACCGTGGCCGAGCTGATCGATTCCGTGCCCGGCGTCAACCTGGTGAACGGGGCAACCGCGCAAGGCTCCGGCATCAACATCAGGGGCTACGGTGCCAATGGCACGTTCGGGACCGATCAGAAGGTTCTGATCCAGATTGATGGCGCCACGCGGGGCAGTGAGGAATTGTACCGGATCGGCAACCAGCTTTTCACCGATCCGTTTCTTTACAAGGAGCTTGAGGTGCGCCGCGGCACCATCGGGTCGTTCGAATTCGGATCCGGCGTCGTGGGCGGCGTGGTCCGGTTGGAAACAAAGGACGCATCAGACATCACCGGCGGGGAGATCGGGTTCGCGCTGCGCCAGACCTTCGAGTTCCAGTCGAATGGGGACGGCATCGCAAGCTCCACCATCCTCGCCTGGCAACCGACGGCCAACCTGGAATTCCTGGCGCAATATGCGCGTCGAAATCTGGGTGTTCAAACCGATGGCGACGGAAATGATATCAACCCGGAAGGGGGTGAGATTGATGACCCGTCCTGGCTGATCAAAGGCAGATACACCTTTGGTCAGAACAACGATCAATCCATCACCTTCAGCTACCAGGAAACGGAATCCGACCAGCGGGACGTGCCCTATGACACGTTCGGCCTGGCTGATTTCGGCAATGTGGACCGGTTCACGCGCAACAATACGGCGTCTCTGCGCTACAACTATAATCCGCAGGATAACGACCTGCTCGATCTGACTGTCGCGCTGACCTACGCCGAGGAAGAGATCAACAACACGCCGGTCACACCCGGCTCCCCGCTGCTCGACGCCGATCATCTTTATGAGACGACCACGTTTTCAATCAAGAATACCAGCCTCTTTGAAACCGGAATCGTCAGCCATGATTTGAGGACCGGGATCGAGTTCATACGGCGCGAGCGGCTTGACGCCTTTGCAGCGCCTGGCGGCACCGACAACCGCATTGCCGCATTCGCCGTCAGCGACATGAGGATCGGCGAAAGATTGACGATTTCTCCCGCGGTCCGATACGAAACCTCCGAAATCGAAGGCTCCACCGCGCCCAATAGCGGGACCTTCGACAATTCCGCTTTGATGGGGGGCCTGGCCGTGCGCTACGAATGGCCTTCGGGTTTCGCCGTCTTCGCCAGCGCCGCCTATACCGAGAACCTTCCCATTATCGACGATCTGGGCAACGCCAACTTCATGACCCAGCCGGAAAAGGCCCGAACCTACGAGATCGGCGCGTCTTTCGACAGTTCGGACGTTTTTGCCACTGGCGACGCGCTCGCGCTCAAGGCCAATCTCTATTCGACCGATCTTTGGGACATCACGTCTTACACGATCCCGGGCAGCATGACCGACAATCCCGAAGAAGTAACGACCGAAGGCTTGGAGCTTGAGCTGTCCTACGCCATGCAAAGCGGGTTTTACATCGACCTGAACGCCAACATCGCGCGCGGGGAGGCCTTTGATACCGGCCTTGGCTTCTATCCTTGGGGCAACACTCCGGCCGATACCGCCCGGCTGACCGTCGGCCGCAAGTTCGGCGAAGAGCTGGATCTGAGCTGGGAGATGGTCGCCGCGGCCCGGTTCGATGACGTTCTGTCAACCGAAGATCCGTCTCCCGGATTTGGCGTCCACAATCTGCGCGCCACCTACGTGCCACAAACCGGCGTGCTTCAAGGCACTGAAATTCGGCTTGGCATTGAGAACGTTTTTGACAAAACCTACACCCCTCGCCTCTCCACGCGCCCCTCTGCGGGACGCAATATCAAGCTCACTCTCGCCAGGACATTTTGAGGACACCATGCTCACCCGATCTCTTCTTATCGGCCTCGCCGGCCTTTCGCTCTGCGTTCCGGCGCTTGCCGATGAGGCACCGCATCTCAGCATCGAATTGAACACGACGGATAGTGTGGAGGCCGGGTGCCGGCTGACATTTGTCGTCGAACACAATCTGGCCTCCGATCTCAGCGATCTCGTTTTCGAGACGGTTCTGTTCGATGCATCGGGCCAGGTGGACCGGCTGACGCTGTTTGATTTCGGGAGCGTTCCGCCAAACCGCCCCCGGGTGCGTCAGTTCGAAATGGCCGATCTGGCCTGTACCGATCTCAGCCGGGTTCTCTTCAACGGCGTCAACGCTTGCTCGGGCGAGGGGATAGATGCAGAGATGTGCAATGACCTGCTGAAGGTCAGAAGCCGGTCCGAAGTGGAGGTCCTGGGATGACACCGATTGTCGACGCGCTGATACAGATCCTCGACCTTGGCGGTCCGGTGGTTGCGGTGTTGCTGATGGTCTCGGTCGTCACATTGGCCGTTTTCCTTTACAAACTCTGGCAGTTCCGCGCCGCGGGTGTGGGACGTCACAAGGCGCTGAGCGATGCCGTGACCCGGTGGGATCATGGAGAGACCGATGCCGCACGTGCCAAGCTGAAAGAGAGCAACAGCTATCTGGCGCCCGTCATCCAGCAGGCCTTTGACCTGCCGACATCGCCCGAGGCGACCCGCCGGTTGGAGGGCGAGGCGGAGATCCGGTTTTCCCAGCTTGAGCGCGGCTTTCGTTTTCTGGACATGGTGGCGCAGATTGCCCCGCTTCTTGGGCTTTTCGGCACCGTTCTGGGCATGATCGAGGCCTTCCAATCCTTGCAGGAGGCTGGATCGCAGGTGGATCCGTCACTGCTGGCCGGTGGCATCTGGGTCGCGCTTCTGACCACGGCGGTGGGGCTGGCCATCGCCATGCCGGTCTCCGCCGCCCTGTCCTGGTTCGAAGCGCGCATGGATGCAGAACGCGCCTTGGCCGATCACGCCCTGCGCCGCGTGCTCTTTCCAAGCGGTGCGCCAGAAACCCTGATCCGCCATGCTGGCTAAAGCACGTCTGCGGCGACGGCGCCTGTCTCTGACCTCTCTAATTGATGTGATCTTCCTGTTGCTGCTGTTCTTCATGCTCTCTTCGACCTTTTCCCGCTTTGCCGAGATCGAGCTGAGTGCGGCAGGGGGCAGGTCAGTGTCGGAGACGGATGCGGCGATGATCTTTCTGCGGCTTGGCCCCGAAACCCTTGGTGTGAATGGAAGGCCGACGGACCTGCCAACTCTTTCCGAAACGATCCAAAGCTATATGGAAACCGAAACCGCGCAGGCCCTTGTGAGCCTGTCCGGACCTGTTGATGCGCAACGTCTTACCGATCTTCTGGTTGCTCTGAACGGCATCAACGGGCTCGACGTGGCAGTTATGGATCCGTCATGATGCGGTCCCGGCGCTCGCAAAAGCGCGAACCGACCATCGCGCTGATCAACATCGTGTTCCTGATGCTGGTTTTCTTTATGGTCGCAGGCACGCTCGCGCCGCCACTGGGCGGCGATGTGACATTGGTCGACACGCGGAACCTCGATGGCACCGCGCCCGCAGACAGCCTTGTCTTGCAGGCCGATGGTAGTCTTCACCATGCCGGAAGGCCCCTGCCGGACCTGGGGGCGTTCCTCCAGAACCAGCCCGAGGAAGACCTCAGAACTCTGCGCATCGTGCCAGACCGGGCGGTGCCTGCCGCGCGACTGCTTGAAATCACCGCGACATTGAGGGGAGCGGGAGCCGAAACTATTCTCATCGTGACCGAACGGGGGTTGCAATGATTGCACAATCTCGCACGGGAAAGCTGGTTGCCGTTTTGGTTGCCCTGGGCCTTCACGGGGTGATTTTGCTGGCCCTTTTCCGACAAGACGCGCCAGAAATGGAAGGCGGCGAAGGTGCGGTCGCGGCGCGGCTGGGCGCTGGTTTTGCTGATCTTGCCGCTGGCACAATGACCACCGTTCCGACAGAGACCACCATCGAAGCTGCACCGCAACCGGAGTATAGTCCGGCAGTTGAGCCCGATGCGAATGCCAATCAGCCGCAGGAGACCACGTCCAGACTGTCCGCCGTAGAGCCGACACAAACCCCTCAGAGCCGGCCCAGCACCAGTGTAACACCCGCCGAGAGCCAGCAAACTGCAGAACGCGCCCCTGCAAATGAGACGGCCCAGGTGATTGCCCCGACAGCCCAGTCAAGCGTGGTGCCCACCCTAACCCCGACACAGCCGTCGGCGCCCCAGTCCCCGGACCAACCCGAAACCCAGAGCACAGCACAAGCCCCGGATCGGGTTGAGGCGGCAACGGAAGAGGCCACAAGCGTTGTCCTGTCGCCGCGGCCACCCGCACGACCGGAAACGATCGAGAGACTGGCCCGCACCGCGCCGCCAGAGCCCACCCCGCAACCGGCAGCGAGAGGGAATTCCGACCGCAACGCGCGCGCCGGGTCTGCCACCGGCACCGAGACCGCGACGGCGGCGCGCGCGGCCTCAACCGGCGCCGCACGCTCTGCGGCGGCAGGCAACGCGGCGGCCAGCAATTATCCCGGCGAAGTGCTGCGCCGCATCTCGCGTGTGCGCAAACCCAATGTCCGCAGCACGGGGGCCGCGGTGATCGCCTTTTCCATCGCCTCAAACGGCGGCCTGTCCGCCGCTTCCGTCGCGCGGAGTTCGGGATCATCCCAGCTTGATCGCGCGGCCCTCGCGGTGGTCCAGCGCGCGGCGCCCTTCCCGCCCCCTCCGACAGGCGCCAAGCGACAATTCTCCATCCGGATCGAGGGGCGCTAGGGGCCGGACTTGAGGCCATCCGAGTTTACCCCTCTCGACTGCGGTCGAGAGCAGCGCGGGCTGAGCCAGCGTCGGGCAAAAACGCCAACACCGCTCTGGCTGCCAGTTTACGCTTGTCGGCATTGTCCCAGGACGCGCGGCAGGCGAGCTGAAGTGCCGCAAAAGGTCGGCCCGTGCCTGACGCGTGGACTGACGTCTTGCTGGCTCAACGTCGCAATTCCAGATCAGATCCGGGCCGTAGCCGATGTCAGGATCCTCGCTTTCAGATCATCAAGCTCTTCAAGGGTGTGCGACAGCGCTATCGGTGTCCTCTTTACGGCTTATCTACGAGCCGTGATCCACGTTAAAAAAATTTGGCCTGGATGTAGTTTCATGGAGATATCCACACCTCATCCACACTCGTCCGCACAAAAAGAAAGCAGCCGCCTGATCCCAGCGACTGCCTATCTCGAACCGAGATATCAAACAGGGATTATTCGAACCAAAACCCCATGCGTCTCAACGCAGCTATCGCCTTTTCCCGATCCGACGCGGCGCCGGTCAGGACCGTCTGGTTCAGTTGTTTGACGACCGGGGAAAGTCCGCGTTCTTTCATCAAAGATGTCATCAAAACATGGACTTGCGTGTCGTCAGACAAGTCCAAGATATGCTCGGCTGACGGAGTGATTGTTTGCGTCATGCCAACCCTTTCGTACCAACGATTCCCGCTTCCCCCAACTTTGTTAACGACTCCATAGATTCGTTACAATTGGTGACTCTGTGTCAGTTCCGGGCGGTCTGCCGGGTCACCTCTCGCAACAGTTTCCTCCGGATCTTTTCAGGGTATTCGTCGAAGCTGTTGGCGGTCACCACAAAGGCCCCTTCGCCGACAATCACGTTCTCAAAGAAGTAATCGGTCAGGTGCGCCTCGCTCTCCTCGATGGCGATGGCGTTCACCGTGATCTTCGCCGCCTTCAAGGCACCGTGTTGTTCAAGCGGTTTCACACCTTCGTTCGACGCCCCGTCCCCGGACAGGTCGATCAAATGGCGCGCACAATGGGGCACGTCGTCGAATTTTTCGAGGGTGACGGCCAGGGCCTCTCCGATGGCTGTCGAATAATTGCGCCAGACCCGCATGTCCTCCTCGACACGCCGCGCAAAAGTCTCGACATCGTCAAATGAGGTGATCGCTGTCCATGGGATCGTGACGCGCTGACGCGATGCGCCTGTCCACTGGATCAGCATCAGATGAACCTGCCCGCGCACCAGAGCTTCGGACACGACCGGGTCCCGCAAGCCAGCGGCCAGGCCCCGCATCTGAACGTTGAATTCACGCGTGTCGACAGACCCCGACACATCCACGGCCAGGGCCAGCGCAAGATCGCAAGCCAGTGCCGGGGCGCTCAGACCGAAGCTCAGACAAAGGGCGCGCAGAATGGGCATGAGGCGAGCCTAACCGCGCCCGCCTCTCTAGCGCTATCACAAATCGGGCAGGGGCGGCTTATTGTGGCACCAACGCCCAATAGTCGAGATCCAGCAATACGTTGGGATCGTACTTTCCGTCCTCGCCCCGAAGCGTGAAGGGCAGGCCGCCTTTTGTCGCCACCAGACGCAGGCGCAGCGCGCCCACACCCGGCGCGGGCGTGTCAGCCTTGTCCAGAACCTCCGACCAGGCCTTGATCGTGTCGCCAGAAAAACAGGGGTTCGCATGAGCACCGGCATTCAGCGCCACCACCATCTGCGCATTGGCAAGCCCGTTAAAGCTGAGCGCGCGCGCCATGGAGATCACGTGCCCGCCATAGATCAGTCGCTGCCCATCGGGCCGGAAGGTCGCGTCGAAATGCACCTTGGCCGTGTTCTGCCACAGACGCGTGGCCATCATGTGCTCGGCTTCTTCGATGGTCACACCATCGACATGGTCGATCTGCTCGCCCACTTCGTAGTCAGCCCAGCGATGCGGCTCTCCGGCCAGATCGAAATCATAGCCGGTGAAATCGAGACCCTCCGGGATCACCAGATCCTCTGCCGCGACGCTTTTGGCCAGATCCGGCAGCACCGTCTCCGGCGCCGCAGCATCCGCATCGCGCTTACGCACCATGACCCACCGCACATAATCCAGCACGACCTCGTCCCGTTGGTTCATGCCCCGCGTGCGGACATAAACGACACCGGTCTTCCCGTTAGAGTTCTGCTTCAGCCCGATCACTTCAGAGGTCGAGCGCAGCGTATCGCCCGCATGAACCGGCTTTAGCCAGCGCCCCTCCGCATAGCCCAGGTTGGCCACCGCATTCAGCGACACGTCCGGCACCGTCTTGCCAAAGACCACGTGGAAGGCCGCCATATCGTCGATGGGGCTCGCCTCCAGCCCGCAGGCCTGCGCGAAGGCGTCCGACGAATAAAGCGCGTGGCGCGCCGGGTAGAGCGCGTGATAAAGCGCGCGCTCGCCCCCCGACACGGTGCGCGGCACGGCATGGGTGAGGACCTGACCCATCTGATAATCTTCGAAAAAGCGGCCCGCATTGGTCTTGGCCATTCACTGGTCTCCTAGTTTCAGATCCGGGCTATACTCGCCCGCCACGTCCTTGGTCACCGCCTGCCCGCAGCGCATCACGCCGCGTTTGGCGTCAAAGGCATAGGTGGGTTGCCCGTAAAGCGCCCAGCCCGCACCCAGCGCCGCGCTGACCTTGTGGCAAAAGGCCGACGTGTCGTCCTCGCTCAGAAACCGGTAGAGCTTCATGAGGGGAAGGGCCACACACCCAGCCAGAAATGGATATAGCCGATGATGGCAAGCAGGATCACCGATCCGACAAGGAACATCGCGTCCTTGGCGATGGTGCCCGGTGCGCCCTCGGGCGCCCAGTCGGGCTCGGACCTGTTGATCACGATCACCTCGGCCACGGCCCAGGCCAGCAGGCCACCGAAAAGGATGATCGACGCCAGATCCCCGTTCACCAGCAGGTGCGCGATGGCCCATGTCTTGAAGCCTGTCAGCATTGGGTGACGCATTCCGTGCAGGACGCGGCCCCGTTTTGCCGCCGGGCTGAACAGAAAAATCGCGATCAACATCAGCAGGTTGTTGATATGCACCATGAAGGTCGGCGGCGCCCACACATAGATGAAATCCGCTTGCCGGTAGCCGATGACCATCAGCACGATACCAACGACGATGACAACGGCGACCAGCCCCTTGCCGGGATCGCCCAGGGACGCCCTTTGATCCGGAAGCGCGCGTTTGAAGGAATGCGCTGCGATCCAAAGCAGCACTCCAAGGATCATAAGGGCCATGTGGTCACTCCATTTGCAAGCTGGCGATCGCCTCGGCCTTGGCCAAGGTCTCGCGGGCGGTGGCTACATGAAGGTTTTCCACAATTTTTCCGTCGACAACAGCCACACCCTGCCCTTGCGCCTCGATTTCCTCGAACGCGGCGATCTGGCGGCGCGCGAGGTCGATCTCGGCCTCGGAGGGTGCGTATTCCTCGTTCGTCACATCGACCTGGGCGGGATGGATCAGAGTCTTGCCGTCGAAACCCATGTCGCGGCCCTGCTGGCACTCAACCCGCAGGCCATCTGCGTCCTTGAACGCGTTATAAACCCCGTCGATCGCGATCACGCCATGCGCCTTGGCGGCAATCAGGCAGAGCCCAAGCGAAGCCAGCAAAGGCTCCCGATCCGCGCGGAATCGGGTGTTGAGTTCCTTTGCAAGGTCATTCGTGCCCATCACGAAGCCCTGCAGCTTGGGATGCGCCGCGATCTCGGCCGCGTTGAGCATCCCCAAAGGTGTCTCCATCATCGCCCAGATCGGCAGGTCCCCGGTGATCTCGGCCAGCGCATCCACGTCGGCCGCCGCATTCACCTTGGGCAGCAGCACGGCCTCTGCATCCATCTGCGCGACCGCTTCGGCATCCGCGCGACCCCATTCGGTGTCGAGCCCGTTGATCCGCACGATCCGCGTCCGTCCGCCATAGCCACCCTGCGCAAGTGCGGCTTTCAGCGTCTCGCGTGCATTCGCTTTCTCCTCTGCCGTCACCGCGTCTTCGAGATCGAAGATGATCGCGTCCACGGGCAGGCTGCGCGCCTTGTCCAGCGCCCGGTCTTTCGAGCCGGGGATATAGAGAACGGAACGGTACGGGCGGGCGCGGTGATCCATGAAGGCCTCCAGGTCATTTTGTTGCGCGGACAGGGGCATTGTTTGCCAAAAAGTTCAAGAGCCAATCGCTGCGTCGCAGCAATTATAGCGCTAACCTCTTGAGATGTATGAGCGTGCGTGGCGTTAACCGGACTTTCAGCGGTGCCGGGGCAGGGTTTTGCCATCGGACAGATCGAAAGGGGCCGGTTCGCATCAGGGGCCATGAACCGAGAAGAGCAGCCCATCCGACACAGATCCCAAGGGCCCGATGCCCATGCCGCACAGGGCCAGAACGGACCCGCCGGCATGATCACGGAGAAAGGTGAAGGCGATGAAAACGGTTTTGATGACAATGGCCTTTGGCGCGCTGGCGCTGGCCGCACAGGATGCAGCTGCACAAGGCACCCGCAACTGCGCCCCGCGCGAGATGGTGGTGGAGCGTCTGAACGGAAAATACGGCGAGACGCGGCAAAGTATCGGTCTGGGTGGCAACAACCAGGTGGTTGAGGTCTTTGCGTCGGAAGAGACGGGCACTTGGACCATCACGGTCACCTTGCCCAACGGCATGACCTGTCTCGTGGCCTCCGGTCAGGCCTATGAAACCCTGGCCGAAGCGCTGCCGGCGAAGGGCAACGACGCGTGAAGCCCCACGGGTGGACCCCAGGTCCACCCTACGTCAGCGCATCCCAGATCAGCTTGGACCCGGTGAGGGTCAGCAGGACATAGGTCACCCGGAAAAAGAGCCATTCCGGCACGATCCGGTGGGCCTTGACCCCCAGCCAAGCGCCCAGCAGCGCGAAGGGGGCGAGCAGCAGATTGGCCAGAGCCGTCTGCGCGGTGAACATCCCCAACGCGGCGTAGGGGATGAACTTCACGATATTGATCACCCAGAAAAGCAGCACGGTCGTGGCCTGAAATTCGGTTTTGGTCAGCCGTTGCGACAGCATGTAGACCGCCGCCGGCGGGCCACCCGCGTGGCTGACAAAGCTCGTGAACCCTGCCACCAGCCCCGCTGACAATCCCGCCCAGGCTGGCAGCTTCCGCGCCGCTGCGCGGATCAGCCCCCGTGACTGCGTCAATTGCCACAGCACGAACCCGATCGAGATGCCCCCGATCAGCAACCGGAATACATCTGCATTCGCCACCTGATAGAGCAGCGCGCCAAGGGCCACGCCGGGCACGCCACCGACGATCAGCAGCTTTGCATCCGGCCAGCTCCATTTGCCCCAATAGGGACGCAGGGTGGACACATCGATCAGCATCAGAAGCGGCAGCATCACGCCCAAGGCCAGTCCCGGCTCAAGGATCAGCGCCAGAATCGAGGCCGAGGCAAAGGCCGCGCCCGATCCAAAGCCCCCCTTGGAGATGCCTGCAAAGACCACCGCGGGCCCGGCGACGGCGAAAAACAACGCATTCAGTTCCAACACCGCCCGTATCCCCGGAATTGCATGGACTCTCACCGCTTTAGCCTGTTCCCTGAGCCGCGAACACCCATCCCGCGCTGCGACGCCGCAGCGCAGAACCCTTGCGCGGCGCCCCGTTCCGCACTAGGCAACCGCCGAAATTGCAAATGGACCGGAGACAGATCCCATGGCCAGACCCAAGATTGCGCTGATCGGCGCAGGTCAAATCGGCGGCACGCTCGCCCACCTTGCAGCTCTGAAGGAACTGGGCGACGTGGTGCTCTTTGACATTGCCGAGGGCATCCCCGAAGGCAAGGCGCTCGACATCGCGGAATCCGGTCCCTCCGAAGGCTTCGACGCCGCGCTCTCCGGCACGCAATCCTACGAAGACATCGCCGGCGCCGATGTCTGCATCGTCACTGCCGGGGTGCCCCGCAAACCGGGGATGAGCCGTGACGATCTGCTGGGGATCAACCTCAAGGTCATGAAATCCGTCGGCGAAGGCATCCGCGATCATGCGCCCGACGCCTTTGTCATCTGCATCACCAACCCGCTCGACGCGATGGTCTGGGCCCTGCGCGAGTTTTCCGGACTGCCGCATGAGAAAGTCTGCGGCATGGCCGGCGTTCTCGACAGTGCCCGCTTCCGCCACTTCCTCAGCCTCGAATTCGGCGTGTCGATGAAAGACGTCACCGCTTTTGTTCTGGGCGGGCACGGTGACACAATGGTGCCTCTGGCGCGTTATTCCACCGTGGCCGGCATCCCGCTGCCCGATCTGGTGTCGATGGGCTGGACCACGCAGGAAAAGCTCGACAGCATCATCCAGCGCACCCGTGATGGCGGGGCCGAGATCGTGGGCCTTCTGAAAACCGGCTCTGCCTTCTACGCACCCGCGACATCGGCCATCGAAATGGCCGAGGCTTACCTAAAAGACCAAAAGCGGGTCCTGCCCTGTGCGGCCTATGTCGATGGCGCCTTGGGCCTGAAGGGTATGTATGTCGGTGTGCCGACCGTGATCGGCGCGGGCGGCGTCGAGAAGGTCATCGACATCAAGATGACCAAGGACGAGCAGGCCATGTTCGACAACTCCGTAAACGCGGTCAAAGGCCTGGTGGACGCCTGCAAAGGCATCGACAGCACGCTTGGCTAAGCCGGACATCATGTCACGATCAAGGCCGGGTGCATCGCCCGGCCTTTTTTGTTAAAGGTCTTCACATTTCTTGGATCGTCGCCCACATGAAGGGCATTCACGGTCCCGTGATTTCAAAATTCCATCCAAAGGCGCCCAATGGAAAGCGGCGAGATAAACATGGCGGGCGAATTGGAACGCAAGCTGACCACGATCCTGGCCGCCGACGCCGAGAATTTCAGCGGTCGGATGGGGATGGACGAGGTGGGCACTTATGGCGCGCTCCATCAGGCGCGCGATGTCTTTGCCAAGTTCATCACACGCCACAGGGGTCGCATCGCCAACACCGCCGGTGACGGTCTGATTGCCGAGTTTCCCTCGGTGATCGAGGCGGTCAATTGCGCCATCGAAGTCCAGAAAGAGTTGAAAGTCGATGATCCGGCGGCGCTGCGCTTTCGGATCGGCTTGCATCTGGGCGATGTCATCGTCGATGGACAGGACCTGCTGGGCGAAGGGGTGAACCTCGCCGCGCGGCTGCAATCCATGGCCGAACCGGGCGGCATCCTACTCTCCCAGCAGGTCTATGATCAGGTCCGCTCCAAGCTGAGAGTTGGGTTTGAACCACTCGGCACGACGCGGCCCAAGAACATGGAGGATGAGGTGCCCGTCTACCGCGTCTCCGCGCCCGGTCTGCCAGACCCGCTGCACAGCCTCGCCCCCCAGGTCAAGGTTCCCGCCCGGACGCTGATCGAAGAAAGACGTGCCCAGCCCGCGCCACCATCGCCTGCCCAGGACGAAGCCTGCGATAATCTTGCGAGCTATGCCAAAAAGACCGGCACGGGCCTTGCCGCGATAACGGTGATCGACCTGATCTTCGGGCCGAATTTCTTTGTCCATTGGGTGGCCCTTGCCGCCGCGATGGATGTCGGCTGGCGCGCGATGCCGATGCTGCCCCGAACCAAGGACGATCCCAAGCTCTGGCGAGGCGGCCTTTTGGTGGGCGCCCTGGTGATGATCAACCTTTTCACGATGCCCGCGCCGCCTTGGGCGCTGATCCCGGCAGCCGCGTTCGGTGTGACACTTTTGTGGAAAAAGCGACGGTCCAAGGCCTGATCCGCGCCATTGCACCCTGCGATTCCCTCGCAGCACCGGTGAAACTCCGCTCATCCTTCGCGCTGTTAACGATCTTTGTGATCACACGATTTAAACGTGTGATCACAAATGTCGCTTTTTCCCTCAAGAACGCTGTCCTGCGGCAAAATATCGTTTAACCCGTCCTAAACACCGGTCGTATACCACCGGTCAAACGCATCTAGACGGGACAGTTTTCATGAACATCCACGAATATCAGGCCAAGGCGCTTCTTCGCAGTTACGGGGCGCCGGTCTCGGACGGCCGCGTTGTTCTCAAGGCCGATGAGGCGAAAACAGCCGCTGGCGAGATGGATGGCCCGCTTTGGGTGGTCAAGGCACAGATCCACGCAGGCGGCCGCGGCAAGGGATCGTTCAAAGAGGCGGATGCCGGCGAAAAAGGCGGCGTGCGCCTGACCAAATCGGTCGAGGAAGCCGCCGAAGAAGCCAAGAAGATGCTGGGCCGCACGCTGGTCACGCACCAGACCGGCCCGGCGGGCAAGCAGGTCAACCGCATCTACATCGAAGACGGTTCCGGCATCCAGACCGAGATGTATCTGGCCCTTCTGGTAGACCGCCAGACCTCCCGCATCTCCTTTGTCTGCTCGACCGAGGGCGGCATGGATATCGAAGAGGTCGCAGCAGAGACGCCCGAGAAAATCCTGTCCTTCTCGGTCGATCCGGCCACCGGGTATCAAGCCTATCACGGTCGCCGCATCGCTTTCATGCTGGGCCTCGAAGGCAAGCAGATTAAACAATGCGTGGGGCTAATGGCGACGCTCTACAAGATGTTCGTCGAAAAAGACATGGAGATGCTGGAGATCAATCCGCTGATCGTGACTAACAGCGGCGACCTGAAATGCCTCGACGCCAAGATGGGCTTTGACGGCAACGCGATCTACCGCCATGCCGACATCGCGGAACTGCGTGACGAGACCGAAGAAGATCCCAAGGAGCTGGAAGCCTCCAAATACGACCTGAATTACATCGCGCTCGACGGTGAAATCGGCTGCATGGTGAACGGCGCTGGCCTGGCCATGGCCACAATGGACATCATCAAGCTTTACGGGGCGGAGCCTGCCAACTTCCTCGACGTGGGCGGCGGCGCCACGAAGGAGAAGGTGACCGAAGCGTTCAAGATCATCACATCCGACCCCAATGTCAAAGGTATCCTGGTGAACATCTTCGGCGGCATCATGCGCTGCGATGTGATTGCCGAAGGGGTTGTGGCCGCCGTGAAAGAGGTTGGCCTGCAAGTGCCGCTGGTTGTGCGCCTGGAAGGGACCAATGTCGAAAAAGGCAAGGAGATTATTAACACGTCGGGCCTCGACGTAATCGCCGCCGACAACCTCAAGGACGGTGCCGAAAAAATCGTGAAAGCCGTTAAGGGCTAGGCCGATGCGCGGAGCTTTCACTGCGACAGGCGCTTGTGCGCTGGTCCTGTTGAGTGGTTGCGCACTCTTCGGGCCACGCGACGGCACGCAATATACCTGTTCCAATGTCTCAGCCCTTGGACAGCAATACATGCGGGCCGCGTCGCCCGATGCATTGGAGTGTGGCCCCCAGGGCCAGCCGATCCCTGTCGGTGCCGCCACCTCTACGCCGCAACCTGCTCTGGATCAGTCCGCACCGGCAGTCTCCGCTGTTGCGGCGCTTGACCAATTCTGCGTGGCAAATGCCGAAAGTCTTGGCACGGCAGCCGCCGCTTTCAGGCAGGCCGGATTTACGGAAAACCCACAGAAAGTCACCGTGGGGGATGGCACCATCGGCACACTTTATGAAAACCCAGATGCCGGCTACGCAATCGGTCTGCAAGCCTTCGCCGATACTGGCGAGCCTGTCGCCTGCAGCATCGTGGCGCCTACCAGTGACGCGTTGAAAGCCGACTTTGCTCAGGCAATGCGCGCCAAACCGGGTGTGGAGGAACTGCCAGGAAACAACGTGCTTGGCTTTGAACAAGCCTTCGGCGTCCCTGGCCCTCCGCGCCTGCTCTATTTCGGCACGCCCAGTGTCGCGACCACGTTTGGCGCTGGCACGACCTACGCCATCGGCATCCTTGCCCCCTAACCAAGAGATCGGATTATCAACCGTGCCTGAGATATCCCCATATAGCGATCGCCCAAGCCGCGACGCTCATGAGGCGATGCACGTGACAAGCGGTCTCCGAATGGGGCGCCGGAAAAACGGGCTCGGATGCTGCCACTCTCGTATCAAAATGATCAACGCGGTGGGCAGGAGCTTGACGCTGCCGCGCCCGTCACACTCCACAATCTAAGGACCTTAACGCATGGCCGTCCTCATCGACGAAAACACCAAAGTCATCTGCCAGGGGCTCACCGGCTCACAAGGCACATTCCATACCGAGCAGGCCATCGCCTACGGCACCAAGATGGTGGGCGGTGTGACCCCCGGCAAAGGCGGGATGGAGCATCTGGGCCTGCCTGTCTTCAACTCTGTGCATGAAGCCAAGGCCGTGACCGAAGCCAATGCGTCGGTGATCTACGTTCCGCCCCCCTTCGCGGCGGACTCGATCCTCGAAGCGATCGATGCCGAGATGGAGGTCATCGTCTGCATCACCGAAGGTATTCCGGTGCTCGACATGATGAAGGTCAAGCGCGCATTGGAAAGCTCCAGCTCTCGCCTGATCGGCCCCAACTGCCCCGGTGTCATCACCCCCGATGCCTGCAAGATCGGCATTATGCCCGGCCATATTCACAAACGCGGCAGCGTAGGTGTTGTGAGCCGGTCCGGCACGCTTACATACGAAGCCGTGAAACAGACAACGGATGTGGGCCTGGGTCAGTCGACCTGCGTGGGCATTGGCGGCGACCCGATCAAGGGCACCGAACATCTCGACGTTCTGGAGTGGTTCCTGGCCGATGACGAGACCGAAAGCATCATCATGATCGGAGAGATCGGCGGGTCCGCCGAGGAAGAAGCCGCTCAATTCCTGGCCGACGAGAAAAAGAAAGGCCGCTGGAAGCCGACCGCTGGCTTCATCGCCGGCCGCACCGCCCCTCCGGGCCGTCGCATGGGCCATGCCGGCGCCATTGTCGCCGGCGGCAAGGGCGGCGCCGAAGACAAGATCGAAGCAATGAAATCCGCCGGCATCGTCGTGGCCGAAAGCCCCGCCCAATTGGGCGAAGCCGTGCTGGAGGCGATCAAGGGATGATCCAAAGAGGCCGGGCATATGCTTTGCAGACAGCGCCCCTTACCAGAGGCTGTCTGAGGCTGCCCGGCGGCACCTGCAGACAGGACATGAGTTCTGATCGACACGATCCCATTATTGGGGGCTTTTCCGCTTTCTCTTGGGACCAGAACGCGGGCAAAGACCAAGCTTTTCCAGCCTTGGTAGGCCTGCTCTCGTTCGTCGGCCTCTTCGCTGTCTGGTACGTCCTTTATCAATTTATCGAGTTCCCGCGCTGGATGGCGTGGTTCCACTGACCAGGAAGGTGATCCAATGACCGAACAATCCCCCAACGACGTCTTCCATGCCTCAAGCTTCATGCAGGGGCACAATGCGGAATACCTCGAACAGCTCTACGCCCAATATGCCGGCGATCCCAACGCTGTGGATGAGGCCTGGGCTTCGTTTTTCCGGCAGATGGGGGATGCGGAACTGGACGTGAAGGCCGACGCACAAGGCCCCTCCTGGGCGCGTAGCGATTGGCCCCCGGTGCCCGCGGATGACTTGACGAGCGCGCTGACCGGCGAGTGGGGAGAGACAGCGGCAGAGACCAAGGCCGCGGGTAAGAAGATCGCCGAAAAGGCTGCCGAACAGGGCGTGCCCGTCTCCGAAGACCAGATCAAGCGCGCCGTGCTCGACAGTATCCGCGCGCTCATGCTGATCCGCGCCTACCGGATCCGGGGGCACCTTGTTGCCGAGCTTGACCCGCTGGGCATGCGTGACCACACCCCGCACCCCGAGCTTGATCCGAAATCCTATGGCTTCACCGAAGCCGACATGGACCGTCCGATCTTTATCGACAACGTTCTGGGCCTGCAGGTCGCCTCGATCCGCCAGATTGTCGAGATCGTCAAACGCACCTATTGCGGCACCTTCGCGCTGCAGTACATGCACATTTCGAACCCCGAGGAAGCCGCTTGGCTGAAAGAACGGATCGAGGGGTTTGGCAAGGAAATCCAGTTCACCCGCGAAGGCCGCAAGGCGATCCTGAACAAGATGGTCGAGGCCGAGGGCTTCGAAAAATTCCTCCATGTCAAATACATGGGCACCAAACGCTTTGGTCTGGACGGCGGCGAAAGCCTGATCCCCGCGATGGAGCAGATCATCAAGCGCGGCGGCGCGCTCGGCGTGCGTGAGATCGTCATCGGCATGCCCCACCGCGGGCGCCTGTCGGTGCTGGCCAACGTGATGAAAAAGCCTTACCGCGCGATCTTCAATGAATTCCAGGGCGGCAGCTTCAAACCCGACGAGGTCGACGGCTCGGGTGACGTGAAATACCATCTCGGCGCCTCGTCGGACCGTGAATTCGATGGCAATTCCGTCCACCTGTCGCTCACCGCGAACCCCTCTCACCTCGAAGCCGTGAACCCCGTTGTTCTCGGAAAGGCGCGCGCCAAACAGGATCAGTTGAACGACCATGACCGCACCGCCGTTTTGCCCATCCTGCTCCATGGTGATGCGGCCTTTGCCGGCCAGGGCGTCGTGGCCGAAGGGTTCGGCCTCTCGGGCCTGCGCGGCCACCGCACCGGCGGCACGATGCATATCGTGGTGAACAACCAAATCGGCTTTACCACCGCCCCGCACTTCTCGCGTTCCAGCCCCTATCCCACCGACATCGCGCTGATGGTCGAGGCGCCGATCTTCCACGTGAACGGCGACGATCCCGAGGCTGTGGTGCATGCCGCCAAGGTCGCCACCGAGTTCCGCCAGAAGTTCAACAAGGACGTCGTGATCGACATCTTCTGCTACCGCCGGTTTGGCCATAACGAGGGCGATGAGCCCATGTTCACCAACCCGATGATGTACAAAAGGATCAAGACCCACAAAACCACGCTCAGCCTCTATACCGAACGGCTGGTCAAGGACGGTCTGATCCCCGAGGGCGAGATCGAGGATATGAAAGCCGCTTTCCAGGCCCACCTGAACGAGGAATTCGAGGCCGGGCGCGACTACAAACCCAACAAGGCCGATTGGCTGGATGGCCGCTGGTCCCATCTCGACCGCCGGGGCGAGGAATATGAGCGCGGCAAAACCGCCATCGAACCCTCCACCATGAAGGAGGTGGGCGAAGCGCTCACCCGCCTGCCCGAAGGCTTTCCGGTTCACAAGACAGTGGGCCGCCTGCTCGAGGCCAAGAAAGAGATGTTTGCGACAGGTCAAGGCTTTGACTGGGCCACGGCAGAGGCTCTGGCCTTCGGCTCGCTCCTGACCGAAGGCTACCCTGTGCGCCTGGCCGGTCAGGACAGCACCCGCGGTACGTTCAGCCAGCGTCATTCCGGCATCATCAATCAGGACACCGAAGAGCGGTATTACCCGCTCAATCATGTTCGCGAGGGACAGGCCAATTACGAAGTCATCGATTCGATGCTCAGCGAATATGCCGTGCTTGGATTCGAATACGGTTACTCGCTCGCCGAACCGAACGCGCTTGTCGCTTGGGAAGCGCAATTCGGCGATTTCGCCAACGGCGCCCAGATCATGTTCGACCAGTTCATCTCCTCGGGGGAAAGCAAGTGGCTTCGCATGTCCGGCCTCGTCGTCCTCCTTCCTCACGGCTATGAGGGCCAGGGTCCGGAACATTCCTCCGCCCGGCTTGAGCGTTTTCTGCAGATGTGCGGTCAGGACAACTGGATCGTTGCCAACTGCTCGACGCCTGCGAACTATTTCCACATCCTGCGGCGCCAGTTGCACCGAGATTTCCGCAAACCGCTCATCCTGATGACGCCGAAATCGCTGCTGCGTCACAAGCTGGCGATCTCCGAGACCGCGGATTTCACCATCGGCTCCTCTTTCCACCGGGTCCTCTGGGACGATGCAGAGAAAGGCAATTCCGACACCGAGCTGGTGCCCGACGACCAGATCAAACGCGTCGTGATGTGCTCCGGCAAGGTCTATTACGACCTTCTCGAAGAACGCGACGCACGCGGGATCGACGACGTCTACCTCCTCCGGATCGAGCAATTCTACCCCTTCCCGGCCATCAGCCTCGTGAAGGAGCTTGAGCGGTTCAAAGGCGCAGAGATGATCTGGTGCCAGGAAGAGCCCAAGAACCAAGGGCCCTGGTCGTTCATCGAGCCCAATATCGAATGGGTGCTCAGCCGCATCGACGCCAAGTACAAGCGCCCCGACTACGTGGGCCGCGCCACCTCCGCCTCGCCCGCAACGGGCCTCGCGAGCCAGCATAAAGCCCAACAAGCAGCCCTCGTGAACGATGCGCTGACGATCAAAGGAAGCTAAGCCATGACCACCGAAGTCCGCGTCCCCACCTTGGGCGAATCCGTGACCGAAGCCACCGTCGCCACCTGGTTCAAAAAACCCGGCGACGCCGTGGCGGTTGACGAGATGCTGTGCGAGCTGGAAACCGACAAGGTCACCGTCGAAGTGCCCAGCCCGTCGGCCGGCACGATGGGTGAGATCGTGGCCGCCGAAGGCGAGACGGTCGGCGTCGACGCACTGCTCGCCACGATCACCGAAGGCGCCGCTGCCGCGCCCACTGCCGCCAAACCCGACGACGCCCCGCAAGGGGCGGAGGAGGCCCCCGGCACAAGCGCCACAACCGACGTCATGGTCCCGACCCTGGGCGAGTCGGTCACCGAAGCCACCGTCAGCACCTGGTTCAAGGCTGTCGGCGACAGCGTCGCGCAGGATGAAATGCTCTGCGAGCTGGAAACCGACAAAGTCAGCGTCGAGGTCCCCGCCCCGATCGCAGGCGTCCTCTCTGAAATCATCGCCCCCGAAGGCAGCACCGTCGAAGCCAGCGGCAAACTCGCCATCCTCTCCGGTTCGGGCGCAGCAGTGGCACCCGCCGCTGCAGCCCCCTCCGCGCCCGCGCCAGCACCTGCGGCAAACGGCAAGGACATCGAACACGCGCCCTCCGCTCAGAAAGCCATGGCCGCAGCCGGGATCAGCGCTGATGCCGTCACCGGCACGGGCCGGGACGGTCGCATCATGAAAGACGACGTGGCCAAGGCCCTGACCTCCGCTCCCGCCAAGGCCGAGGCGCCTGCTCCCACCCCGATCCCGCGTGCGCCCGTCCCGGCGGATGACGCCGCGCGTGAGGAGCGGGTCAAGATGACCCGCCTGCGCCAGACCATCGCCAAACGCCTCAAGGACGCCCAGAACACCGCCGCGATCCTGACGACCTTTAACGAGGTCGACATGACCGAGGTCATGGCCCTGCGCAGCCAGTACAAAGACATGTTCGAGAAAAAGCACGGCGTTCGCCTCGGCTTCATGTCCTTCTTCACCAAGGCCTGCTGCCACGCGCTCAAGGAAGTGCCCGAGGTCAATGCCGAGATCGACGGCACCGACATCGTCTACAAGAACTTCGTCCATATGGGCGTGGCCGCCGGTACGCCCCAGGGTCTCGTTGTGCCCGTGATCCGCGACGCCGACCAGATGTCCTTTGCCGAGATCGAAAAGGCCATCGCCGAAAAAGGCAAACGCGCGCGTGACGGCAAACTGTCGATGGCCGAAATGCAAGGCGGCACCTTCACCATCTCCAACGGCGGCGTCTACGGCTCGCTGATGTCCTCGCCGATCCTGAACCCACCCCAATCCGGCATCCTCGGCATGCACAAGATCCAGGACCGTCCGATGGTGATCGGCGGCGAGATCAAGATCCGCCCCATGATGTATCTCGCCCTCAGCTACGACCACCGCATCGTCGACGGCAAAGGCGCGGTCACCTTCCTCGTCCGCGTCAAGGAAGCGCTGGAAGACCCCCGCCGCCTGCTCATGGATCTTTAAGCCCGGAAACACGTGCCCGATCGAGTACATTGATGACCGACAGCCCCGATCGACATATCCTGATTGCCCGCCGCCGCGCTTTTACGCGGCCGGGCTATGTCAGCTATGCAGAGGCTGGGTTCGACGGTCCCTGGGTCAGCCCCTATCAGCAAAGCTGCGGATCGACGTGCGGGCCTGTTCTAATCAGCTACAACTGGCTGGACGCACCCTCCGCCCGCACGCGCAAAGTCGAATTGATGCGCTTGGGTTACCTGCCGGACATGCTGTTCAACCGGGTCCTGGATCGTGCGCTCGCGGATGCGGGACTTGCCCGTAACCAGATCTATCTCACCCACGCCTTCCACCTGCTCCCGGCCACGCGCTCCGCACAGGTGCCGCGTCGGGATATCGAGGCCTCTTTTGACGCCATCACCCGCCACGAGGTCGCAGGTCGGCCCGTTATCGCTCTGGGTCGCGCGGCACAGTCAGCCTGCTGCCGTTTTGGCATTCCTCACCTGCCGGTCTCGCATCCGAGTGCGCGCGGCGCGAACCTGCGAAGCAAAGCGGCGCAAATCACCATGGCCCTGCAAAATCTCTCTCATCTGGAGCATGCTGCGTGATGACAACCGAACTCACCGTCCTCGCCCTCGCCGGTCTGCTTCAGGTCGTGCAATTCGTCTTCTACTCCGTCGCCGCGAACCTTCAGGTTGGCACCGAAAGGGCGCTTGGGCCACGCGATGAAAAGATCGAACTGACCGGCCTTGCCGGGCGTCTGCAACGGGCGATGAACAACCATTTCGAAGGGCTCATCCTTTTCAGCATCGCGGTCGTGGTCGTCACACTGGGCGAGCAATCCAGCGCTGTCACGCAGGCCTGCGCCCATGCTTACCTGATCGCCCGTATCCTCTATATCCCGGCCTATGCTCAGGGCCTCTCCCCTTGGCGCAGCGTGATCTGGGGGGTTGGTTTCATCGCCACCGTGATCATGCTTTTGGCGGCCCTCATATAACCTCAAAACGACAGGCTGCGCCAAGGGCGCATGCAGGTCACCCCGACTTTCTCACAGGAGACCCCCCATGGCTAACTACGACGTCATCATCATCGGCTCGGGACCCGGCGGCTATGTCTGCGCGATCCGCTGCGCGCAGCTTGGCCTGAAAACCGCCTGCGTCGAGGGGCGTGAGACGCTGGGCGGCACCTGCCTGAACGTGGGCTGTA
This sequence comes from Thalassococcus sp. S3, assembly GCF_004216475.1. Lineage (GTDB taxonomy): Bacteria > Pseudomonadota > Alphaproteobacteria > Rhodobacterales > Rhodobacteraceae. Next base: position 816,971 of record NZ_CP022303.1, on the reverse strand, counting down.
TCCCGTCGAAGGCCCTGCTCCACGCCTCCCACATGCTGCACGAGGCCGAGCACAATTTCGCCGCCATGGGGCTGAAGGGCAAAAGCCCCTCCGTCGACTGGAAACAGATGCTTGCCTACAAGGAAGACACCATCGGGCAGAACACAAAGGGCATCGAGTTTCTGTTCAAGAAGAACAAGATCGACTGGATCAAGGGCTGGGGGTCTATCCCCGAGGCCGGAAAGGTCAAGGTGGGCGATGAGGTTCATACCGCCAAGAACATCATCGTTGCCAGCGGTTCCGAAGCGGCGAGCCTTCCGGGTGTCGAGGTTGACGAGAAAGTCGTCGTCACCTCCACAGGCGCGCTGGAGCTGGGAAAGGTGCCCAAGAAAATGGTCGTGATCGGCGCGGGCGTCATCGGCCTTGAGCTGGGCAGCGTCTATGCCCGGTTGGGATCGGAAGTGACGGTGATCGAATATCTCGATGTCATCACCCCCGGCATGGACGCGGAGGTGCAAAAGACATTCCAGCGCATCCTGAAAAAACAGGGGCTTGAGTTCATCATGGGCGCCGCAGTCCAGAAAACCGAGGCCACCAAGACGAAAGCGAAAGTCCATTACAAACTGCGCAAGGATGAGAGCGAGCATATGCTTGACGCCGATGTCGTTCTCGTTGCAACGGGCCGCAAGCCTTACACCGACGGGCTGGGCCTTGACGGGCTTGGGGTTGAGATGACCCAGCGGGGGCAGATCAAGGTCGGCAGCGACTGGCAAACCAACGTGCCCGGCATTTACGCGATCGGGGATTGCATCGAGGGCCCGATGCTCGCCCACAAGGCGGAGGACGAAGGCATGGCCGCTGCCGAACAGGTTGCCGGCAAACATGGCCATGTCAATTACGGCGTCATCCCAGGCGTAATCTACACCCATCCAGAAGTCGCCAATGTCGGCGAGACCGAAGAGACGCTGAAGGAACAGGGTCGCGCCTACAAGGTTGGCAAGTTTTCCTTCATGGGCAATGGCCGTGCGAAAGCCAATTTCGCCGCTGACGGCTTCGTCAAGATCCTTGCCGACAAGACCTCTGATCGCATCTTGGGGGCGCACATCATTGGTCCGGCGGCGGGTGATCTGGTGCACGAGATCTGCGTCGCAATGGAGTTCGGAGCGTCAGCCGAGGATCTTGCTTTGACCTGCCACGCGCACCCGACATATTCCGAGGCCGTCCGTGAAGCAGCACTTGCCTGCGGCGACGGGCCAATCCACAGCTAGCCTTCCGCTCGTAGGGTATCCGTTCCAAACAAGAGCAGCCAGGATAAAAGGGGTATGGGGGGCCACCGTGCCCTGCCCCGCATCTGGTCTGCGCCTTTTTGCCGATCCGGCGGAACTCTGCCGCAGAATCCGGTGTTTTCCATAAGGCGCTATGCGGCACCGGGGTTTCCCGGCCATGCTGAGCGCGTAATGGCATGTCTTAAAAAGGATACCACTATGGAACGGCGAACAGTTTTGACCCTGATGGGCGCTTCGGCTGCAGCGATGGCACTGACCGCTTGCGCGCAGCAGGAGGAAGGCAACGATATTGTCGATATCGCGGCAGGCTCTCCAGATTTCTCAACACTCGTCGCCGCCATCCAGGCCGCAGGTCTTGAGGAGACCCTGAGAGGTCCGGGACCGTTCACCGTGTTCGCGCCCGTCAATTCCGCGTTCGATGCTTTGCCGGCAGGAACGCTTGAGTCTTTGCTGCTGCCTGAAAACCGCGATCAGCTTGCGAACATCCTGACCTATCACGTGGTGCCTGGCGCGATCACATCCGATCAGATCCTGGGCCAACGCCTGCAGGTGGCAACCGTTCAGGGTCAAAGCGTCGATGTGAATGGCATCGTCGGCAAATTCGGGTCCGGCGTTAGGGTAAACGACGCCAATGTCATCAGCGCCGATATCATTGCAACCAACGGCGTGATCCACGCGATCGACCAGGTTCTGCTGCCCTCCTAAACGGGGCTTACTACCACATCGTCTTTGACGCGCGGGCGTGCCATGCATCATCGTATGGCGCGCCGCCTTCCTCTCCCTGCGTCATTTCCCCAAGAATTTCGCCGACAGTTGGCAAGTCCGCTGTTTCCGTTTGCGACCAGAGCTTTGACCGCATGAGGGCGCGGGCGCATTGGGTGTAGATCTCTCCGATGCGGATCACGATCACAGTCGCGGGCAGGCGATTGGCTTTCTCGAACCGTCCCCGCAGCTGCGGATCGGTTGTCAGACGGGCCGTCCCGTTCAGGCGCACAACAGTGTTCGATCCCGGCACGAAAAACATCAGCGAGACACGCCCATCCACCACGATGTTGCGCAGACTATCGAGCCGGTTGTTGCCACGCCAATCCGGCAGCGCGAGCGTCTGGGGATCCAGTTCGGTTACGACGGGGCCGTCATCTCCACGCGGGCTACCATCAGTTCCGTCCGGGCCCACGGTGCTGAGCACACAAAGGCGCGAAGACATGATCCACTGGCGATAAAGTGGTGTGAGGCAGGTCGCGACCTTGCGCAACGCAGGTGCACCGGGACGTCCATAGAGCGCCTCAAGCTCTTCAACCGTGCTGACGTAGTCGATCGGATTCTCCTCCTGCTTCGCGCATCAGCGCATCGGACCGTTCCTCGACCTCCGCTTCAAGCCGTCTCATGAAGGCGTCGCGATCCAGTCCCGGCGCGATGGGATCAAGGAACTCTACCACGGCAAGGCCCGGTTTGCGCAAGATCCCCTTCCTCGGCCAGAACAGGCCCACATTGGTCGCCGCTGGCACACAGGGCTGCGCCAGCTCGGAATAAAGAACGCCGGTGCCGACTTTATAGGGTTTCCGCTCTCCTGGCGCGACTCGCGTCCCTTGGGAATAGATGATAAGCTGACCCGGATCCTGAAATTCCGCCGCCACATCGCGCACCATCTTCGCGATCGCAGCACCCCGCTTGCCACGGTCGACCGGCACGCAACCCAGGCGCTTGGCGTATAACCCGATGATCGGCGTCCAAAGGATTTCCCGCTTCATGATGAATTTCGCCCGCGGAGCGGCGTTGAAGATCAGCATGATATCCAGAAAAGACTGATGCTTGGCCGCGATCATCACTTCGCCCGTGGGCACAGCGCCCCTAACTTCGGTCTGGATGCCGACCATCCAACGGGCGGTCCAGAACACCCAGCGGCAATAGGTCTTGCAGGCCGCAAAAGCCCCTTCGCGGGAGAAGAGAGCATAGGGCGCGAAAACCAGGCCAAGGACAAGCATGGCGACGTAAATCTGAACAACGAATATGAAAGAGCGGACCGTCTGCATCACGCGAGATCTCGTAGCGCCCGCCGGGCCGAATAGCCGGTTGCAAGGAAGGCAACGGCAGCCGCCAGCACCGGGATCAGCAATGGCATCAGCCATCCGGCCCCCTGAAACCCAAGCCCGGTCAAAAGCCCGCCTTCCTCAGAGGCCGAAGGCAAAAGCATGATACCGACAAGACCCACGCCCGTACCAACAGCAGCGCCAATCAGGGCGCGCAGGGTGAAGCGGCGCACGAAAGCCTGGGCGATATAGCCATCACGCGCGCCCACAAGCCGCAGCACCTCGATCACCTGGGCGTTGGCGGCCAAGGCCGCATTGGCCGCGAGCGTGATCATTGCGCCGGTCGCGGAGGCGATGAGCAGAATAGAAAGCCAGCCCAACAGTCTTAAACGTCCCGCGGCCTCAACCAGCGGTTTCCTCCAACGCTGGTGATCGTCGAGCACGGCGCCTGGCACTTCAGCCGAAAGACGCATGCGCAGGCCGGCGGCATCATAGCCATCGGCCGTCTCAATCACCTCGATAAGCTGCGGAACCGGAAGGCTTTCGATGGGCAGGTCCGCCCCGAACCAGGGCGCGAGCAAGGCCGCTTGCTCGTCCGCTGTCAGCGCCCGCGCCGTGGCCACGCCGGGCGTCTGGCGCAGCACCCTAAGCGCGGCCTCTGTCTGGGCGGCCATCTGCTCGGCCGGCGCGCTGATCCGCAAGGTGGCGCTGCGCGCCAGCTCTTCGGACCATGTCGCCGCCAGACGGCCCGACGCCATTGACAGGGCCAGTGCAAAGACGGCCAGAAAAGCCATGGCGCCCGCAGCAAACAGTGTCAGCTGTGCCGTAAAGCCGGACGGCGGCACGATGCGATCGGCCTGGGCGTCCCCCGCAAGGAACCGCAGAATTTCAGCGCGCGTCATAAATCGGCTCCTGCCAATTGCAGGCGCCTGTTGGCGATCCGAAGAACACGCGCCTGGACCTGGCTCTTTGCGGCCCGGATCAGCGCAAGATCATGGCTGGCGATCAGCACCGTCTTGCCCATCCGGTTCAGCTCGACCAACAATTGCAGCAACCGCTGCGACATCTCCCAATCCACATTTCCGGTCGGTTCATCCGCGATCACAACGTCGGGCGACATGATGACCGCACGCGCCAGGGCCGCGCGCTGGCGCTCACCACCCGACAATTCGGGCGGCAAGGCGTCGGCTCGATTGGACAGGCCGACCCACGTCATAAGCTCTTTGAGGTTTCCCATTTCCTGCGAGAGATCGCGACCCGAAGAGATCAGTGGCATCGCGACGTTTTCGGACACCGGCAGATGGTCGAGAAAGCGGCAATCCTGATGCACCACCCCGATCCGCCGCCGCATCATCGCCATCTGATCGCGATCAAGATAGCGCATGTCGGTGTCAAACACCTTCACAGCCCCCGAGGTCGCCAGAAGGGCGCCGTAACACAGTTTGAGAAGGGTGGTTTTCCCCGCGCCCGACGGGCCGGTCAGGAAATGAAAGGAGCCGGGCGCAAGGCGAACCGAGATGTCGCTCAGCAACTCTCCCCCGCCATACGTATAGGCGACATTCTCCAGCTCGATCACGCGGTTTCCTTCCCGTTTCGGGCATCTTTTGCCCGACATGCCGCACAGTTTCAATGCATCACGGCAACGGTCACGCAGCAATTTCTCTTGGACCTTTTGCCGTAACCAATTAGCAAATAAGCTCAAACGAAGGCGAGGTCCCCCTTTTGGCGGGCCAGAACGGAGCGGAAAGATGCGGCTGACCTGTCCAAATTGCGGGGCGCAATACGAAGTCCCCGATGAGGTGATCCCGCAGGAAGGCCGTGATGTTCAATGCTCCAATTGCGGAACGACATGGTTTCAGCCCTCCGCCGAAGACGCCGCAGCGGAAGATCAGGCAGACGATGTTCCACTCGACGCCGACCCCACCGAGGAGGCGGAACCCGAGACAGCGCCAGCCCCACAACCCCGACAACTGGACCCGGGGGTTGCGGATATCCTGAAAGAAGAAGCAGAACGCGAGACGGTTTTGCGCAAGGCCGAGCGGAGCGGTGGGCTGGAGAGCCAGCCGGATCTGGGTCTTGAAACCATGTCGGCAGAGCAGCCGGAGCAGCAAAAAGAGACGCCCTCGGTCGAGGCAGCTGTGTCTGCCACGGTCGCTGCGGCCTCGACGGCAGCGGCAGCAGAGCCAGCCACCCGGCGAGAGCTGTTACCGGATATCGAGGAAATCAACTCGTCCTTGCGATCCTCAGACGACCGCGCTGAACTGAAATCGCATCAAAGCGCGCTCTACGAGGATGAAGAACCTCGGAGAGGCGGTTTTCTACGCGGCTTCGTCGTGTCTTGCCTGATCGTGGGCGCACTTATTCTGGTTTACGCAAACGCGCCGGCAATCGCGCGCGCGGTACCACAGACGGATCCGATGATCAGCTCATTCGTCGCGTTGGTGGATCAGGGCAGGTTCTGGCTGGATGCACAAGTCGGGTCAATCATCGCCAACTGATCAGAACCGGTCCAGCAGACGGCGCAGATAGTCCAGTTCGACATCCGGGCGTTCACCCTCTCCTGACCGCCGGCGTATCTCGTCGAGAAGATCGCGGGCCCGGCGATAGACATCTTCACCCTGCAAAAGCCCTTCGTCGGTGCTGAGCGAGCCGTTGGATCCACTATCCCGGCCAAGCGGGTCACGGTTTTGGGCCTGTCGGCCGCTCTGCTCGCTGCCTTGGCCCTGCTGGTTCTGTTGCTGCTGCGCCATGGCCTCTCCCAAAGACCGCATACCTTCGCGCAAAGCCTCCATCGCTTCGGACTGCTGGTCGATGGCCGACGCGAAATCGTCCTGGCGCAATGCATCTTCGGCACCGTCCATGGCCCGCCCTGCCCGGTCCAGCGCATCACGTGCGGCGTCACCTTCGGGCGTGCCTGCGCCTGGAAGCTGGCCTTGCTGCCGTTGCAATTCATTGCGAAGCGCTTGCTGACGGTCCGCCAGCGATTGCTCGCCTGATTGCTGGCCGCCTTGTCCGGATTGACCCTGCTGCTGCTGACCTTGCTGCCGGCCCTGACCTTGGCCGTCATGCTCCGTACCGCGGCCCATCCCGCCGCTGCTGCCCTCATTGCCCTGACTTTCGCCTTGCTGAGCATTGGGATTGAATTGCTCCTGAAGGTCGCGGAACGCCTGATCGGACAAGCCCTGTTGTTCGCGCAGCGTCTCTGCAAGACCTTCCATGGCACGCTGCCCTTCGGACTGGCCTTGTTGCCCCTCGCCCTGGGTGACGCGCATGTTCTCCATCAACTGTTGCAGCTCTTCAAGCGCTTGCTGGGCTTCGGCCATCCGGCCCTGCTCCATCAGCTCCTGAATGCGATCCATCATGCGCTGCAGATCGTCCTGGTTCATCTGCATCATGTTTTCAGAGAATTGCGGGCCGTCCTCGTTCCCTTCGGATTCCCTTTGTGCCTGACGGGACAATTGACGCAGATAATCGTCTGTCGCTTCGCGCAACTCCTGCATGAGCTCGGCGATTTCCTGATCACTGGCCCCGTTTCGCATCGCTTCGGACAAGCGTTCCTGCGCTTGCCTCAGGCGCTCCAATGCATCACCCAAATCGCCCTCTTCCAGGACGATGGCAAGGTCCCAGAGCGCTTGCGCGATTTCATCCCGCGCCTCCAGGCTCAACCCGATATCCGTCATCGTCTCCAGGCGCCGAAGCGTCACCCGCAAGCGCAGATAGGCGGTTTCGGATTTGAAGATATCGTCCGGACGGTGCGAAATCGCGCGCAGGACCTGCGCCACACGCTGGGCATTGTCCCGAGACCAGAGCAGGTCACGCCGTTGTTCGATGATTGCACCGGCCAGCGGGTCGAAAAAGCGGCGGGCCGGCAGATCCGTCGAATAGGGATCCGCCTCTGCGTTCAAGTCCGCGGCGTCCACGGCGCTGAGTGTGATCGTCACAGGCAGGTGCGCCCAGGGGTGTTGTGAGAAGTCCTCGATCAGTGTTTCGGTGAATTCCTGTCGATTGCCGGCGATTGGCATCGGCAGCGGAACGACAATCGGCTCCCGATGCTCGGGCTCGACAGCAAGACCCATGGACCGCTCGATAGCGTCAAGGTCAAGCGCAATCCGCGCCTCGCCGGCCACAATGCCGTAATCGTCGCGCGCCTCGAAGGGCAGTGACATTTCACCGTTCACGCTCGCCTCGGGCTGGCCGACAACGGCCACTTCAGGTGCGTTGTCGGGGATCAGTTCCACCGACCAGCTACGTCCGCCCGACCCATCAATTCGCAGGTCCCCATTCTGTGTGACAAGAAAGTCCTGAACGGGATCGGCTGCGGACGGGACTTCACCCGCACGTCCGGATACGGTTTCGGCCAAGGTCAGGTCACCGACTTCCCCGTAAAACCGCAAAGTGATCCGGCTGCCCTCCGGAATGCGCAGAACATCTCCGGTAACGTCGTTGAGATAGACGGTCGGGCGCCCCGTGTATCGTGGCGGTTCGATCCATCCTTCCCAGGATGGTCCCATCGCGGCAACGGCGCTGCCGGGTGCCATATCTGTTACTGATCCGACACGCAGAATCGATCCGAAAAGCAGCGCGATGGCAAAAGCAAGAACGGCGACATAGCGGACCGCGAACGGATCGCGTGACGCCAGCCGCAGGTTCGGAGCGGCTGGACGCGCCTGGGCGGCGCGCGCCGCCATGCGGTCTTGATGCGCTTTCCACACATCTGCCGATGCGCTGTCCCCGGCCCCGATGGCCTGACTGTCCATCAAGGCCTGTATGGGACGTCCCGGAAGCGTCTCGTCCAGCCGTGTCAGTGCATCTATGCGCCTGGGCCAGCGAAACCGGCGCCCGCCCCAGATCGCTGAAACCGCGAGGCCGACGAAAGCCACGACGGCGCCGCCCCAAACCACCTCGACGGCCAGCACGTCGTGCAAACCCATCATCAGGGCCGCGAGCGTCAGAAGCGTCACCGTGAAAAGCGGCCAGAAACACCGCAAGAGCCGCTCTGCCAGCATGCCCAGACGTGTCAGGGCGAGGGGCAGACGCAAGCCCGTGATCTTCGCGTATGTGCCAGACTGTGGCGTAGGGGCCATCGCGGTCTCCAGGGGGCCAGACGCAGGATTACGTTATAGCCACTCGGGGATGGTATCGCGATTTATGATTTCGTCAAAGGTCGGACGTGCGCGGATAACCGCGAATTGATCGTCCTTCACCAAAACTTCGGGGATCAGGGGGCGTGTGTTGTACTCACTCGACATCACCGCGCCATAGGCACCCGCGCTGCGAAAGGCCACGAGATCCCCGGCGGAGAGCTTTGGCATCAGCCGACCCTTGGCAAAGGTGTCCCCGGATTCGCAAACCGGACCCACGATGTCATAGGGGGATTGTTCCGCTCCGGGCTCAGGTTCGATGACGGGAACGATGTCGTGATACGCCTCGTACATCGCGGGTCGGATCAGGTCGTTCATGGCCCCGTCAAGGATCAGGAAATCACGATCCTCGCCGGATTTCACATAAATGACCCGGCTGACCATGATGCCTGCATTGCCCGCGATCAGTCGACCGGGCTCAATCTCGATCTCGCAGCCCAGATGCCCCACGGTCCGCTTGATCAGCGCGCCAAACTCCAAGGGCAGCGGCGGCGCTTCGTTCGAGCGCGTGTAGGGAATTCCCAGGCCGCCCCCCAGATCGAGACGGCGGATATCATGTCCATCGGCCCGCAAGACCTCCGTCAGCTCCGCAACTTTCTGAAATGCCAATTCAAACGGGGCCAGATCCGTCAGTTGCGAGCCGATGTGGACGTCGATCCCGATCACCTCCAACCCCGGCAGGGACGCGGCCAGCGCATAGACATCGCGGGCCCGCGCAATCGGGATGCCAAACTTGTTTTCGGACTTGCCGGTGGAAATCTTGGCATGTGTCTTGGCGTCGACGTCTGGGTTCACCCGGATCGTGATTGGAACCGATGTCCCCGTGCTCTCGGCCACGGCGCTTAGCACCTGCATTTCCGGTTCGGATTCGACGTTGAATTGACGGATCCCGCCTTCAAGCGCGGTACGGATCTCATCGGCTGTTTTGCCGACCCCGGAAAAAACGATCCGCCCCCCCGGAACGCCAGCGGCCCGGGCGCGCAGATACTCTCCGACCGAAACCACATCCATACCCGCACCAGCCTCTGCCAGGGTCTTGAGGATGGCCTGGTTGCTTGCGGCCTTCATCGCGTAGCAGACCAGATGCTCCGTCCCCGCCAGCGCGTCCTCGAACAGACGATAGTGCCGCAGGAGCGTGGCGGTGGAATAAAGGTAAAAGGGCGTGCCGACCGCCGCTGCAATGTCAGCCACCGGGACATCTTCGGCATAAAGGGTGCCGTCGCGATACAGAAAGTGATCCATATCGCGCGCTTAGCCGGGAATGCGGATCAGATCAATGCTTTGAAAGCCGCGCCTTCTCTCGCGTTTGATGGGTGGCGATCCTGGCCGCAAGCATCTCTTGAGAGCGGGACCCGGCCTCTTCCACATGACACATCATCTCGGCGTTACAGAACCCGCGCCCATGGGCGAACTGCCAGAGGACATGATAGGGGTTATCGTTGCACTCAACCAGGATGGGGCCATCCTGACCGATCGCGATATCCCAGCCGACGATCCCAAACTCAGGAAATAGAGCGTGCCCTTTCAACGCGGCATCCTTGATGGCCGCCCAATGCGGGATCCGAAGGCCCTCGAATTCAATCCCACTCACAGGGTGCCGTTCGATCCATGCCCCGTCAAGGCCCGTGCCGATCCGGCAGCGCCCGACCTCTCCGCTCGCTCCATCAATCGCCGCAACCATGCTGCCTTTTTGCCAGAAGTTGTCGGACATCGCGGACGGCGACGGGATCTTCCAAACGGTGTAAAGCACGCGCGGCGTGTCATCCGCACCCCGGATCGTCACCATGCGAAGGGTGCCCACCGCATGTCCTGTCACCGCCTCGATCTCGGGATGCTGTCGGATAACGTCCTGAAAAATATAGCCATCGGGGTAGTCCGCGAAAATCTCGACGCAGAAGCGTTCAAGCGGAATGTGTTTGCCGTTGGCAAGATGCACACCGTCTTCATCCGCGCCGGATATGAGAACCGACCCCACGCTGCCATATCCCTCGCACGGTTTTCCGAAGATCGGATAGCTTGCCTTTTCCAGCAGGAACCTGCGTATCGCGTCCGGGTTGCGCAAGGCCGGGATCGCTCCGAAATAGCGGTTGGGGGAGGCAACGGCCTGCGTCCTGGTCGTTGGAAGATCAAGCTGCTGCAAGAGCGCGGTATACATGACCTTGTCCCAGAGAAGGGCGCGCATCTTGGTCAGGTCCAAAGGCGACAGACGAAGATTGATCTGATAGCTTCCGGTGACGCCAAGATACTCTTTCTTGCGCTCAGGCGTCAGGGACGGATCATAAAGACCGCTGCTGTAATACTCCGCAAGCGCAAGTTTTTGCGGGCCGTAACGCAGAGAAAACGCGTCACGCAATTGCCGAAACGGGCTGACACCGTAGTCGCGCGCCACGCGCACCATTTGCGAGTTCTGCGGCGCTTGCGCGGATTTGGGCGCCGAAAGTAGCGCTTTGCTGTCTGTCTCTGCCAGCGTCATGGGCCCCTCCTGGACATGTTTCAGGTGGGCTTATCCAAGAATAGTGGCGAGATTTGGGCTCTATTGTTTCCGATTTTAGAAAACAGCGCTCAGTCGACGGGTCTGCTCCGCAGGAAGAGATAGAGCGGCAGACCACAACTCACACCGATGCAAAATGTGGCGGGGATCGCCAAAAGGCCGATCCAGTTCCGCCTTACCGCGACTTCGGCCACGATAAAGACGGTCAGTGTCACTGCCGCGATGGTCAAATCCCAAACCAGCCCGCTGGTCGCGGCATTGACGTGCCAGGCATCGACCATGGCCATGATGTCGTAGCCGTTCGCATTGAACCAGGAGATGAAATAATACATCGGATGGATCGCCCCCCAGATTGCGAGGGCGAGATAGATCATTCGCAAAGGCGACATTGTTCTTAGAACCCTACGCTCAAGTGCACCGGTCCTCTGCTCAGACCGACACTGCCCGAGGGATGCACCCCGTTGGATGACACCGACACGCCAACAGCAGCCGATCCTGAAACACGCACGTTTCCAGTCTGCTTCGGCTCAGGGGGTCGCGGCTCGCCATCCACCCCGCACGCTGCAAGCAGGGCAACAAAGGCAAGGCTCGTCCAAATCCGTGTCATGTCAGCCTCTCTTTCCAGCGGTCGATCTGCATACGCACTTGCGCAGGCGCGGTTCCACCATACGACATGCGCGAGTTTACCGAGTTTTCAACGCCAAGGACACCAAAGACGCCGTCGGTAATGTCGGGGTTGACCTCTTGCATGTCGGCAAGGCTCAGATCAGGCAGGTCACATCCCTTTGCCTCGGCCTTTGCAACCAGCGCGCCGGTGATATGGTGCGCGTCCCGGAAGGGCAGACCGAGTTCCCGGACCAGCCAGTCGGCAAGATCGGTCGCCGTGGAAAAGCCGCTGCCGGCCGCCGCGGCCAGAGCGTCGCGATTGGCGGTCATATCGCGGACCATGCCCTCCATCGCGGCAAGAGCCAGCATCCAATTGTCGGCGGCGTCAAAGACTTGTTCCTTGTCTTCCTGCATGTCCTTTGAATAGGTCAGGGGCAGGCCCTTCATCACCGTCATCAGACCCACATTTGCCCCCATGATCCGACCCACCTTGGCCCGGATCAGCTCGGCGGCGTCTGGGTTTTTCTTCTGCGGCATGATCGAAGACCCGGTGGAGAAGCGATCAGACAGGGTGACAAAGCGGAACTGAGCAGAGGACCAGATCACAAGCTCCTCGGCGAAGCGGGACAGATGCATGGCACAGATGCTGGCCACACCCAGGAATTCCAGGGCGAAGTCCCGGTCGCTCACAGCATCAAGCGAATTAGCGGATGGACGGTCAAAGCCCAGTGCCTCCGCCGTTAGATCCCGGTCAATCGGAAAGCCCGTCCCGGCCAGGGCCGCTGCCCCAAGGGGCGATTCGTTCATCCGCGCGCGGGCGTCCCGCACCCGGCTGAGGTCCCGGGCGAACATCTCGACATAGGCCATCATGTGATGGCCCCACGTCACCGGCTGGGCGGTCTGCAGATGGGTAAAGCCCGGCATGACCCAGTCAGCCCCCGCCTCAGCCTGGCCGAGGAGCGCACGCAAGAGCGCGACGAGGCCCCCCTCTGCCGCATCCAGTTGATCCCGCACCCACAGCTTGAAATCCGTGGCGACCTGATCGTTCCGGCTGCGTGCGGTGTGCAGCCGCCCTGCAGGCTCCCCGATCAACTCCTTCAACCTTGCCTCGACATTCATGTGAATGTCTTCCAGCGCGGTCGAAAACGCGAATGTCCCGCCTTCTATCTCTGACAACACCGTGAGCAAGCCTTCCCGGATCGCCGCCGCGTCGCTATCACTGATGATGCCCTGCGCGGCCAGCATCGCGGCATGGGCCCTGGAACCGGCGATATCCTGTGCCGCCATGCGCTTGTCGAACCCGATCGAGGCGTTAATTGCCTCCATGATCGCATCCGGTCCGGCGGCAAAGCGGCCGCCCCACATCTGGTTCTGGGTCTTTTCGGTCATGGATTGCCCTTTGGAGGGGAAATGAAGAAGTTCTTTGCCGCGCTCGTCTATACGGCCCTGACGTTTGGTGCAAATGCCGCCCTCGCCGATATGTCCGCCATCGCGGATTTGCGTGAGGGTGACATGAAAAAACTCGTCATCCATCCCGCGCCGGTGGAAACCTCGGACGCCGCCTATGTCCTGGCCGATGGCGCCGGAGAGGCTAGCCTCGCCGATCATCGCGGCAAATACGTTCTCCTGAACTTCTGGGCCACATGGTGCGCGCCCTGCCGCAAGGAAATGCCGATGCTCTCCGAGCTGCAGACCGAATTCGGCGGTGACACCTTCGAAGTGCTGACCCTCGCCACCGGTCGCAACTCTCCCGCCGGTATCGTGAAATTCTTCGAGGAGACCGGCATCGACAACCTGCCCCGTCATCAGGACCCCAAACAGGCCATCGCGCGCGAGATGGGCGTGTTCGGTCTTCCGATCACCGTCATCCTGAACCCCGACGGCGAGGAAATAGCACGTCTGCGGGGTGATGCGGACTGGGCCTCCGACAGCGCCAAGGCGATCATCGCGGCGCTCACAACGCAATCAACACATTAACCGGCAAAATTCTCTTGGCTTTTCGTTCCGTTTTGAGATTCAATATGGGTGTTAGTAGTATGGGTATTTGATATGATTAAATTTGTTAGAGCCGCAATCGCGGCGGCAATTGCAGTTTCTCCAACCGTCGGCCTGGCCGATTTCAAAAGGGTCACGACCGAAGCGGATTATCGGGCGCTTGTCGCAGGCAAGACGGTGGTGACCGACACAAGCACTGTAACAATCCTGAAAAACGGAAAGCTTCGCGGCACGGTGACATCCAATGGTGCAAAGATCTCGGGGGCCTGGGCCTGGCGTGACGGTTTCTGGTGCCGTTCGGTTACGGTTGCGGGCAATGACGCCGGTACGGATTGCCAGCTTGTAGAAGTGGATGGAACTCGGATACGCGGCACACGGGACCGCGGTCGGGGCGAAACCTTTATCGGTCAGATGAAGTAGACGCACGACGCAACGCCACGGTTGACAGCGGCACCTGCCTCCTGCTGCACTTTGCAGCGGAGGGGAGACATGCCGCTTGAGTTGCTCGTGACACTTGTGATCGGAGGCATTGCCGCCATTGCGCTTGCCGCGCATCTGCTGGGGCTGAGCGCTCCGAAAATGCTGGACCCGGCTACGGCCAGGGCCGCTTGGCTGCGTCATTTCCCGGACGACGCCATAAACAGTTTGCACGTCGCCCGCTCTGGTCATGCGGCCCTTGTGCACAGCGACGCCGGCTGGGGGCTGCTATGGTCTTTTGGGGCCGATACGGTCGCCCGCCGCCTCACCTCCGTTCGCCTCTCCGACAGGCCCAAAGGTCTGCGCGTCGATTTTGACGACTACACCGCACCGCCCCTGACCCTGCGCCTGCATGAAGAGGAAAGGGCGCGCTGGAAAACCCTGATCGAGGCTTCATGACCGATATCCTCAGCTATCCCGACGTCGTTCAATGGGCGGTGCCCTTCTTCATCGCCGCCATCGCGATTGAACTGGCCTGGATCGTGATTAAGCGCCGGGGCGGACGGTACGAGACACGCGATGCCGTCACCTCCCTGATCATGGGCGCTGGCAATGTCACGTCGGTGATCCTTCTGGGCTTCATCACCTGGGGCTTTTTCATGTGGCTCTGGTCGCTCACACCGCTGGATCTGGGCGCCTCTCTCTGGGTGGTGGCGCTGTGCTTCGTTCTGGATGACCTGCGCTATTACTGGGTGCATCGGTTCGGCCACCGCATCCGCTGGGTCTGGGCCAGCCATGTGAACCACCATTCCTCCCAGCACTACAACCTGACCACCGCCTTGCGGCAGACCTGGACCGGGACGTTCACCTTCATGATGGTGATGCGCGCGCCTCTGATCCTTCTGGGCTTTCATCCCGCGATGGTGCTCTTCTGCGGCGGGCTCAACCTGATCTACCAATTCTGGATCCATACCGAAGCCATCGGTCGGATGCCCCGCTGGTTCGAAGCGATCATGAACACGCCTAGCCACCACCGTGTCCATCACGGGCGAAACGCCCGGTATCTGGATGCGAATTATGCCGGCGTCTTCATCATCTGGGACAAGCTTTTTGGCACCTTCGTGCCCGAGCGCGAGGACGAAAAACCCGATTACGGCCTTGTCCAGAACATCGGTACCTTTAACCCGATCCGCGTGGCATTCCACGAATGGATTGGCCTCTTCCGCGACGTCTTCCAACCCGGGCTCACGCTGCGGCAAAGGTTCGGCTATGCCTTTGGCCCGCCAGGCTATTCCCATGATGGCAGCCGCGACACGTCCGAAACGATCAAGCAACACTACCTGAAACGGCACCCGGAGGCGCGCGGCACGGCAGGATTTGAAGACAAGGCCCTCTTCCCGCACGACATGGCCACCGACACAGGGCAAAGAGAGCCCGGCTAGGCCAAGCGCGGCCTAGAGCGGCTTGAAATAGCGGGCGACGGGCCATCTTTGGAAACCGTGGGCCTCGTAAGCGGCCCGCGCTGCGGCGTGGCCGGGGTCGCCACCCGTTTCGACCATTACCATGACCATTCCGGCCTCCCGAATCCGCTCTTCGGCCCAGGTCATCAGACGGTCTGCGATCCCCATGCGCTGAAAGGCAGGGTCGACGGCGATAACTGTGATCTCTCCCATCCGATCCTCGGGGTGGAGGGTGATCCCGACAAAGCCCGCGGCAGTGCCCCGACATTCCGCAATCCAGGTGGCGTCATGCGCGGCGTCCAGAAATGCGGCGATATCGGCCCTTTGACGCTGCTCCCACCCATGGGGATAGAATGCCTCGTATACGTAGGGCAAGACGGACCCTTTCATGGCGTCAAAGACCGGTTGCCAGGCCGCGATTGCGAGGGTGAGGACCGCCTTCCTGTCGGCGGCGCTATACGAGCGAATGGTGACGTGGTCAGACATTGCGCCGGGCTAAGGCCGCGCAATCTGCGTGCCTTGGACAGGTCACCACATGGTCGTTCACCATCCCCATCGCCTGCATGACAGCATAGACGATAGTGGGACCGCAAAACCGAAATCCCGCTTTCTTAAGGTCCTTCGAGATGCGTTCAGAAAGGTCTGTATAGCCCGGCACTTCGGCTGAGGTCTTCCATTGATTCTGCACCGGCCTGCCATCAACGTAATCCCACAGAAAGCGGTCAAAGCCTTTGTGCTGCTCGATCTTCTGCCAGGCGCGGGCGTTTGAGATCGTGGCCTCAATCTTCCCGCGGTGCCGGATGATGCCCTTATCCTGCACCAGACGTTCGACCTCCTTTTCGCCCCATTCCGCGATGATATTCGGATCGAAGCCTTCAAACGCGCCCCGGAAATTGTCTCGCTTTTTCAAGATGGTGATCCAGCTCAGCCCGGCCTGAAATCCGTCGAGGATCAGCTTCTCCCACAAAGCGCGGCTGTCATATTCCGGCACACCCCATTCGGTGTCGTGGTAGTCGATGTAGATTTGCTCGGGCCCCGCCCAGCCGCAGCGTTTCGTCATGCTGTCTCCTTTGCTGGACCATTTGAACAGAATTAGAACAAAAAGCGAATATTAATTCCTTCTTAGGGTGTTTGGCGAATTCTGGGCGGGCTGCAAAACAGGACGCTTTCATGCCCACCCCCCGTCAAACGGCACTTGCCGATCTCTCACCAGGTTTGGATAGCCCGCTGAATGCGGCCTTGGCGGGTCGGGATGGCTCCGTGCTGGACATGGTTTCGCGCTCGCTGACATCCGGCGATACGCTGCTGGCTTTCCAGCCCATCATGGCCGCCCGCCCGCCACATGGCGTTGCCTTCTACGAGGGGCTGATCCGCGTTCTGGATGAGACCGGACGGGTGATCCCGGCGCGGGACTTTATGCCCGCGATCGAGGATAGCGAGCTGGGGCGGGAAATCGATGTGGCCGCCCTTCAACTTGGTCTGCGCACCCTGGTGAAGAACCCGACAATTCGCCTGTCGATCAACATGTCGGCCCGATCAATCGGATACAAGACGTGGAAGGGAACGCTCGACCGGTTTCTGAGGAAGCATCCCACGGTGGGGGAACGGTTGGTGCTTGAGATCACGGAAAGCTCTGCCATGACCGTGCCGGAGATCGTGATCGACTTCATGAATGATCTGCAGACCCGCGGCATCGGCTTTGCGCTTGACGATTTCGGGTCCGGCATGACGGCATTCCGCTATTTCAAGGATTTCTACTTTGACGCGGTCAAGATCGACGGGCAGTTCGTGCGGGGGGTCCACTCCGATCCCGACAATCAGGTTCTGACACGCGCCCTCGTCGCCATCGCGCAGCAATTCGACATGTTCACTGTGGCCGAATCGGTGGAACAGGGTGCCGATGCGGAGTTCCTGGTCTCCATCGGTGTCGATTGTTTGCAGGGGTATCTCTATGGCGCTCCGACCGTGCGCCCCCCCTGGCTGCCTGAAAGCAAAGTCAGGGCAACCGCATAGCCCGTATTGCAACCTCAAGATGTCCCTGAGACACCCTGTCTGTTGCTGCATGTGCATTCATCCGGTATTCCGGCCCCTATCGGGGGGATTGGGGCACGTTGTCGCAGACAGGAGTGCATCTCACTTCCCAGTTCGGACTGGAAGAGGACAGCACATATGACCAACGTAGTTATCGCATCCGCCGCGCGCACCGCCGTCGGCAGCTTTGGCGGCAGTTTCGCCAACACTCCTGCACACGACCTGGGCGCGGCTGTTCTTGATGCCGTGGTCGAGCGTGCGGGCATCGACAAGGCCGACGTGTCCGAAACGATCCTGGGCCAGGTCCTGACCGCCGCACAGGGCCAGAACCCGGCACGGCAGGCGCATATCAATGCCGGTCTGCCCAAGGAAAGCGCCGCCTGGAGCATCAATCAGGTTTGCGGATCCGGCCTGCGCGCCGTGGCGCTTGGCGCCCAGCACATCCAGTTGGGCGATGCCGATATCGTGGCCGCCGGCGGACAGGAAAACATGACGCTCAGCCCCCATGCCGCGCCGCTGCGCGCCGGGCACAAGATGGGCGACATGAAATACATCGACACGATGATCCGTGACGGGCTCTGGGATGCCTTCAACGGATACCACATGGGCCAGACAGCCGAAAACGTGGCCGAGCAGTGGCAAATCAGCCGCGACGCACAGGACAGCTTTGCCGTCTCCAGCCAGAACAAGGCCGAAGCGGCGCAGAAGGCCGGCAAGTTCCAGGACGAGATCGTTCCTTTCACCATCAAGACCCGCAAAGGCGATATCGTGATGGAAAGCGACGAATACATCCGTCACGGGGCGAATATGGAGGCGATGGCCAAGCTGCGCCCGGCCTTCACCAAGGAAGGTTCGGTCACGGCTGCAAATGCATCGGGCCTGAACGACGGTGCCGCGGCAACGCTGCTGATGACCGCTGACAATGCCGAAAAACGCGGGATCGAACCGCTGGCGCGGATCGCATCCTATGCCACCGTTGGTCTCGACCCCTCGATCATGGGTGTGGGCCCGATCTATGCGTCGCGAAAGGCGCTGGAGAAAGCCGGCTGGAAACCCGAAGATCTGGACCTCGTCGAGGCCAACGAGGCTTTCGCGGCCCAGGCCTGCGCGGTGAACAAGGATATGGGCTGGAACCCCGAGATTGTGAACGTTAACGGCGGCGCCATCGCCATCGGTCACCCGATCGGCGCATCGGGCGCGCGTATTCTCAACACCCTCCTGTTCGAGATGAAGCGTCGTGACGCGAAAAAAGGGCTCGCCACGCTGTGCATCGGCGGCGGCATGGGCGTCGCCATGTGTTTGGAACGCGACTGACCTTTCGGCCATATCGCCGCAATGCAGAAATTCGGTGCGCAATAATGTTGCGCACTGACATCATCAAGCATAACAAGATTACCATCTGAATTTGGAGGAATCTCTACACATGTCCCGCGTCGCTCTCGTCACCGGTGGATCCCGAGGTATCGGTGCCGCCATCTCCCTCGCACTCAAGGAAGCGGGCTACACCGTTGCGGCCACCTATGCCGGCAATGATGAAGCCGCAGCGAAATTCACCGAAGAAACAGGCATCAAGACATATAAATGGAACGTCGCCGACTACGACGAGTGCAAGGCCGGGATCGAAAAGGTCGAAGCCGAGGTCGGACCCGTTGACGTACTCGTCAACAATGCAGGGATCACCCGCGACGCACCGTTCCACCGCATGACGCCGGATCAATGGCACGATGTGATCAACACCAACCTGACCGGCGTCTTCAACATGACACATCCGATCTGGCCTGGCATGCGCGAGCGCAAGTTCGGTCGCGTGATCATCATTTCGTCGATCAACGGCCAGAAAGGCCAATTCGCGCAAGTCAACTATGCCGCGTCAAAGGCCGGAGATCTTGGGATCGTGAAATCGCTCGCCCAGGAAGGCGCGCGGGCGGGTATCACCGCGAATGCGATCTGCCCCGGATATATCGCAACCGACATGGTGATGGCCGTTCCTGAAAAGGTGAGGGAAGGCATCATCGCGCAAATCCCAACCGGACGCCTGGGTGAGCCCGAAGAGATTGCGCGCTGTGTGGTCTTCCTGGCCTCGGACGATGCGAGCTTTATTAACGGTTCGACAATCTCGGCGAACGGCGCGCAGTTCTTCGTCTGATCCGTTCAAGGTATTCTGATACGAAAAAGAAGGGCCGGTTCGCGAGATGCGACCGGCCCTTCCTTTATCCCGTAAGATCGCGCGCGCTGCGATCAGCGGGAAAACAGCCAGACCCAGGCACTTTGCATGATGCGGGCACGCTCTTTATGAGCAGTTTCAATGGCACGGCGGGCACGGGGGTTCGTTGTTCCTTCAAACATATTGTCTCTCCTCGTTTCAGGATCTCTTGTGTTGATCTGAATATGCGATTTGTGGACGGCTGCGACAAACGAGACTTTTCATAGCCTCAATTAAAAGATACTTAAGTGGTTATGCCGGATCGACTTCCCCCGCTGACCGCGCTCCGCGCTTTTGATGCCGCCGCGAGAAACATGTCGTTCTCAAAGGCAGCAGCGGAGTTGAACGTGACCCCCGCCGCGCTGTCCTTTCAAATCAAGTCGCTTGAAGAGCATCTGGGCCATCCGCTGTTTCGGCGGCTGAACCGGGCCGTTGAGCTGACCGAAGCAGGGCGCGCCCTGGCACCCGGCGCCGCGGACGGCTTTCGCGCATTGACCTCGGCATGGCGGGCCACCAAGCGGGTGCATGACGACAGTACGTTAACAGTGACGGCCGGTCCTGCCTTCACTGCCAAATGGATGGCGCCCCGTCTCTACCAGTTTGCGCAAGCGCATCCCGAAGTTGAATTGCGCTTTTCCGCGAGCCTCAGGATCATGGACTTCCATCGGGACGAGATCGATGTCGCGATCCGGTTCGGCTATCCTCAGGACGAGGATCTTTATTCATTGCCACTGGCTTACGAATGGGTCACCCCCGTCATGAGCCCCGAGCTGGCGATGGCCTATCCGACACCGGCCTCCCTGCAAGAGGCGCCGCTTATCTTTGACGAATCCATCAAGTTTCTGAACCCGCCCTGTGATTGGCCAACTTGGTTTCGGGCCGCGGGTATCGATTTCGCGCCAACCCATGGCGCGCGCTTCTCTCAGGCAGATCACGCGGTCGACGCGGCCCTTGCCGGTGTTGGCGTAGTGCTCGGACGCCGCGCTTTGGTTGTGAAGGATCTCTATGAAGGGCGCCTTATCGCCCCCTACAAGCTTGCCCTCAGCACAAAGGCGCATTTCAGGTTTCTCTGCCCAAAGGGCGCCGAGAACCGGCCTCACATCAAAGCCTTCCGCGACTGGATTATTGCCGAGATCGACAAGACCGCATCGGTCTCGAAACAGCTCCAGATCATCCCAGTCGAGGATGTTCCGTCTCGATGACCCGTTCTGCTGCCACGGCGATCGGGTTTGGCGCCGTTCTACTCTGGTCTCTTCTGGCGCTTCTGACCGTAGGGTCAACGCCAACGCCCCCGCTGCTGCTGAACGCGATCTGTTTCTCCATTGGCGGCCTTATCGGATTGGTTTGGACCGCGCGGAGCGGCGGGCTTTCTCAACTCAGGCATATCCCGCTGCGCATCTATCTCTTCGGCACGCTTGGTCTATTCGGCTATCATGCGCTTTACTTTTCGGCGTTGCGGCTCGCCCCCGCGGCAGAGGCGGGTTTGATTGCTTATCTTTGGCCCCTGCTGATCGTCCTCTTTTCCAGCTTACTGCCGGGAGAGAGGCTGCGCATGGGTCATATCACCGGCGCCCTTCTTGGGTTCCTCGGCGCGGCGCTCATTGTCACCGGCGGTCAGGCCGGGTTCGAACGAGAGGCCGTGACAGGCTATGTGATGGCGTTTCTGTGTGCGCTGACATGGTCCGGCTATTCGGTGTTGTCCCGGCGCCTTGGGCAAACGCCAACCGCTTCCGTATCCGTTTTCTGCCTCGCCACGGCGATACTATCCGGCCTTCTGCATCTCGCCATAGAGGACACCGTCTGGCCAGCCACCACGACAGGGTGGTTTGCAGTGCTCGTCCTTGGCGCAGGTCCCGTTGGGCTGGCGTTTTACATCTGGGACATTGGGGTGAAACGCGGAGATATCCAATTGCTCGGCACAAGCTCCTATGCCGCGCCGCTTCTCTCTACGTTGATACTGGTTGCGTTCGGCATTGCCACGCCGTCATGGATTTTGGCGGCATCTGCCTTGCTGATCACCGGCGGCGCAGGGATCGCTGCCCGCGCCAGCCTGACATCATAACGCTCTCAGGATGAGAGGCGTTCAATCTGTTCCTTTAATCGCAATTTCTGTTTCTTGAGGGACGCAAGATGAAGGCCGTCCACGCTCGGCGCCCGTTGTGCCTCTTCCACTTCCTCGCTCAGATGCTGGTGCTTCTTTTTCAGTTCCAACAGATGCGAGTTCAGGCTCATGGCAATCCTCCTCTGGCTAAGATGTAAACCAAGTGGATCATATTCGGACCTGTCTGTCACGCTGCGGTCGCACAGTATGGCTAACCTAAGGTAAAGACAGCAGTTGATCGCTCACGATGTCATCGTCGCCCGGGCCAGTCCAATGCTGCACCTTTGCGCAAAACTCTTTCTATTTCAGGGGCATACCCTTCACCGTCTCGTTCGTGCACCGCACCGTCATGCATGACAAGCGGTGCATGTAGACAAAAGGGCGACCGGCCGCCTTTTCGCGCACGCAGAATCACCAATTGCGGCGCGCGGCCAGCGCGGCCGGACAATGGCAGCACCTCGACGCTTCCCAACCGGTCAGTCACGGCAACCAGCAGATCGGGAAGACGCTCGGCCCGGTGAATAACGTGCAGATATCCCTTTGGGGCCAACCTCCGCGCCGCTACATCGATCCAGATCTGAA
Source organism: Thalassococcus sp. S3 (assembly GCF_004216475.1). Classification (GTDB taxonomy): domain Bacteria; phylum Pseudomonadota; class Alphaproteobacteria; order Rhodobacterales; family Rhodobacteraceae. The sequence continues at coordinate 794,649 of NZ_CP022303.1, read as the reverse complement.
GCGGCGTTTGTTCGGCCAACGCGATTTCCCGTCCCACGTCATCAGCCGCGCTCCGATGCGCGGGCTCAAAATAGGGCGGGTTCGCAATGACATGATCAAAGCGGCGCGTGCGCAATCCTATGGGCAAAGCGGCCAGGTCGCAGGGGGTGACATCGAATGGAATATCGTTCTCTTCGGCATTGTGACGCGCAAGATCGGCATAGGCCTCCTGCATCTCGACACCCGACAGGGACAAGCCAGCGACACGCGCGGCCAGACAAAGGCTGGCCACACCAACACCGCAGCCCAGTTCCAGAACGCTCTGCCCGGGCTCGGCAGGGACCGCCGCGGCCAGCAGAACGGGGTCCGCACCCGCCCGGTAACCGATCCGGGGTTGCCGGATTTGCACCTTGCCGCCCAGAAAGGCGTCACGGGTCAGACCCTCGTCATCTTTCACTGGCCAAGATCGATCTTGTTGTCGAGCATGACGATCAAAGCCCGCTCGTAATCCTCTTCCCGCACCATCATCCGACGGGGAAAAATCCCGATGCCACCTTCGAGGATGCTCATATTTACGTCCATCTGAAAGCAGTCTATATCCTCGCCTTCGAGAAGGGCGGAGGCGAACGCCATGACGGTGGGGTCGGTGCTGCGAAGAAGCTCTTTCATGGCCAAGGATGTAAGGGCAAGGTTGGCTGATTGTCGACCCTTGTGACGGGAGTGTGATGGACATCAGCACAGCTGCGAAACCTCATGACAGGATGGCGCAGGCCCTCGCCGAGGACCTCTCCAACGTCAACGATCTGATCCGCGAACGTATGGCGTCCGAGCACGCACCCCGCATTCCCGAGGTGACCGCGCATCTGGTGGAGGCTGGCGGCAAACGCTTGCGGCCAATGCTCACGCTCGGGACGGCGCGGATGATGGGATATGGTGGCCCCTACCACGTTCATCTGGCCGCAACCGTCGAATTCATTCACACGGCGACCCTACTGCATGACGACGTGGTCGACGAAAGCGCGCAACGTCGGGGACGCCCGACAGCAAATCTGTTGTGGGACAACAAATCCAGCGTTCTGGTCGGCGATTACCTTTTTGCCCGCGCGTTCCAACTGATGGTCGAGACGGGCAATCTGCGCGTGCTCGACATCCTGTCAAACGCAGCCGCGACCATCGCCGAAGGCGAAGTCCTGCAATTGACCGCCGCGCAAAACCTGGCCACGGATGAAGGCATCTATCTGCGCGTCGTGCGCGGGAAGACCGCAGCCCTCTTTTCGGCGGCAACAGAGGTGGGCGGCGTGATCGCCGGCGCCCCTGAAGAACAGGTTCGCGCGCTTTTCGATTACGGCGATGCGCTTGGGATTGCCTTTCAGATTGCAGACGATCTGCTGGACTATCAAGGTGACAGCGCAGAAACCGGTAAGAATGTCGGGGACGATTTTCGCGAACGCAAGCTGACGCTTCCGGTGATCAAGGCCGTCGCCCAGGCCACGGCGGACGAGCGGGCCTTTTGGCAGCGCACGATCGAGAAAGGGGATCAAACCGACGCCGATCTCGAAGAGGCTCTGTCATTGATGGCGAAGTACGGAACTCTGGAGGCAACGCGTGAAGATGCGCAAGGCTGGGCCTCAAAGGCAAAAGCGGCGCTGACAGGTCTGCCGGATCATCCGATCCGCAGCATGATGGATGACATGGCCGACTACGTCGTGGCCCGGCTTACCTGACAACGGGCGCGGCTTTTTCGGTCATCGAACCAAAACGTGCCGTCCTGATCCACCAATCCGGCCTTGCGTCCCGCAGCTGCCGCGCAGTCTCTTCTGTTGTCGCGGTGTCGGCAAATACCGCGAAACAGGTCGCGCCCGAGCCTGACATCCGTGCCAACTGACAGCCGGGCAGAGATCTGAGGCTGGACAGAACCTGATCGATGGACGGTTCAAGTTCTACCGCTGGCGCTTCGAGGTCGTTCCGCTGTGCGTGTAGCCACGCGACGAGATCCTGCGCATGCTGAAAAAACGGAAGCTCTGGCGACATGGGGGCATTGTCCTTGCGCCTCAATGCCCGGAAAATTGCGGGCGTCGCGACGTGCTTGCGGGGATTGACGAGCATTGCAGTCAGATCCGGCAGGTTCTGCACCGGCTCGATCCGCTCGCCGATCCCCCCCATCCGGGCACTGTCGGACGCGATGCAAACCGGAATATCTGCACCCAGAGCCAGCATTTCGGTCTCTGCCGCATCCCTCTTGGTCCCCGGAACGACATCCAGCGCGCTCAGCGCGCGATAGGCGGCGGCTGCGTCTGCTGATCCCCCTCCGATCCCGGATGCAACAGGAAGGTTCTTTGTCAGCGTGAAGGAGAGTGGAGCCGCAACGCCAAGCCAGTCGGCGGCCTTAAGGATCAGGTTGTCCGCGGTCATGGAAAGATCGCCGGCTTCCGGACCATTGACGTTCAACCTGCCCGCTTGCCCTTCGGTTACAACCAGATCGTCGCCCACATCCGCGAACACAACCAGGGAATCGAGCATGTGATAGCCATCTGCACGCTGACCCGTGACATGGAGCGTCAGATTAATCTTTGCCGGCGCAAAGACATGCGCGCGGCGTGCCTTGTTCGGTTGCAAGTCAGTTGCGGTCCTGCGCCATCTTTAGCGGCTCAGCCCCCTCCTCCGCGAGCACTTTGTCGAGGCCGACGGCAAGCTTGCGGCGAATACGCTGTGGATCCGCTTCGCCTGTATCCTCCGCCGTTCCGACAAAGGACAAGGCCCGTTTCCATTGAAACTCTGCCTCGCGGTAGCGACCCACGGCCCAATAGACATCGCCAAGGTGATCATTGACGACCGGATCGACCGGCATCAGTTCGACCGCCTTTTCCATGTGAACGACGGCCTCATCGTAGCGGCCCAAACGGTATAGAACCCATCCAAGGCTATCGACGATATATCCGCTGTCCGGTCGAACCGCGACAGCCTCTTCGATCATCTCCAAAGCTTCGTCGAGCTTGATCTGTTTTTCCACAAGCGAGTAGCCGAGATAGTTCAGCACCTGCGGCTGGCCGGGGTTCAGCTCCAGCGCCTTGCGGAAGTCCGCTTCGGCATTGTCCCAGTCGCCCACACGCTCGTGCGAAATCCCGCGAGCGTAGTGGAGGAACCATTCGGCACGCGCCCCCTCTTCGGTCAGATCAAGCGCGCGGTCATAGGCGGGAATGGAACCGGCGTAATCCTCCTGCTGGCGCAGCAGATCGCCAAGCGCGGAATGAACGCTGGGCAATTCCGGGTAGTCCCGCGCCAATTGCTGAAGGACCTCGACAGCGGCGTCGGTCTTTTCCGCCCTGCGCAGGGAGTCGGCACGGCCGAGTTCTGCGGCATGGTGGTCCGGGCTGCTGCGCGGCACTTGTCTGTAGGCCGCGACTGCAAGTTGGTACTGGCCCAATTCGTCCAGCAGCGACGCGGTCAAGAGGATCGCGTCGATATGGTCCGGCCTGAGATGTTCCGCGATGCGGGCATAGATGAGCGTATATTCGTCATTGGCCTCATTGTTGAGCGCCGCCGCGATGGAGAAAAAGACCTCCGCCATGCCATCGCGCACCGATGTCACATGGCTGAAGGGGACCGGCTGCCCGGTGATCAGGCTGTCGGCGAGTTTCGAAAGGCCGGGATCGAAGCCCGAGCCGAAAGCCGTCGCCAGAAGGTCGATTGCATCCTGATTGCGCCCAAGCTGGGACAGAATCTCGGCCCGTGCCATTGCGCCGCGCCGTGTCAGCATGGCCGCGCCGGATTGTTCATCCGCGAAAATCGCTTCGGCGCCTTCGTAGTCCCCGACCAGCGCGAGAGCCATCGCCTTGTGATACAATGCAAATCCGCGCAAACCGTCCTGGTTCGACACCGTGTCGAACTGCGCAAGCGCGTCGTCGACCCGACCTTCACCCAAGAGGGCCCATCCCTCGATCAGGCCATCCATAAGGGGACCAATCCCTTGGCTTTGCGGGTCACGCGCTAGAATGGCATCGTAGTCTTCGCTGGTGATCAGGTCCGCCACGATCACCATATGCGCGACCTGGCTGCGCAGCCCCTCATCCTCCATATGCTTGGCAATCGGCAGCGCCCGACCAAGGCGCCCGACCGACAAGTTGGCCAAGGCGGTATGCTCCATGAGGCTGGGGTTATTGGGGTCCATGCCCAAGGCCCGCGCATAGTAATCCGCAGCGGCCTCGAAGTCGTTCAGGTATACGGCCTGCCGCCCGGCAAGATAGGCCCCTGACCCGGATTGGGCGAGGGCCGGCGGAGCGCCCAGGCCAAGTGTGGCAATCACGGCGGCCCAAGCCGCGCGGCGGATCTGGATCAGTGGCAATTGCTCAGCCTCAATCGTTTAGCTTTCAAAAGAGGCTAAGCAATCAGAGGGCTTGGTGCAATGGCGGCCAGGACTTTCTGCCGCCATGACCAGTCAAATTGCTCACATATTGGGATAGTTCGGACCGTCTCCGCCCTGCGGCGTGGTCCAGTTGATGTTCTGCGCGGGATCCTTGATGTCGCAGGTCTTGCAATGCACGCAGTTCTGGAAATTGATGACAAACCGCGTGTCCTTGCCTTCCTCGTGCACGAACTCGTAAACGCCGGCCGGGCAATACCGTGCGGAGGGGCCGGCATATTTCGGCAGGTTGATGTTCACCGGAACCGAAGCGTCCTTCAGCTTTAGGTGCGCCGGCTGGCTTTCCTCGTGGTTCGTCATGGAGAAGCTGACATTGGTCAGGCGATCAAAGCTCAGCGTGCCGTCGGGCTTGGGATACTCGATTTCCTTGTGCTTGCTCGCTTCCTCCGTGGCGTCGGCATCGGATTTGCCATGCGCCATCGTCCCCAGGAGGGAAAAGCCAAGTGTGTTGGTCCACATATCGAAGCCACCCATCGCCAGGGATGCCGTCAGACCGTATTTGGACCAGATCGGTTTGACATTGCGGACCTTCTTGAGGTCTTTGCCGATGGCGCCGTTCCGCACGTCTTCTTCGTAGGCGGTCAACTCATCCGCGCTGCGTCCGTCCTGGATCGCGGCAAACGCGGCTTCTGCCGCGGCCTTGCCGGACAGCATCGCATTGTGGTTGCCCTTGATGCGCGGCACATTGACCATGCCCACCGAACATCCCAGCAGCGCCACGCCCGGCGCCACCATTTTCGGCATCGACTGGTATCCACCTTCGGAAATGGCGCGGGCGCCGTAAGCGATCCGTTTACCGCCCTTCAACAGATCAGCCACCATCGGATGGTGCTTGAACCGCTGGAATTCCATGTATGGGAACAGGTGCGGGTTTCTGTAGTTCAGATGCACGACAAAGCCGACATAAACCTGGTTGTTGTCCAGGTGGTATATGAAAGACCCGCCACCTGCGTTCGAACCCAGCGGCCAGCCCATCGTGTGGGTGACAGAGCCCTCCTTGTGCTTGGCCGGGTCGATCTCCCAAATCTCTTTCATGCCAAGGCCGTATTTTTGAGGATCGTGGCCTTTCGCAAGGTCGTATTTTGCGATCACCTCTTTCGAAAGCGAGCCCCGCACTCCTTCGCTCAGGAAGACATACTTGCCGTGCAATTCCATGCCCGGTTCGGTGTTCGGCCCGATAGAGCCATCCTCCTCAAGCCCGAACACGCCCGCGACAACGCCCTTGACCTCGCCGTTCTCTCCGTAGACCAGCTCGGAGCAGGCCATGCCGGGAAAGATCTCGACCCCAAGCGCTTCGGCCTGTTCCGCCATCCAGCGGCACACATTGCCCATCGAAACGATGTAATTGCCGTGATTGTTCATCAATGGCGGCATCGGCCAGTTAGGAATACGGATCTGGCCCGCCTCTCCCAACATATAAAAGTTGTCTTCCTTCACCGGCACGGTGATCGGCGCGCCCTTTTCCTTCCAGTCCGGGATCAAAGCGGTCAGACCAACCGGATCCAGCACCGCGCCCGACAGAATATGGGCACCTACTTCGGACCCCTTTTCAAGCACGACGACATTCAGATCGGCATCAAGCTGTTTGAGGCGGATCGCAGCGGATAGACCGGCAGGCCCCGCCCCAACGATCACCACATCATATTCCATCGCTTCGCGTTCAATCTCGGCCATCTCGGCGCTCCCCACCTTGGTTCCCGTTACCCGCCTGGGCGGCTTGTCGATGCCGCGCCGCCTCCGGCGCGCAATAATCTGTCGCGGCTGAATATCGTTTGCACGCTCATGGGGTCAATCGCAACACGGCGTCAAACCCCTGTGACAAAAGACGCATCCCAGCGTCACTTTATGCGCCAAGATGCGACGATAAGGGTCCTTCAGGCTCAGATATGATACATTTGGAACGGATCAATGAGAGGACACGGCAAATGCCACTATCGCTGCAAGTGATCTATCCGGTCGGGGAACACGCCCATTTCGACCACGACTATTACGCCGCGACCCACATGAGCCTTGTGCACCGACACATGGGGACGCAGATCCAGCACAGTGTGATCACCAAGGGCCTGGCCCGAGGGCCCGACAGCCCGCCCGGTTTCTACGCCATTGCGACATTCGTCTTCGCTGGCCAGGAGGAGATGGATGCCACGATGGCAAATGCAGGTCCGGTTCTGGCGGATCTGCCGAACTTCACCGATACATAACCTCAGATGCTGGTGGGCGAGCTGATCAACTAGCCCCTTAACTGGGGCTGTCCCCCATCAGATATCTGGGGCCCGTTCCCTTTTCGCCCGCGCTGTCCTTGGGATTGTAAAGGGCGCATTTGGGAAGGGACAGGCACCCGCATCCGATGCAGCCATCCAGATCATCCCTGAGTTTCGTGAGCGTCGCGATGCGCCGGTCAAGATGGTCGCGGAAATTTTCCGCGATCCTGGCCCAGTCCTTCGCGGTGGGCGTCCGGGCGCCCGGCAGCTTTTGCAATTGATCGCGGATCTCCGGCAGCGAAAAACCGAATTGCTGCGCGATCATGATAAAGCTCAACCGCCTCAGATCCGCACGTTCGAAACGTCTTTGACCGCCCGCATTGCGCCAGGGCCGGATCAGACCCTGCGCCTCGTAATAGCGGATGGCGGAAACGGCGAGCCCGGTGCGTTCGGCCAATGCTCCGATCGACAACCCCTGAGGCATGAATTCAGTCCTTCCAAAAATCCTTGACCTAAAGTTAGGTTGAGAAATTACGATAGGATCATGTTTTCGTCAATGAAGGGAAGTCTGCATGACAGCAATGCTTGAACACACGAACCTCACCGTGTCCGATCCGGATGCCACCGCCAAGTGGATGTGTGATCTGTTCGGCTGGCATATCCGCTGGTCCGGGACAGCCATGCAAACCGGGCGCACGGTCCATGTCGGCACCGACACACAGTATCTGGCCCTTTTCACGCCGGGCAAACCAAACCCGCCCAAGGATGACAATTACGAAACCCTGGGCGGGCTCAATCACATCGCCGTGGTTGTCGACGATATCGAACAGATGGAAGAGAGAGTGAAAAATGTGGGTTTTACCGCTGGAAATCATGGAGACTACGAGCCGGGCCGACGCTTTTACTTCCACGACGCGGATGGCATCGAATACGAAGTCGTCCAATACGATTGATGAAAAAAGGGTTATGAAAGACCATGCCAAATGCCCGGCCCCGGGTCACATCGCATCAGTGTGGAGATAGATGTTCTCGACGGGCCGTTCCCGATATCGAAATGCCTGAAGGGGAAGTCCGGGGACATGTGCGACGGCCATGCCCCCGGACCTTGGCATAAGCAGCCCAGATCACGTGATATTCAAAGCCGGTCCACTACGCGACACGCGGCGGCGTCTGGCGCACCATGCCGAAATCGACGACACCGATCCCCATCCAGTCGCCGTCCTGTTCCACACCGCAATTCAGTGGCGCGTGACTGATTTCATACATCGGCACGTCGCGAGACAGCGATTGACGCAATTGCCGCCAGTACTTGAAAACACCACCGCCCGCTTGTCGATACTCCCGTGAATTGATGTCGTGAAAGCCGCAAACGAACCGCGCGTGGCTGCCAAGACCGATGAAGTCGTTCTTCGCCCAATGGTAACTGTGATCACCATCGATGAAGACGATATCGAATGTCTCTCCGATCAGATCCTCAGAGGTGGCGGGTATCCTTAGCTCGACCCCAAGCAGTTCCAACACGTCGTCCGGCAAAAGAACACCGGCTTCTAGATCAATACCGACATAGCGAAAATCAGCATTCAATGCTTTGAAAAAGCTGGCCGCGATCAAGCAGGATCCGCCGGTAAAGACACCGATTTCAGCCATGCTCGCGGGCCGATAACGGACACAATAAAGCAGGAAATCAGCAAACTCGGTCGGGATCTGCTGCAATCCAAGAACGGATGCATTGTTCCAATCCTGATAGTGAGACAGGCCCAGCCAGGGATTTCGCGCGAGGCCAAACTCCCGAATATGGCCGAGAAGCCGATTTCTGTCGGTCACGCGGTCTCCATCGGCGATCATGGCCTGGGCGACGCGTTTTGCCTTTTCGATATCAAATTTGAGCGCTCCGGTCGCTCTCCCCTCGTGCACAAGCTGTGCTTGCTGCACGCGCTTCGGTTCAGACATATCTTATCCTCTTACCGGCGCGCTTCGTCGTTATGTGGATGTGGACATCGTTAAGTTGTCAATCAAATCACGACCCCAGCGTCCCGCACGCAAACCCTTGCAAAAATATCACCCCCCTTCGCGACCCGTTTGGCGGGGACCGCCGGGTGGCGGGCGTCGGATAGGACAAAGGGCGCGCGTTCTCTCAATCCTCTTGCATTCGCGCGGCCAATTGGGTCAGGTAAAGACCAACCAAACGAAAGGTCACGGGGGCCTACCCCGTGGCCTTTGCCACTTTGTCAGGGCCAGAACGCAGATGGACAAAATCCCGATGACACCGGCCGGCTTCACCACACTCGAAGCCGAACTGAAAACGCTCAAAACCGTCGAACGCCCCGCGATCATAAAGGCAATCGCCGAGGCGCGTGAGCATGGCGATCTGTCGGAAAACGCCGAATATCACTCGGCCCGCGAGAAGCAATCCTTCATCGAAGGACGCATCAAGGAGCTTGAAGGGGTATTGAGCCTCGCCGATGTCATCGACCCTTCCAAATTGTCCGGTGCGATCAAGTTTGGCGCGACCGTCACCTTGGTGGACGAAGACACCGACGAAGAAAAAACCTGGCAGATCGTGGGCGAGCATGAGGCGAATGTCGAAGCTGGCCTTCTGAACGTCAGATCCCCCATCGCACGGGCCCTGATCGGCAAGGAGGAAGGCGACAGCGTCGAGGTGCGGACCCCGGGCGGTGACAAGTCCTATGAGGTCTTGAGCATCAGCTACGCTTGACGGAGCGCGCTATGTCCGACCAACACAGTCCCGAGCCACCAGAGCCGGTGCGCCCGACCCCGCTTGGGATCTATGACAAGCCCAAACGGGAGGCGATCACGGGGATCGAGATCGCAGCGCTCGCCCTCAGCTTTATCTGGCTGCTGGGGGCAGTGATCTTCTTTCTCGTCCTGCCGTCCGATGCATCAAGCGGATTTGACGGCATAAGGTTCCTTGTCACGCTCATGGCTGTCTTCATGCCTGTTGCGATGATCTGGGTGGCCGCCACTGCCGCGCGCTCCAGCCGTGTGATGCGGGAAGAAAGCCAGCGGCTTCAGGCGGCAATCGACGCGATCCGTCAAAGCTATGTTGCACAGCAGCAGCGCGGGGCAATCATAAACGAACCGTCGGTGACGCGAAAACTCGATGAGATTGCCGAGACGGCCAAGAAGACCGAAACGGCGCTGGCGACGTTTTCGACCTCACGCTCTGACACTCCACGCCCAGCACCCACAGCGGCGCCACAGCCTGATACAGCGGACGATCAGGCCTCCTTCGCGCTTGGCACGCCGGCCGAGGATCTTGCGCCCCCCCTGCCGAACGAAGACTTCGTGCGGGCGCTCAACTTCCCGGAGACCGCGGAAGACGAACAGGGCTTTGCCGCATTGCGCCGGGCGCTCAAGGATCGCCGGGCCGCACAGCTGATCCAGGCCGCCCAGGACGTGCTGACACTGCTCAGCCAAGACGGCATCTACATGGACGACCTGCGCCCGGACAAAGCACGGCCAGAGGTCTGGCGGCAATTTGCGGGCGGGGCACGGGGCCGCGCGGTGGCAGCACTTGGCGGCATTCGTGATCGCTCGTCGCTTGCATTGACCTCCGGCAGGATGAAGCAAGACCCCATTTTTCGGGACGCGGCACATCACTTCCTCCGGCTCTTCGACAAGACATTTGCGGATTTCGAGCCGGCCGCCAGCGATGCCGAGATCGCGGCCCTTGGCGAAACGCGCACCGCGCGCGCTTTCATGCTGCTGGGTCGGGTGGCCGGCACGTTCGACTGACACGGCACGGGTGTTGCACCGGACAGCCGCCGTTTCATGTCGCTTCGGACAGTCCATCTTGCAGCCTCACAATGCCTATCGGCAATGGGACAGAGAATAAAACGGCTTGACCTGAACCCACCTTCAGGTCGTAGCAGCGATATCGGCAGCAGGAGAATGAGATGGCCGATATCAACCCAACACGTGAGCAAGACGCGGATGCATTCGTATCCTGGCGGGAGTTTTTCCAAAGCTCTCATGTCGGCGCGCTGGCTCTGGTCTGCCTTGCAGTCTGGTTGCATGCAGCGGACAGCTTGATCGTGGCGACCATGCTGCCGTCGATTGTGGCCGAGATCGGGGGCGTCTCGCTTGTTGGGTGGTCGGTCTCTCTTTACGAAATCGGCTCCATTCTCGCGGGAACGACCAGCGCGCTTCTGACGATCCGCTATGGCTTGCGCCGCCCGATGAGCCTGGCTGCCGCCCTTTTCGGCACCGGTTGCCTGCTCAGCGCGGTTGGTCCGACCATGCCTGTCGTTCTGACCGGGCGTCTTTTGCAGGGCCTTGGGGGCGGCGGCTTGGTTGCCATGGGGTTTGTCGCCGTCAGCGTCCTCTTTCCACGCCGCTAAACGGCACGCGCGATGGCCGCGATCTCAACGCTCTGGGGTGTTTCGGCATTCCTTGGTCCGCTGATCGGAGGCGCCTTCGTGGAATTCGCGACCTGGCGCTGGGGTTTTGGGTTTTTCGCGCTTCAGGCATTTGCCCTTTCGCTTTGGATATACCTGCGCAGGGAACCCTCCGGCGCGTCCCGATCCGACCAGAGCACGACATTTCCGATCAGGCGTCTTCTCCTGCTCAGCGTGGCGATCCTGCTCGTGGCTTCTGCCGGGGTAAAGGTTGAAATCCTGCGTACGGGTCTTTTGATCGCCTTGGGTCTGGCGGGACTTGCGCTTTTCCTTTGGTTGGATGCGCGGGCGCGGAAGGATCGTCTTTTGCCCCTGCGGCCCCTCGACATCCGGCGCCCGACCGGGGCCGCGCTGGTGATGATCTTGTGCCTGTCGGTGGCGACGATCGCGATCACCGCGTTCGGCCCATTGCTGATCACCGCGGTTCATGGCGCATCGGCCCTGACAGCGGGTTACATCATCGCCTGCTCTTCCATCGGCTGGACCATCACTGCCGTTCTGGTCAGCGGCTTGCCCGAGCGGTTCGACCGCCACATGATCAGTCTGGGCATATTCATCGTCGCGCTCAGCATCCTCGGATTTCCCTATGCGGTCCCAAAAGGGCCGATCTGGCTGATTGCGGCTGTTGCAGCGTTGGAGGGGGGCGGTTTCGGTATTGCCTGGACGTTCATCCTAAGGCGGACAACCACCCTGGCCGACAAAACGGAGGTGGAGCGGGTTTCAGCCGCGATCCCGACCATCCAGCGCTTGGGCTACGCGCTTGGCGCGGCCTATATCGGCGTGGTTGCAAATGCCTCTGGCCTATTGGCGATGCAAAGCCCCGATGACGCGCGGCAGGTCGCGCACCATGTCTTCATCGCCTGCCTTCCATTTGCAGCGGCCGGTTTGTTGGCCATGGTCGGGTTGGTGCGCAACCGCTCCTGACCATGATGTCAGATGCAGGCGTCTTGAGGCGCGCTGAAAGGGCTGGTGGGTGATGAGAGACTCGAACTCCCGACATCTTCGGTGTAAACGAAGCGCTCTACCAACTGAGCTAATCACCCATGCCGGCGGGATTTATAGGCTCCGCCCCGGCTTCGCAAGCCCGTGATTGGCATCAGATGGCAGCTTTGCGGCTTTCGTCGAGATAGATTTCCCGCAGGCGCGGCGCAACCCGGCCCGGCATCCCGTCCCCAAGGGCCACTCCGTCAATCTCGACCACGGGCATCACGAAGGTGGAGGCCGACGTGATGAAGGCCTCATCCGCATCCTTGGCTTCTTCAATCGTGAAGTTGCGCTCTTCCACTTCCATCTGGGCCTCTTCGGCGAACCGAAGAACCGCGGCCCGGGTGATGCCGTGAAGGATGTCATTGGATCTGGGTCGCGTGATGATCTTACCGCCTTTGACGATATAGGCGTTGTTGGACGTACCCTCAGTCACAAAGCCGTCCTGGATCATCCATGCGTCATCCGCACCCGCCTTTTTCGCCATCATCTTGCCCATCGAGGGATAGAGAAGCTGAACCGTCTTGATATCACGACGGCCCCAGCGGATGTCTTCGATCGAGATGACCTTCATGCCCTTTTTCGCCGCCGGATTGTCGGCAAGGCCGGGCTTGTTTTGCGTGAAAAGAACGATGGTCGGCGCCGTCGTCTCGGGATCTGGAAAGACGAAGTCCCGGTCCTGTGGTGCGCCGCGGGTGATCTGCAGATAGATCATCCCCTCTTCTATTTCATTCAGCTTTACCAGTTCCCGGTGGATCTCCAAAAGCTCATCCTTGGTGACCGGCGCCGCCATGTCCAGTTCGCCCAGGCTGCGCTCCAACCGGACGGCATGTCCGTCGAAATCCACCAGCTTGCCATCCAGAACGCTTGTCACTTCATAGACACCGTCGGCCATCAGAAAGCCTCGGTCAAAGATCGACACTTTGGCCTCGTCCTCAGGCAGGTACTCTCCGTTCACATAAACTGTGCGCATCTCGTTCTCCTATCCCCAGAGCGCCGCGTCCGGCGGGTGTACCCCCTTTTCGTCAAATCGCAGCGGGTACGGGCGGTCTTCGGCCAGAAGCAGAGGTCCGTCAAGATCCGTCACCGCCGCACCCTGCGCCAGCAGGGTCGCGGGCGCCATGGCCAGGGAGGACGCAACCATGCAGCCCACGAATATCGCGTAGCCTTCGGCGCGCGCAGCCTCACGCATCGCCAGCGCCTCGGTCAGACCGCCGGTCTTGTCGAGCTTGATATTGACCATGTCGTACTTGCCTTTCAGCGCAGGCAATGTCGCGCGGTCGTGCGCGCTTTCATCCGCACAGATGGGAACCGGGCGTTCCAATCCTAAAAGTGCGTCGTCGTCCCCGGCGGGCAAGGGCTGTTCGACCAGTGCGACCCTCAACTTGACCAGATGCGGCGCCAGATCCGAATAGACCTCGGCGGTCCACCCTTCGTTCGCGTCAATGACGATCTTTGCGTCCGGCGCTCCAGCCCTGACAGCCTCCAGCCGGGGCATGTCGTCGGGCGTGCCAAGCTTGATCTTGAGAAGTGGACGATGTGCATTGACGGCGGCCTGCGCCTTCATCGCGTCAGGCGTATCGAGCGACAGTGTATAGGCGGTGATCTCCGGCCCGGGAACGGGCAGGCCCGCGAGATCCCAGGCGCGCTTGCCCGCCTGCTTGCATTCCAGATCCCAAAGAGCGCAGTCCACCGCGTTGCGCGCCGCACCGGCGGGCAGAAGGTTTTGCAGGGCGATCCGGTCAAACTGCTCCGGCAGGCTTTCGATCTGTGCCGCGACGCTGTCCAACGTCTCGTCATAGCGACCGTAGGGCATGCATTCTCCCCAACCGCTATGCGCTCCGTCGGTGACCCGAACGGTAAGCACCTTGGCTTCGGTGCGTGAGCCGCGCGAAATGGTAAACGCCTGGGCCAGCGGAAAGACGTCCCGGCTGATCTCAAGGTGCATGACCTGCTCCTTCATTCATCAACGCTGGCGCCGGCCAAATGCCGACGCGTCTGCTTACATCGCCTCAAGCGCCTCGGCCAGTCGCGAAGCACCCTGCCGGAACGGATCGATGGTGGGCAGGCCCATCCGCTCCTCTGTCTGCGCCAGATAGGCCATCGCCTCATCCTCGCCGAGGTGCTGTGTGTTTATCGAAATCCCGATGATCTTGCAGTCCGGATTGGCGACATGCGCGAGCGGCAACGCCATGTCTCTCAGCGCTTCAAGCGAGGGCAACGTATAATCGGGCAGCCCACGCATCGTCGCGCGCGTCGGCTCGTGGCTCAGGATCAGCGCGTCCGGTTGGCCGCCATGGATCAACGCCATGGTGACGCCAGAGAATGAGACGTGGAAAAGACTGCCCTGGCCCTCGATGATGTCCCAGTGATCATCGTCGTTATCCGGCGTCAGATATTCCACCGACCCGGCCATGAAATCCGCGATCACGGCATCAAGCGGTACGCCATCCCCGGTGATCAGGATGCCCGTCTGCCCGGTCGCCCGAAACGTGCTCTTCAACCCGCGCTCACGCATGGATTTATCAAGGGCAAGCGCCGTATACATCTTGCCCACGCTGCAATCGGTGCCCACGGCCAGCACCCGCTTCCCGGAGCGTTTCTTGCCGTTTGCGATCGGATACTCGACCTCCGGCACACGGACATCGTGCAATGCACGTCCATTGGCTTCCGCCACGGCCACAAGATCGGCTTCGTCCCGCAGCAGATTATGCAGGCCCGAGGCCAGATCGAAGCCCATCTGCAACGCGTCGATCAGCACCGTTTTCCAGCCGTGCGAGATGACGCCGCCCCGGTTTGCCACGCCGATCACCAATGTCTTCACGCCAGCGGCCTTCGCCTCCTCCAGCGTCATGTCAGGCAAACCGACATCCGCACCACAGCCCGGCAGGCGGAACTGGCCCAGCGCATTGTCGGGCCGCCAGTCGCGGATGCCTTGTGCCACCTTCGCGGCGAGCTGATCGGGCGCGTCGCCCAGAAAGAGAAGGTACGGTGTCTGGATCATTGTCGGCATCTCCCCAAAATCCGGCTCAGGCTAAGGGAGGGCGACACAAAGAGTCTCTCTTTTTTCAGGCAATGTATGGCAATGTATGCAATTCTATCCCGAGCATCCGCACATTTGCGCGAAAATCGTGCGCTGTTTCCGCCCCAGATGGACCAATCGAAGCGCCTATACCGAGATGCTGCAGATGCAAAAGTCGGCTTGCAGTGCCCCGCGCAATTTAATACCTGCACGAGGAAGAAAATCGCAATTTCCTTACCCAAGAAGGTGCTGCATATGAGCTTTCGCATCCAGCCGACCCCGCCTGCCCGTCCCAACCGCTGCCAGCTTTTCGGCCCCGGATCGCGTCCCGCGATCTTTGAGAAGATGGCGGCAAGCGCGGCGGATGTGATCAATCTCGATCTTGAGGATTCGGTGGCGCCGTCAGACAAGGATAGCGCCCGCGCCAATGTCATCGAAGCTATTCAGGGCGTCGACTGGGGCAAAAAGACCTTGTCCGTGCGGATCAACAGCCTCGACAGCCCCTATTGGTATCGGGACGTTGTGGATTTGCTTGAACAGGCATCGGAACGCCTGGACCAGATCATGATCCCCAAGGTGGGATGTGCCGCGGACATCTATGCGGTCGACGCGCTGGTCTCGGCAGTGGAAGCGGCCAAGGGTCGGCAGAAAAAGCTGGCCTTCGAGGTTATCATCGAAAGTGCCGCTGGCATCGCCCATGTCGAGGAGATCGCAGCGGCATCCCCGCGTCTTGAGGCGATGAGCCTTGGGGCCGCGGATTTCGCCGCTTCAATGGGTATGCAGACGACTGGTATCGGTGGAACGCAGGCAAATTACTACATGTTGCATGAGGGCCAGAAACACTGGTCAGATCCCTGGCACTGGGCGCAAGCCGCGATCGTTGCCGCCTGCCGGACCCATGGTGTTCTGCCCGTCGACGGCCCGTTTGGCGATTTCAGCGATGACGAAGGATTTCGCGCACAAGCCCGCCGTTCGGCAACGTTGGGCATGGTGGGCAAATGGGCGATCCATCCCAAGCAGGTTGCACTGTCAAACGAGGTCTTTACGCCGTCCGAAGAGGCCGTTGCCGAGGCGCGCGAGATCCTCGACGCGATGGAACAGGCAAAGGCAAACGGCGAAGGGGCCACTGTCTACAAGGGGCGCCTGGTGGATATCGCGTCGATCAAACAGGCCGAAGTGATCGTGCGTCAGGCCGAGATGATCACCGCCGCCTGATAGACTCTCTTTGTTGTTCGTTGGCATGCATGCAGACGCCTCGCGGTCTGCATGCAAAACGGCCGATCTGCGGAAGGCTTATTAACGGTGGCGATACGCCGGATGCAGGCGGTACGGGCGCTCTGACCGCAGGCTCAATCGGTTTTGGCCGTCACGTTCTCTTCAAAGGCCTTTGCGAACTCTGCTTGTTTCTCTGCAGTCGCGTCCGTCTGATAGTTCGCTTTCCATTCGGCCATCGTCATTCCGTAGAACACCTCGCGGGCTTCCTCTTTGCCCATCTCAAGGCCGCGTTCCTGCGCGGCCTCCTGATACCACCGGCTCAGGCAGTTGCGGCAGAAGCCGGCCAGGTTCATCAGATCGATGTTCTGCACATCGGTCCGGTCCTCCATGAGGTGTTTTTGCAACCTGCGGAACGCAGCCGCCTGAAGTTCGATTTCGGTCTTGTCATCCATGTTGGAACCTCTCTCGGAACGGGATTTCTGAAAAGATAGGTGAAAGGAGCGCGCTTTACACGCCGGATTGCCCCAGCGCCTGTTCCAGCAGGGGCGCAAGGCGCCTTGCCCAGCTGACCTGTCCTTCGGGTGTTTCTATCAGGTCATTGCGCAATTCGATCAGCACGTTCGGACGGCCGTGCCGAAGCGCGTGCTGATCGACCGAGTCGCCGGGCAGATGGCCTGCATAAGGCTCGTTGTCGCCGACGGGCGAGACGAGATGTGAGCCCAGAATGTCAATAAGCGGATCCGCAAGCCGTCGGTCGGATGCGGACAGCACACCAACTTCCCACGGGCGCGGTGATCGCCCGTTCAGTTGCGGCGTGAAGCTGTGGATCGCCAGCATCACCATATCCGGCCGCGCTGCCTGTTCGGCCATCGCCTTGTGATAAGGCCGCCAAAAGGCATCGATGCGCCGATCCCGCTCGGCGATATCGGCGTGGCGATTGGCGGGAATGATCGTCCCATCGTAGAGCTTCATCAACAGGGTGGGATCATCAACGCCCCGGTTCGGGTCGATGACAAGCCGCGAAAAATCGGCAGCGATCACCGGGCTGTTCAAAAGCTCCCCAAGCTCCAGCGCGACGCCGTAGGCGCCGATATCGTAGGCGATATGCCGTTCCATATCCGCCGTCGACAAGCCCAGATCGCCATCTGCCACGCTTTTGGGCACCGTGTTCGTTGCATGATCGCAGGTCACAAGCCAACGCCCCGGTCGGTCCGGCCCGGTCAGAAAGAATGGCAATTCGGTCATATCGGTGTCATGCCCCCTTTTGGCAGCTTTAGGACAGTTGCCACCGAATGGGAATTCGTCGATATACGACGCAAAGTATGTTTGCGGTAACATGTTTGTAACCCGAAGATCAATTTGAAGGATTTCGCCGGATGAGACGCCTGCGCAACGTCAAGATCGTGGCCACGTTGGGGCCCGCCTCTGAAAGCTACGAGACAATCAGGGCGCTGCACGAAGCCGGCGCAGATGTGTTCCGGCTCAACATGAGCCATGGCAGCCACGCGGATATCCGAAAGAAGCACGAGATCATTCGCAAGGTTGAGGCGGATCTCGACAGCCCGATTGCCATCCTGGCCGATCTGCAAGGTCCGAAGTTGCGCGTCGGCACGTTCGTGAACGAGGCTGAAAACCTGGAACAGGGCGCACGCTTCCGGCTGGATCTTGATCCCGAGGATGGCACGGCAGAGCGCGTCTGCCTGCCACACAAGGAGATCTTTGCAGCCCTGGAACCGGGCGCGAGCCTGCTTGTCAACGATGGCAAGATCCGGCTGCGCGTTATCGAATGCGGCGCCGACTTTGCGGAGTGCGAGGTGCTTGCCGGCGGGACGATTTCCAACCGCAAGGGCGTGAATGTGCCGGACGTGATCCTGCCCCTCGCAGCCCTCAGCGAGAAAGACAGGGCCGACCTGGAATTCGTCTGTGATCTTGGCGTGGACTGGCTTGCCCTCTCTTTCGTTCA
Organism: Thalassococcus sp. S3; assembly: GCF_004216475.1. GTDB lineage: Bacteria > Pseudomonadota > Alphaproteobacteria > Rhodobacterales > Rhodobacteraceae. Next base: position 776,447 of record NZ_CP022303.1, on the reverse strand, counting down.
ACGCCCCGAGGACGTGAACGAGGCACGTGCCCTCGCACGTGGCCGGGCCGCCATTCTGTCGAAGATCGAAAAGCCCGCCGCCATCGAACGCTTCGAGGACATCCTTGATGCGTCGGACGGCATCATGGTGGCCCGCGGGGATCTGGGCGTTGAACTCCCGGTTCACGCCGTGCCGCCCATCCAGAAGCGTTTGGTGCGCAAATGCCGCGCCGCCGCCAAGCCGGTGATCGTTGCCACGCAGATGCTGGAGAGCATGATCGAAAGCCCGATGCCGACACGAGCTGAGGTTTCGGACGTGGCAACGGCGATCTACGAAGGTACGGACGCCATTATGCTGAGCGCTGAATCAGCGGCGGGGGATTATCCGGTGGAAGCGGTCAGCACCATGGATCACGTCGCAACCGAAGTGGAAGCAGACCCAACATACGTGCAGATCATCGCATCGTCACGGGGCGGGCGGCAATCCGGGGTCGCCGACGGTATCGTCGCGGCCGCGCGCGAGATTGCGGAGACGACGGACATCAAGGCGATCTGCTGCTTTACCAAAAGCGGAACGACGGCACTGCTGACCGCACGCGAACGCCCGGGCGTTCCGATCATCGCGATGACCAGCCAGCGCGATACAGCAAGACGGCTCTGCCTCAGCTGGGGATGCAATTGTGTCATGACCGACGAGCTGGGGCGCTTCAAAGAAGCCGTGGTGCGCGCCGCGAGGGCCGCGCGTACGGGCGGTTTTGCCGACGTCTCGGACCAGATCGTGGTGACAGCCGGCGTGCCCTTCAATGTCACCGGAACAACAAATATCCTCCGCGTCGCGCCATGCGACGAGCGTCTGATTTTCAACTCCGAACCGGGATAGCCACTTCCGCGATCCGGCGTGCGGTCTTGAGAAGACGACCTCGGAGGGCGAAACTCCAATCCTGCCGATGCGATGATCGGATGATCATCACCGCGTTTGCGTTGAAGGGTCGATCCGCGCTAACCTTTGGGAACAAGACTAACGGGGAATGCGGATATGGATGCTGATCTTGCCTTGGTTCTTGGGCTTCTGATCGGCGCGCTCTCTATTCCGTCGATCGTCTCGGCCTTATCGGATGCACGCACCCCGCGCGCATCCGCGGTGACCGTTCTGATCGCTGGTGGCCTCATCATCTTTGCGCTTCAGACCAAACCAGGCGGCTACAGCTTCGAAGCCTTGCCCAATGTCATCATCAGCGTGGTGGCCCGCTACATTCCGTGACCCCCGACACCTCTCCAGCGCGACGCAAGGCCTCATTTCAGGTCTTGCAAAGACCGTGAAGCCGACATAGACGAAGCGCTTAGTTCGCGTGGCCGGCCAATGTGGCATGCCGAGTCGCGCAAAGACCGAACCCGATTGAAGGAGACGGAAATGCCCAAGATGAAGACCAAATCGAGCGCGAAGAAGCGCTTCAAGGTGACAGCGACCGGAAAGGTCCTGTCCGCGCAGGCCGGCAAACGCCACGGCATGATCAAGCGCACCAAGAAATTCATCCGTGATGCCCGCGGCACCACGACCCTGTCGGCCCCCGACGCCAAGATCGTCAAGGGCTATATGCCCTACGACCGCTAAGAAGGAGGCCTGAGAGATGTCACGCGTAAAAGGCGGAACCACCACCCACGCCCGTCACAAGAAAATCGTAAAGGCCGCCAAAGGCTATTACGGGCGTCGGAAAAACACCTTCAAGGTCGCCACGCAGGCGGTCGACAAGGCCAACCAATACGCCACCCGCGACCGCAAGCAGCGCAAGCGCAACTTCCGCGCGCTGTGGATCCAGCGGATCAACGCCGCCGTGCGCAGCCATGACGAGGCGCTGACCTATAGCCGCTTCATCAACGGCCTGACCCTTGCCGGGATCGAGGTGGACCGCAAAGTGCTCGCCGACCTGGCGGTGCATGAGCCCGAAGCCTTCGGCGCGATTGTGGAAAAAGCACAGGCCGCGCTGGCAGCCTGATCCCGATCCGCTTTGAATTTGCAAGGCCGTCCTAGCTGGGGCGGCCTTTTCTGTTCAGGAGAGACCGTTGTTACGACTTGTCGGCCTTGTCCTGCAGATAAAGCCTTAGCTGCGTGGCGAATTGCGGGATCGCCTTTGGATGGGCCAGATAGGCATCGGGTGCCATCAGCCGCCAGCACTGTCCCTCGTTCCCGAACCGCACCTGCGATTGAATGGAGGCCGGCATCCGGGCAGCAAAGAACCACATCCGGCCAAGCGGGCGAAGATAGGACCGCTCCCAGATCAGCGCGTCGGGAGGAACGATCAGGCCGACCTCTTCTCTTGTTTCGCGCAGCGCACAGTCCTGGGGGCTTTCGCCACCTTCCCGCCCCCCGCCGGGCAGATCCCAATAGCCGGGGTACGGGATATCCGGCTTCTCGTCCCGCAGGATGACAAGCAGATCCGATCCGACAAAAAGGGCCAGTTTCGCACCTGAAAAGGTCATGGGAATTTCGTGAGCCACCCTCTATAGTGTAATCATGGGTCATACTCAGTTCAAACGGGCCTGCCCACCCCGTACCGTCGCTTGCCATGCCTGCGCTTTGTCGTGATTGTCTGACCTGCTTTGAAACCGGGCGCCGCTGTCCATCTTGCGGCTCGCCGCGGATCGTTGCACATTCCGAACTCCTTAATTTGTCGATCGCTCATATGGATTGCGACGCGTTTTATGCATCCGTGGAAAAGCGTGACAATCCCGACCTTGCCGACAAACCTGTGATCATCGGCGGCGGGCGGCGTGGCGTCGTGTCCACGGCCTGCTATGTCGCGCGGATCAGGGGCGTGCGATCCGCGATGCCGATGTTCCAGGCGCTCAAGAAATGCCCCGATGCCGTGATCATCAAACCCCGTATGCAGGTCTATGCAGAGGTATCGCGCGCGATCCGGGACATGATGGACGAGATGACGCCCGCAGTCCAACCGCTGTCACTTGACGAAGCGTTCATGGATCTCGGAGGGACCGCGCGGCTGCACGGCGCGCCGCCTGCGGTTATGCTGGCACGCCTTGTCCGGCGTATGCAGGACGAGCTGGGCGTGACCGGCTCGATCGGGCTGAGCCACAACAAGTTTCTGGCCAAGGTCGCCTCCGATCTGGACAAGCCCCATGGATTTTCCGTCATCGGCAAAGCTGAAACGGAGGACTTTCTGCGTGACCAGCCCGTCAGCCTGATCTGGGGCGTCGGTCAGGCAATGCGCACATCGCTTGAGAAGTCCGGGATCAGGACCTTCGCCGATCTTCTGCGCTGGGACAAAGAGGCCCTCACCGCGCGCTTCGGCTCGATGGGAGAGCGCCTTTGGCATCTTGCGCGAGGACAGGATCATCGCCGCGTTTCGGCTCATGAACCGGTCAAGTCGATCTCGAATGAGACCACCTTTCACGAGGATACCAACGATCCGCATATTCTGGACGGCCATATCTGGCGAATGGCTGAAAAAGTGGCCGACCGCGCTAAGGCAAAGGATATCGCGGGACGCGTGGTGACGCTCAAGCTCAAACGCTCGGACCATCGCATTCTGACACGCCGGGTCGCGTTGCGCGATGCCACGCAAATGGCGGACACGATCTACCGCACCGCGCGCGGTCTTTTCGATCAGGTTGGCGATGAAGGGCCCTACAGGCTGCTGGGCTGCGGATTGTCGCATCTTTGCAATGCGACAGAGGCGGACATGTCCGGGGATCTTCTGGATCCCGGGGCCGCGCAACGAAGCGAAGCCGAACGCGCCACAGATGTGATCAGGCGCAAATTTGGCCAGGACGCGATAGTAAAAGGCCGGGCGCTCCGCTAACCTTTGCTAGTCTGAGCTTGCGCAAACAAGGGCGGCATATCGTGGCTCGGAAACCACGCCGCCCGTCAGTTACTCGGCTGCCATCGGAAGGGTGTCTTGCCCAATGGCAGAGATGTCCTGGATCACGGCCCGCAACACGGTGCGGAATGCTTCGAAATTGCGATTCGGCACGATCCTGCGTTCGTCCATATAGATCGCGCGGTCGATTTCGATCTGTATCGCATGTTGCCCGCGCGAGGGGCGCCCGTAAGCTTGGGTGATGTAGGCTCCGGCAAAAGGCGCGTTGCGCGTCACCACAAACCCGGCCGCGGCAAAGGCCGCTTCAACCTGATCCACGATGTCCGCCGATGCCGCCGCGCCGAAACGGTCGCCCAGAACGATCTCAGGACGCCGCGCCGCGGACCGCGCAACCCCGTCCATCGCCTCATGCGGCATTGAATGGCAATCAATGAGGATCGCCTGCCCAAAAGCATCGTGGGCGTCACTCAGCAATCGTTGAAGCGCTTCATGATAAGGTCGCCAGTAGAGGTCGAGACGCCGCTGGGCCTCTGACATCGGGAGTTTCTTGCGGTAGATGGCGCGCCCGTTCGAGACGACGCGGGGTACGACGCCCAGGCCGGATGCCACCCTCGGATTATGCCCTTGCCGACGCACCCCTTCGATCAATGCAGGGTCAAGCTCATCAGGGCTTCGGTTCAGATCCACGAACGCGCGCGGCGCGCCAGCTGTCAAAAGAGGTGCGCCGTATTCGGGTGCCGATGCAAAGAGTTGATCCACAAAGGCATCTTCGGACGACCGGATTGCGCGCTCATCCAGAACACTGCGGCGCAGGAAACTGCGCGCATAGTCCCGACCGCTATGGGGCGAAGCGAAAACGACCGCAGATCGGCGCGGCAAAGCGTCAAAGAGCTGATAGGCATTCCGCGGCATTCGCACTCCTCCTCTGATCAACAACATAGACCGGAAAAACCGAACACCAAAACCCCTTGATCCCCTCCTCGACTCCTTTTATAGACCCGTCACCGGCGCGGATTTCCGCGCCCCATTTCTTTGTGGGCGCAGAACGATGTACCGGTATTCATGGGCGATTAGCTCAGCGGTAGAGCACTTCGTTGACATCGAAGGGGTCACTGGTTCGATCCCAGTATCGCCCACCATGAATTCACCGTCCCGGCCCGCTCCGGGATGCCCGCAACACCAGGCGCTGGCCCGCGCCGCAGGAACAGGAGACAGACCATGAAGGTCAAGAACTCGCTCCGCTCGCTCAAAAACCGGCATCGTGACTGCCGGGTTGTGCGTCGCAAAGGCCGCGTTTACGTGATCAACAAAACGCAGCGCCGGTTCAAAGCCCGCCAGGGCTGAGCCAGAGCTCATGCTCACGACCAACACCGCGCCATCGGGCGCGGTGTTTTCGTTTGACGCCAGGTCCTCCGTTCCGATAACACCGCGCGGCCCATGCCGGGTGCCAATCGCCGCGCAGCGGCACATTGTGTGCGCGGCCCTGGCCGCGCTCCGTTTGGAAACAGCCCCTATCCGGGAAAATGACACGCCGCCTGCGTGCCGCCAACCTGCCCCAGCGCCGGTGCCTCGCTGCGACAAACCGCCTGCGCCTTCGGACACCTTTCCGCAAAGGCACATCCCGGTGGCGGATTGATCGGGCTCGGTGGATCACCCTTCACCTTCAGCGGCCTGACATAGCCCTTCGACTTCCGCCGTTTCAAACTCGGCGCCGCCGCAAGCAAGGCCTGCGTGTAGGGATGCTGAGGTGCCTCAAACAGCGCTTCGCGGGGCCCGATCTCCACGATCTTGCCCAGATACATCACCGCCACGTCCTCGCATATATGCCGCACAACCCCCAGATCGTGGCTGATAAAGAGATAACTCAGCCCCAACTCCACCTTCAGTTCCGCCAGCAGGTTCAAAATCTGCGCCTGGATCGCCACATCCAGCGCACTCACAGGCTCATCACAGACTAGGAGTTTCGGGTTCGTCGTCAGCGCCCGCGCGATGGAGATCCGCTGCCTCTGCCCGCCCGAAAACTGATGCGGAAAAAGCGACAGCTGATCCTCCCGCAACCCGACCTTCGCGAACAACTCCCGCACCCGTGCCATCCGCTCCTCGGGCGTGCCGATCTCCATCAGATCGAGCGGCTCCCGCACGATATCCACCACCCGTGCCCGCGGATTGAGCGAGGAATAGGGGTCCTGAAAGATCAGCTGCACATCCCGCCGCCTTTGCCGCATCGCTTCGGGCTCCAGCGTCAGAAGATCGGCCCCATCGAACAGCACCTCGCCGCCAGAGGCTTCGGTCAACCGGATCGCCGCCATCGCCGTCGTTGTCTTGCCCGACCCGCTTTCACCGACGATTCCAAGGGCCCGTCCCGCCTCCAGCTGAAACGAAACCTGCCGCACCGCCTCCAGATAGGGCCGCTCCGCAAAGAGAGACGGTCGCGGCATAGGAAACCGCACCGTCAGATCCCGCACATCCAGCAGGGCCGTCATATCCGACCCTCCTCGACCCCGTGGCAGGCCGCCGGATGATGCCCGTGTGCCGCAAGCAAGGGTTTCTCCACCCGGCACCGCTCCGCCACATGCGCGCACCGCTCGGCAAAAGCACAGCCTGCCCCCAGCAAATGCAAAGGCGGCACCACGCCCGGGATCTCCTTCAGCGCCGCATCGCCCTTGCCCATGGCCGGAATGCAGTCGATCAGCCCACGTGCATAGGGATGCTGCGGATGATCCAGCACATCATCCGCGCCCGCCTCCTCGATCACACGGCCCGCATACATCACCGCCACCCGGTCAGCCATCTCGCTGATCGCCCCCATATCGTGCGTGATCAGCAGGATCGCCGCCCCGAAATCTCGCTGGATCTCGTTCAGCAGATCAAAGATCTGCGCCTGCACCGTCACATCCAGAGCCGTCGTCGGCTCGTCCGCGATCAACAGCTTCGGACGGCAACTCACCGCCATCGCGATCATCACCCGCTGCCGCATCCCGCCCGACAACTGATGCGGATAATCCCGTGCCCGTTTGTCGGGACTGGGAATACCCACCCGGTCCAGCAGCGCCACTGCATCGCGAAAGGCCTGATCCGCGCTGACCTTCTGATGCAGCATGATCGCCTCGGCGATCTGGTCGCCCACCGTGAAGACCGGGTTCAGCGAGGTCATCGGCTCCTGAAAGATCATCGCCGCCTCGGCCCCCCGCACCGCGCGCATCCTTGCCTCGCTGGCCTGCGTCAACTCCTCCCCCGCCAGCCGGATCGACCCGCCCGCCAGCCGCCCGGGCGGGGAGGGGATCAGGCCCATCACGCTCAGCGCCGTGATCGACTTGCCGCAGCCCGATTCGCCGACCACCCCCAGCGTCTCTCCTTCCCGCACCGAGAGTGAGACGGAATCGAGCGCCGTCACCTCCCCATGCCGCGTGCGGAACGTCACGCGCAGGTCGTCGATCTCCAGAAGCGCGCTCATCTCTCCCTCAGCTTGGGATTGAAGGCATCGTTCAGGCCATCCCCGATCAGGCTGACCGAAAACACCGTCAGGAAAATCGCCAGCCCCGGAAAGGTTACCGGCCACCAGGCATCCAGGATGTAATCCCGGTTCGCTCCGATCATCAACCCCCAGCTCATGACATTGGGATCGCCCAGCCCCAGAAACGACAGCCCCGCCTCGAACAGGATCGCCACCCCGATGGTCAGGGTGGCCGACACGATCAAGGGCGGCGCGGCATTGGGCAGGATCACCGTCCAGATGATCCGCTTGTTCCTTGCACCGATGGCCCGCGCGGCGGTCACATATTCCAGCTCCTTGATCTTGAGAAACTCCGCCCGTGTCAGCCGCGCAGTCTGCGGCCAGCTCACCACACCGATGGCCATCGCGATTGTCAGCAGAGATGGGGAGAACAAGGTCACCAGCACCATCGCAAACAGAAGCGCCGGCAGGACCTGAAAGAACTCCGTCACCCGCATCAGCAAATTGTCCACCCAGCCGCCGTAATACCCCGCCAACGCGCCCAGAGAGACCCCGATCACCATCGTAATCGCCGCCGCCGCCAGCCCGACCGCCAGCGTCGGCGCTCCACCGGTCAGCATGCCCGCCACGATATCGCGGCCCAGATAATCCGTGCCCATCGGAAACTCCGGCGTCACCCCGGGCGGCTCATGCGGCGCCCAGACAATCTCGAACGGATCACCCCCATAAAACAGCGCGCCATACAGCGTCGCCCCCACGATCAGTGCCAGCATCACCACCCCTGCCACGGCGGGAATGTTGCGCCGAAACATCCGCCACGCCTCGCGTCCCGGACTTTCCGCCTGGTACTCCGCCCTGTCAGACATGCCGTCCCACCTTCTTTGGGTCAAAAATATCCCGGGGGAGTCGCGCTTTGCGCGACGGGGGCTGGCCCCCGCCCCGCCCGCCGCAGGCGATGCAGCCCGTCAGGGGTGCGCCCGACCTCATGACTGTCCCTTCAGCCGCGGATCGGCGAGCCGGTAGCTCAGATCGGTCAGCAAATTCGCCACCACCACCATTGCCGAGGCAAAGAACAAGACACCCATGATCGTTGGATAATCCCGCCGCAGGATTGAATCGAAGGCCAGCCGCCCCATGCCCGGCCAGTTGAACACCGTCTCGACCAGCAACGCGCCCGAGATCAGGTTCCCGAATTGCAACCCGGCCACCGTCAGGATCGGAAGCGCGGCATTCCGCAGCGCATGCTTGAAGAGCACCGACCGCTCCGATGCCCCCTTCGCCCGCGCCGTCCGAATGTAATCCGATCCCAAAACCTCCAGCATCGACGCCCGCGATAGCCGCGCATATTGCGCCAGATAAATGATGGCGAGCGTGAAGGCCGGCAGCACCAGATGATGCGCCACTGACAGCCATTGCTGGTACCAAGGCGCATCTCTTAGCCGCACGCTCATCATGCCTTCGACCGGGAAGATGGGAAACATGCTCGCAAAGAGGATGATGAGCATGATGCCGGTCCAGAACACCGGCACCGCATACCCCACCGTCGCAAAGACCGTCACGAAGCCACTCATCACTCCGTTCGGCTTGCGTGCCGCAATCACGCCCAGAAATACGCCCAACAGGATCGACAGGATCTGCGCCGTCACCACCAGCAAAATCGTCGGCCCGATCCTCTGTCCGATCAGCGTAGTGACCGGTTGGTTGAAGAAAAACGACTGTCCCAGATCTCCTTGCGCGACATTGGCCACGTAAATCCCAAGCTGTGTCAGCACCGGCTTGTCGAGCCCGTATTCCAAACGGATCGCCTGCAACATCTCCTCGGTCGCGCCGCCCATCTCGCCTGCGATGACGACCGCCGGATCGCCTGGTGCCAGCCGGATCAGCAGGAAGTTCAAAACCACCACGCCCAGCATCAAAAGCAGGCCATAGAACACGCGGCGGAGAAGATAGGAGGCGCTCATGTCATGTTGCCCGGTTGAGAGAAGCGTCCGCCAGAAGCATTAAGAGCAAGAGAGCAGATGATCCGGTCATGCAGACTCGTCAGGTTCAGGTCGCAAAAGAGCACTCCGCCATGACCGGGCGCCGGACCGCAGGTTGGCCGATGGCCAACCCACTTGTCCGCGCGGGTTGAATGATCCGAGCTTCACTCGGACCATTCCACCATATCCATCGGATGCATCGTGCCCCAGATACCTGTGGGCACATTTTGCAGCCTCGCGTCATAGGCCGTGTGATAGGGCAACGCATTGACCCAGTAGACCGGCAGATCGCCAGCGACCAATTGCTGGAACTCGGCATAAAGCGCCTTGCGCTTGTCCACGTCCAGCTCAACGGCCGCCGCGTTCAGGAGCTCGTCCACCCGCTCATTGGTGTATTGCTGGGTGTTCGACCAGATGACGCCTTTCACGATGTTGGAGCTCAGATAGGTTCGGTGCACCCCGATCACCGGGTCACCCCAGTTAAAGACGACATCCATCGTCAGCTCGAAATCATGGCCCGACACGCGCCCCGCCCAAGTCGGAAAGTCCGGTGCTGCGCGGACCGTCACGTCGATGCCGATCTTCTTGAGCTGCGACTTGAGGTATTCCGCCACCGATTGCTGCTGCTCCTTCGGGCCGGGGATATAGTCGACGGTCAACTCCATCCCGTCACCGAACCCGGCCTCGTTCATCAGCGCCTGGGCCTTCTCCAGATCCACGTCATAGGCCGGGATCGTCTCGTCAAAGAAAGGCGAGCTTTCAATGATCGGCCCGCGCTGGGGCGACGACACCCCGCGATGGAGCGCCTTGGTGATGAAATCGCGGTCCACCGCATAGGCGATCGCCTGACGCACCCGCACATCGCTCAGCTTGGGAGAGGCAGTGTTGAACGCGATCCAGTTGACCGGCCCCACGGCAGCATACCCATCGGTGGTCACGTTCAGGCTTTCAACCTTTTCCAGCCTCCGGATCTCTTGGGAGCCTGCCATGAAGGGATACATATCCGCATCGCCGTTCTCCATCGCGATCAGCAACGCCGACGGGTCCTTGATGATCCGCACGATGATCTCGTCCAGCTTCGGGCGCCCTTCGATGAAGAAATTCGGGTTCTTCTTCATCACCACGGCCTCGCCAGCAGTGAATTCCTCCAGGATGAAGGGGCCGGAGCCCACCGGCGCGGTATTCGCCGGATGGGTCTTCACATCCTGCCCGTCGCCGTAGACATGCTGAGGCAGCACAGGTGCCAGGGCCGGCGACAGGGCCAGCAGCAGCGCGGGATGCGGCTGACTCAGCCGGATGATCGCGGTGTGGGGATCGGGCGTCTCGATGCTCTCGACCGGCGCGAACATCGACTTGAAAGGGTGGTTCTCTTTCGTAGTCATGATGGAGAATGCCACATCCTCCGACGTCACCGGCTCTCCGTCATGAAAGGTGGCGTTCTGCACCAGGTTCAGCGTGACCGAGAGGCCATCTTCCGCCACTTCCCAGCTTTGCGCCAGGTAGGGTTGCGGCTCCCAGTTCTCGTCATAGCGGAGCGGCGAGGCAAAGATCTGTGTGGACGGCACCGCCGTCGCGATGCCCGATTGCACGGCCCCGTTCAAATGGCGCGGCACCTGCGTGGAGGCAATCACCAGCGTACCCCCGTCGGCAAAGACCGGCGCCGCAGCAAGCCCGGAGACCGCAATGGCCGCCGCGCCCATGAGACGTGTCATGAGTTTCATTTGGTTCTCCCGGTTGGTCTTGTTTTGATTGTGAAAAGGCTAGCCAAGGGCAAAGACCCAGAAAACAGCGTTTTCTGTAAGGCAAAACCATATTCTATGGTTGAATGAGATCCGGACATACCTGCAAACGCTCGGCCTTGCCCCTCGTGCGCACCGATGCAAAGCTCTTGCGGAAGGAGACTGCACCATGCCCCTCTTCCCGGAAACGCCCCCTCTTCAAACCGGGTATCTCGAAGATCAGGATGGCCATTCCGTTTTCTGGGAAACCTTTGGTAATACAACGAAACCGGCGCTTCTTTTGCTGCATGGCGGGCCCGGCAGCGGCATCGCCCCGCGCATGCCTCGCCTCTTCGACCCCACCCGCTGGCATATCGTCGCGATGGACCAACGCGGGTCCGGTCGGTCAAGGCCGCATGCCGGTGACAGTCTGACAGCGCTCAAGGCCAACACGACCGATCACCTGATCCACGATATCGAGCGCCTGCGCCAGCATCTGGGTCTTTCGGACTGGACCCTTTATGGATCCTCATGGGGTGCGACACTGGCACAGGCCTATGCCCATGCGCACCCAGTTCGGGTGAGCGCCATGATCCTCGCCGCCGTGACAACCAGCAGCCGGTTCGAGGATGATAACCTCTATGGCTACGCAGGACATTTCCTGCCCGAGGCTTTCGAGAGATTTCAAGCGGGCGCGCCTGACGCCGCACCGGGCGCGAGCATGGCCGCCGCTTACGGCGACCTTCTCACCTGTGGTGACCCGGAAAGAGAACGGGCCGCGGCCGAGGCCTGGTGCGCCTGGGAGGCCGCCGTGCTTCAGGTCGATCCCCGCGCCGAGACGCCCAGATCCTTTACCGACCCGCGCTTTGCGTTGGGGTTCGCCCGCGTGGTCACGCATTATTTCCGGCATCTCGCTTGGCTCGACCCGCCCTTGCTGGACCGGACCGAGGCGCTCGCATCCATTCCGTCCGTGCTCATCAACAGCCGCCAGGACCTGTCGACCCCACTGTCCATTGCATGGCGGCTGCACCGCGCTTGGCCCAAGTCAGAGCTGGTCGTGATCCCCGGCGCACTGCACGGGACACTTTACGGCCCCCTTTCAGACGCCGTCATCGACGCCGGAAACCGGCTGGCGACCAAGCAGGGCGTCTAACGGTCCGGCCCCATCAGCAAATGGTCAAATCCACCTTCGGCGGTCAAATTCTGCCCAATTGACAGCATTGCCTGAACCATCGCCGATTGCTTAAGCGGCGCGGCATAAGCAACCCCGAAGGCCGGCGCCTCGGGGTCTCCCGCCATCGGGCGCGCGGTGTATCCCGTTCGTCCATCCCGATCATTCGGCCCGCATATATTCAGGATCGAATAGCCGAACTGCCCCGCGACCAGCCCTCTGAGAACCGAGCTTGACTTGGTGGAATGGACCACGTTCGGCCGCAACCCCTGGGCCTCGAAAAGCGACCGGAAATAGGGCTCCGTCCCGGGCAGGTCCAGCAGGACCATCGGGCGGTCGGCAATATCCCTCAGATCAACCGAGGCCCTTTGCGCCTCCGGCCAGTCGCTTGGCAAAAGCACCCAAGGGTAGGCGCCGAAAAGAGGGTGAAAGGGTTGGCTCTGCGGCGTCAGTGTTCCGTAGGTCAGCGCCACGTCGACGGTGCCATTGGTCAGACGTTCAGAGATCTGGGCCATGTCCCCTTCCATCAAATCGATACGAATATCCGGATAATACTGCGCCAGCCGCTTGAGGATCGGCGGCAGCACATAAGGCGCCGTGGGCGCGTAGCAGGCGAGCCGCAACGTGCCGGTCGGATCGCCCGCGAGCGACATCAGATCACTTTCGAAAACCCGCGCCTGTTCCAGAAAGCCAGCCACCCGCGCGCCCACTTCGGTCCCCATCCGTGTGGCCACGATCCCCTTCGCGGGGATCCGCCGGAACAAGTCCGCCCCAAGGCTTTGTTCGATCAGGTCGAGCGCGGCGGTGATGGAGCTTTGGGAGATATGCATTTCTTCCGCCGCCCGTGCGATCGAACCAGTCCGCAGCGCGGCGTCGAAATAACGAAGCTGTTTGAGCGTAAATTTCAAAGCGATCTATCCCACAGCCAATAGGGTTTTGACCGACAGTAAAACCATTTTGTCGCGGATCAATCCTGGGGTAGCTCTGAAGCGCCTTGGGGAGGTTTCCATGTCCGATATCACCGTCTTTTCCGCCAGAAAGATTATCACCATGGACCCGAACAGGCCCGAAGCGACCCATGTCGCGGTGCGCGATGGCTGGATCCTGGCGGTGGGCGGCGCAGATTGCGCGGATGCCTGGGGCAAGGCCACACATGACGACAGCCTCTCCGACGCGGTGTTGATGCCCGGCTTTGTCGAAGGTCACGCCCATATGATGGCCGGTGCGATGTGGAACTATGCATATGCGGGGTATCACGACCGGATCGACCCCAAGGGCAATCTGCACGACGGCATGACCGATATCGACGCAGTGACCGCGCGGCTCAGCGCCTATGCCGATACGCTGTCTAAGGGTGAGCCGCTGATCGGCTGGGGGTTCGATCCGATCTTCCTGCCCACGGAACGGCTGAGCCGTCATCATCTGGACGCGATCAGCCCGAACCGGCCCATCGCGATCATCTTTTCGAATTTCCATCTGCTTTGCGCCAACTCCAAAGCACTGGAGATGGCAGGGTATGGGCGCGAGACCAACGTCGAGGGTGTCATAAAGGATGACGATGGTCTGCCCACCGGGGAGCTTCAGGAGATGGCGGCCATGTTCCCGGTCATGCGTCGTCTCGGCATCGACTTCCGCGGGCTGTCGCAAACCGAAGAGGCGATCCGCACTTATGCCGATGTCTGCCGTCTGGCGGGCGTGACCACGGTCACTGATCTCTTCTCCTCGATGGAGGAAGCCGATCTGGAGGTCATGCTGCGTGTGACCGGCGCCGATGACTTCGGCCTGCGCATCGTTCCGGCGCTCGGCGCCATGGGCGCAGCCCCTGCCGATATCGCGGCCAAGGCCTTGCGATTGCGCGCCCGCTCCACCGACAGGCTGCGGCTGGGTGCGGTCAAGCTCATGACCGACGGATCGATACAGGGTTGGACGGCCCGCGTGAAATGGCCCCATTATGTCGGCGGAGAGCCGAACGGGATCTGGAACACGCCACCCGAGACGATCTTTGCGCTCTGCGAAGAAATGCAGGCGCAGGGTATACAGATGCACATCCACGTGAATGGCGATGAGGCCTCCGAAGTCGTACTCCACGCACTGGAGGCGGCGGCGCGCAAACATTCTTGGCCCGAGGCGCGTCACGTGCTTCAGCATTGCCAGATGATGGGCAGCGACCAGTTTACACGGGCCGCGGCCCTTGGCGTCTGCACGAACCTCTTTTCGAACCACATCTGGTATTTCGGCGACCAGCATATCGCGCGAACGATCGGCCTTGATCGGGCTCAACGGATGGACGCAGTGCGCGGCGCCCTGGATGCGGGTGTGCATGTCGCCATCCATTCCGACGCACCGGTGACGCCGATGGGGCCGCTTTTCACAGCCTGGTGCGCGGTCAACCGCCAGACCATGAGCGGACAGATCCTTGGACCCGAACAGCGTATCACCGTGGAGGAGGCGCTTCATACGATTACGCTGGGCGCGGCCTATACACTGAAACTGGATGCGGAGATCGGCAGTATCGAAACCGGAAAACGCGCTGATTTCGCTGTTCTGGGAGACGACCCGCTGGCGGTCGCGCCGGAGAACCTCAAAGACATCCCCGTGCGCGGCACCGTGATGGGTGGAAGGGTCAACCTGACATGAACCGCCTGCCTTTGACCGTGATCTCCGGGTATCTTGGCGCTGGCAAAACGACCCTGATCAACCGGCTTCTGGCCGAGGATCACGGGTTGCGCCTGTTGGTGATGGTGAACGATTTCGGCGCGGTGAACATCGACGCCGAATTGCTCGCCTCCCGCACCGAAGACACGATTGCGCTGACCAATGGCTGTGTTTGCTGCACGATGGGCGCGGATCTTTACATGGCACTCGGCGACGCGCTGGATCGCCGCCCAAGACCGGATCATCTGGTCGTGGAGGCAAGCGGTGTTGCAGATCCCACAGCGATTGCCAATGCCGCCATCGCGGAACCGGAAATGTCCTATGCAGGTATCGTCACCCTGGTTGACGGGATTAATGCCCTGACAGTGCTCAACGATCCGCTGATCGCACCGCAGGTCGAACATCAGATCAAAGCGGGCGACGTCACGCTGATTACGAAAGCGTCTCGGATTGAACCGGACCTCGGCACCGCGCTCAGCCGGATCGGTGCACGGCTGCCGTCGCTTGTGGGAGACGCTCCGCTGGCGCCTCTGCTTTTCGACATTGCACCGCGTCCGGGTCAGCAAACGGCCCTGCAACATCCGGCATATGTCAAATGGCAGCATATCAGTTACGAAGTTGTCGGACGCGCGGATCTGGCTGAAAAGCTCGCCACTCGCCCGCCGGGACTCTACCGAATGAAGGGCTTTGTCTTAACGGATGACGGGCCTTATGAGGTGCATGTGACAGGCGCGCATGTCGAGGCGCGACGCTGCGATGCGGATCAGACCCTTTTGGTCGGTCTTGGCCCTGCAACGCGGATTAGCAGCGACCAAATAGAGACCTGGTGGAATAGCTCGGATCGGTAGCCGGATTTTTTCAAAAAATCCGGAACGGAAAATGTGTCATTTTCCGCCGCGCAACCTGAAAAGCACGAGCGGTAGGATCGAACGGTATCCCGGATTTTGAAACAAAATCCGGCCGGAAAATGAATCATTTTCCGGCGCCCTGAACTTGGCGTCCGACCTGCCTGCAAATCAAAACAACCGGAAGCAGTCCGACCGCAACGATGATCAGCGACGGAACGGCCGCACCTTCCAGCCGTTCGTCAGATGCAAGCCTGTAGGCCTGCACGGCCAGCGTATCGTAGTTGAAGGGCCGCATAATAAGAGTGGCTGGCAGCTCCTTCATCACATCGACGAAGACAATCAGCAAAGCGGTCAGCAAGCTTGGCGTCAGGATCGGCAGGTGCACCCGGCGTAACGCCCCGAGTGGGGTTTGTCCCAGAGAGCGTGCCGCGGCATCCATATTGGCATGGACGGTGCTTTGCCCTCCTTCGTATGCGCCAAGCGCAGCCGCGAGAAATCGCACCATATAGGCCGCAACCAACAGCCAGATCGAGCCGGTTACCAGAAGCCCCGTTGAATAGTCGAACCGCGCGCGCATCCACGCGTCCAGCGCATTGTCGAAAGCGGCAAAAGGCACCAGAAGACCGACCGCGATGACACCGCCCGGGACGGCGTAACCCAGGCGGGCGACATAACCGGCGGCCGACGCGATCCGACCCGGGGCAAGACGTTGATAAAAGCCGACCGCAATCGCCGCGGCGACCGTCAGTGCGGCAGCCGCGCTCGCAAGAACAAGAGAGTTCTGGATGAAGCGCTGATAGCGACGGCTGAGCAAATCCTGCTCGGATCCTAGGGCCATTTCGAAGAGAATAAGGACCGGCAGCGCAAAACCCAGTATCACCGGCAGGGCGCATATCGTAACAGCCCCCGCCGCGCGCCAGCCGCGCAGCCGCACCGGCCGGATCGGCACTTGACGCTTGCTGGCCCCGTGATATCGGGCGCCTCCCCGCTGGAGGCGCTCAAGCATCGCCAGAAGCAGGGCAAAGCTCAGAAGACATAGCGCAAGCTGTGCCGCTGCTGCGCGATCAGCCATGGAAAACCAACTTGTATAAATCCCGGTGGCAAAGGTCTGCACACCAAAATACGCAACCGTGCCGAAATCGGCGATGGTTTCCATAACGGCGAGCAACACTCCACCGGCAATCGCGGGGCGCACCATA
Source organism: Thalassococcus sp. S3 (assembly GCF_004216475.1). Classification (GTDB taxonomy): domain Bacteria; phylum Pseudomonadota; class Alphaproteobacteria; order Rhodobacterales; family Rhodobacteraceae. The sequence continues at coordinate 759,608 of NZ_CP022303.1, read as the reverse complement.
GGCAAGCTGACGGTCCAAAAAGCGCCCAAAGGTGTCCGTCCGAGGGCACGGGCAGCCTGAAAGGCAGCCGCGCTTTGTTGCAGAAAGGCCGCTCGCGTCAAAAGGTAGACGTAAGGATAGAGAACGAGGACGAGCATCAACGCCGCGCCTTCGGTCGAGCGAATTTCGGGAAACCAATAGTCGCGGGGGCCCCATCCCGTCACGTCGCGCAGGGTCGACTGCACTACGCCCGGGTGATCGAATACATGGGTATAGGCGTAAGCCAGTACGTAAGCCGGAAACGCCAGAGGAAGGACCAGGGCGACCTCTAAAACGCGCTGGCCAGGGAACCGGGTCATCGTCACAAGCCAGGCTGTGCTGACACCGATCAGCAGCACTCCAACCGCGACCAGCGTGACAAGCACCAGCGTGGTGAACGCATAGCCGGGCAGAACGGTATTCAAAAGATGAGCAATCGTGCCCGTACCACCGGTCGTTGCGGCAAGCGCCACAGCGAGCATCGGCAAAAGGCAGGTCGCAGCCGCGAGCCCGGCAAACCCGGCCAGCAATCTCGAACCGCCCGCCTTCCGGCGGCGCATTGCAGAAGACCTGCGAAAAGAGACGTCAGCCACACCAGTGCCTCAGCTTCAAAGACGCTGCGTTATCCAAGTTTTTTGGTCGGATTTCCAGATCGGAATTGGGCGAACTCCGTCCTCCGGGTCTTCCATATCGTCGGTGCGGACTTTTCGCGAATGTGTCCTGACCTTTCCAACGCGTAACGCTTTTCAGTCGTAACTGCGCTGATCCTCGATGACCAAACCGTCCTTCGGCAGACTGCCCGGCGCCACAACCTCCACGGCACCCTTCAATTTCAATACATCCGCCACTGACGCTGCATAGCGGGCACTATCGCTCTCAGGCGCTTCAATCTTCACCGTCATGACATCCATCTCGCCATCCCGACTTGCAATCACGCGAGCCTTGACCACCTCGTCGTGCTTGGCCACGAGTGCGGCTACCTGTTCGGGCCGCACGAACATACCCTTGATCTTGGTTGTCTGATCAGCGCGCCCCATCCAGCCCTTGATGCGCAGATTTGTGCGACCGCAAGGGCTTTGCCCCTCCATCACAGCGCTCAGATCGCCCGTCGCGAACCGGATCAGCGGGTAGTCAGGGTTCAGCGTGGTCACCACCACCTCTCCGACCTCACCGGGTCCTACCGGATCGCCGGTGCCGGGGGTTACGATCTCGACGATCACATGTTCATCCACGATCATGCCCTCCATCGCCGCGCTTTCGTAGGCGATATTGCCCAGATCGGCAGTCGCGTAGGATTGCAGGCACGTAATCCCCCGCTCCGCATAGAATTGCCGCAGGGTCGGAAAGAGCGCACCCCCCCCGACAGCCGCCTTGGTAAAGCCCAACTCCACCCCCATCTCATCGGCCTTGTCGAGGATCACCTTCAGGTAGTCCGGCGTGCCCGCATAGGCCGTGGCCCCCACATCCCGCGCGGCGGTGACCTGCAATTCCGTCTGGCCCGTTCCTGCGGGCAGCACTGCGGCCCCAACAGCCCGCGCGCCACTTTCAAAGATCATGCCCGCCGGCGTCAGATGATAGCCAAAGCAATTCTGCACCACGTCATCGCCGCCAATCCCGACGGCATGCAAAAACCGCCCCATGCGCCACCAATCGTGAGCCACCCCGCCCGGCTCATAGATCGGACCGGGAGATTGAAACACATGCGCAAACCCATGCGCGGGCTTCACGGTGAACCCGCCAAGCGGCGGATGCGCCGCTTGCGCTTTGCCAAGCTCGGACTTGCGCAACACCGGCAACCGGGCCAGCGCCTGTGCATCGGTAATCGCCGCTGCCGCCACACCCGCAAGACTGTCGGCATAGCCGAGCAAACCCTGAGCACGCGCCACCTGTTCCGGCAACCGGGTCGCAAGATCGGTGGCCCGCGCATCCGCGCTGCGGGTTTCCAGATCGTCGAAGAAGGGTTTTTTCAGCATCACGCTCTCTCCACCCGTGTCACCATCTGCGGGCCTTTGCCCGGAACCCGGGCCAGCTCTCCGCGTACTTCCATCTCAAGCTTGACGGTCGTGACATGCCAACCGACCGATCCAAGCCTGTCCAAATCGCCATGCGGCAGCTGCACCTTCACCGCGTCGGGCAGCTCGGAGAACGCAACGGGCCCCTGCCCCAGCACCTCCAATATCGCGCCCTGCACCGCGTCGAATTTCCACTCCGGGATATTCGTCACCCCGTCCCGCCCTTCGGCGGGCGTCCGGCACGCGACGCGCGGCTCCGCCATCAGCTCAGCCACCTCTTGCGCCGCCGGTAGGAGCGGACATCGCGGAACGACTTGCGCCCCTCATCTGACATGCCGAGGTAGAATTCCTTCACATCCGGGTTCTCCCGCAGCTCCGCCGCAGGGCCGTCCATCACCACACGCCCGCTCTCCAGGATATAGCCATAATGTGCAAACCGCAGGGCCACGTTCGTGTTCTGCTCGGCCAGAAGAAACGTCACGCCTTCATTCTCGTTGACCGATTTCACGATCCCGAAAATCTGTTCCACCAGTTGCGGCGCCAGCCCCATCGACGGCTCGTCCAGCAGGATCGTCTCGGGTCGTGACATCAGCGCCCGCCCGATCGCCGTCATCTGCTGCTCCCCGCCCGAGGTATAGCCCGCCTGGCTTTTCCGCCGCTCTTTCAGCCGGGGGAAATAGGAATAGACCATCTCCAGATCGCGCTGGATCTCCGCCGACCCGTCGCGCCGTGTATAGGCGCCCGTCAACAGGTTCTCCTCGACGGTCAGATGCTCAAAGCAATGCCGCCCCTCCATCACCTGCACCACGCCGCGCTTGACCAGATCCGCGGGATCCGCCTCCTGCACGTTGTTGCCGCGATAGAGGATCGACCCCTTGGTCACCTCCCCCCGCTCGCTCGCCAGCAGGCCCGAGATTGCCTTCAAAGTCGTGGTCTTGCCTGCGCCATTGCCGCCCAGAAGTGCGGTGATCCCGCCCTTGGGCACCTTCAGGCTCACGCCTTTCAGCACGAGGATCACGTGATTGTAGATCACCTCGATATTGTTGACCTCAAGAAGGGTCTCAGCTTTTGTCTCGCTCGTCTGAGTGGCGTCCAGCATGGGTCTTCTTCTCGATAAAAATACGGAAAATGTTGGTCCGGCTGCCACTTGGCGCGACAGCCGGACCGGTTCACTTAGCTGCAGTTCGAAGCGATGTTGTTCTCGGACGCGTAAGAGGCCGAATCCGCGTCGATCAGCGGCTGGATTACCTCCATATCGGACTCCTTGAAGTCAGAAATCAGCGACCAGGTCTTGGCCTCCGCATCCCACTGAGTCACGCCCACAAGGCCGGGACCGCCGTGATTTTCACAGGACACCTGGAAAGCCGGACCGAAATTCGGCATGCCCAGCTCGGTCATCCGCTCTTCGGTCATGTTCAGCGCTTCCATCCCGTCCCGCATCATCGCAGGCGTGATCTCGGCCTCACCGTGGATCTCCTGCGCCGTGCGCGCGGCTTCAGCTGCCAGCATCGCGGCATAAAGACCACGGTTGTAAAGCACCGTACCGATCTGATCGCCCGCGCCAGCGGCCTTTCCGGCGTCCACGACGTATTGCTGAATATCGTCAAAGACCGGATAGTCGCTGCCCACACCGTGGAAAGTCAGCGCCTTGTAGCCGTTCGCAGCCGCACCTGCCGCCAGAACGTCATTCTCCGACCCGGACCACCAGATGCCGATGAAGTTCTCCATCGGGAAACGGATATTGGCAGCTTCCTGCACGGCCACCTGGTTCATCACGCCCCAGCCATACATGATCACGTTGTCCGGACGGTCCCGGCGGATCTGCAGCCATTGCGACTTCTGCTCCTGGCCTGGGTGATCCACCGGCACGAGGCTCAGCTCAAACCCGTGTTTCTCCGACAGCTCTTCCAGCGTGCGGATCGGCTCCTTGCCATAGGCCGAGTTGTGATAGACCAGCGCGATCTTCTTGCCAGAGATGTCTCCGCCGTTTTCATTCAGCAGATAGTTGATCGCCGCCGATGCGCCGTTCCAGTAATTCGCCGGATAATTGAACGTATGGCTGAACACATCGCCGTTCGCGGCCGACGTCCGACCGTAGCCCATCGTGTGCATCGGAATGCCATCCGCCGTCGTGCGCGGGATCAACTGATAGGTGATCCCCGTCGAAAGCGGCTGATACACCAACGAGCCCTGACCCTTTGTCGACTCGTAGCATTCCACACCCTTCTCGGTGTTATAGCCGGTCTCGCATTCCAGCACGCGGGTCATCACACCACCGATGCCGCCGTCACGCTCGTTCAGCATCGTAAAGTAATCAGCATAGCCATCCGCGAACGGGATGCCGCCCGCCGCGTAAGGCCCGGTCCGGTAGCTCAGCGAGGGGAACACCAGATCCGCCATCACCGGCCCCGCGGCCATCACGGCGCACAGCGCCATGCTTGTCAGTTTCATTGTCATCGGGTTCATCCTCCCTTGGTTATCTCCGATGTCTCCGTAGGGCGGGGTTCACCCCGCCTCACCCCTTTGGCCCTAATGCGGGAAGGGCCACAATCTCAGCTTCTCCTTGGCCAGCCGCCACAGCTGCGCCAGCCCGTGCGGCTCCAGGATCAGGAACACGATGATCAGAAGGCCCACGATCACCAGCTGAAAATGCGCCACGATATCCGTGGGCCAGCCCAGCATGTCCACGCCCAGCACCTTCAGCACCACGGGCAGCACCACCAGGAACGCCGCGCCAGCAAAGGCGCCAAAGATCGACCCGAGCCCCCCGATGATGATCATGAAGAGCACCAGGAACGACTTCTGGATCCCAAACACCTCGCCCACTTCCACGGCCCCCAGATAAACCGCAAAGAACAGCGCCCCCGAAATCCCGATGAAGAACGAGCTCACCGCGAAGGCGCTCAGCTTGGCCGCCAGCGGGTTCACCCCGATGATCTCCGCGGCAATGTCCATGTCACGAATGCCCATCCAGGTCCGCCCCAGCTTGCCGCGTGTCAGGTTGCGCGCAACGACCGCCAGAATGACCAGAAAGGTCAGGCAGAACAGATATGTCGCCCAAGCCTGCGTATTCGGCCCCGTGATCGCAACTCCCAGAAACTCCCTTTGCGGCGCCGTGATCTGGCCCGAGGCCGAGTAATTGTAGAACCACGACACCCGGTTGAAGAGCCAGACCAGAAAGAACTGCGCCGCCAACGTCGCCACGGCCAGATAAAATCCCTTGATCCGCAAACTCGGCAGACCGAACAACAGCCCGACGATGGCGGTCACAACGCCCCCCATCAGCACGCTCAGCGCGATGTTGAATTCCGGCAACCGGAAGAGCAATTCACCCCCCCACCAGATATCCACGCCGGTCATGAACTTGTAACAGGCATAGGCCCCCACGGCCATGAACCCGCCCGTGCCCAGCGAGACCTGCCCGCAATACCCAGTCAGAATGTTCAGCCCGATCGCCGCAATCGCATAAATCAGGAACGGCAGCAGGATCGCATTGGCCCAGTAATCGGTGATGAAGAACGGAATGACCCCGAAGGCCACTGCCAGCACGACATAGTACCGATACCGGTCGAACTTGATCGGAAAGGTCTGGTTGTCCTGCGCATATGTCGTGCTGAAATCGCCAGCTTCACGGTAAAACATCAGGCCTCTCCCCAAACCGTCTTGTCACAGCCACCCAGGCGAAGGTCTCCCGGGTGGGCGGGTGTCGTGGCGCGCAGCGACACGCGGTCGCCCATCCGGACCCGGTCACACCCGCTCAATGATCTTCTCCCCAAAGAGCCCTTGCGGACGGAACACCAGGAACAACAGCGCCAGCACATAGGCGAACCAATTCTCTGTCGCGCCGCCAAGTGCAGGCCCCAACGCAAACTCAAAGAGCTTCTCCCCCACCCCGATGATCAGACCACCCACGATGGCCCCGGGGATCGACGTGAACCCGCCCAGCATCAGCACAGGCAGCGCCTTCAGCGCGATCAGCGACAGCGAAAACTGAACCCCCGATTTCGCCCCCCACATGATCCCCGCAACCAAAGCCACAAAGCCTGCAACCGACCAGACAAGGATCCAGATGAAATTCAGCGACACGCCCACGGAAAGCGCGGCCTGATGGTCGTCCGCCACCGCCCGCATCGCGCGCCCTTGCTTGGTGTATTGCGAGAAGAGAACCAGCGCCGTCACCAGAACCGCCGCAATGATCGTCGCCACGATATCCAGGTTGTCGATGAAAAAGCCGTAGCCGAACATCTCGAATGTCACCGCGTCGATGGTCTCGTTGATCCCCTGCGGCAGGCCCACATCCAGCCGCTTGATCTCCGAGCCCCACATCAGGTCGCTTACGCCTTCCAGCAGATAGGCCAGCCCGATCGTGGCCATGAACAGGATAATCGGCTCCTGCCCTACGAGATGGCGAAAGATGAACCTTTGCACCATCCAGGCCAGCAGCACCATCACCGCCGCTGTCAGCAGGATCGCCGCCAAGGCCGGTACATTCCAGCCAAAGTAATGAATGTGCGTCCCGAAAATCGCGTTGATCAGATGCGAAAACGGCACCTGCCCGTTCATGATCCCCACCAGCGTCATCGCCGCAAAAAGCGCCATAACACCCTGGGCGAAATTGAAAATACCCGACGCCTTGAAGATCAGCACGAACCCAAGCGCGACAAGCGCATAAAGCACCCCCGCCATCAGGCCGTTCAGGAACACCTCCATTCCGAAAATCAGCTGTTCGGGCATCACTTCATCTCCCTTTGCATCAGATCACGGGTATGGTCGCGCAGGGGCTGGTAGGACAGGCGCAAACGCGTGACCCCCGCAAAGCTCAGGTTCCAGTTAAAGGTGATCTCCGTCACCCTCCCGTCCTGTCGCGGCGCGGCCAGAAACGTCGCCGCATAGGCGCGATCCATCGTCAGTCGTGACACAGGCTCGAATTCCCCCGTCGCCGCGAACGTCCGGCCCGGTCCGGCGCGCCAGTCCTCATAGGCATGCAGCAGCTCGGCATAGCCAACGTCAAAGGTAACGATCTCGCAGGCCGGCTCATCAAACATGTAAAGCACGGCTGTCTTGTCATAGCCCTCCGCCACACGGTAGCCGAGCAGATAGGTCGACAACTGCCCCTCGAAATGCCGCACAAGGTAGCGCGGAACAGGTTTCAGATCGTCCGGCTTCAACGTCGTCGGATCTTCCAGATAGGGCAGGCAGTACGTCTCGATCACATCACAGGCCCCGGCCAGGGCCGGCACAGAACCATCGCAGAGGCGAGGTTCCGCAGTGCGCAACGGCAAGGCGAAGGCAACAGCCAGAAGGATCGCCGCAAGTCTAATCATGCGATACGCCCAGATAGGCATCGATCACCGCTTGATTTCCGCGTACCTCATCCGGCGTGCCATCGCCGATCTTCTTGCCGTAGTCCATCACAACAACCCGGTCCGACAGGTCCATCACCACGCCCATGTCATGTTCGATCAGCGCAATGGTGGTCCCGAATTCGTCATTCACGTCGAGGATGAAGCGGCTCATGTCCTCCTTCTCTTCGACATTCATGCCCGCCATCGGCTCATCCAGCAGCAACAGCTTCGGCTCCGCGACCAACGCGCGGGCCAGTTCGACCCGCTTCTTCAATCCATAAGGCAATCGCGAGACCGGCGTCTTGCGGATATGCTGGATCTCCAGAAAGTCGATAACCCGCTCCGCTCTCTCGCGGTTCTCGACCTCTTCCCGCTCCGCCTTGCCCCACCAAATCGCTTGCTCGAAGATGCTTGCCTTCATCTGCGTCAACCGCCCGGTCATGACATTGTCCAGAACGCTCATGCCCTCGAACAAGGCGATGTTCTGAAACGTCCGCGCGATCCCCTGCCGTGCCACTTCGTAGGGGCGCATCGGCGGACGCCTCTCGCCCCGAAACCAGACCTCGCCCTCTTGCGGGTTATAAAACCCGCTGATGACATTCAGCATCGAGGATTTGCCCGCCCCGTTGGGTCCGATGATCGCCCGGATCTCCCCCTCTCGAATGTCGAACGAGATATCCTTGATCGCCACCACCCCGCCAAAGCGTAGCGTGATGTTTTTCATCTCCATCACCACGCCGCCGATCTGGCGGCCGTCGGCCGTGGTGTAGCTTTCGGTCTGATCCAGCATCAGGTCCAGCCCTCTCTCATCTCAAAACACCCGTTTGGCACGGTGTGCCCACGGGATGGTGGGCGGGGCGATGGCGCAGCCGAGCGTCGTCCCATCATTCCGCTGCCATCCTCTGCGGCACCGAATTGACCGCCGCATTCCGGATCTCCAGCGTCGCACTGATCGACCCCTTGCGCCCGTCTTCATAGGTCACTTCCGTCGTCGTACTCACCTGCGACGACCCGTCATAAAGTGCCGTGATGATATCTCCGAACTTTTCCTCAATGATCCGGCGGCGCACCTTCCGCGTGCGTGTCAGCTCCCCGTCATCCGCATCCAGCTCCTTGTGCAGCACCACAAAGCGATACACCTGGCAGCCCGAGAGCATCTCGTCTTCCGCGACCGAGCGGTTCACCTCCTCCACGTGGGCCTGGATCGTGTCCATCACCTGCGGATGCCCCGCCAGCTCCTGGTAAGAGGCGTAAGCGATATTGTTCCGCTCCGCCCAGTTGCCCACCGCCGTCAGGTCAATATTGATGAACGCCGTGCATTCGCTGCGCCCGTTCCCGAAGACCACCGCCTCCAGAATGTTGGGAAAGAACTTCAACTTGTTCTCGACATATTTCGGCGCAAAGAGGCTGCCATCGGCCATCTTGCCCACATCCTTGGCCCGGTCGATGATCCGCAAATGGCCCGAGCCCTCCTCGATAAAGCCCGCATCGCCCGTGGCGACCCAGCCCTCGGCATCCTTGGTGCCTGCGGTGCTTTCGGCGTTCTTGTAATACTCCACGAAGACACCCGGTGAGCGGTAGAACACCTCGCCGTTCTCCGCGATGCGCAACTCCACCCCGGGGGAGGGCACGCCCACGGTGTCGGACCGCACCTCTCCATCCGGCTGCGCGGTGATGAAGACCGTGGCCTCCGTCTGCCCGTAAAGCTGTTTCAGGTTGATCCCCAGCGATCGGTAGAAATCGAAGATCTCAGGCCCGATCGCCTCGCCCGCGGTATACCCCACGCGCACGCGGCTGAACCCCAGCGTGTTCTTCAGCGGTCCGTAGACAAAGAGGTTGCCCAGCGCATAGGCAAGACGATCCCTGAACCCCACCGATTTACCGTCCAGGATGGCAGGCCCCACACGGCGTGCGACGGCCATGTAGCGATCAAAGAGCCATTTCTTGAACCGTCCCGCATCTTCCATGCGGATCATCACATTTGTCAGTTGCGTCTCAAAAACCCGCGGCGGCGCGAAATAATACGTCGGACCGATCTCGCGCAGATCGGTCATCATCGTATCCGCGCTTTCCGGGCAATTCACACAGAACCCGCTCCAGTAGGCCTGACCGATGGAAAAGATGAAATCACCGACCCACGCCATCGGCAGATAGGCCAGGATCTCGTCATCGACTTTCAGATGGTCGAATTCCGAGGATGACTTCGCCGTCTCGATCACATTGCGGTTCGACAGGACCACACCCTTGGGCTTGCCCGTCGTACCCGAGGTGTAAAGCATCACGCAGGTGCTGTCGTAATCCAGCTTCTCCCGCCGCTTTTGCAGCTCCGGCATGAATTCATCATAGGCGGCGCGCCCCTGATCCTGCACATGGGAAAACTGGTGCAGCCGGGCATGGTCGTATTTCCGCAAACCGCGCGGGTCGAGATAGATCATGTGTTCGAACTGGTGCAGCTCGTCCTGCACTTCGATCACCTTGTCCACCTGCTCCTGATCACCGGCGATGACAAACCGCGCACCGCAATGGCCCAGCACATAGGCCATCTCCTCGGCGACCGCGTCCTGATAAAGCGGCACGGGGACGGCACCCACCGATTGCGCGGCGACCATCGACCAATAGAGATACGGACGGTTGCGCCCGATGATGGCGATGAAGTCGCCCTCATTCACACCCAGATTGATCAGGCCCAGCGCCAGCGCCTCGATCTCTTTCTCGGTCTCGGCCCAGCTCCAGGTCTGCCAGATGCCGAATTCCTTTTCCCGATATGCCGGTGAACCGGCATGTTGGGTCGCATTACGGTGAAGGAGCGCCGGAATGGATTGCACTCCACCGGCGCCGGTCTGCGTCTGGGCCAAATTGTCCTCCTCCCCATACCGGCTCGCATTGGCCGGCACGTGATCGCTTGAGCGATTCTCTGCCGCATCAAACGTGACGCACACGGTCGCGATCAACTTTTTCGTGATCTTTTCCCAATTCTTACGAATTGTAACGGCCTGCAAATATCCAGCCACGGCAGGCTTCACACATGGTGACGCAGAACCGGCAAGACCTGCCTGATACAAACCGTCTCGATCCCAAAGTCTGGACCGATATTGCATCTGATGGATGTCATCAGAGTCTTCCCGGCCGCCTCCTAAACACGTGTCTAAAAAATTCCGCTGCGTCAGGCCTTTGCCGCACCCGTCTTGAAGCACTGCGGGTTGATCCTCATCTCCCATTCTGGGCTTCACTGAAACTTGAACGACAGGATTGCCGTGAACACCGGTTCAAAGTTGCCAGCATTCACAACGAAGGGGCTGACAAAGGTCTATGGCAGCGGTCGATCCGCAGTACATGCGCTGCGTGGGGTCGATCTTGAGATCCCAAAGGGCGAAATTGTCGTGCTGCTTGGGCCTTCGGGATCGGGTAAATCCACCTTGCTCAACATCATCGGAGGGTTGGATCGGGCCACCGAAGGCACGGCCTTCTTCGAAGATCAGAACCTGACAGCGATGACCGACGCGCAACTGACGCGATACCGGCGCGACCATGTCGGCTTTGTTTTTCAGTTCTACAACCTCATGCCCAGCCTGACCGCCCATGAAAACGTCGAGCTGGTCACAGAAATCGCGCGTCATCCGATGGACCCTGACGAAGCCCTGTCTCTCGTCGGTCTGGGTCCGAGAGCCGACCACTTCCCCGCCCAGCTTTCCGGAGGGGAACAACAGCGCGTCGCCATCGCCCGCGCAATCGCCAAGCAGCCCGAAGTGCTGTTTTGCGACGAACCCACGGGCGCTCTGGACAGCAAGACGGGCCGCGCTGTGCTGTCGGTCCTGAAGGATGTGAACGAAAGACTGGGCTCGACCATCCTGATGGTCACCCATGCCGCCAGCACTGCCGACATGGCCGACAGGGTGATCCATTTCGCCGATGGCGCGATCCGGGAGGTCGTGATCAACGAGACGAAAAAGAGCCCAGAGGATATCGCCTGGTGAGTCCGCTGGATCGCAAACTGTTCCGCGACCTCTGGCGCATGAAAGGGCAAGCACTTGCCATTGCGGTGGTGATCGGCATGGGCGTCGCCATGCTGGTGATGATGACCGGCCTCGTCGCCTCTCTGGAAGAGACGCGCGATGCCTATTACGACCGGTACCGGCTCGCCGATGTGTTCGCCCCGGTCACCCGCGCGCCCGAACATCTTTTGCCCGAGCTGGCGGCGATCCCCGGTGTCTCGACTGTCGAGGGGCGCGTCACCGGGGAGGCGCTGATCGACCTGCCCGCGCTCGACGTGCCGGTGCAAGCCAGGGCCATCTCCCTTCCCGACCTGCGGGAGCCGGGCCTGAACGCGCTGGTTCTCACCGATGGCCGCATGCTGGGCCCGGTGCGCAGTGACGACATCCTGCTGCTCGATTCCTTCGCTCTGGCACATGGCCTCGCCCCCGGAGACGAGATGGCCGCGACAATGAACGGCGCACGCCGCACCTTCCAGATCGTGGGCCTGGTGAAATCGCCGGAGTTCATCTACACAACCGCGCCCGGGGAGTTGATACCGGACGATGCCCGCTTTGGCGTGATCTGGATGAGCCAATCGGCTCTGGCTGCGGCCTATGACATGGACGGCGCGTTCAACGAGGCGATCCTGTCGCTGTCGCGCAGCGCCAACGAAGCCGCCGTTCAGGACGCGGTGGACCGACTGCTCGACCCTTATGGCGGAACCGGCGCCTACCCGCTCGCCGACCAACTGTCGAACACCTTTCTGAACGAGGAGATCGCCGGGCTGCGCACCTCCGCCGCGGGGATCCCGCCCGTCTTTCTCGCGGTGGCGGCTTTCCTTCTCTACATCGTCACGTCCCGCATGGTGCAGTCCGAGCGCGAAGAGATCGGGCTGATGAAAGCCTTTGGCTATACCGACATGGAAGTGGGCGCCCAGTACCTCAAGCTGGTGCTGATCATCGCCCTGGGCGGCGCGGTGCTGGGCTCGGCCCTGGGGATCTATTGGGGGCGCGCGCTGATCAATCTCTACACGCAGTATTTCAAGTTTCCATTCCTCGTCTTCCGTCTGGATCCGCAATCCTTCGTCACCGGCGTCGGTGTCAGCGTGGCCGCCGCATCTGCCGGAGGGATTCTGGTGCTGCGCAGTGTCTTCGCCCTGACCCCTGCGGCGGCGATGCGACCCCCTGCCCCGCCCGATTTCAGCCGGCTGCGGGGGGTCGGCCAGATGCTCAGCCAATGGCTCGACCAACCCAGCCGGATGGTCCTGCGCCGCATGACGCGGCAGCCGATGCGCATGGCTGGCGCCGTGGTCGGGATCGCCAGCGGCATGGCGCTTAGTGTGGCGATGCTGACCATCTATGCAGGCTTTGACCGCACCTTCGATCAAACCTTCAACACGGTGGACCGCAGCGACATCATGGTCAGCTTTACCCACGCCGTGTCCGACAAGACGATCTTCGAATTGCAGCGCATGCCCGGCGTGCATCAGGTCGAGCCGATCCGGGTCGTGCCGGCGATCCTGAGCAACGGCCTTCTGGAACATCGCGGCGCGATCAACGGCATGCCCCGGCAGGCCGAACTGAACCGCGCGCTGGACCGGAATGTCGTGCCGATCGAGATGCGCGAGGACGGCATCGTTCTGTCGACCACACTGGCCAACAAGCTTCAAATCGGGCCAGGCGAGATCCTGACCGTGGATGTCCGCGAAGGCCGCCAGCCGCTTCTGGAACTGCCCGTTGCCGCCGTGGCCGACAGCCTGTTGGGCGCCCCGGCCTATATGGAGATCGAGGCGCTGAACCGCGCGCTGCGGGAACCCAACCGGGTCTCCGGCGCCTACCTGGCCATTGACGAGGCCGAGGCCCGCCCGATCTATGCCGCGCTCAAGGACATGCCGACGGTGGCGGGCGTCAGCCTAAAATCCGATGCCGAGGTGGCCTTTCAAAGGCTCACTGAATCGGGGGCCGGCGCGATCCGCTACGTGATGGGCACCATCGCATTCGTCATTACCTTCGGCATCGTCTACAACGCCGCCCGCATCGCCTTTGCCGAACGGGCCCGCGATCTAGCAAGCCTGCGGGTGATCGGCTTCACCAAGGGCGAAGCCGCCTTCGTCCTTCTGGGCGAACTGGCCATCGTTACCCTGATCGCGCTGCCTTTGGGCAGCGTGATGGGGTATTATCTGTCCTTTGTCGTCGCCGAGGGCTTCTCATCCGAGCTTTACAGCGTACCCGCCTTTTTCGATCCCGAAAGCTATGGCGTGGCCGCTCTTGTCGTGATCGGCGCAGCCGTCGCCTCCGGTCTGCTGGTCAAGCGTGACATCGACCGCACCGAACTTGTCCTTGCCCTGAAAACCAAAGAGTGACCCGCATGGCCCATGCAAAGAAACGCAGCCGCCTGATCCTGACCGCCCTGGCGCTTTTGTTAGTGGGTGGGGGGCTCGCCGCGGCCTTCTGGCCCCGCCCGACCCTTGTGGATCTGGGTGAGGTGCGCCGGGGCGCGATGCAGGTCACCATCGCCGAAGAGGGGCGCACACGTGTGCGCGACACCTACATCGTTTCCACGCCGCTCGCCGGACGCCTGCAGCGCGTGGAACTGGAACCCGGCGATCCGGTCGAGCGCGGACAGACCATCGTGGCCCATATGCTGCCGACCAATCCGGCCGCCCTTGACGTGCGCACCCGCGAACAGGCGCGGGCCGCCGTCAACGCCGCGCAGGCCGCGTTGCTGGTTGCACGCGCTGACCTGAACGCAGCCGTTGCAAGCCGGGACCTCGCAGAATCGGAGCTTGACCGCACCCGTCGTCTGGCCGAACGCGAGATTGCTAGCGCCGCCGCGCTTGATCAGGCCAAGCGCACCTTCCGCGTCTCCGCCGCAGAGGTTGAGACCGCCGAGGCCGCCATTGCCATGCGGCAGGCCGATCTGGCCAACGCGCAGGCCGAATTGATCAGCTTTGACGACATGGGGCTGGCCGCCGCACTCGATGGGGCGCGCAACGATGACATCCCGCTTGTGGCCCCGGCCAGCGGGCGGGTCCTGCAGGTCATCCAGCAATCCGAAACCACCCTGCCCGCTGGCGCCCCGGTGATCGAGATCGGAGATGTGCGCGGGGACCTTGAGATCGTGGTCGATCTGCTCTCGACCGACGCCGTGCAGGTCTCCGTCGGAGATCCGGTGCGGATCGAGGATTGGGGCGGTGCCGATGTGCTGGATGGAGAGGTCTCCCGCATCGACCCGTTCGGCGTGACCGAATTCTCCGCCTTGGGGGTCGAGGAGCAGCGGGTGAACACCGTGATCCAGTTCACCAGCGATCCCGACACCTTCGATGGCCTGGGCCACGGCTTTCGCGTCGAGGCGCAAATCGTCGTCTGGCAGGCTGAGGATACGCTGATCGTCCCGGCCAGCGCGCTTTTTCGGACCGGCACGGACTGGGCCGTCTTCGTGGCCGAGAACGGCACCGCGCAACGCCGGATTGTCGAGATTGGCCGGAACAACGGGATCGAGGCGGAGCTGTTGAGCGACCTGCCAGAGGGCATGCAGGTCGTTCTCTACCCGTCCGCCGGGCTGGAAGACGGCGCGCGGGTCGCACAACGCACGTTGAACTAGGGCCGACACGCGCTGAAAAACACTCCGACCTGCGCGAATGCGACCGAACCGCTCTTGACAAATGCGCCCCGCGCGCGCCTGTTCGCAAAGCTGGTGCCCGTCGTCTGACGGGTGAAAAGGGAATGTGCAGGCTGGCCGCAAACCGGCCCAGCACAGCCGCCCCCGCGACCGTGACCGGAGAGGTCGTCCAAAGCCACTGGCCCGCGCGCCGGGAAGGTTGGACAACCGCCAGAGCCCCGCTCTGACATCCGCAAGCCGGGAGACCTGCCAGCGCATATGGACGTAACCGGACGGGGTGTTCCGGGTGTCGGGAGCGATGCTGCCCCCCGCCATCTGACCTTCGTCCCATTGCTGATGGGACTGAAAAACATGCGTGACGAAACGGTGCCAGCAACCGAATTGCTGATCTGTACGAAATGCCGACGCGGACAGGAGGTGGGCGACGATGCCGTCCGCCCCGGCGCCGCTCTTCACCGCGAGCTGAGCGAGACCGGTCTGCCCGAAGGGATCCGGCTGACCGAAGTGGAATGCCTCTCCAACTGCTCGCAGGGTTGCACGATCGCGCTGCGCGGGCCGGGCCGCTGGACCTTTGTCTTTGGCAACCTGCACGAGACCAACCATCTCGACACGATCCGCGATGGCGCCGCACGCTACCGCGACACGCCCGACGGCCTGGTGCCCTGGCGCGAACGTCCCGAACATTTCCGCAAAAACTGCATCGCCCGTATCCCGCCCATGGAGGCCCAGAATGTCTGATCTCGCCAAACTGCCCGTCACCGTCATCACCGGCTTTCTCGGCTCCGGTAAAACCACGCTGATCCGTCATCTGATGCAGAACCCCCAGGGCAAACGCCTCGCCGTTGTGGTGAACGAATTCGGCGATGTGGGCGTCGATGGCGACATCCTGAAAAGCTGCGCCATTCCGGACTGCCCGGAGGAAAACATCATGGAGCTGGCCAATGGCTGCATCTGCTGCACCGTGGCCGATGATTTCATCCCCACCATCGAGGCGCTGATGGCGCTGACCCCGCCGCCGGAGCATATCCTGATCGAGACCTCGGGTCTCGCATTGCCCAAACCGCTGCTGAAAGCCTTTGACTGGCCCGACATCCGCTCGCGCATCACCGTCGATGGGGTGATCGCTCTGGCCGATGCCGAAGCGGTCGCTGCTGGCCGTTTCGCGCCCAACGTGGCCGCGGTGGATGCCCAGCGCGCCGCCGATGACAGCCTTGATCACGAAACGCCCCTGTCGGAGGTGTTCGAGGATCAGATCTCTTGCGCGGACATCATCCTGCTGACCAAACCCGATCTGGCCGGTGCGGAGGGTGTCTCCAAGGCCAAGGCCGTGATCGAAGCCGAAGCGCCCCGCCCCCTGCCGGTGGTCGAAGTGGCCGAAGGCGTGGTCGATCCGCGCGTGATCCTGGGGCTGGAGGCCGCGGCAGAGGATGACATGGACGCCCGGCCCAGCCACCACGATGGCGATGACGATCACGAGCACGACGATTTCGAAAGCGTTGTCATCGACCTCCCCGAAGTCACAGATCCCGCCGATCTGGTGGCCCGGATCGAGGCCATGGCGACAGAGCAGAACATCCTGCGGGTGAAAGGCTATGCCGCCGTCACGGGCAAACCGATGCGCCTTTTGGTTCAGGCCGTGGGCGCGCGGGTGCGGCACCAATATGACCGCCCCTGGGGTCCGAACGAGGCCCGGCAGGGCCGGATGGTCGTGATTGCCGAACATCACGACGTGAATGCCTCAGCCATCCGCTCCGCTTTGGTGGATCAGGCACAGGCCGCAGAGTAACGCACAAAAGGACCCGCCCCGCCGATGCATGTCGTCTTCCGCGAAAGCCACGGGCTTGAAGAGACCGAGACCCCGACCGATCTGGGCCAAAGCCCGGCGGATCTGGTGGTGCTGTCGTTCTCCGACAGCGACCTTGGCGCCTTCGCGGCGGGCTGGCGGCGTGGCGGCGGGGCCGAGGGGCAGTTGCCGGAACTGCGGCTGGCCAATCTTGCAGCACTCAAGCATCCGCTATCGGTCGACACCTATGTCGAACAAACGCTCGAGGGCGCAAAGGGCATCCTCATTCGCCTGATCGGCGGGGTGCCCTACTGGTCCTACGGTCTGCAACAGGTCGAGGCGCTGGCGCGCGCCAGGGGCATCGCCCTGGCCGTGCTGCCCGCCGATGGACGCCCCGATCCTCGGCTGGACGAGGTCTCAACCCTTCCCGTCTCTACGCTGCGGCGCCTTGCGCATCTTTGTGATCAGGGCGGCGCGGTGGCCGCACAGGCGGCGCTGGCGCAACTGGCTCTGGCCGCCGGGCTTTATGCCAGCCCGGTTTTCGGCACCAAAGCATTGCCTCTGGTTGGCGCCTGGACGCCCGAGGACGGCGTTTGCTGTCCTATCGTTGCGTCAGAGCCTGACGAAAAGCCGCTGGTTCTTGTCACTTTCTACCGCGCCTATCTCACCGCTGCCGACCTCGCCCCGGTCGAGGCGCTGTTCACAGCCCTGCGCGCCCGAGGGTTTCGCGTTCTGGGCCTCTTTGCGCCATCCCTCAAGGCGCCCGATGCGGCGGGCTGGCTGGCGCGGCAAGTGCGTCATCTAGACCCCGCAGCCATCGTCAACGCCACGTCCTTCAGCGGCAAGGGCACCAACGGTACCTCTCCTCTCGATGCCTGTCGGGCGCCCGTCTTCCAGGTCGCCCTCGCCACCTCCACCCGCGAGGCCTGGGCGGCGTCCGAGCGGGGCCTTTCGCCTGCCGACCTTGCAATGCATGTGGTGTTGCCCGAGGTCGATGGCCGGCTCTTCGCCGGTGTCGCGTCGTTCAAAGAACCGGGCGACCGCGATCCGCACCTTGAATTCGCTCGCTACGCGCACACCCCGGACGTCACGCGCATCGACGCCATCGCCGACCGCGTGCGCGCCTGGACCGACCTCGCCGCACGCCCGGCAGCAGGGCGGCGCCCGGCTTTGGTCCTGTCCACCTATCCCGGCAAAGAATGGAACATGGCCCATGCCGTGGGTCTCGACGCATTGGCCTCCGCAGAAGCGATACTGGATGATCTCGGGACCAACGGCTATGCCACCGCGCCCGGCTCCGATCTGCCGCGTACGCTGACTGTCGAGCGGATCGCCTGGCCGCTGGACGCGTACAAAGCCGCCCTTGCCCGCCTGCCGCGATCCTTGCAAGACGACCTCTCAGCAGCATGGGGCGCGCCGGAAGAGGACCTCGACGTCTCCGGCGCCGCCTTTCATTTCGCGGCGACCCGGCGCGGCGCGGCCCTCGTGGCCCTGCAACCCGAGCGTGGTACGCCAAAGCTGCGGGATGACGATTATCACGACCTGTCGCGCACGCCGCGCCACGCCTATGTCGCCTTTTACCTCTGGTTGCGGACACAGACCGACGCGCTGATCCATATCGGCGCCCATGGCACGCTGGAGTGGCTGCCCGGCAAGTCCGTCGCATTGTCCGACACCTGCTGGCCCGAGACGCTCATTGGCGATCTGCCCGTGATCTACCCTTTCATCGTGAACGACCCCGGGGAGGCCGCGCAGGCCAAACGCCGTATCGGCGCCGTCACGCTGGGACACATCCCGCCACCGCTGAAGCAAAGCGACGCGCCCGACCGTCTGAGCCATCTCGAAGCCTTGCTTGACGAGTTCTCCAACGCCGACGGACTTGACCCCAGACGTCGAGACCGGCTGCAGGACGATATCCGGGCCGAGGCGCAGGCCCTGGGCGTGGAGCAGGATCTGGGCCTCGACGCCGCGGCCTGCACGGCCGAGGCCATCACCCGGATCGACCGCTTCGTTTGCGATATCAAGGAAAGCCAATTCGGGGACGGGCTGCATATCTGGGGGCGGGCCCCGCAGGGTGAGACACCCTTCGACACCAAAAACGCCACGATTTCCGAACGCCGCGCGCTTCTCGCCGCCCTGGACGGCAAACGGATCGACGCCGGACCCTCCGGCTCTCCCTATCGCGGGCGGACGGATGTGCTGCCGACCGGGCGCAACCTCTACACCACCGACCCTCGCTCTGTCCCCACCCGTGCGGCCTATGCCCAGGGCGTCAAGCTCGCCGAGGAACTGGTGCGGCGCCATCTGCAGGAAGAGGGCGACTGGCCGCGCGGCCTGATCGTCGACCTTTGGGGCTCTGCAACGATGCGCACGGCGGGTGAAGAATTTGCCATGGCGCTGCATCTGCTGGGCGTCCGGCCTGTCTGGGACAAGGGCTCCGAACGCGTCTCCGGCCTTGATGTGCTGCCCATCACCGAGCTTGACCGCCCGCGCATCGACGTGACATTGCGCGTCTCGGGCCTTTTCCGTGATGTGTTTCCGACCCTCTCCGCGCTCTTCGGGCAGGCCGTCCGCGCGCTGGCCGCCCGGGACGAAGCGCACGACTGGAACCCTTATGCCGGGGGGCGGGCAGAGGCGCGGGTCTACGGCCCTGCACCTGGCAGCTATGGGCTGGGCATGGGCGCGGCGCTGGACGACTACAGTGACGAGGGCCGCCGCATCGCGGGCGAGGCCTGGCTCGCCGCCAGCGCCTGGGCGCTCGACGGCGCAAAACCCACACGGGACGACAGCGGTCTGCGCGCCAGGGTGGCTGCCGCCGACAGCTTCGTGCATCTTCAGGATCTGCCGGAAACCGATCTGCTGCTTGCGTCCGACTATGCCGCGCACGAGGCCGGCTTTGCCGCGGCCCAGTCGATCACGGGGGGCGCCGCGAGCCTCTACCATCTCGACAACACCGACCCCGACCGCCCCCGCGCCCGGGGGCTCGCCGAAGAGATCGCCCGCGTCGTGCAGGCGCGCGCCGCCCATCCCGGCTGGCTTGCGGGTATGACCCGGCACGGCTTCCGCGGCGCGGCAGAGATCGCCGCGACGCTCGATCACATGGCAGCGTTCGCACATCTCGCGGACGTGGTGGCGCCCCATCTCTTCGACCTCTATCACGAGGCCACTTTGGGCGATCCCTACATCGCGGCCTTCCTCCAGGAGGCCAACCCGGACGCCTTTGCCGCCATGCAGGACCGTTTCGCGGCCCTCGACGTCGCGGGCCTCTGGCACACACGGCGCAACTCCATCCGGGCCGCCTTGGAGGCACAGGCATGACCGCAGCCCCAACCGTCAAGGGCTGGTGCCCCGGCGCCTACCGCCCGATGATGTCGGGCGACGGGCTGGTGGTGCGCATCCGGCCCCGGGTCGCCCGTCTGGACCGCGATCAGGCCCTTGGCCTCTGCGCGCTGGCCCTGCGCTATGGCAGCGGCGTGCTGGAGCTGACCAACCGGGCGAACCTTCAGATCCGGGGCGTGCGTGAAGAGAGCCATGTGCCCCTGCTTGAGGGATTGGGCGCGCTTGATCTGCTTGATGCCGACCCGAACCTGGAAAGCCGCCGCAACGTTCTGGTGAACCCGCTGTGGCACGTAGGGGATCTGACCGTTCGTCTCACCGAGGCGCTACTAGCCCGGCTCTCGGATCTGCCGGATTTGCCTGCCAAATTCGGCTTTGCCGTGGATACCGGCCCGGAGCGTCTGCTGGCCTCGGCCTCTGCCGATATCCGGCTTGAGATGGGCATGGACGGGGGGCTTATCATCCGGGCCGACGGAGTTTCCACCGGCATGGCCGTGCGAGAAGAAGACGCGATCGATCGCCTGATCTCTTTGGCCTCGTGGTTCGTGTCCCGGGCCCGCCCCGGCGTCCGTCGCATGGCCCGTCTGCTCGATCAGGTCGCGGTGCCGGCTGACCTTCAAGGTATGCCCCCGGCGCCTGCGCGGACGCTTGCGCCCGAGACGGCAGAGGTCGGCCAGATCGTCGGCATCGCGTTCGGACAGATCGACGCCAAGACCCTGATGCACACTCTGCAAGAGACGAACGCGCCTGCTCTACGGGTCGCTCCGGGTAGGTTGATGGTTCTTGAAGACGTGACGGGGCCCCTCTCACCGGACTTCATCACCCGGCCAGACGATCCGCTGCTGCGCGTTGATGCCTGCCCGGGTGCCCCCTTTTGCCCCAGCGCCGGCGTCGAGACACGTGCGCTGGCCCGGGCGCTCGCGCCACATGTCAGCGGCACGCTGCATGTCTCCGGCTGCGCCAAGGGCTGCGCGCGCAAGGGTGCCGCCGACGTCACCCTGATCGGTCGGAACGGACGATTTGATCTTGTCCGCAAGGGCGCGGTCTGGGATGAGGCCGCCCAGCGCGGCCTGTCGCCGCGTGATCTGCTGGCGGAGACCTCCTGACCGACATGCCTTACGAATACGAAACCGACGGCGCCGCGATCTATCGTCAGTCCTTCGCCACTATCCGCTCCGAGGCCGATCTGGACCGTTTCGCCCCGGACGAAGAACAGGTCGCCGTCCGCATGATCCACGCTGCCGGGCTGGTCGGGCTTGAGCGGGACATCCGTTTTTCCGACGGCTTCGTCGACGCCGCCCGCGCAGCGCTTGAGGCGGGTGCCCCGATCCTCTGCGATGCGCGGATGGTCAGCGAAGGGGTCACCCGTCCGCGTTTGCCTGCGGACAATGCCGTGATCTGCACGCTTCATGACGATGGCGTCCGCGACCTGGCGACCAAGATGGGCAACACCCGCTCCGCTGCCGCGCTTGAGCTTTGGCGTCCGCATCTTGCCGGTGCCCTTGTGGCCATCGGCAATGCGCCCACCGCCCTCTTTCACCTACTCAACATGCTGGAAGACCCCGATTGCCCGCGCCCCGCCGCCATCATCGGCTGCCCGGTGGGCTTTGTCGGTGCGGTCGAAAGCAAGGATGCGCTCTGGGCGGCCCAGCCCGTCCCCGCGTGCATCGTCAAGGGGCGGCTGGGCGGCAGCGCCATCACCGTCGCAGCCATCAACGCCATCGCGAGCCGGGCCGAATGAGCAAAGGCACGATCTACGGCGTCGGTCTGGGTCCGGGCGATCCGGACCTTCTGAGCGTGCGGGCCGACAGGCTGGTGCGCGGCGCGGGTCACGTCGCTTTCTTCCGCAAGGCCGGCCGCCCCGGCCAGTCCCGCCGCATCGTCGAAGGAATGCTGCGCCCGGATGCCGTCGAGATCCCGATGGAATATCCGGTCACGACGGAAATCCCTCTGACCGACCCACGCTACAACGCCTGCCTATCGGATTTCTACACCGGGTGCACCGCAAAGCTGCGCACCCTGACAGAGGCCGGGGAGGACGTTGTCGTGCTGTGCGAAGGGGATCCGTTCTTTTACGGCTCTTTCATGCATCTTTACACGCGTCTCAAAGATGAGGTCCAGGTAGAGGCGGTCCCCGCGATCACCGGGATGTCGGGTGCATGGACAGCGACCGGCCAGCCGATGACCTGGGGCGATGACGTGCTGACCGTCCTGATGGGGACGCTGCCCGAAGAGGACCTGATCCGACACATGGGCGCCGCCGACGCGCTGGTTGTGATGAAAATCGGGCGCAACATCGACAAGGTGCGCAGAGCCCTCAAGGCTGCGGGCCGCTACGAGGCCGCTTGGCTTATCGAATTCGCCACGATGCCCAACCAGAGCGTTTGCCGTCTGGCCGAGGCCGAAGGCAAGGTGACGCCCTACTTCTCGATCATCGTGGTGCATGGACAGGGGCGCCGGCCATGAGCGGCTGGCTTGCCATTGCAGGCCTCGGCCCCGGGGACGAGGCGCTGATCACACCAGAGGTCACTGAAGCGCTGGCCAAGGCCACTGATGTGGTGGGCTACATCCCCTACGTCGCACGGGTGGCGGAGCGACCTGGCTTGACCCTGCATGCCAGCGACAACCGGGTTGAGATCGACCGCTCCCGCCATGCGCTGGAGATGGCGGAGGCCGGACGCCGTGTTGTCGTGGTTTCCTCCGGCGATCCGGGGGTCTTTGCGATGGCCGCCGCCATCTTCGAAGCGGTGGAAGTCGGGCCTGCCGCCTGGCGCGCCCTCGATATCCGCGTGCTGCCGGGGATCACGGCGATGCTGGCAGCGGCGGCACGTGCGGGGGCGCCGCTGGGACATGACTTCTGCGCGATCAACCTGTCGGATAACCTCAAACCCTGGGATCTGATAGAGCGCCGCCTGCGTCTGGCGGCGGAGGCTGACTTTGCGATGGCTTTTTATAACCCGCGCTCCAAATCCCGCCCCGAAGGCTTTGCCAAAGCCCTCGACACGCTGCGGCAGGCCTGCGGCGACGCGCGGCCCGTGATCTTCGCCCGGGCCGTCACCACGCCCGAGGAAGAGATCCGAGTCGTCCCCCTGACCGAAGCGCGGCCCGAGATGGCCGACATGCGCACGATGGTGATCGTCGGATCTTCACGCACGCGGATCATCACCCGCGACGGTGGGCCCATCGTCTACACGCCGCGGAGCGTTCCGGCATGAGCGATCCAATCCATCGCCTCCGCGACGCTGAACACCTCGGCCCGCTCCGGGATAGCCGGGCGGTCGATCATCAAGACGGGAAGACCAAGCCGCCGGGCTGCGTCGATCTTCGCGTAGGCGCCGGTGCCTCCGGCGTTCTTGGAGACAACGAGATCGATGTCGAACCGCTGCATCAGCGCCCGATCTGCGTCGGCCGTGAACGGGCCACGGGAGACGAGGACGTGGTGGTCGGGAAAGGCGGGCGGCGTCTTTGGGGGGTCCACCAGCCGCAGCAGGTAGAAATGCTGGGGGTTGGGAGCAAAGTCATCCAGATGCATGCGCCCCACGGCCAACATCACACGGCGGGCCGGTCGGTCAAGTGCGGCCAAGGCCTCGTCCATGCCGCCGACATGCTGCCAGTTGTCGCCCTTTTGGGGAGACCACGGCGCGCGGGTGAGCGCCACCAGCGCCGTGCCGGTCTGCGCACAGGCCGCAACGGCGTGTGCGCTCATCTGCGCGGCAAAGGGATGGGTCGCATCGATGACGTGGGTGATCTGCTCGGCCCGCAGATACCGCGCCAGCCCGTCCACGCCACCGAACCCTCCGATGCGCCGCTGCAAGGGCTGGCGCGCGGGCCGTTCGACCCGGCCCGCAAAGGAGATGATCGCGCGCAGCCCGGCCTCGTGGACGGCCTTTGCGAGCGCGGTCGCCTCGGTCGTGCCGCCCAGGATCAGGAGGTTTGGCTGCATGTCTGACGCTCCCTGGCTTACGATTGTCGGTCTGGGTGAGGACGGACCTGACGGGCTGGCGCCCGCAAGTCAAGACGCGCTGGCCAAGGCCGACGTTGTGATCGGACCGCCCCGGCATCTGTCACTGCTGCCGGATCTGAAAGCCGAGATCCGGGAGTGGCCCGTGCCGTTCGCCGACGGGCTGGAAATCCTGAAATCGCTGCGCGGACGTCGCGTCGTCGCACTGGCCTCGGGCGATCCGTTCTGGTTCGGGGCAGGATCGGTGATCGCGCGTACATTCCCACGGGCGGAATGGCAGGTCTTGTCGGCGCCCTCCACCTTTGCGCTTGCGGCGGCCCGCATGGGGTGGCCGGTCGAGACGAGCGTGTGTCTGGGCCTGCATGCGTCCCCGCTGTCGCGCATGCGGCCTCATCTGGCGCCCGGTGTGCGGATCCTCGCCCTGCTGCGCGACGGGGATGCGGTGAAGGAGATGGCCGAATATCTGAGTGCAGAGGGGTTTGGCGCGTCTGAGGTGACCGCACTGCAAGCCCTTGGCGGGCCGGGGGAGCGGGTGGAGCGCTTCACGGCGCAAGCAGGGCCTGACGCGGATCTCACCCATCCGGTTTGTGCCGCGATCGAGGTCGCGGGGGATGGCGCCGTGGTGACGGCCGCATCTGGTCTGGACGACACGCTTTTTGACAGCGACGGGCAGATTACCAAACGCCCGATGCGCGCGCTCACCCTGTCGGCGCTTGCGCCACGCCCGTTCGAGCGGCTCTGGGATATCGGCGGAGGGTCGGGTTCCATCGCCATCGAATGGCTGCTGTCGCATCCCTCGACGGAGGCGATCAGCGTCGAGGTCCGAGCGGATCGGGCGCAACGGATCGCGGAGAATGCGGCACGTCTTGGGGTGGATCGACTGCGGGTCGTTACGGGAGAGGCGCCGGAAGCCTTGACGGATCTGCCGGATCCGGATGTGGTTTTTGTGGGCGGTGGCCTGTCGGAGCGGCTCCTCGGCACGCTTGCCGGGCGCTGCGCCCCCGGAACGCGCCTCGTCGCCAATGCCGTGACGCTTGAAAGCGAGGCGCTGTTGACGCATTGGCAGGGGACGGCAGGCGGAACGCTGTTGCGGATTGAGTTGGCCGAGGCGCATCCTCTGGGCCAAAGGCGCGGCTGGCGCGCAGCCTACCCCGTGGTGCAGTGGAGCATGACGCTATGATCGTGGCCGGGTTTGGATTTCGCGCGGGCGCAGGCGAGGACAGTCTTGCCGACGCCTTGCGGCTTGCGACCGGCGCCCATGCACCGGACGCTTTGGCCACGGCAGCGGACAAGGCCGCGTCTCTCGCCTCTCTGGCCGCGCGCTTGCGGCTTTCGGTGATCCCGGTCTCCGCGGATCAGCTTCGCGCGCAACGCACTCACACCCAATCGCAAGCTGCGGAGACCGCCCGAGGCACAGGCAGCGTCGCGGAGGCCGCAGCGCTGGCTGCCGCGGGCCCCGGCGCCCGCCTCGTTGCCCCCCGGTACGTGTCGCAAGACCGGATGGCCACCTGCGCCCTTGCCATCGGAGCCTTTTCATGACCGTGCATTTCATCGGCGCCGGCCCCGGCGCCCCTGACCTTCTGACCCTGCGTGGACGAGATCTGATCGCCGCCTCGCCCGTCTGCCTTTATGCGGGCTCCCTGGTGCCCGAGGCGGTACTGGGGCATTGTCCGGAGGGAGCGCGGATCGTGAACACCGCGTCGATGGACCTCGACGCGATCCTGTCTGAAATCCGCACCGCCCAAAGGGCCGGGCAGGACGTGGCACGGCTGCATTCCGGCGATCTGTCGGTCTGGTCGGCGATGGGTGAACAGATCCGCCGTCTCAAGGCGGAAGGTATTCCCTTCACCGTGACACCCGGCGTACCCTCCTTCGCCGCCGCTGCCGCGTCGCTTGGCGCCGAGCTGACCCTGCCCGGCATCGCGCAATCGGTGGTTCTGACCCGCACGCCCGGACGCGCCTCCTCCATGCCGCCGGGAGAGACGCTGGCAAACTTCGCAGCAACCGGGGCAACGCTCGCCATTCATCTGTCGATCCAGAACCTCTCACAAGTCACCGCCGATCTGACGCCGGCCTATGGTCCTGACTGTCCGGTTGCCGTGGTCTACCGTGCCAGCTGGCCGGATGAAAGGATCATCCACGCCACGCTCGCGACCCTGGAAGAGGCGATGGATCCCGCGATCAGTCGCACCGCACTGATCCTTGTCGGGCCTGCACTCGCCGCGGAGGGGTTCGCGGAAAGCTGTCTTTACGCGCCCGATTACGACCGCCGCTATCGCCCGCAATCCGCCGACAGCCCCTGGGCAAGCTGGAGCCATGGTGATGACTGATAGGCCCGGCCTTCTGATCTCCGCCCCGTCGTCGGGCACCGGAAAGACCACCGTCATGCTGGGCCTGCTGCGGGCGCTGCGCGAGGACGGTCTGGCCGTGCAGCCCTTCAAGAGCGGCCCCGATTATATCGACCCCGCCTTCCACCTGGCCGCGGCCGGGCGCGCGTCCTTCAACCTTGATACGTGGGCGATGGATGGCGGCTTGCTCTCGGCCATTGCCGCGCAGGCGGAGGGTGCGGATATCTGCGTCGCCGAGGGCTCTATGGGGCTTTACGACGGGGTGGCGACACGCGGGCAGAGCGGCTTTGGCTCCAGCGCCGAGACCGCGCAACGCATGGGCTGGCCGGTCGTTCTGGTCCTCGATGTCGGTGGGCAGGCGCAGTCGGCGGCGGCAACGGCGTTGGGCTTTGCCCGCTATGCGCCTGATTTACCCTTTGCCGGAGTGATCCTGAACCGTGTGGCGAGCGCCCGTCATGAAAGGCTGACCCGGCTGGGCATGGAGCGCGCGGGCCTGACCGTACTGGGCGCCCTGCCCCGGCGGGGAGACCTGACCCTGCCCGAGCGGCATTTGGGCCTGATACAGGCGGTGGAGCATCCCGATCTGGAAGCCGCCATTGCCGGTTACGCGACGTTCCTGCGGGACCATGTCGATCTTGAGGCGCTCCGGTCTGCCGCACTGGGTCAATCGCGGCCGAATACGGGCGCCCTACCCACACCACCGGCACAACGGATCGCACTTGCGAGGGACGCGGCCTTTTCGTTCACCTATCCCCACCTGCTGAAAGGGTGGCGGGACGCGGGGGCTGAGATCCTGCCCTTCTCTCCTCTGGCGGACGAAGCACCGGCGCCCGACGCCGATCTGGTCTGGCTGCCGGGCGGCTATCCTGAGCTTCATGCCGGCACGCTTGCCGCTGCCGAACAGTTCCGCGCCGGGCTATGCAAACATGCCGCAACCCGGCCCATCCACGGCGAATGCGGCGGCTACATGGCCCTTGGCGCGGCGCTGATCGACAAAGAGGGCGTGCGGCACCAAATGGCCGGGCTGCTGGGGTTGGTGACCAGTTATGAAAAGCGCAAATTCCATCTTGGCTATCGCCGTGCGGTTCTGGATGCGCCGATGCCGGGTTTTCGGCCCGGCTCCGCCCTGCGCGGTCATGAATTTCACTACTCCACCATCCTCGACCAGCCTGACGCGCCTCTGGCACAGGTGGCCGATGCCGACGGCAACCCGGTGCCGGAGACCGGATCGCGGCGTGGTCATGTCAGCGGAACCTTCTTTCACCTTATCACGCCGGATGCGGCATGAGCGGGTTTGTCAGCTTCGTGGGCTCGGGCCCCGGCGATCCGGAGCTTTTGACGTTGAAGGCCGTGGACCGGATGAAACGCGCGGATGCGGTGCTGTTCGACGACCTCTCCTCCGGCCCGATCCTGACCCATGCACGGTCGGGCGCGGATCTGGTGGGCGTGGGAAAACGTGCCGGTCGTCCTTCGCCCAAGCAGCATCATGTCAGCCGCTTGCTGGTCGAATACGCGCAGGCCAATCAGAGGGTCGTGCGGCTGAAATCCGGTGATGGTGGAACCTTCGGCCGGCTGGAGGAAGAGATCACGGCGCTGCGCGAGGCCGGCATCCCGTTCGAGATCATCCCCGGCGTGCCCTCGGCCTGTGCCGCTGCCGCCGCCGCCGCGATCCCACTGACCCGCCGGCTGACCGCGCGGCGGGTTCAGTTCGTCACGGGGCACGACGTCACCGGGGCCTTGCCGGTTGACCTGAACCTCGCCGCCTTGGCCGATGCCCAGGCCACGACGGTGGTCTTCATGGGCAAGCGGACCTTCCCCGTGCTCGCCGAAACCCTGATCGCCCATGGTCTTCCCGGAGACACGCCTGCGCTTTTGGCCGAAAGCGTAAGCACGCCCGACCAGCGCCTGCATCGCAGCACAGTCGCCCGGCTCGCCCGCAGCCTGTCGGAGGCCACCGGCAAGGCACCGGCGCTTATTCTCTATGGCCCGCTTGCCGATGATGAGATGTCGCTCCCGGACTTGCCGGGCGTTTGAAATGCTGTCAACGTCCGC
The DNA here is from genome assembly GCF_004216475.1 of Thalassococcus sp. S3. Classification (GTDB taxonomy): domain Bacteria; phylum Pseudomonadota; class Alphaproteobacteria; order Rhodobacterales; family Rhodobacteraceae. The sequence goes on along the minus strand of NZ_CP022303.1, from coordinate 731,160 downwards.
TCGACGGTGGCCGCCTTTCGGGGCGGTCTTAAAAGGGAACCGGGTGCAATTCCCGGACTGCCCCCGCAACTGTAAGCGGTGAGCGGCCCGACAAAACCACTGGCCTTGGGACAAGGCTGGGAAGGTTCGGCCCCGCGACGACCCGCAAGTCAGGAGACCTGCCGTCTGATCGAAACCGCCGGGAAACCGGCATATATCGCCGCCGGGTGGGCGGCAGGGAGAAAACAATATGCATATCGAACCCGGCGTCGTGGACGGCGCCAAAATGGTCTTCGCTTACGGGACTGCGGTCGCTGCGGCAGGCTATTCCCTCAAACTGGCCGCGGACGATCTGAAAACACATTCCGTGCTTTCCTTCGTGGCACGGGCCGTCATCGCCACCTTGGGTGTGTTCGTGTTCTTCGAAGTTCTGCCGCACTTCCCCGTCGGCATTTCTGAGGTGCATTTCATCCTCGGCACCACACTCTTCCTCATCCTCGGCGCCGCGCCTGCGGCTGTCGGGCTGGCCGCTGGCCTCTTGATCCAGGGCAGCCTTTTTGCGCCGTCCGATCTGCCGATGTATTTCGTGAACATCACGACCTTGCTGGTCCCGCTCTTTGCCGTGGATGCATTGGCGAAACGGATGGTTCCGGCTGACACGGCCTATGTGGATCTGCACTATGGGGACGTGCTGAAACTGTCGGCGGCCTATCAGGGCGGTATCGTGGCCTGGGTCGCGTTCTGGGCCTTTTACGGACAGGGATTTGGCGCGGAAAACATGGCTGCCGTGGGCAGCTTTGGTGTGGCCTATCTGCTGGTCATCCTGATCGAGCCTGTGGCGGATTTGGCAGTTCTGGCCGGTGCGAAAGCCCTGCACCGGTTCAAGGACAGCGCGGTCTTTACCCACCGCCTGCATCACGCGGCCTGACGGCCCCTAGCGGGAGAGGCGCCGCGCTGCGCGCGCGGCCCCTCTTTTTTCAGGATGACAGACCTTCTTTTGATCGGCATCGGGACGGGCAATCCGGACCACCTGACCACGGAGGCCCGCCGCGCCATCGCGGAGGCGGACCTGATCCTGCTGCCAGAAAAAGGTGCCGGAAAATCCGACCTGGCTGATCTGCGCCGCCAGATCATCGCGGAGGTGACAGATTGCCCGCCCCCCATCGCGACGTTCGAGATGCCTGAACGGGATCCCGAACTGCCCTATCTGCAGCGCGTCGAGGCCTGGCACGATATGATCGCGGACCGCTGGACGACATGCCTCGCCGAGTATGCAGAGGCACGGCGCGTTGCCCTTCTCGTTTGGGGGGATCCGTCGCTTTATGACAGTACGCTGAGGATCGCAGCGCGCCTGTCGCCGCGCCCGAAGATCCGGGTGATTCCGGGGATCACCTCGCTTCAGGCGCTGACAGCCGCGCATGTCATCCCGCTCAACACGCTGGGCGGGCCGGTTACGGTGACCACGGGCCGGAGATTGAGGGATCAAGGATGGCCAAAAGGCGCGGAAACCATTGTCGTCATGCTTGACGGTGGCTGCGCGTTTCAGACGCTCGATCCATCAGATCTTTGGATCTGGTGGGGGGCTTATCTGGGTATGGAGGAGCAGATCCTGTGTGCCGGGCCATTGGCAGAGGTGGGCGAAGACATCATAGATCGGCGGGCCGCGGCACGGGCGGCACATGGCTGGATCATGGATACCTACCTTTTGCGGCGCGGCACATCAGGGTTGGACTGAGCCTGCTTTGCAGACCGGGTTGAGGGGGCCAGCCCCCTCTTGGCCCCTGGCCAATTCACCCCCGGGATATTTTTGACCCAAAGAAGCAGGGGATGCTGCGGAACGGGAGTGTTTTCCGTTTGACAGCCCTGGAGGGGTTGAGTATCCCGCGCTTTGTGTTGCGGCGTGATAGCTCAGTTGGTTAGAGCACAGCACTCATAATGCTGGGGTCGGCGGTTCAAGTCCGCCTCACGCTACCACACTCTTTTCCCGCACGGTGTCGATCATCAACTGGACGTTCTCCGGATCCGCGTCCGGCGTGATACCGTGGCCGAGGTTGAAGATGTGAGGGCCTTTGGAAAACGCGCTGACGATCTTGCGCGCATCGTCGATCAGCGCCTGACCACCGGTGACCATGTGGGAGGAGGCGAGGTTGCCTTGCACGCAGCCATCCTTTTGCATATGGGCCGCGGCCCATAGAGGGTCGACCGAGTTGTCCAGCGCCACGCAGTCGACGCCTGTCGCCTTGGCGAAACCTTCGTAGGCCGGACCCGCCTCGCGCGGGAAGCCGATGACGGGGATGTCCGGGTGGCGCGCCTTTAGAGCCTCGGTGATGATGCGGCAGGGCTCAAGCGCATATTTGGTGAAGGCCTCGCCTTTGAGAGAGCCAGCCCAGCTGTCGAAGATCTTGACCACTTCGGCGCCAGCCTCGATCTGCATCGAGAGATAGTCGATGGTGGCTTCGGTGATGCGGTCCATAAGGGCTTCGAACAGAACGGTATTTTCTTCACGCAGGGCATGGGCCGGCCCCTGGTCGGGAGTGCCGCGACCGGCGATCATGTAGGTGGCCACCGTCCAGGGGGCACCGGCGAACCCGATCAGCGTGGTCTCGGACGGCAGTTCGCGGGAGAGGATGCGGACGGTCTCATAGATGGGGTTGAGCGTGTCGTGGATGTCCGTGGCCGGTTTCAGCTTGTCGAAATCGGCTTGTTCTGTGATCGTCGAGAGGCGCGGCCCCTCGCCGGTGACGAACCACAGATCGGCGCCAAGGGCTTGAGGAACAAGGAGAATATCAGCAAAGAGGATCGCCGCGTCGAACCCGTATCGGCGGATGGGCTGCAAGGTCACCTCGGCCGCGAGGTCGCTATTATAGCAGAGCGACAGGAAATCCCCCGCCTCCGCCCGCGTGGCGCGGTATTCGGGCAGGTAACGGCCCGCCTGACGCATCATCCAGATCGGGGGCGTGTCGAGAACCTCACCTGCCAGCGCGCGCAGGATTTTCTTTGTCGGGGCCATCACATATCCATCTTTTCTGCTTGCCAATGGGTCCCGTCTTGGCGTCAGTTTGTCAAGACCGCCCCGTTGTCACTTTTATCTGACGCCACTAAAAGACCATGCCATGACCCTGAGACTTCCGACCCCGACAGAGCCCCTGAAAATCGGTACGCGCGGCTCACCCCTGGCGCTGGCGCAGGCGTATGAGACGCGCTCGCGGCTGGCTCAAGCCTTTGATCTTGATGAAGAAGCCTTCGAGATCGTGGTGATCAAGGTGACCGGGGACATGATCCAGGACCGGGCGCTGAAAGAGATTGGCGGCAAGGGCCTGTTCACCAAGGAAATCGAGGAGGATTTGCTGTCAGGCAAGATTGACATTGCAGTTCACTCGATGAAGGACATGCCGGTGGAGCAGCCGGGCGGACTGCTGCTGGACACCTACCTGCCGCGGGAGGATGTGCGGGACGCGTTCATCTCGGGCGCGCTGACGCAGGTGGCGGATCTGGCGGAGGGCGCGGTTGTGGGCACGTCGAGCCTGAGGCGGAAGGCGCAGTTGCTGAACCGGAGGCCGGACCTGCAGGTGGTGGAGTTTCGGGGCAATGTGCAGACACGGTTGAAGAAGCTGGAGGAGAAGGTGGCGGAGTGCACCTTTCTCGCGATGGCAGGGCTTAACCGATTGAATATGAACGAGGTTCCAGCCAATCCGATTGCACCCGACGACATGCTGCCGGCGGTGGCGCAGGGGGCGATTGGCATCGAGCGGCGCGGGGATGATGCGCGCGTTGCGGAGATGCTGGAGGCCATTCACGACGGGCCGACAGGGCAGAGGCTCGCGGCGGAGCGCGCGTTTTTGAAGACGTTGGACGGGTCTTGCGAGACGCCGATTGCGGGGCTTGCCGAATTGGAGGGCGGATCGCTGCGACTGAGAGGCGAAGTTTTGCGGCCCGACGGGTCAGAGAGCTTGAGTGACGAAGATCACGGTGACATCGCGGATGGACCTGAGATGGGTCGCGCTATGGCTCTGAAATTGCTGGAGAAAGCAGGGCCCGGCTTCTTTGACTGGCATAGCTGACCAAGCGCCCGTGACGTGGCGATTTCGTTGACAGGGTGATCCTGAGCCTCCACCTTTGAGATAGGAGGAGGTTCGACCATGACACCTGGAAAGGCCTATCTGACCACCGAGGAAATTCGACCGCTGGCGGAACGCTCTGACGCGATGGGCGTCTGGCTGGTGGTGCATTGCTGGGGCACGATTGCGCTGGCTTTGGCGATTTTTGCGTTATTTCCCAATGTGTTGACCTTTTTTCTGGCGGTGATGATCATCGGGTCGCGACAATTGGGGCTTGCGATCCTGATGCATGAGGCGGCGCATAATGCGCTGTTTAAATCCCGTAAGATCAACGACTTCGTGGGAGAGTGGTTGTGCGGGCGGCCGATCCTGGCGGAGTTGAGCGCCTATCGGCATTATCACCTGACGCATCATCGCTTCACGCAGACGGAAAAGGACCCGGATCTGGCACTGTCGTCGAAGTTTCCGACCACACGGGCATCGTTAAAACGTAAGTTTATCAGGGACTTGACCGGACAGACCGGGGTCAAGCAACTGGCGGGACAGATCCTGATGTCGTTTCGTCTGGCAGGCGATGACGAGGCGTTGGAGGCGGCCAACAGCGACTTTGCGCAGGCCTTCAAGGCGCGGGATCTGTGGAAATCCTTCCCTGTTTTCATAGGGATAATGGTGCTTTTCGGACTTGTGGGAAAGTGGTGGTGGGGCCTGGCCTTCTGGCTGCTGCCGTTCCTGACCTGGTTCCAGCTGGTGCTGCGCATCCGCAATATCGCGGAGCATGGGGCCACGGAAGTCTCTGAAAACGCTTTACAAAATGTACGCACGACCATGGCGGGGCCACTGATGCGGCTGTTCGTGGCGCCCTATTGGGTGAACTATCATCTGGAGCATCACATGGTGATGCATGTGCCCTGCTGGCGGTTGCGAGACATGCATGAGTTGCTGGTGCAGAAGGGACTGAAGCCGCAGATGCGGGTGGCGAAAAGTTACTGGCAGGCGCTGGGGGACGCGGGCTGGCGCGCAGCGTGACTTTGGGCGGTTAGTACGGGATTTGGTACGAAACAGGTCCTCTGAGACAACGCTGAAACGGGCTTCTTTCGGGACTTTGGGGTGTTTGTACGCGATTTCGTACGAAACGCCGTTTTTGCGGGGAGCGGACGGTCGGGTGAGCCGGCGTTAACCGGTTTTTGGCAGGGTCGGAGCCTCTTGGCGCGAGGGATGCGAGATGATCCGAACCTGCTCGATCAGTCATATGAGAGACAATCTGGGCCGCTTTCTACAGGACGCAGCGTGGAACGACCACCGGTATCTGATCCTCAAGAACGGGCGGGAGTTGGGTGGGCTCGTCTCGGCCCGGGAGTTGCATTTGCTGGAGAATGCAAAGAGCCGGTCGATGGAGTTCAAGGCGCTGCAGATCGCGGAGGAGATGATGCGGTGGCGGATCATCCGGGAGGGGTTGGAGAAGCACAGGCGGGAGAGTGAGGTGGGTGAATGATCGTCGAGCGCGTTAGCGAAGTTTCGAAATCCGGCTACACGCGACACTTTTTCATCGGCTCGAAACAAAGGCCAGCCCCCGACAGCGGGTGGGGGTGAAGCCCCCGCCCGGGGGGCGGTCGGGGGCTGGCCGTGATGCATAGCATCACGGCCGGAGATTGTGAGCGCGGTATCGAATTGTCTTCGGAAGCATCTGATTTCGGAGCGGCAGCGGGGTGAAATACCGCCCTTCGGTGTTTGGGCGGGGTCAGACCCACTTGGCGAGGGGGGGCAGGCTCATGAGAACGGCGTTGGCGTCGTGGCCGGTTTCCAGGCCGAACTTGGTGCCGCGGTCGTAGACGAGGTTGTACTCGGCGTAGAGGCCGCGATGGACAAGCTGGGTGTCCTTGTCGGCGTCGGTCCAGTCCTGCAGGCGGCGTTTCTCGACGAGAGGGACATAGGCGGGCAGGAAGGCGCGACCGATGTCCTGGGTCAGGGCGAAATCGGCCTGCCAGTCTCCGGTGCAGTGGTCATCCATGAAGATCCCCCCCACCCCGCGCGCGCGGTGGCGGTGGGGGATGTAGAAATACTCGTCGGCCCAGGTTTTCAGGCGGGGGTAATGCTCGCCCCCGTGGGGGTCGAGATGAGCCTGCTGCTGGGCGTGGAAATGGGCGGTGTCCTCGTCATATTCGATGCAGGGGTTCAGGTCGGAGCCGCCGCCGAACCACCAGGCATGGGGCGTCCAGAACATGCGCGTGTTCATGTGGACGGCAGGCACGTGAGGGTTCTGCATGTGCGCGACAAGGGAGATGCCGGAGGCCCAGAAGCGCGGATCGTCCTTCATGCCGGGGATGCCCTTTCGGGCGGCCATGGCGTTCTGGGCGCGCTCGCCCAGGGTGCCGTAGACGGTGGAGACGTTCACGCCGACCTTTTCGAAGACACGGCCCCCGCGCATCACGCTCATCAGCCCGCCCCCGGCATCGGAGCCGTCGTCGGAGCGGCGCTTGGTCTCGGTCACCTCGAAGCGGGCGGGTTTGGCGTCGGAGAGCGGGCCGGTGACGTGGCTGTCTTCCAAAGCCTCGAAGGCGGCGACGATGTCGTCGCGCAGGCGGCGGAACCAGGCGGAGGCGGTGGCTTTTTCGGTGTCAAACTGGATTGTCATGAGAGGTGTTCCCCTGTTGTTACAGTAAGTTTAAGGGGAAATGGAGGGAGGGTCACGGGGGAATGCGATCTTGGGGTGCAATGCCGGGTACAATGGAACGCGATACGGGGTGGATGACACGCAACAGAGGCCAGCGCCCGACCCTGGGTGGGCGTGAAGCGCCCTCCCGTCGCACCTGCGCGGTGCGCCGATCTTTGTTTGCACGCCTTCGGCATGACGGGGCGGGTCGGGCGCTGGCCGTGATGCGGGCATCACGGCTGGAGAGTTAAAGGGATGGCGCTCCCTCTTGGGTGGCGCGGCGGGGTGAACCCCGCCCTACGGAGGTGGGGGCCGGAGGCTAAATCCAAAGAGGCACGTGCGGCGATCAGTGTGCGGGGGCGGCGACGGGGTCGAGGAGGGTGCGGCCACCGTCGAGGGTCAGGATCTGGCCGGTCATGAAGCCCGAGCCGTCGGAGGCGAGGTATTGGACGGCGTCGGCGAGCTCTCCCGGGGCGGCGATGCGCGACAGGGGCGTGTGTTTTTCGATGTCGGAGCGGTAGTCACCGTTTTCCTTGAGCGTGCCCTTGAGTGACGCGCTCATCACCGAGCCGAAGGCTACGGCGTTCACGCGGATGCGGTGGGGCGCCAGGGCCACGGCCAGAGAGCGGGTCATCTGGTCGAGCGCGGCCGACGATACGGAATAGGCCAGCAAATCGGGATGGGTGCGGCGCGCGGCGATGGAGCTGAGATTGATGATGGACCCCGCGACACGGTCCTCCTGCCCCTCGGCTTGCTTGATCATCCGGCGGGCCACGACCTGCGACAGCCGGAGGGCGGGCATCAGATTCTGATCGAGCAGCATGCCGACCGTGTTGTCCTGCGGATCGAGCGGATCGGACGTGATCACCTGACGCGCCCCGTTGACGAGGATGTTGACCTCGTCAAAGGCGTCGAGCGTGGCGGAGAGCAGGTTGGCGATCGTCAGCCGTTCCCGCAGGTCACCGGCGAAATAGCGGATATTGCTGTCTTCGGCCTGATCGCCGATCTGTTCGGCCAGATGCGCTTCGTCCATGTCGACGAACATCACATTGGCGCCTTTCTCGGCGAATTGGCGACCGATGGCGAGGCCGATGCCATGGGCTGCGCCCGTCACGATGGCGGTTTTGCCGGCGATGGAGAAGGACATGGAGGCTCCCTGTTTTCAGGCGACGATAGCCGGGATCAGGCGCGGCGGCGAGTGGGCCGCGCGGCGTGGATCAGTTTGAAGCGGGAATCGCCCGACGGTTCGGTGATCTCGCGGAAAGATTGGGCGAGCGTGTCTTCGTAGGGCAGATGGCGGTTGGCGACCATCCAGAGCTGACCGGAGGGCTTGAGCATCGCGGAGGCGGAGGTGATGAAAGCCTGGCCGAGACCGGGATCGCCGCTGCGGCCGGTATGGAACGGAGGGTTCATCACCACGGTGTCGAGCGGTTCGGGGGGCTGCCAGTGACGGGCATCGGCCCAATGGAACCGGGCCCGGGGGTCGGTCACGTTCAGGCGGGCGCAGCGTAACGCGACCTCGTCGGCCTCCACCAGGTGAAGGGCGGCGAGGTCGCCCCGGGAAAGGATCGCGGAGGAGAGATAGCCCCAACCGGCGCCAAGATCGGCAACATGGGCACCGAGCCGGGCGGGCAAGGCGGAGGCCAGAAGGGCGGAGGCGGGGTCGACTCCATCTGCGGAAAAGACGCCCGGCAGCGTGGTGAAGCCGTCGATTTGAGACGGCCGCGCGACCCAGTCGGAGAAGGCCGCGGGATCGGCGGGAAGCCAGAAGAGCTTGCCATGCGCCTTGGAAAGGCTGCCGCTGACGGGCAGTCGCTTGCGAACCTCCTTGAGCAGGCTGTCGATACCGTCGGTCTTGGCCCCGTCGATGAGGACCGGTCCGGAGGTGAGCGCCATGGCCTGGGCGATCACCGCACGCGCCGCCGCCTTGGCACGGGGCAGAAAGACGATACTGCACGCAAAGGGACCCGCTGGGTCGGTGCCACACTCATACCCTTGTGCCCGCCAGTGATCATATGCGGGTCGGAGGGGCGTGACGATCTGGCAGCGGGCGCGGGGCAGCGCCGAAAGATCGGCATCGGGAGAGGCGCCGAAAACGGCGATCCGGCCCGTTTCGGGCAGCGACAAAGCGCCCTCGGAGAGAGCCAGGGAGAGGCGGGGCGACATGGGGCGCGCTCCTAGTCCTCTTTCTCCATCGTGCATTGAAGGGGGTGTTGGTGGCGGCGGGCGAAATCCATCACCTGGCCGACCTTGGTCTCGGCGATCTCATGGCTGAAGACACCGACCACGGCGACGCCTTTTTTGTGCACGGTCAGCATGATCTCGAACGCCTGGGCATGGGTCATGCCGAAGAACCGTTCGAGCACGTGCACGACGAATTCCATGGGGGTATAATCGTCGTTCAGCAAAAGCACCTTATAGAGCGGCGGGCGCTTGGTTTTCGGACGCACATCCAGCAGGACGGAGGCGTCACCATCGTCGTCCTTTTGCTCTGACATCATCAGGGGCTCTTGCATCATCACGCGTTTTCGCTCAGGTCCGGAAGGGATTTTGAATGGTTTATATAACGTACCTGAAAAATTAGAAAAGGGATTGCGGAGCATCAGCGATGGGCAAAAACCTGACAATCGTGGGCTTCGATGCCGATGACACGCTGTGGCACAATGAACGCTTCTATCAGCTGACGCAGGAGCGGTTCACCGAACTACTGGCCGATCACGCCGAGCCGGAGCATCTGGCGGAGCGGCTGCTGGAGGCGGAGAAGCGGAACCTCGGCCATTACGGATACGGCATCAAGGGCTTCGTGCTGTCGATGATCGAGACGGCGGTGGAGGTCACGGAAGGCCGCGTACCGGGCCACGTGATCGCGGAGCTGATGGAGGCGGGCCGGGATATGCTGGCCCATCCGGTCGAACTCCTGCCCCACGCGAGGGAGGCGGTGGAGCGGGTGGCGGACACGCACCGGGTGCTGCTGATCACCAAGGGAGACCTTTTGCACCAGGAGCGCAAGCTGGCGGCGTCGGGTCTAGGAGATCTCTTTGACGGGGTGGAGATCGTGTCGGAGAAGACGACAGAGGTTTACGCCCGCATCTTTGCCGATCACGGAGACGGGGCGGAGCGGGCGATGATGGTGGGCAATTCCATGCGCTCGGACGTGGTGCCGGCGGTAGAGGCAGGCGGCTGGGGCGTCTTCGTGCCCCACGGGATCGAATGGGAGATCGAAAAGGCCGATCCGCCGAAAGAGGCGCCACGGTTCCGGGAACTTAACGATCTGGCCGGTCTGCCGGATCTGGTGCGCGATCTGGACTGAGCCGGCACGTCAGGGCAGATCCCGCAACACGCCGTCCTGCAGCAGAACCGCGCGCGTTACCCCGATATTGTCCAGAAAGACCTGGTCATGGCTGACAACCAGCAAAGCGCCCGGATAGCCGCGCAACGCCTCTTCGAGCTGTGAGATGGCGTCGAGATCGAGGTGGTTGGTCGGCTCGTCCAGCAAGAGCAGATCGGGCGCGTCCTCTCCGCCCAGGGCGATGGCCAGACCGGCCCGCATCCTTTCCCCCCCGCTGAGCGCGGAGGCCGGCTTGTCCGCGGCCACGTTGCGAAAGCCGAAACGCGCCAGCGTTGCCCGGGCCTCTTCGGGCGGCAGACCCGGATGCAGGCGCTGCATGGCCTCAAAAAGCGTTTCGTCCGGCCCGAGAGTGCGGACATCCTGGTCAAAGACAGCCAGACGATCCGACCGCTGAAACGTGCCGCCCAAGGGGGCGAGATCGCCACGCAGAAGATCGAAAAGCGTGCTTTTGCCCGCGCCGTTTGCACCATCGAGCGCCAGCCGTTCGCCGGCCATCAGGACAAGATCCAGCGGGCCCAGCCGGAAGGCGCCGCGCTGCGCCTGCACCCCATTGAGCCGCAGAACGGCGCCGTGACCGCGCGCGCCAGAGGCTTCGATCCGGAGAGGCGCGCGGATGTCGATCTGCGCCTGCGCTTCGGCCCGCACGGCCTCCGCCCTGGCGGCAAGCCGCGCGTCAAGGCGCCGGTCCCGCGCCCCGGTGCGGTCCGCGCGATCAGCGCGGGCATCCAGCAGAACCTTGGGTTGCGATCCGGCGGCCCGCTGGGCCCGCCCTTGCCGCGCCCGCCGGGCGGCCCGCTCGCGCCGGATCTGGATCGCCCGGTCGACCTGGGCCACCTGCCGTTCGGCCCGCGCAAGGGAGGCCGCGTTCCGGGCATCCCGCGCGGCCTGCGCGGCGGCATAGGCGGACCAACCGCCATCATGAAGACTGCACCCGGCAGGCGACAGCGCGAGAATGCGATCCATCCGCTCAAGAAGCGCGCGGTCGTGGCTGGCCACAACGACACCGCCGGGCCAGCCCGCGATCAGATCTGAGACAAGGCGGCGGCCGTCGGCATCGAGCGTGTTGGTGGGCTCGTCCAGCAAGAGCAGATCCGGAGCGGTGAGCCAGAGCTGTGCCAGACCGAGCCGGGTGCGCTGCCCGCCGGAGAGCTGAGAGAGAGGGCGCATCAGCATGTCATCCGAGAGGCCCACGCGCGCCAGCGCCTGGGACAGGCGGGTCGCCAGCGTCCAATCGGCGGCGTCGAGATCGGCCTGATCGTAATGTCCCGTCTCAATCCGGTTCAGACAGGCGACAGCCTCTTGCACGCCAAGGGCGGCAGAGACGGTGACGCGCAGGTCCGGCCAGGTCTGGCGGAGAGAGCCGATACTGCCCTGACGGCGCACCTGACCCGACGCCGGGGGCACCTGCCCGGCCATGACGGCAAGAAGACTGGATTTGCCGACCCCGTTCGGCCCCACAAGACCGGTTCGTTCGGCCCCGAAAGAGACGGTCAGATCGCGCAGCAGAACGCGCCCGTCCGGCGCGCAGAGGGTGGTGGCATGAAGAGAGACAAAGGAGTGCATGGATGGCCCGGATAACCTGAAAGACATGGGGTGATGGCTTTGAGGGTGTGGTCCATGACGTCCTCCCTTGGGTGTCGTCGCTCAGGATAGCAGCGCCGCGGGCCCGCCCGCAACGACCGACCGCCCCTACAGGGACGCATGAGCGGGTGTGCCGCCACATTCCTGCCACAATCACCGGTTTTGCGGTGCGTGCGGAAAAAGACCCAAAATCTTGAGACGCAGGATTACGCTTTTCCACTAAATCCTTGTGCATCTTGGGTTTCTTTTGAAAGGCCGCTGTGGTAGCTTGTCATCAAGCAGTTTTCAAAAAATGTCAGTCGGACAACCGGCGGCGTGAGGCAGATAGAGGCAGACATCGTGCAGGTTCGGCGCAGCAGGCCGGCCCATATTGGGCTGTATGTATTTACCGCAATTTGGTTGTTCGTGATCCTCCCGCTCAGCGTGGCGGCAGCCCCTTATGCGGCGATGGTGATGGACGCGCGTACGGGCGAGGTGCTGCATTCGCGCAATGCCGATACGCGCCTGCATCCGGCCTCTCTGACCAAGATGATGACGCTTTATGTTGCGTTCGACGCGATCCGGAACGGAGAGATCACGCTGGATACGAAAATCCGGGTGTCGAAGAAAGCCGCAGCGGAAATCCCCTCGAAGCTGGGGTTGAAAGCCGGGCAGCGCATCGCGTTGCGCTATCTGATCCGCGCCTCTGCCATCAAGTCGGCCAACGATGCCGCCACGGCCATCGCCGAGGGGATTTCAGGCTCAGAAGCGGCTTTTGCCCGGCGCATGACACGCACGGCGAAATCGCTGGGCATGACCCGGACGACGTTCAAGAACGCCCACGGGCTGACGGAAAGCGGGCATTTGTCCACCGCCCGCGACATGACGATCATGGGACGCCACCTGCTTTACGATTTCCCGCAATATTACAACATCTTCTCACGCCGCTCGACCCATGCGGGCATCACGGAGGTGCGCAATACGAACCGGCGCCTGCTGGACGCCTATCGCGGCGCGGACGGGATCAAGACGGGGTATACCCGCGCGGCGGGCTTCAACCTTGTCGCGTCGGCAGAGCGCGGCAATGAACGGGTCATCGCCACGGTGTTCGGGGGCAAATCGACGGCGTCGCGCAACGCGAAGGTGGCCGAGCTTCTGGATCTGGGCTTCCGCCGGGCACCGTCGAACGCGCCGGTGCGCAAACCGCAGCGCGGAGAGATGGTGGCCGAAGCGGCCCCCACGAACGGCGCGGCGGGCAAGACGATCCGGGTGTCGGGGTTGGTCAAGACGAGCCTCAGACCACAGGCCCGCAAGGGAAGCGAGACGCTTCTGGTGGCAGAGGTCGATACCGATGCCGCCGTTCGGGAGGCCGCGGAGACCGCGGAAACCACCCTGCGGGAGAGCATAGATGCGGTGGTCGCGGAGGCCGGAGCGCCACAGGCGCAGGCGCCCACGACACGACCTGCGGCGCGGCCGCAGAACCTGGTCCTCGCATCGACCGCGCCAAGCGAGCCGATCACCGAACAGGAGGTGGTCACGCGGCTCTCCACCTCGGGCGGGCGGCATTGGGGGATCAATGTGGGCCGGTACACAAGCCGCTATCAGGCCGAGAAGGTTCTGCTGCGCACAGCCTTGACCGAGATGTCGTCGCTGGACGGCACGCTTCGCAAGGTCGTGCAGAGCAAACGAGGGTTCGATGCCAACTTTCTGGGGATGACCCGCGAAAGCGCCGATCTGGCCTGCCGCAGGCTTCAGGCGCGCAACGTCACCTGTTTCATGGTCGGACCATCGTCCTGACCGCGCCCCCTTTCAGCGCGTCAGGCATGAGCTAGTGCAGGTCGCACCTGCGTTAAGATTAATGATCATTAACCCTAAACAGCATTCACCTTAACGACTATTAAGGTTAATGCGCCCCCCGGGGAACATCGCGTCTGCGCGGCAAATTCACCATCCTGCGCGCGTCCCCGCTTCTTCTGGCCAAATAGGCTCCTGCCAAGGGCTGTCTGCTTTCCCAAGGGAAAACAGGGAGATAAAGGGTCAAGGCTTGGGGTGGTCGTCCCAATCCTTCGACAGGATCCTGCGGCTGTCGCCTTCGGGATCGTCATATTGGTTCGACCGGACCGTATAGACAAACGCGATCAGCCCGACAGCGCCAAGAACCAGCGAGATCGGGATGAGGTAGGCGAGGACGTTCATGGCTCAGCCTCCTTTCAGGCGCAGCGCGTTCAGGGACACCGTCACCGACGATGTGGACATGGCAAGGGCCGCGATCAGAGGCGTGGCAAGGCCTGCCACGGCAAGCGGCACCGCGATGATGTTGTAAAGTGTCGCGATCTGAAAGTTCTCGCGAATGCGCCGCGTGGCGGATTGCGCTGTCGCCACCGCGCTGGGGATCGGTGCCAGATCCTGGCCAAGAAGCACGACATCGGAGGCCACCCGCGCAGCGTCAAGCGCGGATGCGGGCGAGATCGAGACATGTGCTGCGGCCAGTGCGGCGGTGTCGTTCAGCCCGTCACCGACCATCAGGACATGGCGTCCCGCGCCGGAGAGCGCCTGGATATGGGCCGCCTTCTCCTCGGGGGGCGCCTCGGCAATCCAGTCGGGGATGCCCAATTCGCGCGCCAGCCGCTCGACCGCGAGGGGCGCATCGCCGGAGACGAGTTCTACCTTCAGGCCGCGCTCAAGAAGCCCTGAGACCGTTTCAGCGGCCCCCGGGCGCAGCGTATCGGTGAACGTGAAGGCGCGGGGCGCCTCCGATCCGATGCGCAGAAAGGCCGATGTCTCAGCCCCTTGCGGAGCGCCGACCCAGGCGGCGCGGCCAAGGCGCACCGTCTCGCCATGAAAGCGCCCTTCGGTCCCGAAGCCGGGAACCTCGCGAATGTCGGTCACCCGGGCCGGTTTGATCCCCGCCTCGCCGGCCGCCCGGCTGAGCGCGCGGGAGAGGGGATGGGCGGAGCTTTCGGCCAGGGCCAGCGCTACTTCGAGATCGCGGCGCGGATGATCCCCGAGGTTCGTCAAATCCGGCTGGCCTGTGGTCAGCGTTCCCGTCTTGTCGAAGACGACCGTATCGACCTGCGCCATGCGTTCCAGCGCGGTAGGATGCTTGATCAGCAAACCCTTCTTGAAGAGACGCCCCGACGCGGCGGTGGTCACGGCGGGCACGGCCAGACCCAGCGCGCAGGGGCAGGTGATGATCAGAACCGCCGCCGCGATATTCAGCGACACGCGCAGATCGCCGGACCAGAGATACCAGCCCAGAAAGCTAAGCGCCGACAGGATATGAACGCCGGGCGCATAAAGCTTTGCCGCAGCATCTGCGAGAGGCGTGTAGCGCGCGCGCCCGCTTTCGGCGACGGCCACCAGATCCGCCATGCGGTGGAGCGATGTATCCTCTCCCACGGCGGTGGCGCGGATGGTCAGCGGACCGGTCAGATTGACCTCTCCGGCGCTGACGGTTTGACCGGGTTCGGCAAAGACCGGCAGTGTTTCCCCGGTCAGAAGCGAGCGGTCGAGTTCGGACCGACCCTCCGCGATCTCGCCATCGACAGGCATGCGCGCACCGGGGCGGACGCGGATCAGATCGCCGACACGCAGGTCGGAAATCGGGCGCTCAACCTCCCTGCCCTCTTCGAGACGCAGGGCACGGGGCACTTCGAGCGCGGTCAGCTCTTCCGCGGCGGACCGGGCAATGGCGCGGGTCCGGTGGTCGAGATACCGCCCCGCAAGAAGAAAGAAGGTCAGGACCAGCGCGGCGTCGAAATAGGCGTGATGCCCCGACAAAGCGGTTTCCCAGAGAGAGGTGATCAGGGCCAGCACGATGGCCAGAACGATCGGCACATCCATGTTGAGCTTGCGCACCGAAAGCGCCGCCCAGGCGTTGCGGAAGAACGGTTGCGCGGAAAAGGCGATGGCCGGCAGCGTGATCGCGGCGGAGATCCAGTGGAACATGTCGCGCGTGGCGTCGCTGGCCCCCGACCAGACCGACACCGACAAGAGCATCACGTTCATCGAGGCAAAGCCGGCTACGGCCAGCCGCATCAGAAGGTCCCGGCCCGCCTTGTCGGTCGTGGTGGCCTGAAGGGCGCCGGTGTCGAGCTCATGGGCTTCGAAGCCCTCCGCCTCGAGCACGGGGATGAGATCGGCGGCCTGCATGTTGGGCGCGGCATCGACCAGCGCGCGCTTGAGGGTCAGATTGACCCGCGCATCGCGCACGCCGGGATGCGCGGCGAGCGCCTTTTCCACCCGAGAGATGCAGCCCTGGCAATGAATTGTGGGCAGGGACAGCGCCAGACGCGCCTCTGCCGGGGCGGGTTCAACGTCTTTGGGCATGGCCACACATCCAGGGCATCCGGCCGGTACACTCCTAGCGTTTGACATGCAGGACCACGCGCTGGGTGAATTCGGTGCCATCCCGCGCCACGGCTTTCATCCGGATGTTCCAGTTGCCATCGCCCAGCGCCACCGGAGCGACGTAGGAGATGCCGTCAAAGACAAAGCTCGGTTCGCTATCGTCGCGGGTATGGGTGGCCCGGCCGAGGGTCGCGTCGAGGGCCGTGACCTCGACGGGGGCGCCCTGGTCGTCATTGATGTAGAGCCGGACCTGGCCCGCCTCGGCCTCGGCCTTGACGTCCCATCCCAGCGCCTCCTGCTCGGCCCGGCGGTCATCGAAGCTTTGGCTTGCGACATAGGAATTCTTGACTTCCAGTCCGGGGAAGGTGCTCACGGCGCTGTAGGCCATGAAGAAGTTGACGGCGAAGATCACGCCGAAGACGCCGACAAAGATCATGAGCGCGTGCCGTCCGGTGAATTCCCGCTGGGCCATGGTCAGTTTCCTTTCCCGTTGAATGTGCTGTCCTTGAAGGCCCGGTCCCCGGTCGTCAGATCTTCGACCCAGAAACGCACGTCGGTCAATCCGGCCTCAGCGGGCGCGGAACCCGGCGGGGTGATGACATAGACACGCTGCAACTGCGTGGTGTCGGCGGGCATGTGAATGGTCTGATAAGGCGTGCCTTCGAGCTGCACGCGCAATGTGGAATCGCCGGTGATGAAGAGGCGGAACATCCGGTAATCGCCATGCTTGTTGAGCAGCCGCACATCATACGTGTTGCGGATCGAGCCATCGGACATCGTCACAAAGGTCGGGTTGCGCACGGGCGCGACGGTCATCTCGATCTCGGGCCGGATGAAGAGCGCAAAGATCAGCCCGGCCCCGACGATGGACCAAAGGGACGTATACATGATGACACGGGGGCGGAAGATGTGATGCCAGATGGGCCGCGGGCTTCCACCCTTCTTCTCGCGTGTTTCGTCAGAGAGCGCCATATAGTCGATAAGGCCACGCGGCTTGCCGATCTTCTCCATCACGTCGTCACAGGCGTCGATGCAAAGCGCACAGGTGATGCATTCCAGCTGCTGGCCATCCCGGATGTCGATCCCCATGGGGCAGACATTCACGCAGGCCATGCAGTCGATGCAATCGCCCATGGGCTCGCCCGACTTGACCTCGTCCGAATGCTTGCGCGGCTCACCCCGCCATTCACGATAGCCGACGGTAAGCGTTTCCTCGTCCATCATGGCGGCCTGGATGCGCGGCCAGGGGCAGGCATAGACGCAGATCTGTTCGCGCGCGAAGCCGCCAAAGAGAAATGTCGTGCCGGTGAGAATGCCCATCGTGATATAGGCCACGGGCGCGGCCTGAAGCGTGACGAGATCCCGAAGAAGCGTGGGCGCATCGGCAAAATAGAAGACCCAGGCCCCGCCGGTGGCGAGGCCGATCAAAAGCCAGACCGTCCATTTCGTGACCCTGAGACGGGCCTTTCTGAAATCCCATTTCTCCTGCCGGTGAAGGCGCAGGCGGGCGTTGCGGTCCCCTTCGATCCAGCGTTCGACGAGGATGAAAAGATCGGTCCAGACGGTCTGGGGGCAGGCATAGCCGCACCAGACCCGGCCCAACGCGGAGGTGAAGAGAAAGAGACCGAGACCGGCCATGATCAGAAGGCCCGCGACAAAGTAAAACTCATGCGGCCAGATCTCGATCCAGAAGAAATAGAAGCGGCGCCCGGCGAGGTCGAGCAAAACGGCCTGGTCGGGCAGGTTGGGGCCCCGGTCCCAGCGGATCCAGGGGAGGAGGTAATAGATGCCCAGCGTCACCGCGAGGATGACCCATTTGAGACTACGGAATTTTCCGCTCACACGGCGGGGAAAGATGGGCTCCCTGGCAGCGTAAAGGCTGGGGGCGGGGCTGGTTTCGGTCACGCGCGGTGGCTCCGGTTTTTGATGGTGTTTTTCTGGGCTTGTCCCAGATGCCGGGCAGACCCACTTTGACTTGGGTCAAAAATGCGCATCGAAGAGGCGCCTTTTCAGACACCTGCGCGTTTTTGACGCCGCAGCCAGGCGATGAACTGGCGCAGCTCGGGGCGCAGAACGCCCGGCAGCGTCACGATGTGATAGCCCTTGTCGGGATCTTCCTCGAAAAGTGCTACAAGTCGTCCGGCCTGAAGGTCGGGTTCGACAAAGCAGCGCACGGTGACGGCCACGCCGTGGCCGTCGCGCGCAGAGGCCAGAAGCAGGTTACCGGGAAGCTGCACGGTGCCGCCGACCATGCCCTGGGCCACGCCATGGGAGCGCAGCCAGTTATTGGCCTCGGTCGTGCCCAGCTCTTCGAGCCAGGGCAGATCGGCGAGGTCGATGGGCCGGCGGATCGTACGCCCGGCCAGAAGACTGGGCGCGGCCACGACGATCATCGGAGAGCGCACGAGCATTTCAGAGGACAGGCCGGGCCAGTTGCCATCGCCATAGCGCAGCGCGACGTCGATGCCGCCGGGGCGAAGGGTGACGAGCTGGGGGCTGGGATCGATGCGCAGGTCGATGCGGGGATGGGCGGCGCGAAAGTCCTGCAGAATGGGCATAAGCCAGAATGTTGCAAAGGACGGGGTTGCAGAAATGTGCAGGGCGCGCGCGGCACCGCTTTGCGCGATCTCCTGCACTGCGGTGCGAATCGCTCCGAACCCAAGGGCGAGTGCATCCGCGAGGTGCTGACCGTCCGGCGTCAGCCGCAACGTCCGCCCCGAGCGGTCGAGCAGAGGCACATCCATATGCCGTTCAAGCGCCCGCAATTGCTGGCTGATGGCAGCATGGCTGACATTCAGCGATGCACCGGCGTCAACGACATTTCCGGTCTCCGCAAAGGCTGCAAAGGCGCGCAGGGCCGCGAGAGGAGGAAGATCAAGCCAGGACATGATGTAAGCCCAGATTACACGACAACATCCCAATTGAGTCGCATTGGATCGCCGATTGGTCAAGATTTCAGGGCAATATCCAGAAACGCAGGAGATTTCTCATGTTAAATATCTATGCAGCCTCGATGATGACGGCCACACGGACGGGATGTGTGAGAATGCGGGATTACATGCCTGAAAAACAAGCAAAACGCCGGTGGCTTCCTGCCGGCCATTGGTTTTTGAGCGCCGAGAAGTGCATCGACCCGCACCGGTTGTGACAGATGCGGGTCGAATGTGGTAGGACGGTGCCGACCTTCCAGGAAACGCGCGAACAGATCGGAAGGTCGACACCAGACTCTCGGGCGAGCCAACACGCCCGAGAGACCCCGTTATCTTGACGTTACTCGCCCCCGCCAAGTTGATGGACATATGTTGCCACAGCCCGGATTTCGGCCTCAGAAAGCCGGTTTGCCCAGGGCGGCATCACCCCAAAACGGCTATACGTCACCGTCTCGATTAACGTGTCATACTCCCCGCCATAAAGCCAGATGGCATCGGCAAGATTCGGCGCACCTTGGAAGATATCTCCCTCCCCCTGCTCGCCGTGACAGGCCGAACATTGATCCAGGAAAATCTCTTCGCCAGCGGCCACCTGATCCGGGTCGGCGGGCGTGCCGCCGGACAGGGTCATGACGTAGTTGACGACCTGAGTGATCTCCTGTTCCTCGAGGATCTCGCCATAGGCGGGCATCTCGGACCAGTGGGCGTCCGGGTCGTCTTCGTTCCGGATGCCGTGAGAGATGGTGTAGTGGATCGCTTCGATATCCCCACCCCAGAGCCAGTCATCGTCGAGCAGGTTCGGATAGCCTGCCGCCTGGACGCCCGCGGCCCCCGAGCCATGGCATTGCGAACACCAGCTTGCAAAGACGGACGCACCGGCCTGCCGCGCGAATTGCGCCAGTTCGGGATCGGCGGAGATCTCGGTCAATTCCGCCTCGGCCAGCCGCGCGGTGATCGGCGCATTGGCCTCTTCGACGCGGGCGATCTCTTCGGCGACCTCGGCCCTGGTGGAATAGCCCAGAAGGCCGGGTGTTGCCTGGCTGATCAGGGGCCAGGCGGGATAGGCGATGGTGTAGCCCACCCCCCAGATGATGGTGATGTAGAAGGTCCAGAGCCACCAGCGCGGAAGGGGATTGTTGAACTCTTCGATCCCGTCCCACTCGTGACCGGTGGTTTCCGGGTCGCCCTCAAATTTCTTGGATTTACTCATGTCCGCGGCTCCTCGGGATCGGCGGGTTTGTCATCGTGGCGAAACGGGATGTTGGCCGTATCGCGGTAGGTCTTGGTGGATCCGGGCCGGAAGACCCAGATCACGACGCCGATGAAGAAGATGAAGAGAGCCAGAAGGCCCCAGCTGTCGGCCACTTCACGCAGGAAGGAATAGGTTTCCATGTGTCTCCTCCGTTACCGGCTGGCATCGGGCGTGAAGGTCGAGAAGTCGACCAGGGTGCCCAGCATCTGAAGATAGGCGATCAGCGCGTCGGTCTCGGAGACCCCGGGCTGGCCGTCGAAGTTGCGCACCTGAGCGCCCGGATAGCGTTCGAGCATATCGTCGAAGTCACTGTCGGGATCGGCCTGAGCCCGGAAATCGGCGGCGGCGTTTTCGATCATCTCGTCGGTATAGGGCACGCCCACGAAACGCTGGGTCCGCAACAGGTCCTCGATATAGTCAGGCTGGATCAGCCGGTCTTCGAGGAAGCCGTATTTGGGCATGATCGATTCCGGAACCACCGATTGCGGATCACGCAGGTGATCGACATGCCAGTCGTCGGAGTAGCGACCGCCGACCCGGGCCAGGTCAGGCCCGGTCCGTTTAGAGCCCCATTGGAACGGATGGTCATACATCGATTCCGCCGCAAGCGAGTAGTGGCCGTAGCGTTCGACCTCGTCCCGCATGGGCCGGATCATCTGGGAGTGGCAGACATAGCAGCCCTCGCGGATGTAGATCTCCTTGCCGGTCAGTTCGAGCGGGGAATAGGGGCGCATGCCGTCCACTTCCTCGATCGTGTTTTCCAGCCAGAAGAGCGGGGTGATCTGAACGATCCCCCCGATGGTGACCACCAGAAAGCTGAAGATCAGCAGGAGGGTGGCGTTGGTCTCAAGGATCTTGTGTTTGTCGAGAATGGCCATTGCCGGGCCTCCTTATTCGGCCGCGATGGCTGCGGAAGAGGCAGGCGCGGGCTCTTTGGCCGGGCTGCGCTTCACAGTCATCCAGAGGTTGTAGCACATGATGATGGCACCGGTGAGGTACATGACCCCGCCCAGACCGCGCACCACGTACATGGGGAACTTGGCGGCGACGGTGTCGGCGAAGGAGTTCACGAGGAAGCCGTTCGCATCGACTTCACGCCACATCAGCCCTTCCATGATGCCGGTCACCCACATCGACGCGGCGTAGAGCACGATGCCGATGGTGGCGAGCCAGAAGTGCCAGGACACCAGCGAGAGCGAGTAGAGCCGCGCGCGTTTCCAGAGCACAGGGACGAGGTAGTAGAGCGCCCCGAAGGTGATCATGCCGTTCCAGCCCAGAGCGCCGGAATGCACGTGCCCGATGGTCCAGTCGGTGTAGTGCGACAGGGAGTTGACGGCCCGGATCGACATCATCGGTCCTTCGAAGGTGGACATGCCGTAAAAGCCGACGGAGATCACCATCATCCGGATCACGGGGTCGGTCCTGAGCTTGTCCCAGGCGCCCGACAGCGTCATCAGGCCGTTGATCATACCACCCCAGGACGGCATCCAGAGCACGATCGAGAACACCATGCCAAGGGTCGAGGCCCAGTCAGGCAGAGCGGTGTAGTGAAGGTGGTGAGGACCGGCCCAGATATAGATGAAGATCAGGGCCCAGAAGTGGATGATCGACAGCTTGTAGGAATAAACGGGGCGTTCGGCCTGCTTGGGGATGAAGTAGTACATCATGCCCAGAAAGCCCGCGGTCAGGAAGAAGCCGACGGCGTTGTGGCCATACCACCATTGCACCATCGCGTCCTGAACACCGGAGAAGACCTGGATCGAGCGGGAGCCCCAGATGGAGACGGGGATCGACAGGTTGTTCACGATATGCAGCATCGCGACGGTCACGATGAAGGACAGGTAGAACCAGTTGGCCACGTAGATATGCGGCTCTTTCCGCTTGATCAGCGTGCCGAGGAAGATCGCGAGATAGGCAACCCAGACGATGGTCAGCCAGAGGTCGACGTACCATTCCGGCTCGGCATATTCCTTGGACTGGGTGGAGCCCAGAACATAGCCGGTCGCGGCCAGAACGATGAAGAGCTGGTAGCCCCAGAAGACGAACCAGGCGAGGTCACCCCCCCAGAGCCGCGCCGCGGATGTCCGCTGGACCACATAAAAGGACGTGGCCAGAAGGGCGTTGCCGCCAAAGGCGAAGATCACGGCAGAGGTGTGGAGAGGCCGCAGGCGACCGAAGTTCAGATAGCCATCGGCCCATTCGAAGTTGAGGCCCGGGAACGCGAGCTGGAAGGCGATGACGACGCCCACGAGAAAGCCCACAACGCCCCAGAAGGCCGTGGCGATCACGCCGTAGCGAACGACACCGTCATTGTATTCACGTGACAGATCGACCGCGGCGGGCAGCGGTTCATCGGTGTTGCGCAGCGTCCAAAGAAACAATCCGCCAGCGACGATCATGAAGATGATCATATGAACCTGATAGGCCAGATCGCGCGCGTAGCTGGCGGCGATCATCGCGAAGAGCGTGATCAGGCCGAACGCGATCAGCTTGAAATAGTTTACCATTGTGCGTCCCTTCCCGGGGTCGGGACACAGCACACACACTGCACCCGACGGCTGTTGACTGGAAGGGTGATGCACCAGGCACAGGCGCACTTGCCTTGATCTGCATCAAGATTTTCGCACCAAAGGCTTGACGGGTATCAAGGAAGGCCTGCGGCATAACGCGCAGATTGGCCATCAGAGACCACGGAAGCTGGAGGGCAAGATGGCTTACAAATCCCTGTTGACGGTGTTGACCGACGAAAGTCTGGCCGATGGGCCGCTTGAGCATATCGGCGCATTGGCACAGGCCTGGGATGCTCATGCAATGGCCCTGTGCCTGGGCGTGGACCGAACGCAGACGGGATATTACACGGTCGGAGCCAGCACATCGATCCTGCAGGATTCGATTGTCCGCGCGGCGGCGGAGGCCGAAACGCTGCGCAAACTGGCTGAGGCACGGCTGGGCGCACAGAATATCCGCTGGTCGGTGGAGGAAGATGTCGCGCAATTGCTGGATCTGGGCCGACACGTGGCCTTGCATGCCAGGTTTTCGGATCTCGTCCTGCTGCCCCAGCCTTACGGAGACAATCGGGGCATCGAGGTCGAGGCCGTTGTCGAAGCGGCACTGTTCAACGCCCCCGCGCCCATCCTGGTGGTGCCGGATGACAGCACCCCGCTCAGCGCGCCGGATACCGTCATCGTCGCCTGGAACGAGAGCGCCGAATCGCTGGCGGCGATCCGCGCCGCCCTGCCGATCATGCAACGCGCAAAGCAGGTCCGCGTGGTGGTCATCGACCCGCCCCAGCACGGGCCGGAGCGCTCCGACCCCGGAGGCATGCTGTCGCAAATGCTGGCACGGCACGGCATCCATTGCGAGATCGACGTGCTCAGCCGGACGATGCCCCGCATCGCGGACGTGCTGAACCGCCATGCCGGGGACACCAATGCCGACATGATCGTGATGGGCGCCTACGGGCATTCGAGGTTCCGGGAGGCGCTTTTGGGCGGCGCGACCCGAGACATGCTGGAATGCGCGACTGTTCCCGTTTTGATGTCACGCTGAGGGATGGGGGACGATCCGTGTAAGACGCGTCGTCCCCCATGACGGCAGATATGTCACGGAAAGAGCCGCCCAAAGAGCGAGCGGGCAGTGTCGTTAGTTCAGCAAGGCCGTCTCGATATCATCGCAGAAGGCGGATGCGAGCCGGGAAATCGGGCGCCCGGGGCGCGTGAGAAGACAGGCACCCACAGGGATCATCGGATCGAAGGCCTTTTTCACAAGGCCCATATTCGGCAGGAAGGACGCGGTATAGGGATCGACCACCGCAACGCCATTGCCGGATTGGGCGAGCACGGCGGCGGTGTGGCAATAGCGCACCTCCACCTGAGGCGTATAGGGGACCTTGGCGCTTTCAAAGGCGGTTTGCAGCAACAATCCGAGGCGAGAGGCGCGGTCGAGCCCGATAAAACCATGCGCCGCGGCGTCGGAGGGTGCGATGACCGAAAGATCGGCCAAGGGGTGGCCGGGCTTGATCAGGGCAACCATACGGTCAGTCCGAAGGGTACGCACCACCACGCCGGGATGGGTGTCGAGGCCAAGGACCAGACCCAGATCGACTGCACCGATGGCCACGGCGTCGATTACGTTCTCCATCCGCCGCACATCGTATTGCACCGTCACGCGCGGGCGGGAGGCGAGAAAGGCATGAAGCGCCACGGGGACAACGGAATGCCCCAAAGGCGGCGTGGCCATGATCCGCAACTTGCCCAGCGAGCCGCCCCGCAGATCCCGCACCCGGCTTTCGACGGAGCGGAGTTGTTCGAAAAGCGGCTCGACCTCCTCAAAGAGGCTACGCGCCTCGCTGGTGGGCAGCATGCGTTTCTTGTGCCGCTCGAAGAGGGCGAATTGAAGCTGATCCTCAAGCTGCTTGATCGCGGTTGAGACGGACGGTTGCGAGATGCCAAGTTCCGCCGCTGTGGCGACGGTGGTCTGATGCACCATCAGAGTGCCGAAAATCTCCAGCAGTCGCAGAGAGAGGTCGTTTCGGCGCTTGATCTTCATGTGGTAAGTATAGGCGGCCTAAAGCTGGGAGGCCAGAACGGTGCCCAGCGCCATGGCCACAGCCGCCTGGGTCGGGTCGATGACCGGGCAGCCAAGCACAGCCTGGAGCGGGGCGCGGTGGACGGCCATGCCGGCGCAGCCCAGCACCAGAACATCAGCGCCGTCCTGTTGCAAAGCCTGTCCTACCTCGGTGAGGCGCGCGAAGGTCCCCTCCCCCCGCGCGCTTTCATCGACGCTCATATTCAGCGGGCGCTCCCCGGCGAGGCGATCGAGCACGCCCATGCGGCGCATGTAGCGGCGGTGGCGGAGGATGGAGGCATCGGCGATGGCGACGACGCCGACGAGGTCGCCGCGCGACAGGGCGGTCAGCATGCCGCTTTCCTGAATGCCGAAGACCGGAACAGGAGAGACGGATCGACAGGCGTCGATGCCGGGATCGGAATAGCACGCGATCACGAAGGCCGACGCGTCGGCCCGCTGCGCGATCAGATCGACCATCGGCAGGACGACCTGATCGGAATGCACCTGGCTTTCGATCCCGAAAGGACCGTCGGTCAGAGTGACGCAGTCGATCTGCGGCCCACCGTCCCGGGCGAAAGGCGTCAGCGCTTTGGCAAGACCATCGGTGACGGCCTGGTTGGAGTTCGGATTGATGACGACGATGGGCCCGGTCATGGCGCGATCTTGGCCCCGAAATTGGTGGCGGGGTCGAGTTCAGGCACAACGTGGCCGGGATGGCCGGTCATATCGACGGGGCGGCGCGGCACGAATTGACCGGAGCCGGGCTTGGCAACCAAGGTGCCTTGATCGACCACCCGCGCCCCGCGGGTCAGCACGGTGACGGGCCAGCCAGTGAGGGACCAGCCGTCATAGGGCGTGTAGTTCATCGCGTCGTGCTGGCTTTCGACAGTGACGGTGCGCGTCTCCTCCGGGTCCCAGATGGCGATGTCGGCATCCATGCCGATGGCGATGCTGCCCTTGGCGTCCATCCCGTAAAGCTGGGCCGCATTGGTCGCCGAGAGCGCCACGAATTGCTGCAGAGTGATGCGCCCCTTGCCTACTCCTTCGCTGAAGAGAAGCGGCAGGCGGATGCCGATGCCTGGCATGCCGTTGGCGATCTGCTTGAACGAGGCGTTGGGGCCGTTCGCCAACTTGCCGGTCTCGTCGAACCGATAGGGCGCGTGGTCGGAGGAGAAGACGCTGAAGGTGCCTGCCTGAAGGTGCCGCCAGAGCGCCTCTTGCGTGGGCACGTCGCGCAGGGGCGGAGAGCACATGTATTTCGCGCCCTCCATGCCCGGACGGTCGAGATCGTCACGAGTGAGGAACAGGTACTGAGAGCAGGTCTCCCCAAAGACCTTGGCGCCGGAGAGGCGCGCCTTCGCGATCAGCTCGGCACCTTCGGGCGTGGAGACATGCACGATGAAAAGCGGCGCATCGACCAGAGCGGCGAGAGAGATGGCGCGGTTGATCGCCTCGATCTCGGCCAACGCCGGGTGGCTGGGCGCGTGATAGCGCGGCGCGGTGTGGCCGGCGGAGACCAGACGGTCGGAAATCCAGCTGATCATGCCGGAGTTTTCGGCATGGACCATGGTCAGGGCGCCATGCGTCTTGGCCACGGTCAGAATGTCGAGGAATTGCCGGTCGTCGATGCGCATCAGGTCATAGGTCATAAAGACCTTGAACGAGGTGACACCCCGCTCGAACGCGGTAGGCAGTTCGTCGTTGAGTGCGGTTTCGGTCGGGTCGGCGATGATCAGATGGTAGCTGTAGTCGATGACCGAAGAGCCCTGCGCCCGGCTGTCATAAAGGTCGAGCGTTTCGATCACGCCCATGCCGCGATGCTGGGCGGCGAAGGGGACGAAGGACGAATTGCCGCCATAGGCCGCGCTGATCGAGCCGGTGCGGTAGTCATCGGACGTCATGCCGCCGGTCGCGGATTCCTGGGCGATATGGCAATGCGCCTCGATCCCGCCGGGCAGGACCAGCTTGCCGGTGGCGTCGATCACATCGTCGGCCTCGAGCCCGGTGCCCAAGGCGGTGATCTTGCCGCCGGTGATGCCGATATCGGCGTGGAAGCGGTCGGTGGCGGTGGCGATCTCTCCGCCCTTGATGACCAGATCGTATGTCATGTCGTCTCTCCCCTGTCAGACCGAACGGATGGCACCGCCATCGCAGCGGATGAGGCTGCCGGTGACGTAGCTGGCGGGCACGCTGGCCAGAAACGCGGCGACGCTGGCGAATTCCTCGACCGTGCCGTAGCGGCCCGCCGGGATCGTGGCGCGGGAGGCGGCGCGCGTCTCCTCCAGCGATTTGCCGGTGCGGTTGGAGACGGCACTGTCGAGCTCGTCCACCCGTTCGGTATGGATGCGGCCCGGAAGCAGCATGTTGACGGTGACCCCGTCGGCGGCCACGTCGCTGGAGAGGGATTTGGACCAGCCCACGAGCGTGCTACGCAGGGCGTTCGAGAGGCCCAGATTGGGGATGGGCTGGATGACGCCGGAGGAACCGATGGTGATGATCCGCCCCCAGCCGCGCTCCCGCATGGGGGGCAGCAGGCGGGCGGTGATGTCGACGACCCGCATCACCATCTGGTCGAAGTGACCGGCAAGCACGGCACTGTCGGCATCGACCATCTGACCGGGAGGCGGGCCGCCGGTATTGTTGATCAGGATGTCGACCTGGCCCAGCGCCTCGCCCGCGGCGTTCACCAGTTGGTCGACGCATCCGGGATCGGCCAGATCGGTGACGGTATAGGTCGCCTGCCCTGCGCCTTTCGCGTTGATGGCGTCCACGGCGGCAGCGAGCTTGTCCTCTGACCGGCCGGTCAGGAGCACGTTGCAGCCTTCGGTCGCCAGCGCCTCGGCGATGCCCAAGCCCAAGCCGCGGGAGGAGGACATGACGAGCGCGCCTTTGCCTTGTAATCCGAGATCCATCAGCCAAGCTCCTTGAGACGTTTTTCGAGGCGGGTGGTGAGGCGGGTCAACTCCTCGGCATCTGTTGCCGTCAGCGACGGCCCCGGCGCGCGGACCTTGGCGCTGGCGATCACGCCCCGGCGGCGCAGCACCTCCTTGCGGATGGCAAGGCCCAGACCAAGCTGCTGTTCGTAGCGCACGAGCGGCAGGTAGGCGTCGAAGAGATCCTCGGCCCCGTCCACATCGCCCGCTTGATGGCGTGCGACGACCTGCACCAGCATCTCCGGATAGGCAAAGCCGGTCATGGCCCCGTCGGCGCCGCGCTGCATTTCCTGCGGCAGGAAGAGGGCGGAGTTCCCGGTGAGGATCGAGAGGCGCGGGACGTCTCCGGTGCCCGTCTCGGCGCGCACGCGGGACAGTTTGGTGAGGCCCGGCCAGTCTTCGTGTTTCAGCATCACGATCTGTGGATGCTCGACCGTCATTCCAATGATGCTTTCGACCGACACCTGCACGCCCGTCGTTTGCGGATAGTCCTGAAAGCAGATCGGCACGTCCGGCCCCAATGTCGTGCAGACCTGGGCGATGTAGCCGCGCAGCTTAACCTCGGTCAGAAGACCCGGTTGCGGGGCGACCATGACGCCTGCCGCGCCCATTTCCATCGAGGTGTGAGCGAGGCGGGCCATGTTGTCGAGCCCGGCGGCAGAGACGCCGACGATCACCGGCACGCGGCCTGCAACGCGGTCGAGCACGCGGCGGGCGAAGGTCACGGCTTCGTCCCCGGCCATCTTGGGCGCCTCGCCCATGATGCCGAGGATGGTCATCCCGCTCACGCCGCAGTCGAGGTAGAAGTCGACCATGCGGTCGGTGCTGTCGAGATCCAGCGCGCCGCTGTTTTCAAAAGGCGTCGCGGCGATGATGAAGACGCCGCTGGAATTTCGGGTGATGAGGTTGGTCAAGTCTTCTCTCCGGTCATGTCGGGGCGGGCGGGATGGAGTGCGGCGCGATCTCCTCCAGTCGTGCGTAGCGGTCGGCAAAAAGCCGGGCGACGGGATAGTCGCCGTTCCAATGTACGTGCCAGTTTGCCGGATCCACCAAACCCTCGCGCGCCGCGAGGCCCACCGCCTCGCCGATGACGATCTCGCGCTCGGGGCTGAAGGTCAAGGCGACGGTGCGGCGGCATTCGATGGCAACGGGCACGTCGGCCAGACGGGGCGGCGCGACATGGGTCGAGGGCGCCGTCGGCAGCCCCAGCGCCTCGGGCTCTCCATCCGTGGGCAGATAGGCGGCGGCGGTGCCGACCATGGCTTCGGTCAGATCGGGCGTTGCGATGTTGATCACGAACTCTCCGCTGGTGCGGATATTGTGCGTGGTGTCCTTGGGCGTGCCGTCGGCATGGTGTTCAAGGCCCAGCGCGACCAGGGCCGGGTCCTTGCCGAAGAGGTTGAAGAAGGAAAAGGGCGCGGCGTTGACGATGCCATCCGCGCTGATCGTGGTCACCCAGGCGACGGGGCGCGGGATCACCACGGCGGTCAACAGCTTGTAGCGGTCTTTGGGATCGAGTGCGCCCAGATCGACACTCAACGTCATGTGTCGGGATACTCCACCCCGGTCTGGGCCGTGATGCGTCCGTAATGTTCGGTCCGGCGGTGACGGGCGAAGTCGAAGATGGTGGATTTGCCGAATGCGCAAAGGTCCATGTCACAGGGATGCACGATCAACTCGTCCCCTTCGGTTTCGGCCCGCGCCACCACAAAGCCGTTAGGATCGACGATGATGCTGCCCGCCATCAGCGGATGGCCGTCCTCATCCCCCGCCTTGGCGACACCCACCACCCAGGAGGCGTTCTGGTAGGCCCCTGCCGTCATCGACAAATCCGAATGATAAAGCCGTTTCTCCAGCCCCTCGGCGGAGGCCTGGCTATTCACCGACGGCGTGTTGTAGCCCAGCATGATCAATTCGGCGCCTTGCAGGCCCATCACGCGGTAAACCTCCGGCCAGCGGCGGTCGTTGCAGATACACATGCCCATCCAGGCATCGAGATTGCGCCAGACCGGAAAGCCCAGATCGCCGGGTTCGAAATAGCGCTTTTCCAGATGCTGGAAAGCGCGGTCGGAATCGTATTCGGAATGGCCCGGCAGATGCACCTTGCGGTACTTACCGACGATCTCACCGGCCTTGTCGGTCAGGATGGAGGTGTTGAAATGGTGCCCGTCCGGCGTGCGTTCGGCATAGCCGAAGCTGATCGCGATGCCATATTCACGGGCGCGATCAAAGAGCGGCTGGGTGGCGGCATTGGGCATTTCGGCTTCGAACCAGACCTCCACCTCGGCCGGGTCCTCCATGTACCAGCGGGGGAAAAACGTGGTCAAAGCAAGCTCGGGAAAGACCACCAGATCGCAGCCCGCCCCCCGCGCCTGATCGAGCAGCGCCAGCATCCGGTCCACGACCTGCGCGCGCGTGTCGGTGCGCTGAATGGGGCCCATCTGCGCGCCTCCGATGACGATTTCCCGCATGGCGTTCCTTTCCTTGTCTCAACTTGCGATGCGTCGCTCGAACCGGCTGATCAGCCGGACCAGCGGCCAGAGCAGCGCGAGGTAGATCCCGGCGGCCAGCACCAGCGGCGACGCGTTATAGGTGAGCGAGCGCACGAGGCCCGCGGCATGAAGCATCTCGCCCAAAGACACGACCGAAGCGAGGGAGGTGAGCTTGATCACCTCGACCACGTTGGACATGAGATCGGGCAGCACGTTGCGCGTGGCTTGTGGCAGGACAACGTGGATCAGGGTCTGGGTCTGGCTGAGACCGGTGGAGCGGGCGGCTTCGGTCTGTCCCTTGTGGACGGACAGGAGGCCCGCCCGGAAGATCTCGGCGAAATAGGCGGAGTTGTTCAGGAAGAAGCCGATGGCAACAGCAGCAAAGGGCGAGAGGCTGAGGCCCGCGAAGGGCAGACCGGCATAGATGAAGATCAGAAGGACCAGAGGCGGGAGCGCGCGGAAGAGATCGACAAAAGCGATGGCCGACCAGCGCAGGGCCCGGTTTTGGGAGACGGAGGCGAGCGCGGCGAGAAGGCCACCGATCAGACCGAGGGGGATCACGACCACGCAGATCAGGAGCGTGATGCCCAGCCCCTGAAGGACCAAGGGCAGGGCCTTCATCATGATCTCGACATTGAAGAACTGGGTGAGGATCGCCTCCATCTCACACCCCCGGCGCCGCAAAGCGCGTCTCAAGCCAGCGGGAGAAGATCACCAGCGGCAGGAAAAGAAGGACATACGCGATGGCTGCGAGCATCAGGGGGGAGGCGTTGGCGGAGAAGCTTTGCGCCGTGGTGGCCTGGCCGAGGATGTCGGGCACGCCGATCACCATGCCGAGGGCGGTCATCTTGGTGATGGCGATGGCCCGGTTCGTGATGGGTGGGATGACCATGCGCACAGCCTGTGGCAGCACGACCCAGATGAGCGTCTGGGTGAAGCCAAGCCCGGTGGAGCGGGACGCCTCCCACTGGCCTTTGGGGACGGCGGTGATCCCGGCCCAAACGATCTCCTCCGCGAAGGCGGCGAGCACGAGGGTGAGGATCAGGTAGAGGACCGTGAAGCTGGAGAGGAGAATGCCAAGGTTCGGCAGGCCGAAGAACACGAGCAGGATCAGAACGAGCGGCGGGAGCGCCCGGAAGATGTCGGCATAGACGACGATCAGCGCGGAAAGCGGGCGGATGCGGTAGGCACGCAGGCAGGCCAAGGCGGCGCCCCCGGCGATGCCGCTGATCACGATCAGCCCCGATAGAAGCACGGTGACCCAGACCCCTTGCAGGATCGACGGCGCATAGCGGGCGAGCACGGCGCCGTTGAAGAAGGTGTCGAGAAACGCCTCCACCTCAGCCCTGCCCGGAAAAGCGCGCCAGAAAGGTCTGGGTGCGCTGATGTTGCGGGGTTTCGAAGATCTGCTCGGGCGTCCCCTCCTCCACGATGCGGCCGGCATCCATGAAGATCACGCGGTCGGCGGCGTCGCGGGCAAACTTCATCTCGTGGCTGACGACAAGCATCGTCATGCCCTGCGCCTTCATGTCCTGCATGACGGCCAGCACGTCGCCGACAAGCTCCGGATCCAGCGCCGAAGTTGGCTCATCAAACAGCATCACGGAGGGCTCCAATGCCAAAGCGCGGGCGATGGCTACGCGCTGCTGCTGTCCGCCGGAAAGCTGCGTGGGATAGCTGCCGGCCTTGGACTTGAGGCCTACGCGGTCGAGTGCGTCGAGGCCACGCGCTTCGGCCTCGGCGCGTGGCAGGCGGCGGACCTTGCGCAGGGCCAGCGTGACATTGCTGAGGGCCGAAAGATGCGGGTAGAGGTTGAAGGCCTGAAAGACCATACCCATCCGCAGGCGGAGTTGGTTGAGATCAACCTTGGGACCGGTGACCGGGTCGCCCTCCAGCGTGATTTCACCCGCATCGGGTTCCTCCAGCCGGTTGCAACAGCGCAGCATGGTGGATTTGCCAGAGCCGGAGGGGCCGAGGACAAAGACCAACTCGCTGCGCGCAACGGTGAGGTCGATGCCCTTGAGCACCTCCTCGGACCCAAAGGATTTGCGCAGGCCGCGCACCGTCAGCGTGGGCGGGGCCACGGCGCCCTGCGCGGTCTGCGTCATCTCAGTTGCAGGCTGGTGTATGACCATTGTCCAGATATCCGGCAAAGCCCGGTTGTCCGAAGCCCGCGACGGGCGTGACGGCGGCGGAGCCTTCGGCGGGGGCTGCGCCGAACCATTTCTCGCTGAGCGCGGCGATGGTGCCGTCGATCTTCATGCATTCGATGATCGCCTCGACCTCGGCGCGCAGATCCTCATCGCCTTTGCGGAAGGGCATGCCCCAGACGAGCCCGGTGGAATGCAGATAGCTGAGCTTGATCGCCGGGTTCTGCTTGGTCGCCCAGGCCGAAACGGTGTTGCCCGCGACATTGGCAAAGGCGCGGCCTGACACGACCGCCTGCACCGCGTCGCTGTTGGTGCCATAGCTTTCGACGGTCCAGCCGATCTCCTCGGCCAGCCCGCGGGCCCAATTGTCGTAGACAGAGCCCTTGTTGACGGCGATCACCTGCCCTTCAAGCTCCGCCAGATCGGTGATGTCGGGCGCGTCGGCGGCAATGACAAACTGGAAGTCGGTGTTCAGGTAGCCTTCGGAAAACAGGAGGTTCTCCGCACGTTCCTCGGTGATGGTGACGGGGGCCACCACGAAATCGTACGTCCCCGCCGCAAGCGCCGGGAGGATGCCAGAGAATTGCGTGGCGACGATGTTCATCTCAGCCCCCATCCGGGCACCGATCTCGTTGGCGAGATCCACGTTGAACCCTTCGACACCGCCGCTGAGGCTGGGCATGGCATGGGGGGCGAATGTGCCGTCGAGGGCGACGTTAAAGGTCTTGGTCTCGGCCAGCGCGGGCGCAGAGAGGGTCAGGGCGGCGGCGAGCGCGCCCCATTTCAATGATGGTATCATACTCAACTCCTAACATCGTCCCTCCCCCCGACAGGCTAAAAGGGAGAGGGCCGAGGACCTAGCAAAATTGATAGTTTTTTGATTTAAGTTCGGATGACATCATAGCTTCTGCCTATGTTTTTTCTTTCGCTTACATGACCGCTTCGATCAGGAAGGGGCCGGGCTCCTGTGCTGCGGATTGCAGCGCCTTGAACAGCTCATGCACGTCCTCCACCCGTATGCCGGGCACGCCCATACCCTTGGCGAGGGAGACGAAATCGAGCGTCGGACGGTCGAGGTCCAGCATGTCGAGCGCGGAGCGGCCCGGATTGGCGCCGACGTTGAAAAGCTCGTGCTTGAGGATCTGGTAAGTGCGGTTGGCGAAGATCACGGTGGTGACGTTCAGGTTCTCCCGCGCCTGGGTCCAGAGCGCCTGGATCGTGTACATGGCGGAGCCATCGGCCTGAAGGGTGATGACCGGACGGTCGGGCGCAGCGCAGGCGGCACCGGCGGCGAGCGGGGGTCCGATGCCGATGGCGCCGCCGGTGATCGCCAGCCAGGAATGCGGGCTGCATCCGGCGGTGGTGTCATAGATGGCACGGCCAGATGTGATGCTCTCGTCAACGACGATGGCGTTCTCGGGCATCGCCGCGGCCACGGCGGCGGCGACGGTCTCGGGCGTGATCGCCCCAGGTGACGGAGGTGCGGGAAGCGGTGCATCCGCAGGTGTGACAGCCGGGGCGCCGAGACGGTCGGCGAGGGCCGCGACAGTGCCGGGCCCGTCGCCGTCGAGACCAGAGAGGGTGAGGACCTCACAATCCTCCGGCAGCAGCAGGCTGGGGCGACCGGGATATGCGAAAAAGCCCACGGGGGGCATGGCTTCGACAAGGATCGCGGTCTTGTAAGTCTTCAACGTGTCAAGCGCGAGGTCGATGGCATAAGGAATGCGGGGGATGCCGGCGCGGCCCCTGCCCCGTTCGATCCGCCGGTTGGACGTGGGCGCCAGAAGATCGGCACCCGTCCGCGCGGCGATGCCGTGCAGAAGCGCCAGCGCATCGGGGTCTTCCAGTACGGACCCACCGACCAGGAAGACAGTGGGACCGTCCGCCCCCAAAGCGCGCACCGCATCCGTCAGCGCCGCCTCATCGGGGGCTGCGC
Organism: Thalassococcus sp. S3; assembly: GCF_004216475.1. Taxonomy (GTDB): domain Bacteria; phylum Pseudomonadota; class Alphaproteobacteria; order Rhodobacterales; family Rhodobacteraceae. The sequence goes on along the minus strand of NZ_CP022303.1, from coordinate 696,952 downwards.
TGACGGGCGGCGGAGGAGGTGGGGCGAGCACGCCCCCCGCATCCCATCCCACATCGGCCGGCGCGATGAGTGTGGCAATCGCGCCGGGCTTTGCCGTGGCGGCGGCAAAGGCGTCCATCGCATCGGCGGCGAACTGGCCGGGCGTCATCGCGGTGCGCACCCAATCGCTGAAGGGCCGCGCGGCGCCTTCGACATCCGCGGTGAGCGGCGCGTCATACTGGCGGTGGCGCAGGGCATGGTCGCCCACAAGGTTGATCATCGGCGTGCGGGCCTTGCGGGCATTGTGCATATTGGCCGCCGCGTTCGAGAGGCCGGGCGCAAGGTGCAGCAACGTCACGGCAGGCTTGCGCGCCATGCGCGCATAGCCGTCAGCGGCGCCGGTTACGGCCCCTTCGAAAAGGCCCAGCACGCAGCGCAGGCAGCCGGTGCGGTCGAGGGCATCGACGAACTGCATCTCGGACGTGCCGGGATTGGCAAAGCAGATCTCCACGCCGGCGCCGTGCAGGCTGCGCACCACGCTTTCGGCGCCGTTCATGGGGGGTTGGTCTTTCATGTCGCACTCTGCTCCTTGAGGGCCGCGCCCTGCAAAACGTCCAGACGGCGTTGCAGGCGCGGCGCTGTGGCCGTTGGCTGAGGTGCGCCGATCTCGGGCGCGACCTCTTCGGCAAAATGACAGGCCACGCGCGTGGCGCCAAGCGTGCGCAATTCAGGGCGGTCAGTGCGGCAGATATCCCGCGCCATGGGGCAACGGGGGTGGAAGGCACAGCCGGAGGGCGGCGCGAGCGCGCTGGGGGCGTCGCCCTGCACCGGCTTGCTCTCTTCCCGGATGGTCGGATCGGGGCGCGGTGCGGCGGCGATCAGGCTAAGGGTGTAGGGATGACGGGGGCCGGCAAAGAGCGCTTCGGCAGTTGCTTCCTCGACGATACGGCCCAGGTAGACGACCGCGACACGGGCAGCCATGTGACGGACGACAGCAAGATCGTGACTGATGAAGATATAGCCGATGCCGAATTGCGCCTGAAGGTCCTGAAGCAGGTTCACGATCTGCGCCTGCACGCTGACATCGAGGGCGGAGACGGGCTCGTCACAGACGATCAGGCGCGGACGCGTGGCAAGCGCCCTGGCAATGCCCACGCGCTGGCGCTGGCCGCCGGAAAACTCATGCGGATAGCGCGGGGCGTGGAAGCTGGAGAGGCCGCAGGTGCGCAGAAGCTCCCTGACTTTCTCATCGACATTGTCAGGCGTAGCGAGACCATGGAGGAGGAGCGGTTCGGCCAGCGTCTCGGCCACGGTCATGCGCGGGTTGAGGGAGCCGAACGGGTCTTGGAAGATGATCTGCATCTTGCGCCGCAGATCACGCATGGCGTCGGTGGGCAGGTTGAGGATCTGCTCTCCGTCCAGACGGACGGAGCCATTGGTCGCCTCCACCAGCCGCAGAACGGTGCGCCCGATGGTGGACTTGCCGCAACCGGATTCGCCGACGATGGCGAGGGTTTCCCCCTCGTTCACGTCAAAGCTGACGTCGTTGACCGCCTGCACATGGCCGACGACACGGCGCAGAAGGCCCCGGCGGACGGGAAAGTGCTTGGTCAGGCTGCGCACTTCGAGCATGGCACTCATGACGCGGCCTCCTCAATGGGCGCATGCCAGCAGGCGACGGCGTGATCGGGGCCGATCTCGCGCAGGGGCGGCACGGCGCTGCGGCAGCGGTCGTCGGCGAGCGGGCAGCGAGAGGCGAAGCGGCACCCGTCGAGCTTGATCCAGGGCGGCGGGACGGAACCTGCGATGGTGGAGAGCCGGTCCACGATGGCGTCAATGCGCGGTACGGCGGCCATCAGGCCGATCGTGTAGGGATGCTGGGGGTCGGCAAAAAGAGCAGTGGTCGGCGCCTGTTCGACCACGCCGCCGGCATACATCACGACCACGTCGTCGCAGGTCTGGGCCACGACGCCCAGATCGTGGGTCACCAGCAGGACGGCGGCGCCGGTGCGTTCGCGCAGATCGGTCATCAGGTCGAGGATCTGGGCCTGGATCGTGACATCAAGTGCGGTTGTCGGCTCATCCGCAATCAGCAGGTCGGGATCGTTTGCGAGCGCCAGAGCGATCATCACGCGCTGACGCTGCCCACCGCTGAGTTGATGCGGGTAGTCATGCGCGCGTTCGCGCGGGGACGGCAGGCCCACGAGGTCGAGGAGTTCAACCGCGCGCTCCATCGCGGCCTTGGGCGCGAGGCCGGAATGCACCGACAGGCTTTCGACGATTTGCTCGCCGCAGGTATAGACCGGGTTGAGCGAGGTCATCGGTTCCTGAAAGATCATCCCGATCCGCCCGCCGCGCAGGGCGCGCATCTCACGCTCGGGCAGGCTGAGCAGGTCGCGCCCTTCGAGCAGGATGCGCCCGCCCGCGTAATGCCCTGGCGGCTGGGGCAATAGCCGCATGATCGACAGGGAGGTGACGCTTTTGCCGCAACCGGATTCGCCCACGAGGCCCAGCGTGCGACCGCGCTGGAGGGTCAGGCTGACGCTCTGCAAGGCGCGCTGGACGGTGCCGCTGACATGGAATTCGACGGCGAGGTCCTCGACCCTCAGCAGCGGTTCGGTTGTGGCCTCGATATCCACCTCCTCCATCTTCATGCGTCGAGAGCGTAGACATAGGGCGAGGCCTCATCATGCCGCCGGTCGGCGAAATCGAGGCCCCGGAAAGCCTCTTCGGCGCGGCGTTGCGCAGCCTCCAGCCGGGCCAGCGCGTCGGGCAGATCAAAGGCCTGAACGGTGCCGTCGACGACGACGTGGCGCCCGTCGACGAACACATCGCGCACCGCCCGCTCACCCGCGACGTAGATCAGCGAGCGCAGGGGATCACGGAGCGGGCGCATGGAAGGCGCGGTGATATCGGCCATGAAGAGGTCGGCCTTGGCACCCACGGCCAGCTTGCCGATGTCGTCGCGGCCCAGGATCGCGGCACCTCCGGTCGTGGCGGCGTCGAAGATGTGGCTGGTGCGCAGGTCATAGGCGTTTCGAGAGGTGACGCGGCTGAGATACAGCGCATTGCGCAACTCTTCGAGCATGTTGTGGGGGTAGGTGTCGGTGCCGATGCCCAGAGGCACCCCGCCGCGAATATAGCGCCCGACGGTGTTCATGGTGATGCCCCGGCGTTGAAAGACGGTCGGGCAATGGGCGACCGCGACGCCACTGTCCTGCAGCAGGGCGAAGTCGTTCGCCTCCGGCCAGTAGACCATGTCGTAATCGTTGAGAAAAATCCCGTGGCCGATGATGGCGCCCTGCGCCAGAACGCCCAGATCGTCGAGCCATTCCAGAGGGGTACGGCCATGACGGCGGGTGATCTCGTTGAATTCCACGACCGATTGGGCGGCGTGGATCTGGAAGGGTAGACCCTTCTCCTGCGCGGCGGCGAAACTGTCGCGGATGAGATCCGGCGTACAGGTGTCGATCTGCGACGGGGAGACCATACCGGACAGCCGACCCGAAGGATGAGCTGCGGCGGCGTCGATCAGAGCCAAGGCGGCGTCCATATCGGCACGGCCCGCCGCATCGTCCCATTCGTAGGAGACGGTGCTGCCGTTGTCGGTATACCAGCGGGCGGAGCGGTACATCGGCGAGACCACACCGCGCAGGCCGGAGGCGGCGAAAGTGTCGAGCCAACCGTCCCAGGCAACCGACAGGTCCACGAGGGTCGTGACGCCGGACAGCAAAAGCTCGCTATAGGTGACCTCGACACAGGCTTGGCGGCCTTCGTCATCGGGGCGGAAGAGCGGCATGAATTCGTAAAGGGAGGACATACCCAGCTTGGGGCTGCCCAATTCGTCCAGCATGCCCTTGTTCATCGCCTCGGACGAGGGGTGCGAGTGGATGTTGACCAGACCGGGGGAGACCAGCCGGTCGCGCCCGTCAATTTCGACATCCGCCGTGCCGTCATATGTGCCGCCGACATGGATGATCTTGTCCCCTTCAAAGGCGACATCGCCGTCCTTGAGGTAGGTATGCGCGCCTGCCTCATGGGCGACGATCCAGGCGGCATTGCGAATGACGGTAACGGGCATGGATGGGGACCTCCGGGCAATCTGGGTAAGGCAGGGCCGCAGGCAAGCGGCCCTGCGCGGGCGTTACTCTTTGAACTTGAGGTCGAGACCCTTGTAGAGCCCGGCGCCGTAGATGTTGTGCGGCACGACCGTCTCCAGATCCGCCGATTGTGCGACGACCATCGGTTCGTGATAGAGCGGCAGCCAGACAGCGGCGTCATGCACGATCTCCAACACCGCGCCGTAGCTTTCGGCACGCGTTGCATCGTCGAGCGCGGTCTTGCCCGCTTGCAGCAACTCGTCGGTCTGCGCGTCGTTCCAGTTCATCCGATTGGGCGTCGGCATGTTTTCCGACCGGAAGTAGAGGTTCAGCGCATCGCCGGAGGAGACGTAGGGAAAGCTCATCCCGAACATGTCAAACTCCTGCGTGGCAAGACGGCCCCAGGCGACGGTGGCGTCGAAGGCCTGAATGTCCATGGCCACGCCAATCTCGCGCAGATAGGCCTGCACGGATTCCGAGATCTTGCCCCAGGTGGATCCGGCAAAGACATAGGCGATGGGCTCCAGCCGGACACCGTCCTTGCTGCGCACGCCGTCTGAGCCACGTTCCCACCCGGCCTCATCGAGGATGCGGTTCGCCTCCTCCGGGTCGTAGGTCAGCAGCGTGTCATCGAGCGCCGTGTTCCAGTCGAGTGCGCCTTGGGAGACGTAGCTATAGGCTGGCTCCACTTCGCCGAAGAAGAGGTCTTCGGCCATCGCGGTCTGATCGACAGCGAGGTTGATCGCCTGCCTCACGGCGGGGTCCGACACGGTATCCTTGTCGATCTTGAAGCCCATGAAATAGGTCCAGAAGGCCAGATCGGAACGGACGACCTCGACCGTGGGCGCAGCGCGGAGCTGCGCCAGCGCGATGTCGGGGACATATTGCGTGATCTCGCTTTGGCCGGTCAGGACGGCAACGGTACGGGTGTTTTCTTCGGGTACGACCTGCCAGGTGATCCGCTCCATGCTGGCGGGGCCGGTATTGGTGTGGAAGGGCGCGCCCCAGGTATAAGCCTCGTGCCGTTCGATGATCATCTTGTCGCGCGGGGTCCATTCGACCCAGCAGAACGGGCCGGAGCCGTTGAAGCCGGAGACGCCGAAGTCTTCGCCCAGCGCCTCGACATTGGCGGAATCGATGATGGTGCCGAAGGATTGGGTCAACTGATAGAGCAGTTCGGAGAAGGGCTCGCTCAGCTTGTATTCGACGGTGAATTCATCGACTGCCGTCACGCTTTCCACATCCCCCGCGCGCCAGGCGACGGGCGATTTCGTTTCGGGATCGACCCAGCGGGTGATGGAATAGGCGACATCTTCCGCCGTCATTTGCTTGCCATCGCAGAAATAGACGTCGTCGCGCAGGTTGAAGGTGTAGGTCAGGCCATCTTCCGACACCTCCCAGGATTTGGCCACGCCCGGCTCGATCGTCTGCATGTCGGGGTTCAGCGACACGAGCGTGTCGCCGAGCATGAACAACACCTCGGCGGCGGCGCGGGCCACGGCGCGGTGGGGGTCGTAATTGTTGCTGTCGACCTCGCGCACGACGGTGATCTCTGCCGCTTGCGCGAAAGCCGGCAGAGCAAGCGCAACAGCGGCGGTTAAAGTCAATCGTTTCATTTTCCTTATCCTCTTCCTGTTGGGTCTTCTTTTTGGGTCAGGACCTCAGACGCGGGTCCAGCACGTCTCTGAGCGCATCGCCCAGTACGTTGGCGGCCAGCACGATGATGAAGATCATCACCGACGGGATCACCGCGATATGCGGCGCGAAAAGCAAAAAGTCGCGGCCTTGGGCGGCCATCATGCCCAGCTCGGCCTGGGGCGGCTTGGCGCCGAGGCCCAGAAAGCTGAGCGCGGCGCCGATCAGGATGATCTGGCCGAACCGGAGGCTGATGAAGATGAGGATCGACGAGATGCAGTTGCGCAGCAGGTAGCGGGTGAAAAGCGCAAGATCGGAGAGGCCCACGGCGCGGCCCGCTTCGATATACTCCTGCTTCATCACGCTGACGGCGATGGACCGGGCAATTCGTGCGCAATCGGGTACGGTTGCGATGGCCAGCGCGATCATCACCGGGACGGCGCCGGGGCCGAAGACGGCGACGAGAGCGAGGCCCAGAAGGATGGCGGGGAAGCTGAGCATGACATCCACCAGCCGCATCACCCAGGGGTCGAGGCGCGGACGGAAGGCGGCTAGCAGGCCGAGAAGAGAGCCCAGCACGCCGCCGAGGCCCACGCTAACAAGGCCGATCAGCAGCGTCAGACGGGTGCCGTAAAAAATCCGGCTGAGGATGTCCCTGCCCTGCCCGTCCGTGCCCAAAGGGTGCAGCCACGCGCCCCGTTCGTTCCAGACCGGAGGCTGCATCACGGCGCGGGACGAGGCATAGGGATCATGCGGAGAGATGAGAGGTGCCAGGATGGCGCAGAGCACGATGACGGTCAGAACGATCAGCGCCACGAAGGCCGCAGGGTCCCGCACAAGGCGGCGCCACCAGGACAGGCTGGGGGCTGGGGCATCGAGATCGGCGGGTTCGGCAATGCTCATGACGTCTGCACCCGCGGGTCGAGGAGTGCATAGAGCACATCGACGATCAGGTTGATGAGGATGAAGGCGAGCGCGAGGATCAGGATGGCGCCCTGGGCGAGCGGGAAGTCACTCGACAGGATGGCGCCCACGGCCAGACGCCCGATGCCGGGGTAAGAGAAGATGCTCTCCGTCACCACAGCCCCGCCGAGCAGGTAGCCGGCCTGTAACCCCACAAGGGTCACGACGGGGATCAGCGCGTTGCGCAAGCCATGACGCAGGATCACGCGGGTCTCCGACAGGCCCTTGGCGCGGGCGGTGCGCACATGATCGAGGCGCAGAACCTCCAGAACAGAGGAACGGGTCATCCGGGCGACAGGGCCGATGAAGATCAGGCCCAGCGACAGGGCGGGCAGCGCGATATGGCGCAGGCCCTCGATGGTCCAGAGCGGCCCGCCCCGCCCGATGAACGGCAAAAGGCGCCATTGCACGCCCACGAAATGGATCAGCATCAGGCAAATGAAGAAGATGGGCAGCGAGACACCGGCGACGGAAAAGGCCATGATGGCCCGGTCGGTGATGGACCCGCGCCAGACGGCGGCCAGCGTGCCCAGCGCGATGCCCAGAGGGATTGACCAGATCAAACACGCCACCATCAGCTCGGTCGTGGGGCCGATGGCAGCGCCCAATTCGCTGATGACCGTCTTGTTGGAAATGAGCGAGCGGCCCAGATCGCCTTCGGCCATACGACCGAGGTAGCGAAAGAATTGCGTCATTACCGGCTCATCCAGACCCATTTCGGTGCGGATGGCTGCGACCACTTCGGGCGTGGCCATGGGACCGGCCATCACGATGGCGGGATCGCCGGGAACAAGGATCAGGAGGCCGAAGCCCAGCAGCAGCACGCCGAAGAGAACGGGGATCGAGATGATCAGACGGTTCAGGACCAGCGTCATCATGTGGCCGCACCCTCCCGCCGGTAGACGACCTCACCGCCCAGAATGGTGAGGTCGCATTGTGCCTCCAGCAGACGCTCAGGCTCTCCCGCCTCGAGAGCGGCGAAGAAATCCGTGTCAAAGACCGCGACGTCGCCCAACTGCCCTGGTGTCAGCCGTCCCTTTATCTCCTCTTCATGCGCGGCGTAGGCACCGGCGTAAGTGTAGGCCTCCAACGCCTCATCCAGTGTCAGCGCCTGTTCGGGGCCGAGCAGCGTGCCTTGCTGGGTCTTGCGGGTGGTCATGGTGTAGAGGTTGGGGCGCGGATCAATCTCCACCACCGGGCAATCGGTGCTGGCCGAGGGATGAAGCCCCCGGTCTAGCCAGGTGCGCATCGGGTGGGAGGCTTCGATCCGGTCCCGCTCCAACAGCGTCAGGTAGAGGTCCCCGAAATAGTAGAGAAACGCGGGCTGCGGCGCAGGCAGGATATGGGCGGCCACCATACGCTCCATCTGGTCGGGGCGCAGCCATCCGCAATGTTCGATCCGGTGGCGGCGATGCGGGTCCGGGGTTTTCTTCAGCGCCGCTTCGAGCGCATTCAGAACCTGATCAATTGCCGCGTCGCCAATGGCATGGATCGCCATGCGATAGCCCGCGTCATGGGCGGCAGCGACCATCTCGTTCAATTCGTCCGAAGGCAGGCAGAGCAGCCCCTTGTCCTCCCCACCCAGATAGGGCCGGGTCATGGCCGCCGTGCGCCCGCCCGCACTGCCATCGGTGAAGATCTTGACCGGACCGACGCGAAACATGTCGTCCCCGGCGCCGGAGATCATGCCCGCCCCCATCGCCTCCGGCAGCACATTCCGGGTCTTGTCGCCCATGAGCGTGGCATAGACCCGCACGGGCAAGCGTCGCTCGCGATGGGCTTTCTGATAGGCCAGCATCTCTGTCCAGCCGTCGCGGATGCCAACGGCGGCCTCCATACAGGACGTGATACCGTGGGACAGCAGATCATGCCCGCCGCGTTCGATGGAGCCGACAAGATCGTCAACGCTGGCGGGCGGCAGGACGTTCATCACCCCGTCACGACCGTTTTCCGCAAGCAGACCGGTCAGTTTGCCATTCTGCCGCTCGATCAGGCCACCGGGGGGCGATGGCGTGTCCTCAGTGATGCCCGCCAGTTCCAGCGCGCGGGAATTCACGACCGCCAGATGACCACAGGTGCGCACGATATAGACCGGGTGATCCGGGGCGACCTGGTCGAGTTCCTCGCGATAGGGGTGACGCCCGACATCCAGTTTAAAATGGTCGTATCCGCGTCCGATCAGCCAGCTTCCTGCGGGCGCACGGGATGCGTGATCGCGCACGATATCGAGAAGCTCGGCAAGCGTCGATATCTGGCTGGGTCGAAAGTCCATCTCCGCCATGGAGGTTCCATAGGGGATGAGATGCATATGGGCGTCGTTCAGCCCCGGCATCGCAAACCGCCCGGCCAGATCCACAACTTCGGTCTGAGGCCCGATGAGCGATGAGAGATCGCCCGCCGCGCCGGTGGCCAGGACGCGCCCGCCCCAGAGTGCGACAGCCTCGGCACGATCCAACCCCTTGCCGCACCAGATGTGCCCGCCAGTGAGAACGAGATCCGCAAAGACCCCCGTGCTCATATGACGTTCATCTCGCAGACGCGGTCGAGATCCTGTTGCTGCCTCATGCGACCCCCAGTTTTTCAGTAACATTGACCCCCTGTGTCATCCAAATTAGACGTCCGGGGTTCTTGCCATGTCAACGGCAGTAGGAATCGCGAAGCTATGTGGGAAAATCCCTCAAGTTATTGATTAAATTGACTTATTGTTGCTCTCATGCGCCTTCTGCCAGACGCGCCAGAGTTATTAAAAATCTGATAAGATCATAGCAAAAACGCGGCTCATTCAAATAACCTCGGCTGGATCGAAGGATCGGAGATTTTCGCCCTTCAGAGAACCGGACAGAAGGGGCTTGGGGGCGCCCCACGTCTCGCTCAAATCAGAGGGAGCGCGGTGTTGTCCTTGAGGTCTTCCATCACGAAGCTTGCCGAAATGTCGGCAATCGGGACCATGCTGATCAGGCGCTGATAAAACCGGTCATAGCCTTTCACGTCGGCAACACGAACCCGCAAGACATAGTCCAGCTCTCCGCTCATCCGGTGGGCGCCTACAATCTCGGGCAGGGTTCTGACCGCTTTTTCGAAGGCGTTCAGCCATTCGGGATTGTGATCGTTGGTTCGGATCAGCGCAAAGACCATGAGCCCCAGGCCCGCCACCTCAGGATCGACAAGCGTGACCTTGGCCCGGATCGTGCCATTCTGCTCCATCTGTTTGATCCGTCGCCAGCAGGCATTGCGCGACAGGTTCACCATGTCGGCCAGAACATCCATGCTGACGGACGCGTCCCACTGAAGAACGTTGAGAATGCGCCTGTCTTGTTCGTCAATGTGCTGATTCATGAGACACCATCCCAACACTATACCGAAAACCGATAAATATGGGATACTTTTTACCTGCTTCTGTGATGATCTTGCAAGACCCACACGGAGATCAAGAATGACACAGGAAAAAACGGACCTGCCACAAAGTGGTTTGTTGAATGCGTTCACCGCACACCCGGCTGAGGTGGGTGAGAGCTATGGCACACATTTCGTCTTTGCCCTGCGGTTTGCCGGTCGACTATTCGCTGCGGGGGGCGCTGCGTTGGTCCATGCGGTGATCCCCGCCCTTTGCGAGACCACGGCCAGCCGGGCGGTGCGGGATATGCATGAGGCGCTTGGCGATCGTTCCGGGCATGGGCGCTAGGGCCGTTGTCCCGTCCAAAGCGGCGCGCCTAATATTCGTCACGATCCGGGCTGTGATAGGGGCGGCAAATGCCCGTTCGCACCACTTTGCGATGGCAATTCAATGTGCGGCACAGTATGGCAGCCTTACGCGACCCCTTAGCTCAACTGGATAGAGCAGCTGACTTCTAATCAGCAGGTTGAGGGTTCGAGTCCTTCAGGGGTCGCCATTTCTGTCTCAAGCGTATTGGTTCGGGCAGCAGGGCACGTTCAGACCTCGCGGGTCATGAACGCGCTTAGCGGATCCTCGACGTATTCGCCAAATGGCGGACATAGGTGGAAGCCATGCGCGGCATAGAGGGATCGGGCCGGCTTGAAAGAGGCAGCCGATCCTGTCTCAAGGCTCAGCCGGACAAGGCCCAGCCCGCGCGCCTTGTCAATCAGGGCCGACAGCAGGGCGCCCCCCACGCCACGGCCCCGCGCTTGCTCCGCCGTGTGCATGGATTTCAACTCCCCCTCTCCCGGTGCGATCTGAACCAGTGCACCGACACCCAAAAGGTGCGCGTCGTCCCAGGCGCCCAGCAGCAGCGCGTCAGCTTCAAAAAGGTGCTCCGGGCGCATGACGTGGCAGCTTTCTTCGGGGGATTGGCTCCGCATCAGATCCAGATGCCGCAAGAGCAGAGCCCGGACATCGGGGTCGTCTATGCTGGCCTGTCTGATTTCAAATGTCGCTGTGGTCTCGGTCATGGGGACAGCCTGGCCGAGACGCAAAGGAAGGGTCAAGTTCCGGCTTGTGATCGGCACGTTCACACTTTGTGAACAGTGCCGGGGCGCGCCGCTCGCTCAGTGGGTCCACACGCCGCGACGATCGGTGGCAAAATTCTCGCCATAACCCCGTGGGCGAATGTTTGGCTTGCGCTTTTGGGGCTCGAACACTTCCGCTTCGATCCCTTTGGAGCGGGCATAGTCGAGTGCCGCCTCCTTGGTGGGAAAGCGCAGTCTGACCTGGCTTTGGGTGTCGTCGGAGGAGGTCCAGCCCATCAACGGGTCCACCGAGCGCGCAGAGGCGGGCGCGAATTCGAGAACCCAGTCGTTGGTTTTTGCCGTACCGGATGACATGGCTGTTCTGGCGGGCTTGAAAATGCGCGCACGCATCGACACCTCCTTCGATCAGATAGAACGTATATGCGATTTTGATACGTCGACGGCAAGACGCCAATTGGCTTGGTTTTTTGCGATGAAAAGCTTGTGGAAGATTAAAGCAAGCAGCCTGGTTGCCATCCGAACCGCGGGGAGCGAGGGGTGGGTGTGCGACCCGAGCGACAACCAAGCCTGCTGCTTGCCTGACAAACATACAAAGCTGGCTCATCAATCCGAAATAAAATCTTCATAATTGGCCAATTCCCGCCGCCATCGAATTGAGCAGTCGAGCCATAGGCAATTGATTTGATTGTTTTTTATTGAATGTGCGACATTTTACCATGTAAATGAGGCGTGACATTCGAGACGTCAACTCCAACGAGCAAATCGCCCCCTTGAACCGGAACAAAAACGGATCAAACTAAGAGGGGAAAGGAATCTCCCGATGAACACACCTGTCTTGCATGCTGCCGCACCGGACGTTCGGTCCCGCCCCAAGCTGGAAGGCGGGATTCGTCTGAGAATGAATACTGAATTCGAGCCTGCGGGCGATCAGCCCACGGCGATCCAGGAGCTGAGCGCCGGCGTCGTGGCCGGAGACCGGGATCAGGTGCTGCTGGGTGCGACGGGCACCGGCAAAACCTTTACCATGGCCAAGGTGATCGAGGAGACGCAGCGCCCGGCCATCATCCTGGCCCCCAACAAGACGCTGGCCGCGCAGCTTTACGGTGAATTCAAAGGGTTTTTCCCGGACAACGCGGTCGAATACTTCGTGTCCTACTACGATTATTACCAGCCGGAAGCCTACGTGCCGCGATCGGACACGTATATTGAGAAAGAGAGCCAGATCAACGAACAGATCGACCGCATGCGCCATTCGGCGACACGCGCGCTGCTGGAGCGGGACGATGTGATCATCGTGGCGTCGGTCTCCTGTATCTACGGTATCGGATCGGTGGAAACCTACGGGGCGATGACACAGGATCTGAAGGCCGGAAAGTCCTATGATCAGCGCCAGGTGATGGCCGATCTGGTGGCCCAGCAATACCGCCGCAACGACCAGGCTTTTCAGCGCGGATCGTTCCGGGTCAGGGGAGACAGCCTTGAGATCTTCCCGGCGCATTTGGAAGACCGGGCCTGGAAATTGAGCTTTTTTGGCGAGGAATTGGAAAGCATTACCGAATTCGACCCGCTGACCGGGGAAAAGACGGACACGTTCGATCAGATCCGCGTCTATGCCAATTCGCATTACGTGACGCCCAAGCCGACGATGCAGCAGGCCATTCTGGGTATCAAGAAAGAGCTTCGCATCCGGCTGGATCAGCTTGTCGGCGAAGGCCGGTTGCTGGAGGCCCAGCGCCTGGAGCAGCGCACGAATTTCGATCTGGAGATGCTGGAGGCAACCGGCGTCTGCAACGGGATCGAGAATTATTCCCGCTATCTGACGGGCCGCGCGCCCGGCGAACCGCCCCCGACGCTTTTCGAGTTCATTCCCGATCACGCGATTGTCTTTGCCGATGAAAGCCATGTGTCGGTTCCGCAGATCGGCGGCATGTACAAAGGCGACTACCGGCGCAAATTCACGCTGGCCGAGCACGGCTTTCGCCTGCCCTCCTGCATGGATAACCGCCCTCTCAAGTTCGAGGAATGGGACGCCATGCGTCCGCAATCGGTTTTCGTTTCGGCCACCCCGGCCGCCTGGGAATTGGAACAGGCGGGCGGCGTTTTCACAGAGCAGGTCATCCGACCAACGGGTCTTTTGGATCCGGAGGTCGAGATCCGGCCAGTGGAAATGCAGGTGGATGATCTGCTGGACGAGGTTCGCAAGGTAAGCGAAGCAGGCTTTCGAACGCTGGTGACGACGCTGACCAAGCGCATGGCCGAAGATCTGACCGAATACATGCACGAGCAGGGCATCAAGGTGCGCTATATGCACTCCGATATCGACACGATAGAGCGGATCGAGATCCTGCGGGACCTGCGACTTGGCGCTTTTGACGTTCTGGTCGGCATCAACCTTCTGCGCGAAGGCCTCGACATCCCCGAATGCGGTCTGGTCGCGATCCTTGACGCGGACAAGGAAGGGTTTCTGAGATCCGAGACGTCCCTGGTTCAGACCATCGGACGCGCGGCACGGAACGCCGAGGGGCGCGTGATCATGTATGCAGATCGCATCACCGGGTCGATGGAGCGCGCGCTGGCGGAAACGAACCGTCGCCGGGCCAAGCAGATCGCCTATAACGAAGAGCATGGCATCACGCCCGAAACGGTGAAGAAGAACGTCGAGGACGTTCTGGCCGGCCTCTATCAGGGCGACGTCGATATGAACCGGGTCACGGCGACGGTCGACAAGGGTCTTGCAGGCGGCAATCTGCAGGCGGTTCTGGACGGCATGCGAACCGACATGCGCAAGGCGGCGGAGAACCTGGAATTCGAGGAAGCCGCACGGCTGCGCGACGAGATCAAGCGGCTGGAGGCGGTTGATCTTGCCGTGGCGGACGATCCGATGGCCCGGCAATACGCGGTCGAGAAAGCCTCGGAAGAGGCAGTGAAGACCCGCGGTCGGTCAACAGCGGGTCGCGCCGGGCAACGCGGCGGCAACGTCAAGCGCCGCAAGCGCAGCTGAGGGGTCAGCCGCAGGTCACACGCTGGATCACGCCCATCTCGTCGGTTTCGAAATTCAAGCGACTGGCGTCGTATTCCATCGTCACGATGTCACCCGGACCGACGATGCGCATGTTAAGGTCTGCTGGAAGCGTGACGGCAGCAATCGGCTGCCCTATCAAAGACTGATATCCGGACGCCCCACAGGTATCGGGCCGTTCGTCCTCTACCGCGCCATCAAGGGTGCATCCGGCAAGGGCCAGACAAAAGAGCAGTCGTTTCATCGCGCTTGGTCCTCAAATAACCTCTGTAAGCGACTGTTTTCTGACCACACCTTCTGCCGGTTCAACAGGGGGCCGCGGATAGCGGCGCCCTTGCGTTTTTGCAAAACCGCGTGATGCCTGACAGGCTTAGCGCACGACATGCACCGCGCATTTGGCATGGCGCACGATCTGCGCAGCGGTGGAGCCCAGCAGCAGATCCTGCATGCCCGGGCGGTGAGAGGCAACGATGATCAGATCGGGATTGTGCGATGCGGCCCAATCCAGGATCGTCCTGCCGGCATGCCCCTCGACCACGGCGCCCCTGGCATTGGGCAGTGTGTCGGCCAAACGGGTCAGCTCTGCCGCGATCGCATCCCGGCTTTTGACCAGATAGTCGGGCGGCAGATAGGAAATCGCGTAGCTTGGAATATGCTCCATAACATGCAGCAGCGTGATCTCGGCTTCTGGCGTGGCCAACAGTTTGGCCAGCTTCAGCGGCCCTGAAATGTCATGTTCGTCATCAAAAGCGATTGGCACAAGAATAGTGTTGTACATGGATCGGCTCCTCCTTCTCCCGTAAGACAACATGGCGTGAAACGAAGGGCCGCGATTTGATCTCGATCAGCCCGTTACCAGTGGCGCGTGCCAGGGCCGCCCTTGACGATGCCCTGAAGGTTGTCGGTAACCCAGCCCCCGTAAAAATCGCCGGGTTGGGGCGTCACCTTTGCCTCTCCCACCTGGCAGAGATCCATCAGACTACTGTAGAACGCCAAATGATCGGCGAGCGCGCTAAACCGGCCCGTCGGGTCGGCATAGCTCCATGCGGCGCGCACCGCAGATCGACCGCCGACGCGAACCGTCCAGTATCTTGCGGAGCCTTTCCACTCGCAGAACGTGGCGCCGGGAGCCGCGATCAGGTCGGCATCGACGTCGGAGGGCGGGATATAATAGGTCGGCGCATGGTGCGTCTCCAGCACCCGCAACGCATGCTCCGTATCCACGATCAAACGACCACCGAAGTGGATCTTTACCCGCTGCGGCACCTTCTGCAACGCGGGTGGACGTGGATAATCCTGAACATTTTCGACCGGCAGGCGCTGGATCGCCTCAGAAGTCAAAGATTTCCCCCAGCAAACTGCCTTTGCTGCGCTTTTTGTACCGCTTGTCGTAGTCGCGGTCGTCATAGCCACCACGGGACTGCGGCGGCGGAGGGGGAGGAGCGGCAGCAGCGCTACGCTCGATAATCTTGTCCAACTCGCCTCGGTCCAGCCAGACACCGCGGCATTGTGGGCAATAGTCAATCTCAACCCCGCTCCGGTCAGCCATCACAAGTTGAGTTCCGTCAATTGGACATTGCATGCGCATTCGCTCCATATCTGCTGCCTTTGATATGGAGGTGATCGCGCCCGTTGCAATGATTGGGCGTGTCGGGATCAGTCGAAACTCGCCACGACCTCGTACATCACCGGTTCAAAGCTCCGGCACAGGTCGTTGATCCTGCGGTTGCGCACGCGCATTTCAGGGCTGCGCAGCATGGCCATGAAATCCTCGCGCCGGGTCCATTGCGAGTAGTTGGCAATCCGCGTTTGCGCGTCGTTCACATGCAACCCCGCCGCGATGAACCCGGGTTGTCGGCGGATGAAGTTTTCATAGGCATCGGTCAGCGCATCCATCAAATCCTGACAGGTGCCCGGCGTCATCTCGAACGTCGTCAGCACGGTCTGGATCGGCGCGCCCTTGGCAATCGTCGGCATGGCGTCGTCCTCCTCTGGGAAGGACAGGATATCACATCAGGCCGATCTTTCCGCCGATCTCGGCCACCAGGGCGTTCATCTCGGCATGGGCCGCCCCCTTGGGCGCTTCGAGCGCCGCGCGCCCGTGCCCAAGCGTTTCGGCATAGATCACGCGGTTTGCCATCGGTGTCTCGGCAATCGCGGCGTCCATCTTAGCGGCCTGTTCTGCCACTTCCGAAGCCAGCCGCGTTCCGGCCCGCGCCCGTGTCATCACCATCATGACGGGTTTGTCCTCGCGTTCGGCAAGATAAAGCACCTCTTCGACCGCCCAGAGATCCAGATGAGAGGTCGCCACCGGCACAAGCACCAGATCGGCCTCGCGCAGAGCAGGCCGCAGGTCGCTGTCCGCCTTGGGCGGGGTATCGATGATGACGATGTCGTGGCTCTCTCCAAGCTTTCGGCATTCATAGGGCACGCCCCAGGCCGATGCGGTGGCAAATGTCAGCCCCGGCTCGTCCATGGCTTCCGTCCGTGTCATGAACCATCGCCCCGCGCTGCCCTGCGGATCAACATCCATGAGCGCCACGCTCTTTCCGGCCCGGGCGAATCCGACCGCCAGATTGACCGCAAGCGTCGTCTTGCCAGCGCCCCCTTTTTGCTGCGCAATGGTGATGATGGATCCCAATGCGTATCCCCCGATCTTTGCTGCGCCGCAGCATAGCGTCCAAAAAATCGACTGTCATAGCTAAATCGTCGCAGTTCGAGCGGATCGGTAAAGCTGCTGTTAACCAAAACTAATCAAGACTGAACGCGACGGAGCGCGCAATGCATGTCTTGGTTCTTTTTGTTTTGACGTCTTTTCTTTTCGCGACCCCCGCGGAGGCGGGCGCCTGGATGCGCGAAAAGGGAAAAGTCTTCAACGCGGTTTCAAGCACGATCCGCAAGGATCCGGGCACCGGTCGCTATCACTATGACAGTTCGGTCTATATCGAATGGGGGGCCGCCCCAAAGTTCACCCTCGGCTTTGATTCATACGAGAATTTCAGCAGCTCCGGGCATATCCTCATCTTCGGGCGTGTTCCCCTGAGCGCCCCCGACGCGCAGCACAAATTCGCGTTTCAACTGGGCGTCGGAGCGTATCGCTGGCTGCAGGACTGGCAACCACTCTATCGCACGACCTTGTCCTACGGGACATCCTTTCAGAACCGGTTCGGCGATGCCTGGCTGTCCGTTGATGCGGCGGTTGAAACACGACGAGGTGCAAGCCAGCCTCTTTACAAGCTGGATGCCACGTTCGGGATCACCCACTCGCCCCGCATCAAGTCCTTGATTTCATTTGAAAGCGCTTACACAAGATCCGCACCGGTCAGTTGGACAATCGGCCCTGCGATGACAATTTCAGCGGGTAAACTGGGTCATATTTTCGGAGGCGTGCAGTTTCGCAACTCGAACACGGCACGGATTGGGCTGAAGATCGGCCTGTGGCGTGAATTTTAAGACATGTCTTGAGCCGGTCATCATCGCTGTCTAGCTTAAGGGCATGTCATCACCCATCCGACCGACCGATGAAGAGGCCCGGCGCTGCGCCAGGGATCTTGTATCTGACGCAAAAATCGCCGCTTTGGGCGTGCTGGACCCCGCCGGCGCGCCCCTCGTCACGCGGATCGGGTTCGGGCGCGGCACGGACAACAGGCCTGTCTCCCTGATGTCGCGTCTCTCAGGTCATACGCAGGCCTTGTTGCAAAACCCCGCCTGCTCTCTTTTGGTGGGCGAGGCTGTGGCCCGTGGCGATCCGCTGAACCAACCGCGCCTCAGCCTTCAGGGCCGGGCCCGGTTGGTCGCTCATGGAACCGACGAATACCGGTCATTGGCGGAGATGTGGCTGAAGCACTATCCCAAAGCAAAACTCTATATCGGGTTCACCGACTTCGTTTTTGCCGTTTTCGACATCGACGTTGGACATCTGAACGGGGGCTTCGGCAAGGCGTTTCGGCTTACGCCCTCCGATATGGATATGCCGGCCAAGGCCGACATATCCTGATCACATCAGCGGTCGATCCTCGATGTCACCACGACCGTGCCTTTGACCGCATTCGGCCAACGCAGCTGAACCTGACTGCCGCGAGAGCCCTGCTGTGTCAGCGCATTGGGCGACGCATAGGTGATGACGTTGTTGTTGTTGCGCAGGTTGCCCGTCACAGCCACGGCATCGACATTCATGGCCCGCCCGCGGAACGGCAGCTCTTCGTTGGTGTCAATAGTCCAGGTCTCGCGTGCGGTGTTTTCCGTAAACTGGACCCGGAGGGGATTGGCCACCTGACGCACCACGTTGTGATAGGAATTTCCGGTGAACGTCACATCCTTGAACCTGGTATAATCGAGGTCGGAGAAGCTTGTATCCACACGCTCAGCGCGGTCAATCGCGCCTTGCACACTACGGAACTTGTTGCCAGTCACGCTGATGCCGTTGATGAAGTGCCCTGTTCCGTAAGGGCGGATCACCAAATAGCTAAACCAGGGCGCGACATTGCCTGTCAGGAACACATTGTCCGTCAACGAGAGCGCGCTGAACGAGAAGCCACCGGTGAAATCGGGGCTTGGATCATGTTCGTTCGTCCACTCGATCGAACAATTGTCGACGTAGTTTCCGTTGATGATAGAGCTGGTGTAGGACCCCGACAGGATCAGCCCCGCGCTGCGCACTCCGCCTGCAATCGAATCTCCCTGAAAGAAGTGGTTGCCCAGCACAAGATTGTTGCTGCCTCCCAGCATCGCGAAATGGCGGAACTTCGTCGCGCGGTTGTTGCGCAGTTTCACGTCGTTTGAATTGGTGTTGATCGCAATGCTCGAGCGGTCCGGAACGTCGATGGATTCCTCCGCCGACAGGAACTGACAGCGATCGATGAACATCCCCTGACATCCGCTGCCGATGGAGGTCAGCCCCCGATCCTTCGGGCGAGAGACAAAGCAGTCGCGCAGATGAAAGGTGATGCCGGTCCGCGCCAACATGATCCCGCTTGCCGTATCGCGGCACTGAAACTCGATATCCGAGAAGGAAAACTTGCTGAGCTGTGCAAATCCGCTGAAATCGATGAGATACTTGAAGCGCCGGAAGGTATAGTTCTGCGTGCCTTCGGCATCATAGAGCGGTTCGCTCAGGGTGATGGTTTGCGTATTGACGTTCTTTGCGCTCACGTACACTTCGCGTCCGACACCGTTGCCCTGCACCAGGGCTCCGAGAGGGACATTCGCCACGTTGGTCACGTTTGTCAGCGTCCGGGCGTTCGAGGTGTCATAAGTCGCACGGGAGGTCACGACGGTCGTCTGCCAGGGCGTGGTGCCAACAGCCTCGAACTGACCGTTTCGAATAACCCGCCGGGTGGCATAGCTGGTGCGATTGGCGACAGCTGCTTGCATGTCGAGCGGCTCGCTCAGGTTCACCTTGCGCCCGCCCATGTCGAGGGATTCGTGATCAGCGTTGTTCAGCAGCGCCTGAAACGCCTTCTTGAAAGCCAACTCCTCGTTGCCGAAGGCGTCGATATAGGTGGGCAGTTCAAAGTCCTTTGAAAGCAACAGGACCCGGTCCGTCGGCATCGTCACGCGCCCCTCGAACTGAACGCGCGAATTGATCGTCACATCGGAATTCAAGCGATAAACACCATCCGACACCAACAGGAAACGACCGTTCGCCGCGCTGTCCGCCGCTTCGAAGGCGGCGCTGTCGTCGGTCGAGCCATTGCCGATCGCGCCATAATCCCGGACATCGACCCAATTCATCAGGTCCCGCAGGAAGGCGCTGGTGATATCCGTGATCTCGATATCGTCGATGCGGACGATGCCGCCATTCGGACCGGTCAGATCAAGGCCGAAATGCCCGTAAAGCGCGTTGCGGCCCCAGACCATGTCGACGCCCTGGCGATTGCCGATCCCGACGATTGCGGACACTTCGACAATGTCCCCGTAGGTCGAGATCGCCTCGGTGGGCCCCACCTCGAGCACGTTGTTCACATGGCCGCCGCCCGCGCCACCGGCCCATCCGGCGATGCGCACATTTGGAAGGTTACCGCTGATCGCTTTCACCCGCGCCTTGATCTGCAGATAGCAACCCGGAAGAAGAGGTGTCTCGCCCATATAGCGCAGACGCTGTGTGCCTTGCGTCTTCTGCAGCTCCAGACATCCGCCAAAATCCTGGTCTGCAGGCACAAAGGCCGCGTTGGACGCGCCCGCATAGGTGTCCGAACCCGGAGTACCGTCCTGGCTGGACCAAACACCCAGACCGTTTGAAAACGCAGGCGGCATCAGTTGCACGCCGTCCGTGATCGCCTTGTTCATCCAATTCCCTTTCCACGCCTGCGGCACGCGCGCATGTCGAATGCATGCGCGGGACCGCATATTTCGCTTTCATCTCGCTGAACCGGGGCCGTCCCGGACGAGGGAAAGGGGTATCAACAGAAAGTTAATCGGTGGTCACACCACCGTCACGGTAGGGGGTGTTGCAGCACAGATCAGACGTTGGCCTCGGGCGGCTGCAAAATCTGCACCCCGTTGATCTTCCAGCCGTTTTCAAGCTGCAGCATCTGATAATCCAGAAGGTGGGTCACCCCTTTTGCATCGGTGATCATCACCCGTTGCCACAGCGATCCCGCGACCTCCCTCAATTCAAGATAGCGGATGTCGGCCGGGCGCCAGACCATGGGATAGCCGTTGCGCACCATGGCTCCGAAATTCTCCGGCGTGCGGAACATATTCTGAATGTTCGGGCTCGCATGGGTAAACGCCTCTGCGAAGTCATCGGCTTTGAACGCCTCGAACTGCGCGCCGATCGTGGCCTCGATATCAGCGTTCTGCGCCGATGCCGAAACCGCAAGCCCCCACAGCAGAGCCGCCACAAGCAGAATACCACGCATCGCAAATCTCCCTATCCAACGACAAGGAGGTTAGCGCCGGGCCTGGTCCGGTCAATTCAGGCGAACTCTCCGGCCAGGGCGCGGTCGATCAGACTGACGGTCTCTTCAACCCCGTAAAGCGCGATGAAGCCGCCGAAGCGGGGGCCCTGGCTTGCGCCCAACAGCACTTCATAAAGCGCTTTGAACCAGGCACGCAGCGGATCAAACCGGTCACGTCCCACGGCGTAGACGACCGATTGCAACGCCTCATCGTCGACCGGACCGTCATAGGCCGCAAGCTGATCCCGCAGGGCCAGAAGCGCCTCGCGCTCCTGTTCGTCCGGGGCCCGGTAAACCTTGGCCGGCTTCACGAAGTCATTGTAGTAGCGCACCGCAAATCCGACCGCCGCATCGAGATCGGGATGCGTCTCTGGAGAGGCATCCGGCGCATAGCGGCGAATAAAGCCCCAAAGCTGGTCTTTTTCCTCTGCCGCCGAAACGGAGGCGAGGTTCAAGAGCATCCCGAACGGCACCACCATGTTCGATGGCGGCACGTTGTGGCCATGGATGTGAAAGACAGGATTTGCCAGGCGCTGCGCCGTCTCCTGACCGGGATAGGCCCTGAGTTGCTGGTGATATTCATCCACCGCTTTCGGGATCACGTCGAAGAACAGCCGCTTGGCGGTCTTGGGCTTCTGGAACATGAAATAGGACAGGCTTTCCGAGCTTGCATAGGTCAGCCATTCGTCAATCGACACGCCATTGCCGCTGGATTTCGAAATTTTCTGTCCGTTCTCGTCCAGAAACAGCTCATACACGAAATGCTCCGGCGCCTTCTCTCCCAAAACCCGGCAGATCCCGTCATAGATCGGTGTGTTGGTCGAATGGTCCTTGCCGTACATTTCAAAATCGACGCCCAGCGCCGCCCAACGCGCGCCGAAATCAGGCTTCCACTGCAGTTTGACGTTGCCACCGGTGACCGGCAGCGTCCATTCCCGCCCCTCTTCGTCATCGAATGTGACCGTGCCGTCCTGTGCGTTGACCTCCTTCATCGGCACGTAAAGCACGCGACCGGTTTCGGGGTGGATCGGCAGGAAAATCGAATAGGTCTGCTGACGTTCTTCCCGCAGGCTCTTCAGCATGATTTTCATGATATCATCGTACCGTTCGGCACAGCGCCGCAGCACGTCGTCGAACTGGCCCGATCCGTAGAATTCGGTCGAACTGATGAAGTCATATTCAAAACCGAACGTATCGAGGAACCGGCGCAGCATGGCGTTGTTGTGATCGCCAAAACTGTCATGGGTCCCGAAAGGATCAGGGACCGAGGTCAGCGGTTTTTGCAGATAGTCCTGCAACATCTCGGGGTTCGGGACATTGCCCGGCACTTTCCGCATCCCGTCCAGATCGTCCGAGAAGCAGATGAGTTTCGTCGGAATGTCGCTGATGATCTCGAAGGCGCGGCGCACCATCGTGGTGCGCGCCACTTCGCCAAATGTCCCGATATGTGGTAAACCCGAGGGGCCGTATCCGGTTTCAAAAAGAACATAGCCCTTTTCCGGTGGCGCCTTTTCATAGCGTTTGAGCACGCGGCGCGCTTCTTCGAAGGGCCAGGCTTTGGACTCAAGCGCTGCATCACGCAGATCGGACATTTTGGACTCCCCGGGGTCGGTCTCGCCGCCCGCACAGGGCGCGCGACAGTGCGACGCTACCTATTGTGGAGCCGTGGTCGCGTCAATATTCTGCACTGCAACAAACCCGCGAAAGGACCGACGCCTTGACTAAAACTCCCGACACCGAAGCCCAGGTTCTGAGCGCGCAGGACTGCCTTGTCGCCTTGATGATCGCGGTGTCCGCGTCCGACGAGAACATCCGCACCGCCGAGCTGGTCAAGATCCAGTCTGCCGTCAACATGCTGCCGATCTTCGCCGAATACGACATCGACCGGCTGAACCGCATGGCACAGACCGTGTTTGATCTGTTCGAACAGGAAGACGGGCTGGATGCCCTTTTCGGCCTTCTGCGCGAGAACCTGCCCGAACGGCTTTATGAGACCGGATACGCCCTGGCCTGTGATGTGGCCGCCGCGGACGGAACCTTACAGGAGACCGAGTTGCGGCTTCTCGAAGAGATCCGGTACGAGCTGAACATCGACCGCCTGCACGCCGCCGCGATCGAGCGGGGCGCCCGCGCGCGGCACGTCACCTAGCTGCCGTAAAGCGCGCCCCAGCGTTCGATCAGCTTTTGCTGGAGCTTCTTCGACCGACGGTTCCAGGTGCGCGCGCCCGGCGGGCGTTCGCGATCCGCGCGTTTTATACGGGACCGGATGGCGGTATCAGCTGTGAAGATCGCGAATGCCAGCTCCGTTCCATCCGCCGCCGTCATGAATCCTCCCAGACCGGACACGAAATTGAGCGTCCCGGTCTTGGCATCGACCTTGATCGGGTGATTGCGGATCACCCGCCCCTGGTCGTCGCGCAGCGTAAAGGGCTTCAGGATAGGTCTCAGGATGCCCCGCTTGCGGACCTGGACAAGGGCCGTCACCAGCTCGGACGCGGACATTCGTGACGCGTCACCCAATCCTGAATGGTCCACAAGGCTCGCACTTGTCATGCCAAGGCTTTGCCCGGCCCAACGGCTCATTGCCTGCGCGGACGCTTTCAGAGACCCGGGCTTGCGTCCCATTGCGACGCTGGCGGACATGCCCACCATCTCTGCGGTGAGGTTGTTGGAGAATCTCAGCATATCCTTCAGGATGACCCGCAGCGGTTCACTGCGATGCTGGACCAGCACGGTGCTGCCCGCCGGCAACGCGCGGCTGACCCGCGCCTTGTCGAGCACGATACCATGCGACCGCGCGAAGGTTCTGAAAACATCTCCGGCATAGTCGGCGGGACGACGTACCGGCAGCCATCTCGCACCGCCATTGCCAAGCGCGCCCCGGGCAACCGTCCAGGTATCGACACCGTTCTGATCAGCGTAGGTGTAAACGGGCAGGTCGCGTCCGGCGATACGCATCCGCGCCATTGCAACTTCGGGACGATACCGTTCCGTGCGCGCGTCCATGGCGACAGAATAGCCGCCCTGCGCCCGCTTCCACTCGAAATGGACGCGATTGAAGTTGAGCGCGATCCCTGTCACGGCGGGGCTGTAGCCCACGTGGTCCGGCTGACCCGCATCGATTGTCGGCACGAAGGGCAACGCACCCTCATAGACACGGAACGTGCCCCGCACCTCCCTGACACCAGCCTCTTTGAGTGCTCTGGCCATATTGGCAAGGTCATCTGTGTCGAGGGTCGGATCTCCCCCACCGGCCAGGATCAAATCGCCGCTCAAAACGCCATTCGAGACAGATCCTGCTGCCAGCAACCGGGTGGAGAACCGATGTTCCGCCCCAAGCGCATCGAGGGCGTAGAGCGCGGTAATCGCCTTGGTCACGCTGGCGGGCGG
This sequence comes from Thalassococcus sp. S3, assembly GCF_004216475.1. Lineage (GTDB taxonomy): Bacteria > Pseudomonadota > Alphaproteobacteria > Rhodobacterales > Rhodobacteraceae. Next base: position 672,539 of record NZ_CP022303.1, on the reverse strand, counting down.
TTGTCCCTTTGCCTCATCATGACCTTCGAGGCGCAGGCCGGATTTCACATCCGCCACGGCGAAAGACACCTCCCCGCTCAGCCCGGAGGCGGCGATGAGACGTTCGGGTCCGCCGATCGCGCGTTTTCGCAGACCGACCAGCCGCTTCTGCGGCCTGATCGAGCGTTCAGGTGCACCGGCAAGCGCCGCTGGCGCAGCAATAAAGGCCGACAGACCACTTAGAACAAGACGTCGTGACACCCGGTTTCGCATGGGCAAACGTTAACCTCAGCTTCTGGGCCCAAACAAGGCCGCGTTGGGGCAAAAAGGGGCCGGAATTCCTTACCTTTCCCACTCCCCCCGCGCGCGAAGGGCCGTCGAAGACAGGTTAACCATAGGAACGTTTACAAAACACCAAGCCGGCGCGGGCGACACCGGCAAAAGATGCGAGGCCCGGCCATTGATGCGGTGGCGTCGAAACAGCCGCGCCGCAGGGGACATGCGGGCCGAAATCCGGTCACCCGGACGCGCTAGCACACCGACGGGAACGTTTTGAAGGATCCAGCGCCAATTCTGCCACCGGTGAAATTGCGCCAGGTTGTCAGCACCCATCAGCCAGACAAAGCGGGTGCCCGGATAGGCCCGGCGCATCGCCTGCAACGTCTGGGCCGTAACATGCAGGTTCAATCGGTCCTCCAGATCCGTCACGCGGACACGCGGATGTCGCATCAGCGATCTGGCCGCGGCCAGCCGACGCTGCAGGGGCGCGGGCCCTTCGGATTTCAGTGGATTGCCCGGACTGACCAGCCACCAGACACGGTCGAGGTCAAAGCGTTTGAGCGCTTCCAGGGTCACATGCACATGCCCCTCATGCGGCGGATCGAATGACCCGCCGAACACACCGACTGTCATGCCCGGTCTCGCCTTCGGCCAGCCTGTCCGCACCGCATCTCTTCCCGATTGCTCTTTCAACCGCCCTTGGATAGACCATCGCTCACGCAGCGCAAGCGAAAGGGGAGCATGCCATGGCCGCCTATCAATACGTCTATCATATGAGCGGGGTCTCAAAGACCTATCCCGGCGGCAAGAAATGCTTTGAGAACATCCATCTGAACTTCCTGCCCGGCGTGAAGATCGGCGTGGTCGGCGTGAACGGCGCCGGTAAATCGACCCTGATGCGCATCATGGCCGGTCTGGACACCGATTTCTCAGGCGAAGCCTGGGCCGCCGAAGGGGCAAAGGTTGGCTATCTGCCGCAAGAGCCGCAGCTCGACGAAAGCCTGAATGTGCGCGAGAACGTGATGCTGGGGGTTGCAGAGAAGAAGGCCAAGCTCGACCGCTACAACGAACTGGCAATGAACTACTCCGATGAGACGGCCGATGAGATGGCCGCATTGCAAGACCAGATCGACGCGGAAAATCTGTGGGACCTGGACAGTCAGATCGACGTGTCGATGGAGGCACTGCGCTGTCCGCCGGACGAAGCCGATGTTGCCACGCTCTCGGGCGGGGAGCGCCGCCGTGTGGCGCTTTGCAAGCTGTTGCTTGAAGCGCCTGACATGCTGCTGTTGGACGAACCGACCAACCATCTTGATGCCGAAACCATCGCCTGGCTGCAGCAGCACCTGATCGAATACAAGGGCACGATCCTGATCGTGACCCACGACCGTTACTTCCTTGACGATATCACAGGCTGGATCCTGGAACTCGATCGGGGTCGCGGCATTCCCTACGAAGGCAATTATTCCGCGTGGCTGGAGCAAAAGGCCAAGCGGCTTGAGCAGGAGGCACGCGAGGACAAGTCGCGCCAGAAAACGCTGGAGCGGGAGCTGGAATGGATGCGGCAGGGGGCCAAGGCCCGGCAGGCCAAGTCGAAAGCCCGCATCAACGCCTACAATGAACTGGCGGAACAGTCCGAGCGGGAGAAGCTGACCCGTGCCCAGATCGTCATTCCCAACGGCCCCCGGCTGGGTGGAAAGGTGATCGAGGTCGACGGGCTTAGCAAAGCCTATGGCGAGAAGCTGCTTGTCGAAGATCTCACCTTTGCCCTGCCCCCCGGCGGCATCGTGGGCGTGATCGGGCCAAATGGCGCCGGTAAATCGACGCTCTTCAAGATGCTGACCGGTCAGGAGCAACCCGACAACGGTTCTGTCACCTATGGCGACACGGTACAGCTTTCCTATGTCGATCAGTCCCGTGATGATCTGCAGGCAGACGACACCGTGTGGGAGGCCATCTCGGGCGGGGCCGAGGTGATCGAACTGGGCGATGCCCAGGTCAATTCCCGCGCCTATTGCTCCTCGTTCAACTTCAAGGGTGGCGATCAGCAAAAGAAGGTGGGCCTTCTGTCGGGTGGCGAACGCAACCGTGTTCACATGGCCCGGCTGCTCAAGGAAGGCGGCAACGTGCTGCTGCTCGACGAACCGACCAACGATCTTGACGTTGAAACGCTGCGCGCGCTTGAGGATGCGTTGGTCGATTTCGCCGGGTGTGCCGTCGTGATCTCTCACGACCGGTTCTTCCTCGACCGGATCTGCACCCATATCCTCGCCTTCGAAGGCGACGCGCATGTGGAATGGTTCGAGGGCAATTTCGAGGATTACGAAGAAGACAAAAAGCGTCGTTTGGGCGCGGATGCTCTGGAACCGAAGCGGCTGAAATACAAAAAGTTCGCCCGTTAGAACCTATTTCGCACGCATGTCAGGCGCAGGAGAGGCCCATGATGATCCTGGTCCGTATCAACTGCCCTGACGCCGGCGTTGCCCAGCAGATTGCGCGGGGCGGAGTCGAAGCCCGGCTTGCGGCCTGCGCGAATATCGAACCGCCGATCCAGAGCGTCTATCACTGGAAATGTGCCATCGAGACGGGCGAGGAAACGCCCTTGATCTTGAAGACGCGCGCAGATTTTTTCGATCAGATCGTGCACCTGGTACAACAGATCCACCCGGACGAAACGCCCGCCATCATCGCGCTTCCGGTTCTGCGGACAACAGATGCGTTCGAAGCGTGGCTGATATCCGAAACGCAGAGTACATAATCCCTGAACAAATCAACCACCTGAATTCATGAGACATTTTTACATTTTTTAGAACTGATCTAAATCAAAACTCGCGCGCTCATTTAGCGATATTGAACCTTCGTGCGTTCCCCGGAGGTTTGCTATGAAACACATCGCCCCTATTGCTGTCCTATCATCCCAGCTCGCCCTTCCGGCGCAGGCCAACGAGTTGCGTGAAACTGCGCTTGACTGGTTTCAGCCATTGCCGTCGACCATTCCTGCCCTGCGCGACAACCCGATCACGCCAGAGAAGATCGAACTTGGCAAAGCCTTGTTCTTCGATCCCAGATTGTCCGCCTCGGGTGTCTTTAGCTGCTATTCCTGTCACAATCTGACGACCGGCGGCGATGACAACCTTGAAGTGTCCATCGGCCATGGCTGGCAAAAGGGTCCTCGCAACGCGCCGACGGTTCTGAACTCCGTCCTGAATGGGTCGCAATTCTGGGACGGTCGCGCCGAAGACCTGAGAGAGCAGGCCAAAGGGCCGATCCAGGCCGGCGTTGAGATGGCCAACACACCCGAAAACGTGGTGGCCACGTTGAGCAGCATGCCCCAGTACAGCATCTGGTTTCAGGAAGCGTTTGACGGGGAAGAGGATCCCGTGACCTTCGAAAACATGGCTAAGGCCATTGAAGCATTTGAGGCCACCCTGCTCACACCCGCGCCATTCGACGCGTTCCTGAACGGCGTTGACGATGCCCTGTCCGATGACGCCCAGGCGGGCCTGGCCCTCTTTGTCGATAAGGGGTGCGCCTCTTGCCATAGCGGCGTCAATTTGGGGGGCGACGGGTACTATCCGTTCGGTCTGATCGAAAAGCCGGGCGCCGATGTTCTGCCGCCCGACGACAAGGGGCGTTTTGCCGTTACGGACACGGTCGATGACGAATACGTGTTCCGCGCCTCTCCGCTCCGCAACGTCTCGGTCACGGCGCCCTACTTTCATTCGGGCGTCGTGTGGGACTTGTCCGTCGCGGTCGAGATCATGGCCGAATCCCAGTTGGGTGAGCCCCTGACGGAGCAGGAGACCGCACAGATCGTTGCATTTCTCGACAGCTTGACCGGAGACGTGCCGCCAGTCACCCTGCCCGTCCTGCCGGCAGAGACCAGCACCACGCCGCGACCTTCGGCTGAGATCATCCAGTGACATTCCGCTGGGGCGAGCCGCATGGCTCGTCCCGCAAGGCCGGTTCTCAACGAAGGGGCGAAATGGCCAGCCCCCGGCGGATGAGATCGCGCGCTTGTCGCAAGGCTTGTTCCGGAATTCAGCTTCAAATGCCGCATATGCCTGAGGTTTAGACCGCAAGATCTAAACCCCAGCAGCATCGCCCTAAACCGCTGATGAATAGTCAAAGCGACGGTCAACCGACATGCTTCAGTTTATCAAAAGACGTAAACGGAGCAGCCCATGACCCTTCATTGCCAGCCCAAGCCCCGCCCCCTTCCCGTCCGTGCGCCCCGCCCCGGCCCACGCGGACCTGACCGCTACCGGTTCAAAGACTGGGCCATGATCTGATCCCACCTGCCAGCACAATGTTGCAGGTGATCACGTCCGCGTTCCGGACCCTCCCTCGCCGGGACGCGGACACCTACCTCCACGTCATGAGATACGCTTTGCCCATTGCCCTTGTGATGCTGGTTTTCGGCCTGGCCCATGCCTTCGGTCTGACAGGACTTTTGGGCGCGCATCCCTTCTGGGCCGGTCAGGTGCTTTGGGTTGGTGCGCCATTGGGGGTTGTTCTTGCCTTTGCCCTTTGGATCACTCCGCTTTCGGCGCTGGTACGCACCATCTCTCTCGGCGTGCTCACGCTTTGCGCGATGGCGCTCGCGCATCTTGGCAAGACGCGCTTTGTGGCGTCCTATGCCGAAGACGTGTTGGCCGGGCAGATCTGGTATCTTGGTTGGATCGCAACCTGTGTCTTTGCCGCTGCATGTGTGGCATCATCGACACTGAAAACGCGCCGTTCCCTTTGACAAAGGGCGCGATCCGGGCTCAAGCTTTGCTATATCGTAGAAAAATCTTTGAGCTGCCCCATGATCACACGCCGTACATTCGCCGCATCCGTGGCTGCCGCGCTTGCGACACCCGCCCTTGTCCGAGCGGAGACCATCGCTTTTGATCCGACACCTCAATTCGTGCGGATCAAGAAAACCTATCAACAGGGCCAATTGCTGATCCTGCCCCGGTCCTACTATCTGTATTTCGTCACCGAACCGCGCAAGGCCATTCGTTATGGCGTGGGCGTCGGAAGGGCCGGTCTGGAGTTTACCGGAACAGCGACAATCGACGTCAAGAAAGAGTGGCCGACCTGGCGACCCACCAACGAGATGATCGAGCGCGACCCGCATCTCTACACGAAGTTTATCGACAACGACTACATCATGCCCGGCGGGCCCAGCAATCCGCTTGGCGCGCGTGCTCTCTATCTGTTCCAGAACGGTGTCGATACCTACTTCCGGATCCACGGAACGACGCAGCCCAACACGATCGGGCAATCTGTCTCAAACGGGTGCATCCGCATGCTGAACGAGCATGTGACGGATCTTTATCAAAGGGTGCCCGTGGGCACCGTCGTCACCGTCCTCTGATCAACGCGGCGCGTGCGTCAAAGGAGCACGCGCCAGACCAGAAGACTGGGGGCAAGAAACGCAAACGCGATGCAGAAAAGCTTGGCCGCATGGCTGATCTTGCCAAACATGCCGTCGCCCATCGCGCTTTCACCATAGCCAAGAGCCGCCGACATCACCGCATGGCCACGGGCTGCCTTACGCATCTTCGCGGCGTTCAGACTGTCCACAGCTCGATCATATTCAGCGCTCCGCGTTCGCTGCGCTTCGAGTTCGGGCGAAAGGTCTTCCATTCTTGACATATAGGCGCTCCAATATCGGCTGTGAGGGGACATGGCGCATTATCAGGCGAAGTCCATGTGTTTCCGCGAATTTCTTCTGGTCTCCGCGACGAATTGCCGGGACGGCGAAAGGGCGTTGTCATGCGATGTGCGGCTTTTCGCTGGTTTTTGCGGAGCCTTCACTTTTTCAACAGACTTCACCATTCCTGTGGGCGGCACCGCCGAAGGTTGATCGCGATGTGACGGCGACGGCCCGAGCACCGCTTGGCAGACGGCGTTCAAAGCAGACGAACAGGGGCGCTTGACATAAGAGCGCCCGGGGGTCCCGCCGGTCCCGACCCTCTGTTGAAGGTGCGCCTATCTGGCTTCTATGCATTTGATGTTCCCCAAAAGTTTCCTGAAAAGCGCGGCATCGACGGCACCGCAAGCGACGGTGTCGAGGCCGTTTTGCGCACACAGAACGGACAACTTCGGCGTGTGGACGGGCGCGCAAAGGCGGCTGTGCAGATCTGCGCGCTCTAATACCTTGCACGGGATCGGGCCATCCCGACCGGCGATGATGGTTGGATTGCAAGGTTTTATCCACATACCGTGCGGTCAGAGACCGAAAATGCGCCGGACGTGTCGTGATCTTTTCACTTGCCTCGACAGAGGCGTCATACCATGTGAGGGATGCGACGTTATCACTATCGACCTACTGCTCCTGACGGCTCAGTCTTCGATCTTGAACTGACGAGCCGACCTGCCGCATCCCGCGGGCAGACAATGACAGGAGAGACGACGATGGCCAGTGGCACCGTCAAATGGTTCAACACCACCAAGGGCTATGGATTTATTGCACCTGAAGGTGGCGGAAAAGATGTGTTTGTGCACATTTCCGCGGTAGAGCGCGCAGGCCTGACGGGTCTTGCCGACAATCAGAAGGTCACCTTTGACATCGAGCCCGGCCGCGACGGTCGCGAGGCAGCTGTCAACATCCAGTTGGCCTGATACCGAATAAGGGAGCGCGCCTGTCAGGGCGCCTCCCAATCAACATCGGTTGCCTCTTCGATCACCAGGCGCCCTTTCGGCCACGGACGCATGAGCGCTGACACCTCGCGCGGCGATCCGTTCAGCCAAAGCTGCAAGTCTTCAGCGTCAAGAATGACCGCCATCCGATGATGGATCGGTTTGACATCTTCATTCGGCTCGCACGTCACTATTGCGATCTGGGCGACCTCCGCACCACCGGGCGCGTTCCAGACATCCGTGATTGCCGCAAAATACAGAAAGCCACCGCGCTTGGGTCTTAACCGCCAAGCCGTCTTTCGGCGTTTTTCGCCGGTCCATTCGTACCACCCTTCGACCGGCAAGACGGCGCGTCCAACCCCATCGAATGCGGATTTGTCGAACACCGTCTCGGACCGGGCGTTGATGATGGTTTCCATCACCGGTCGCCCGCGGGCATTCACCCGACCGACCGGGATGATACCCCATCTCATCCGCTCAAGACCCTTGTTCGTGAGCGCGACGACGTCCTGTCCCGGAGCGATGTTCCCCCGTGGCGGTTCGTCGGCCAGATGCGTCGCCGAAACACTCAATCGCTCCGCCAGGACGGGGATCGGCTGCGTCTGGAACACTCTTCCCGGCATCAGCTTTCGGCAACGCGCGCGATTAGCGCTTCGACATAAGGGCCCAGACCTTCGACAATCCGTGCAACGCCATCGGCGTTTGGATGAATACCGTCGGGCTGCATGAAGCTGCGAAGCGCTGCGGGGTCGTCCTGTTCTTCCGTCAGCCCCTCGAAAAAGCTTTCGGCGTAGACAGCCCCGTAGGTCGCGGCAAGGTCGGGGTACATCGCATCAAAGTCCGCCTTGAAATCAGGACCGTAATTGCCCGGTGCCTGCATCCCGACCAGCAGAACATCGACATCCGCAGCACGGGCTGCATCAAGGATTTCTCTCAGATGCTCCTTGCTGACGCCCGGGTCAATCCCGCGCAAAAGGTCGTTTCCGCCCAGCGCCACGATCATGGCGTCAACCTCCGGGGTCAGGGTCCACGCGACCCGCGCAGCGCCCCCGGCGGTGGTGTCACCCGAGACGCCGGCATTGATCAGCTTCACTTCGGCTCCGCGCTCCTCAAGCCATTTTTCAAGCTGCGGGACAAATCCATCTTGCTGGGTCAGGCCGTATCCCTGTGTAAGGCTGTCGCCGAGCGCGGCAATCGTGACGGCTTCGGCCCGGACGACCGTACCAAGACAAATAAAAACAAGGCTGATCCACATCTTGCGCATCTCGATGACTGCTCCATATGCCAAATCACGCAAATCGAAAGGTGCATTGGGCCATGTCTGACCCCGTCCTTACGCTCAAAGATGCCGCTTTGTCGCTAAATGGCAATGCCGGGCCTGTCGACATTCTGCGCGACATCACGCTGAACGTCATCAAGGGAGAGACACTTGGCCTGATCGGACCGTCGGGATCCGGCAAGTCCTCTCTCCTGATGCTGATGGGCGGGCTGGAACGCGCCACCGGCGGATTGGTAGAGGCGCTGGACCGGGATCTGACGAACATGGACGAGGACAGCCTCGCACGGTTTCGGCGCGATCACATGGGCGTGGTGTTTCAATCCTTCCATCTAATCCCCACGATGACGGCGCTTGAAAATGTCGCCACCCCGCTTGAGCTTGCCGGAGACCGGGACGCCTTTGAACGCGCGAAAGATGAGTTGGAAGCCGTCGGGCTGGGCCACCGGGCCGGGCACTACCCGGCGCAAATGTCCGGCGGGGAACAACAGCGGGTCGCACTGGCGCGTGCATCCGCCCCGCGACCGGACATCCTGCTGGCGGATGAGCCCACGGGCAATCTTGATCAGAACAACGGTCAGGCCATCATGGACCTGCTCTTTGGCCTGCGCGACCGCCACGGCGCAACGCTGGTTCTTGTGACACATTCGCGTGAGCTTGCCGCGCGCTGTGATCGCGTCGTGCGGTTGCGGGACGGCCAGATCGCCCCGGATGTCGCGCAAGAGGCAGCCGAATGAGCACCCGGACCGCCTTGCGCTTCGCCCGGCGCGAATTGCGCGGCGGGCTTGGCGGGTTCCGCATCTTTCTGGCCTGCCTGGCGCTGGGCGTCGCGGCGATCGCCGCTGTCGGCACGGTGAGAGCCAGCATCGAGGCAGGTCTGGCCAGAGAGGGCGCAGCTCTTCTAGGTGGCGATGCCGAAATGGAATTCACCTACCGGTTTGCGACCGAAGAAGAACGCGAATGGATGTCCACGACGGCAGAGCGCGTGTCCGAAGTGACCGATTTCCGATCCATGGTGGTGGTGGATCGCGACAGCGGGGCGGAACGGGGTCTGACGCAGGTCAAATCGGTCGACGATGTCTATCCGCTTGTCGGGCAGGTCCGGCTTGAGCCTGACATGCCTTTGGCAACCGCCCTGGACGGTCGCGATGGCCTGCCCGGCGCCGTGATGGCCCCGCTGTTGATGGACAGGCTGGCGCTTGTGCCCGGAGATCGCTTTCGCCTTGGCACGCAGGAATTTGTTCTGATGGCGACCCTTGCAAACGAGCCCGACAGCGCTGCCGATGGCTTTGCGCTCGGCCCCCGCACACTGGTTCGAACCGAAGCACTGAACACCTCCGGCCTGCTGGAACCGGGCACCCTGTTTTCGACGCGGTATCGCCTTGATCTGCCGCCCGAGACCGATCTGGCGGTGTTGGCGCAGGATGCGCGCGACCGCTTTGAAACGTCAGGCCTGCGGTGGACGGATGCGCGCAATGGTGCCCCGGGCGTGGCGGAATTCGTTGACCGTCTGGGGGCCTTTCTGGTGCTCGTCGGACTGTCGGGCCTTGCGGTGGGAGGCGTTGGCGTCTCAGCAGCCGTGCGCGCATATCTCACCCGCAAGACCAGTGTCATTGCCACGTTGCGCACGCTGGGCGCGGACCGGGCGACGATCTTCCAGACCTACTTCATCCAAATCGCCGTTCTGTCACTCGTCGGCATCGCCTTGGGCTTGATGCTGGGCGGTATTGTCCCGGTCCTTCTCGCTCCGATCATCGAGGCACGCCTGCCGATCCCCGCGGCCTTTGCGATTTACCCTCAGCCGCTTTTCGAGGCTGCGATCTATGGCTTGCTGACCGCCTTGATCTTCACACTCTGGCCACTGGCCCGAACCGAGGAGGTCAGGGCCGCGACCCTCTTTCGTGACGCTTTGTCATCGGCGCGTCTGCTTCCGCCCCTGCGTTACGTTCTGGCGCTCGCCTTAGGGCTGACTGTCCTTGTCGGCCTGGCGGGGTGGTTCAGCGAAGCGCTGGATCTGACGCTTTGGACGACAGGCGGCATTATCGGCGCGCTTTTGCTTCTGTCGATCGCTGCCTTCCTGATCCGGCGCCTGGCCCGCAGTGGCGGCGCGCTTGCACGGGGACGACCCGCGCTGCGCTGGGCACTGGGCGCCATCAGCGGCACCCGGGAAGGGGCCGCATCCGTTGTCCTCTCGCTTGGACTTGGGCTGTCTGTTTTGGCCGCGGTCGGGCAGATCGACGGCAATCTCCGCAACGCCATTTCGGGCGATCTGCCGGACGTCGCGCCGTCCTATTTCTTCGTCGACATTCAGCGGGACCAGATGCCCGGCTTCTCCGCCCGCCTTGACGAGGATCCCGCCGTCTCGCGCGTGGACAGTGCGCCGATGCTCCGCGGTATCATCACGCGCATCAACGACCGCCCGGCGCGCGAGGTCGCGGGCGAACATTGGGTGCTGCAGGGTGATCGGGGCGTGACCTATTCCGCCGCATTGCCGGACGATACCAGCGTTACCGCCGGCGAATGGTGGGCGCCGGACTATTCCGGTCCACCCCTCATCAGCTTTGCCGCGGAAGAGGCCGCCGAGATGGGTCTGAAGATCGGCGACACGATGACCGTGAATATCCTGGGCCGGGACATCACCGGCACGATCGCGAGCTTTCGGGAGGTCGATTTCTCGAATGCGGGCATCGGCTTTATTCTTGCGATGAACCCGGCGGCTCTGGCCGGTGCGCCACATACCTTCATCTCGACCGTCTATGCCGAGGAAAACGCGGAAGCCGATATTCTGAGAGACCTGTCATCCGCCTATCCCAACATCACCGCGATCCGCGTCCGCGACGCGATTGACCGGGTAAGCGAGGTCCTGTCAGGGCTGGCGGCGGCAACCTCATACGGGGCTGCGGCAACCTTGCTAACCGGCTTTCTTGTGCTCATCGGCGCCGCCGCCGCCGGAGAAAGCGCACGCACCTTCGAAGCGGCTGTGCTCAAGACGTTGGGAGCATCACGACGCAGAATTCTGATCAGCTTCGCCCTGCGGTCGGCGATCCTGGGTGCGGCGGCAGGTGTCGTGGCCCTGGCGGCGGGGATCGGCGGCGGCTGGGCCGTGAGCCATTTTGTGATGGAGACCGACTTTAGCGTCATCTGGTCGTCCGCACTCGCCATCATCGGCGGCGGTATCCTGGCGACCCTGATCGCGGGTCTTCTCTTCGCCTGGCGCCCGCTTTCGGCCCGCCCGGCGCAGGTTCTGCGCGCCCGGGAATGATCAGCGGGTGCAGGTCACGGGCTGCAAGATCCTGAGCAGATCAGCGTTATCGCATACCAGAGATTCCAGCGTGATCTCGTCCATATGCGCGTAAAATGCCTCTGCCGCATCTGCAAGCGCGAGCCTGAGCCGGCATGCATCAACCAGGGGGCAGGTATTGTCGGCGTCGGCAAAACACTCCGCAATCGGCAGGTTCCCCTCGACATCGCGAAACACATCGCCGACCCGGATCTGATCGGCTGACCGCCCAAGGCTAAGACCGCCATTGCGTCCCCGCTGGGTGCGCAGATATCCAAGCTGGCTGAGTTGATTGATCACCTGCGCGAGGTGATTTTCCGAGATGTTGCAACATTCCGCGATCTCAGCCTTTGTCACCAACCGTCCGGGATTGGCCGCACAGAACATCAGCAGCCGGACCGCGATGTTCGTTCTTTTGGTTATTCTCATAGGATCGCTCCTGTCGCGCCACGATGGGTCAGTATTGCATAATTATGCAAAAGACGGTTTGACATACATCAATAAAACGCCGTGAGCGAGGTTGCGACATGCGCGATCCCTATTTCTTTGGCTATGGTAGCCTCGTGAACACATCCACGCATGCTTATCCTGACCCGCAACCCGCCTCGCTGCGGGGCTGGCGGCGTGCCTGGTGCCATACCGGCCTGAGAGAGGTCGCCTTTCTGACGGTGATCCCCGATCCCGGGACGACGATCGAAGGTCTGGTCGCACCGGTTCCCAACGCGGACTGGCAGGCGCTGGACGATCGCGAATGGGCCTATGAACGGGCACTGGTCACTGCCCAAGTCAGCCACAGGCTGCATGCAGTGACCGATATCGCGGTCTATTCCGTACCGTCACAGTCGCGTGCCGGCGCGAGCACGGCCCATCCGATCCTTTTGAGTTACCTGGACGTGGTGGTGCAGGGATATCTGCGGGTCTTCGGCGTTGACGGGGCGACCCGGTTTTTCGAAACCACAGATGGATGGCAGGCGCCGATCCTGAACGACCGCGCCGATCCACGCTATCCGCGCCATCAAGCACTCAGCGCGGATGAACTGCGTTTTGTCGACGCGATGCTGGAGGATCTACCTGCGGTGATAAAACATCTGGAACAGCCTTAGCTGACGAAAGAACGGCTCACGCTCTCCCAAAGCTCCGCCATCCGCCATGACACGGCGGGCCAGGATCCAGGCCAGAACGCCAAAGACGACCCCGCCCGCCGCCTGGCCAATCAGAACACCAGGCGCCCCCAAAACAGCCGCGCCAAGCATGACAAGGGGAATGGTGCCCAGCGTGTGGCGCCCCCAATTGATCCAGGTTGAGTAAAAGGGGCGTCCCAGATTGTTGAAGGACGCGTTGCTCACGAAGATCACGCCATTGAAGAAGAACGCCAGCGCAAGAGGGCCGCAGAACAGAAAGACAAGATCGCGCGTCACGCCCTCGGCCTGGAACAGCGCGGCCAGAGGCGCGCGCAGGGCAAAGAGCGCGGCGGACACCATAGCGACCACGATGGCGACAAAGACAATCGCAGCTTGAAAGGCACGCCGTACCCGAACGCGATCTCCCGCGCCGAAATTCTGCCCGATGATCGGGCCGACTGCCCCCGAAAGCGCATAGATGACACCGAACGCCACCGGCATCAGGCGCGCGACGATGGCCATTCCGGCTACGGCAGCCTCCCCAAATTCGGCCATCGCCCGGGTGACATAAGCCTGGCCGACAGGCGTTGCGAGCTGGGTCAGGATGGCGGGCACAGCAATCGCAAGCACGGGACGGAAATCTCGCATGAGCCCCGGTGCAGAGGGCGTCGCAAAACCGCCATGGTGCCGGATCAGCGGAAGAAGGGAGGTCGCGGCCATCACCATGCGAGCAGCCACCGACGCAAGGGCCGCGCCCGTCAGTTCAAGGTCCAGACCAAAGATCAGGATCGGATCGAGCACCGCGTTCACTGCCCCACCGTAGATCGTGGCCATCATGGCGCGGCGCGCATCCCCATGGGCACGCAAAAGCGCCCCGCCCGTCATCCCGATCAGAAGAAGCGGCAGGGATGGAACGACGATCTGAAGATAAAGGACGGCAAGACGCGCGGTCTCTCCCTCCGCGCCGAGCAGACCCACGAGAAAGCCCAGGTTCAGCCAGACCGCGATGGAGAATGCGACGCCAAAGGCCACCCCGTAAACCAGCGCATGGGTCGCCCTCTCCCGCGCCCGTTCGGGATCCCCTGCGCCAAGGGCGCGGGCCACAAGGGCGCCGGCGGCGATCGCCATGCCGATGCTGAAGGATGTCGTGAAAAAGAGGATCGCGCCCGCATATCCGACCGCGGCGGCCAGTTCGGCTTTGCCCAGCATGGAAATGAAGATCATGTCGACAAAGTCGACGATGAACACGGCCATAAGGCCAACCGACGCGGTCAGCGACATCACAGTCACATGCCGAAAAAGGTTGCCCTTGAGAAACTTTGCCTGGGCCTCCGCCATGCCGGGCAGGTCCTACCCGTCCCGACCGATGGCGGTGGGTATCAACGGTTTTCCCTCGCCCGCACGACCTGCAAGAGGGGCATGACAGCGGCCATGTCCGGTCCGTGAGACTGTCCGGTCAGCGCCTTGCGCAGTGGCATGAACAGGGATCTGCCCTTGCGTCCGGTGGCCTCCTTCACGGCTGCGGTCCAGGTTGCCCACGTGGCCTCGTCGAATGGCGCGTCTGCAAGCAGCGTCATCGCCTCGCGGACGAAATCGGTATCTTCGTCGTCGATGACCGGCTCTGCGCCCTCGCGGAACAGTCGCCACCAGTCCTGCAGATCGGACAGCGTCGTGATATTGTCTCGTGTGACCGTCCAGAACTGCTCAGCCTGATGATCCGGCACGCCGATCTCCGCGATCGTGCCTGCAACTGCATTGAAAGGCAGCGTCTGCAGATGCCTTGCGGTCAGCGGGAAAAGGTCCGCCTCGTCAAACTTGGTCGGTGCCGCGCCAAAGCGCCCGATATCGAACCCATCAACCAGCTCGGCCATGTCGGCGCGAAGCTCAATAGGATCGCTTGAGCCGAGCCGCGCCATATGGCTGAGCAAAGCCATCGGTTCCACCCCCTGTGCGCGCAAGTCACGCAGGGCAAGCGTGCCAAGCCGCTTCGACAGCGCCTCGCCCTGGGGCCCCGTCAGCAGACTGTGATGTGCGAAACGCGGACAGGTCCCGCCAAGGGCTTCGATGATCTGGATCTGGGTCGCCGTATTGGTGACATGGTCCGACCCGCGGACCACATCGGTGACGCCCATCTCGGTGTCGTCGACCACCGATGCCAGCGTATAGAGAACCTGACCGTCGCCCCGGATGAGCACCGGATCACTGACGCTTGCCGCGTCAATGGAGGTGTCGCCAAGGATACCATCGACCCATTCGATCCGCGCATGATCAAGCTTGAACCGCCAGACGCCGTCCCCACGCTCTGCCCGCAAGGCCTGCTTTTGGTCATCGCTGAGGGCAAGGGCCGCGCGGTCATAGACGGGCGGACGACCCATGTTGAGCTGTTTCTTGCGCTTGAGATCCAGTTCGGTTGGGGTTTCAAACGCCTCGTAGAAACGTCCCATCTTGCGCAGGGTGTCGGCGGCCTCCGCATAGCGATCCAAGCGTTCGGATTGTCGTTCGACCCGGTCCCAGTGCAGACCCAGCCAGTCGAGATCCTCCTTGATCGCATCGACATACTCTTCCTTGGAACGCTCCGGATCCGTATCGTCGATGCGCAGAATGAAGGTGCCCCCGGCCTTGCGCGCGATGAGATAGTTCATCAGCGCGGTTCTGAGGTTTCCGACATGGATATAGCCGGTCGGGGATGGGGCGAAACGGGTGGTGGTCATCTGCGTCTCCTGCTTGCGCGCCATGTCTCACAGGGACACCGTTTTGTCCAGAACAGCGACAGTCAGAGGCCGCCGGAGCGTGCCTGCGCCACAAGGTCGGCGGCGCATTGGCTCATCTCCGCGATCTCCCGGATGGAGGCCCGAGGACCAGCCGTCTCCGCCCGGGTGAAGGCCGCCCGGCGCAACGCCATCAACCGCGCCCTCGGGCTAGAGAGAAACGTGTCCTGTGGAATGACCGTTTCCAAGGGCGAATCGAGACGGATCACCTCGAAATAGCCGCCGGTCAGCGCGGTGAGGGCAAAGCCACATGCGCCTGCCTGCGCACCGCATTCCCCCCGACAGAGGTCGGCGATGGGCCGCGTTGCCTCGTCCGTCATGATCCAGTCCGTCACGGTGGCGTGCCAGCGATTGTCCGGATTTGTATCACCGTAACCGTATCCCAGCGCAAGAAGACCAGCGATCCCGCGGGTGTCCTCGTCTGCGCCGTCGATCATATCGCCCAGACCGGTGATATGGCGCAAAACATAGATGCCATCGCCCTGCAGTTCGGGATTGTTTTCGAGATAAAGCAGATAGGGCCGCAACTCCGGCAACAGCGCATCGCTCTTTAATAGCGCGCGCCGATCCTCGGATGTTCCGTAGAGCGCGAGGATCCTGGTTGGATAGTCGGTGGCCTGCGCCTCTCCCATCTCCCTCAGCTCATCGATCAGCTCGGGCTGCACATCCGGAAAGCGGGACGCCCGCAGAGCGCGCGCCAGGGCATTGCCCTGCTGATCCTCAACCGCAAGCCAGCTTGTTGCCGGTCCTCCGTCGGTCGAGCTTCTGCGAAAAAGCGCACGCGCCTGATCTGGCGTCAGGTTTCGCCGAAATTGCGACGGGCCTTTGTCCATCAGCTCGATCTGGGCCAGCAAAATCCGGGCCAATGCGTGCCCCTGCTGCGCGAGATCGGCAAATTCGGGCAGCGCGCCTGCGTCATCTCCATCAAGCCAGAGGGACACCGCGGTCTCGAAGCGATCTGATGAGGACGCCAACGGCAGGCCTGCGACCGCAAGGGTCAGGCCGATCGCGATGGCCCAGATCCGCCATGTCATTGCGCCACACACCTCTTATTCGGATTGGACAGTCCAACGTCGCCCCAAATCCTTTCGCCCCGCTTGGATCAATTCCGTCAGAACGTCCAGATCAATATCGACGATCCGGTTCACATCTAAGCAGGACGCACCAATCCTATGCTTTCCCAATCGAAGGAGGATCGATGAAAAGGCCGCATATCCAGGCATGACATAAGCCGAAGAGGCCGATTTCCGCGATGCGAAACCTGTTGGGAGAATGTTGCCTTTGTGTCCGCTTGCATGACGGCAATCATAGCAGCCATCACCCGGCATCGAACCGCCCCAGATCTTTGGCTGAAAACCGGTCATCCACTGCAGGAACCGACGCAGCGTTCTGGCGTCAGCGCGCCGCATATCGGGTTCGACCGCCGCGAGATACGCGGGCTTATCCTGATCCGCCTGTATCGTCATACGTCTTACCATCGCGATAAAGTTACCATGACGGTCGCAGAGCGACGGAGGAATTTCGTGTCAGTCGTACTAAGATTTGTGTCGGACACATGTAAGGAGCGAGACATGATCCCTTCCCCGAACCTGACCCGCCGTGCGGCCCTGATGGGCGCGGCGGCCCTGCCACTTGCAGCAAGCGCCTCGGCCCTTTCGGCGGCCGGCCATGGCAGCGGCGCAGAAGCGCCCGTGGCACATACCTTCCGCATGGGCGAGATGTCGGTCACCACGTTGCTGGATGGCAGCGCGATGCGCGACGATCCCAAGGCTCTCTTCGGCGGCGCCGCGCCCGAGGGTGAGTTCGAGCAGATCGCGGAAGAAAACTTCATTCCGGCAGACCAGACGCAATTCTACTTCACGCCAACAGTTGTGGATACCGGATCGGAGATCGTGCTTTTCGACACCGGGCTTGGCCAAAGTGGTATCACAACCGCACTCGCCGCCGCAGGCATTTCCCCAGACGCGGTGGATGTCGTCGTTCTGACCCACATGCATCCCGATCATATCGGTGGCATGATGACGGATGGCAGCCCGACCTTTCCCAATGCCCGCTATGTGACCGCCGCCGCGGAATACGATTTCTGGTCGGCCATGGATGCCGGCAACCGGGTTGGCGACATGGTCGCCTCGCTCGTCACGCCTATGGCTGAAAAGATGAGCTTTATCGAAGATGGCGGAAGCGTCGCGTCGGGCATCACATCGCTTGCAAGCTTTGGTCATACGCCCGGCCATATGTGTTACATGCTGGAAAGCGGGGGACGGCAACTTGTCCTGACCGCAGACCTGGCCAATCACTACGTCTGGTCTTTTGCCCGTCCTGATTGGGCCTTCAGCTTTGATGCAGATCCCGACGCCGCCGCGGCGTCGCGCCGGTCAGTCCTTGGAATGCTGGCCGCCGACAAGATCCCCATGATCGGCTATCATATGCCCTTTCCCGCCGCAGGTTTCGTCGAGCCGCGCGGCGATGGCTTCCGCTATGTGCCGGTCAGCTATCAGCTTATGGGCTAAACCATGGCGCGCCCCGGTGCTCACGCCGGGGCGATGTTCTCAGAACGCAGGCATCAGGGTAATGGGGCTGCCGTCAGAGAACCGGCTTAGCCGAAAGGGTGTCGGATCCACGCAGGGTTGCACCGCGGTGACAAGATCCGCCATCAGCTTGCCTGCCCCGGGTGCGATACCAAAGCCATGACCGGAAAAGCCTGTCACGATGAAAAATCCCGGTAGATCCTCAACCTCTGAGATCACGGGGATCGCGTCCGGCGTCACGTCAATCAGACCGGCCCAGGATTGCGCGATCTCCGCCGTTTCGAATATCGGGAAAGCCGCGCGCGTTGCGGCCCAGGCCTGCTCTACGGTGCGTTTGGATGGGCATGGGTCAAGGATGCGATGGCGTTCGAAAGCGGTCGTCTCGTCCTTGGACCAGCGCCGCGGCAGGGACGCCTCCTCGCGCCAGCGTCCTGACAGCCGAAAGCCCAGCTTCCGCCAGTCATTGCGCAAGGCCGGCCAGAACATGCGCGCCAACCGAAAGCTGTCGGGTACGATGTCGACCAGGTTCCCACTGCCCGAAGCAACCGTATACCCGCCATCGGCACGCCGGCGAAGGGCAAAGCGATCCGCCCAGACGGCAGCGTCGGGGCCGTTAGCGACAGGCGTTGTCCGCAGCACGCTGTTCATGACCTTGAGTTGAGGTAACTCGACCCCTTCATTCCCGGCAAAAAGCCGCGACCAGGCCCCACCCGCCAGCACCACGCGAGAACACTTAATCGACCCCTGTTCCGTCACGACCCCGCTGACATGGCCCGCCTCTCGAACGATGCCGCGCACGGCACATCGGGTCAAAACGGCAGCGCCGGCATCACGCGCGGCCTCTGCGATGGCCGGGGCCGCCCATTGTGGTTCCGCCCGGCCGTCGCACGGGGTTAAAAGCGCTCCGGTCACAGACATCCGGTGACCGGGCATCGCGGCATCAAGCTCTGCGCCGCGCAGCAGCTGAAATTCAACCTGAAACGGCTCAAGATGGCGGGACCACGCTTCGTTTTGCATGAACGCCGCTTCATCCGGCGCCGTGAAGAGAATGCCGGTCTGGCGGTATCCGGTCTGCCGACCTGTGCGGCTGTCCATGGTTTCCCAGGCCCGGATCGCCTCGAGCATGAGCGGGATCTCACGCGGATCGCGCCAGGAGAGGCGGACCCAGCCCCAATTGCGCGAGGATTGTTCTGCCCCGATCTCGCCCTTCTCGCAAAGCGCCACCTTGAGCCCCCGTTCGGCAAGCTCGAGCGCGGTTGACGCACCGATAATGCCACCTCCGATGACCACCACGTCCGCGTGCTGCGGCGCGTCCGGATCGGATTTGACAGGGTGTGGGGTCGGTCCCGGCATAGCTGCATCTAGCCACCCCGACGCGCGACCGTCCAGACGGGGTGTTGAGCACACCTACCAAAAATGTTATCTAGGTACCAAGATAGGATGATTCGATGAAAAAAGTTGAACGTGTGCAAACCGGGCTGCGGCTGGAACGGCGGCTTTTAAAGGTCCTCAAGGGACTTGCCGAACACCTCGACATGTCAGTTGCAGAGATCGTAGAGGGCATGGCGCTGCATGCATTCGAGGGCAAAGCGCCCTTTTCACAGGTCACCCTGGAAAAGATCGAGCACCTCAAGATCGTCTATGACCTCGATCTGACAGCCGAAGACAGCCACAAACTGTCCGAAGGGGGGCACGAGGAATGAAGACCGACTATCACGTCATGCTCGATCAGTTGATTGACGCGCGGCTGTCCCCTGATGGCTTCACCCACGCGCATCATATCGGCCTCGCTGTCGCCGCGTTGGATCGGTTTGAATTCTTCGAAGCGGTCCATGTTGTCGCCCGAGGGCTGCGCCATCTTGCGACAGCCGCTGGCGTCCCCGAAAAGTTCAATGCGACGACGACGCTGGCCTATATGACGTTGATCGCGGAGCGGAGAGCCCGCGACCGTCAGACAGATATCGAGACATTCGCCGCCGCTCAGAACGACCTTGTCGACGGATCGGCACTTCGCAACTATTACAGCAGCGAAACGCTTTGCTCCGACCTGGCCCGTTCGATCCCGCTGCTGCCAGACCGCGTGCCCGCCTAGCCCTGGTCGCGCCAACGATTGACGATGGGATATCGGCGGTCGAGCCAGAAGGCGCGCTTGGACAATCGCGCCCCGGGCGCCGACTGAAAGCGCTTGTATTCGCTGACATAAATCAGGTGTTCGACCTTCTTGGCCGTTTCGCGATCAAATCCGGCGGCAACGCAATCCTCGATCGACCCGTCCTGATCCACCAGGATGTCCAGGATCGCATCAAGCTCTGCGTAATCGGGCAGACTGTCGCTGTCCTTCTGATCGGCCCGCAACTCGGCCGTCGGTGGCTTGTCGATCACCCGACCGGGAATGACCTCGCCGTCCGGGCCTTTCATCCAGTCCCGATAATGGGCGTTGCGCCAGCGGCAGGTTTCGAAAACCCGAGTCTTGTAGAGATCCTTGATCGGATTGTACCCGCCCGACATATCGCCGTAGATCGTGGCGTAGCCCACCGCCACTTCTGACTTGTTGCCGGTTGTCAGCAGCATTTCCCCGAACTTGTTGCTCATCGCCATAAGCAACAGACCCCGAAGGCGCGACTGGATGTTTTCTTCGGTCAGATCCGCCTCGTGTCCGTTGAAGACGGGTGCAAGCGTATTTGTAATCGCCTCCCGTCCCTCGCTGATCGGCACGAAATCATACCGGCATCCCAGGTTTTCAGCGACAGCCTTTGCGTCCTCCAGCGAAGTCTCGCTGGTATATTCCGAGGGCAACATCACACAGCGCACGTTTTCCGCGCCAAGTGCATCGACGGCAATAGTGGCCACAATGGCCGAATCGATACCGCCGGAGAGCCCGAGAAGCACCTTCTTGAACCCGGTCTTGTCCATGTAATCCCGCAAGGCAGTGACCATGACCCGATAATCCTGCTCGTAAGCATCGGGATGCACAGCCACCTCTCCGGGCAAGGCGCGCCAGCCGTCTGCGGTCCGCTCAAGATCGAGCTGGGTTATGACCTCTTCGAAGACCGGAAGTTGCACCGCAAGCGTCCCGCCGGGGTTCAGCACGAAGGATCCGCCGTCGAAAACCTGATCGTCCTGTCCCCCGACCATGTTGAGATAGATCAGCGGCAGACCCGTCTCGACCACGCGAGACACCATCAGGTTCAGCCGCGTCTCGAACTTGTTTCGGTAGTAAGGTGAGCCATTCGGCACAAGCAGAAACTCCGCCCCGGTTTCGGCCATGGTTTCAGCGACATCTTCGTGCCAGGCATCCTCGCAGATCGGGCTGCCGATCCGTGTGTTTCCAACACTGTAAGGACCGCCCAGGGGGCCCGCGTCAAAGATGCGAACCTCATCGAAAACCGTTTCGTTGGGCAGGTGATGTTTAAGCTGTGTGCTGGCGATCCGGCCACCCTTGAGGATGAAATAGGCGTTATAGAGCTCCGTCGCCTCGACCCAGGGGCCTCCAATGGCAAGGGCGGGCCCGTCCGCGCAGGCTTCTGCGAGGGCCCTTACCTCCGCGATCGCCGCGGTATGAAAAGCAGGCTTCATCACCAGATCCTGGGCATTGTAGCCGGTGATAAACATCTCCGGCAGCGCCACCAGATCGGCCCCAGCATCCCGCCCCGCCTTCCAGGCGGCATGCGCCTTGGCTGCGTTGCCGGCCAGATCGCCCACGGTCGGGTTCAATTGTGCGAGGGTGATGCGGAAACGTTCGGCCATGTCGGTCCCCTAGCCTGCCTGGATGACTGCAGGATTTAGCAGATCCCAATCGAAGGGAAAGAGGCCTGCGGCAAAAGACATTGCCCCGGGACGCCTGCTGTCTTAACCTCTTGCCACCCGGCAAACGGGCAGAGCAGGCGCATTCAGGACAAATCATGACCCCCAGAATAGCAGCGATGGGCTTTGTTTTCTCGGTCATGGCGACATCGGTCGCCCTGGCTCAGGACGGCCAGGTTCTGACCAAGCAATACGATGACGGCGGCGTTTACGAAGGAACGTTTCGCGGCGGCCTTCAACACGGCACCGGCACTTACACCCTGCCCAACGGCTATCAGTATTCGGGCGAATGGGTGGATGGAGAGATCCGCGGCCAGGGCGTCGCAAGGTTCCCGAACGGATCCATTTACGAAGGCGAATTCGCCAAAGGCAAGCCGAACGGAATAGGCAAGATCACCTTCGCCGATGGCGGCACCTACGAAGGGGAATGGGAAAACGGCGTCATCAACGGGCAGGGCGTGGCGATCTATGCAAATGGTGTCCGCTACGAGGGGTCTTTCCGGAATGCCCAGCATGATGGCAAGGGCGTGATGCAAAGCCCGGGAGGCTATGAATACCGTGGCGACTGGGTCAACGGCGTCAAACAGGGCATGGGCACGATCACCTATCCTGACGGAGCGGTCTATGAAGGGGCCATCCTGTCCGGAAAGCGGGACGGCGAAGGCACGCTGACCCTGCCGGACGGCCTGACCTATGTCGGGCTCTGGAAAGACGGACAGATCGAAGGCACGGGCACGCTGACCCAGGCCAACGGGGACGTCTATCAGGGCGAGCTTTCGGGGGGCAAACGTCAAGGCAAGGGCAAGGTGACCTATGCCAACGGCGACATCTACGAAGGCGACTTCGCGGATGACCGGCGCCACGGGCAAGGGACCTTCACCGGAGCGGACGGATATGTCTATGTCGGCGGCTGGGTGAACGGCAAGATCGAAGGACAGGGCCGGGTCACCTATCCCGACGGCTCTATCTACGAGGGCAGCTTCCGGGACGACCTTGCGGATGGGGAAGGCAAGATCACCTATCCGGATGGCTCTACCTATGTTGGCGCCTGGGCGGCCGGGGTGATCGAGGGGAAGGGTGTCGCAACCTATTCCAACGGGGTCGTCTATGAAGGCGAGTTCCAGAATGCCCGCAATCACGGCACCGGCACGATGACCTATGCGGACGGCTACCGCTACGAGGGGGAATGGCAAAACGGTCAACGTCACGGCCAGGGCAAGGCCACCTACCCCGATGGCACGGTCTATACCGGTCAATTCGTGAACGGTCAGCGTGAGGGCTCTGGAGAGATCGTGATGGCCAGCGGTTTTCAGTATTCCGGCGAATGGCGCTCCGGTGAGATCAATGGCCAGGGGATCGCAACCTACGCCAACGGCGATGTCTACGAAGGCACCTTCCAGGACGGAAAACGCCAGGGCGAAGGCACCATGCGCTATGCCACGGGTCAGGAAGTGACCGGCAACTGGGAAAACGGCGCGCTGTCCGAGGACGGATAACACCTTCCCTTCTGCGGGATCCTGACAGAGATCGCACAGCCGGGGGTCTTCTTCTCGATAAAAATACGGAAATCCCGCCCTCTCCGCCCGCGCGCGGCCCGACAGGCGTGTCAC
This sequence comes from Thalassococcus sp. S3, assembly GCF_004216475.1. Lineage (GTDB taxonomy): Bacteria > Pseudomonadota > Alphaproteobacteria > Rhodobacterales > Rhodobacteraceae. The sequence goes on along the minus strand of NZ_CP022303.1, from coordinate 649,261 downwards.
GTCTCAAATATCTCCAAAATCGTGTGGCGCATCCGCGCCTCAATCGGATCACGCGCCCTCTTGCCAAAACCTCTTTAGCGGATAGAGCTTTACCCAGGCCGGTCGAAATCCGGCAGGGAGGGCGGATATGAAAACTCAGGTCGGCATTATCGGCGGCGGCCCGTCAGGGCTCCTGCTTTCGCAGCTTCTGCATCGCAAGGGCATCGACACCATCGTGCTCGAACGTCAAAGCCGGGATTACGTACTCTCTCGCATCCGCGCAGGCGTTCTTGAGCGGGGATTTGCGCGCCTTCTGCACGAGGCGGGCGTGGGTGACCGGATGGAGCAAGAGGGCGAGGCGCATACCGGGTTCTACCTGGCCCAAGATGACGCGCTCTTACATGTCGATCTGAAAAAACACAGCGGAACCAATGTGATCGTTTACGGCCAGACCGAGGTGACCCGGGATCTCTACGCCGCGCGCGATGCGATGGGCGGGACGGTGATCCACAATGCCGCTGACGTGACCCCGCATGATCTGCAATCCGACGCGCCTTCGCTGACCTACCGGATCGGCGACGACACGCACCGGATCGGCTGTGATTTCGTGATTGGCTGCGATGGGTTTCACGGCGTCAGCCGCAAATCCATCCCCGCAGACAAGATGCGTCTTTTCGAACGGGTCTATCCTTTCGGCTGGCTTGGCGTTCTCTCCCGCACGCCGCCCGTCTCCGACGAATTGATCTATGCCCGCCACGACCGCGGCTTTGCCCTCTGTTCCATGCGCAACCGCAATCTCAGCCGGTACTACATTCAGGTCGCGCTCGACGAAAAGGTAGAAGATTGGTCCGATGACCGTTTCTGGGCCGAGCTGAAACGCCGCCTTCCCCGCGCGGTCGCGGACGCGCTGGTGACCGGCGCCTCCATCGAGAAATCCATCGCTCCGCTGCGCTCTTTCGTGGCCGAGCCGATGCGCTGGGGCCGGCTCTTTCTGGCAGGTGACGCCGCGCATATCGTACCACCCACAGGCGCCAAGGGCCTTAACAGCGCGGGCGCGGATATCCATTACCTCTACCACGCACTCACCCGGTATTATGAGACCGGCCAGATGGACGGGCTGGATCGCTATTCCGAAACCGCCCTGGCGCGAAACTGGAAAACCCAGCGGTTTTCATGGTGGATGACCAGCCTGCTTCACACCTTCCCCGAGCAGGGCGCATTCGGTCAGCGGATCCAGCAATCCGACCTTGCCTATCTCTTCAGTTCAGAAGCTGCGCTGACCTCTCTGGCGGAAAACTACGTCGGGCTGCCCTACTAAAGATGACCGCAGGATGCCGATTTCACGAACCCTGTTCCGTCCCTCCGCTCTGAGAGGCTCCAACGCCCCCAAAGACCCAGCGGAATAGTGCTGATTTGACCATAATACGCCCTTTCACCCACCCTCCAGCGGGCCTATAACTCATGCGGCCCGCGGAACGACTCGCGGGCTTTCTTACAGGTCTCTACAGGGTTCCGCGCATGTCGTTTCTTGATAATCTCGGTGGGCTGTTCACGTCAGACATGGCCATCGACCTCGGCACCGCGAACACGCTGGTCTACGTCAAAGGGCGTGGCGTGATCCTGTCGGAACCGTCGGTCGTGGCCTACCACGTCAAGGACGGGGTCAAGAAGGTGCTGGCTGTTGGCGAAGATGCCAAGCTGATGCTGGGACGCACGCCCGGATCTATCGAGGCGATCCGGCCCATGCGCGAGGGGGTGATCGCCGATTTCGACACCGCCGAAGAGATGATCAAGCACTTCATCCGTAAGGTCCACAAACGCTCGACCTTCTCCAAGCCCAAGATCATCGTTTGCGTCCCCCATGGCGCGACACCGGTTGAAAAGCGCGCGATCCGCCAATCCGTTCTCAGCGCGGGCGCTCGCCGTGCCGGGCTGATCGCCGAGCCGATTGCCGCCGCCATCGGCGCCGGCATGCCCATCACCGACCCCACCGGGAACATGGTCGTCGATATCGGCGGCGGCACGACCGAAGTGGCGGTGCTGTCGCTGGGCGACATCGTCTATGCCCGTTCGGTTCGTGTCGGGGGAGACCGGATGGACGAGGCGATCATCTCTTATCTGCGCCGTCAGCAGAACCTTCTGGTAGGCGAAAGCACAGCTGAGCGGATCAAGACCTCCATCGGCACCGCGCGGATGCCCGATGACGGGCGCGGCAGTTCCATGCAGATCCGGGGACGTGACCTTCTCAACGGCGTGCCCAAGGAAATCGAGGTCAGCCAGGCCCAGGTGGCCGAGGCTCTGGCCGAACCCGTCCAGCAGATCTGCGAAGCGGTGATGACAGCACTTGAAACCACCCCGCCGGATCTTGCCGCGGATATCGTCGACCGGGGCGTCATGCTGACCGGAGGTGGCGCGCTGCTGGGTGATCTGGATTTGGCCCTGCGGGAACAAACCGGTCTGGCCGTATCGATTGCGGATGAAAGCCTCAATTGCGTGGCCCTCGGTACCGGCAAGGCGCTGGAATACGAGAAACAGTTGCGCCACGCGATTGACTACGACAGCTAACACGCGCACCCTTTGCGGGCCGGGCCACGGCCCGACAGCCGCGCGCAACGAAGGGGGCCGATGGCCAGAGATCGTTCACAGCGTGAGGACTATGCCACCCCCCTGCGGCGTCTGCTGCTGGGGGTCATTATCCTTTGCCTTCTCGCCATCTTCATCGTCTGGCGCATCGACAGCCCACGGGTCGAACGTTTTCGCGCGCAGGTAACGGATGCCGTCGTGCCCAACCTGGATTGGGCGATGGCGCCTGTCACGGGCACGATCAATCTCTTCCGGGATTTCCAGTCATATCGCCGCCTGGCCGAACAGAACCGCGAATTGCGAAGTGAGCTGCGGCAGATGCAGGCCTGGAAGGAGGCTGCGCTGCAGCTGGAACAGGAGAATGCCCGGCTGCTCGATCTCAACAATGTTCGCCTGGACCCGCGCCTGACCTTCATCACCGGTGTGGTGATGGCCGACAGCGGCTCTCCGTTCCGGCAATCGGTGCTTTTGAATGTCGGCGCGCGGGACGGCATCGTCGACGGTTGGGCCGCCATGGACGGGATCGGCGTTGTCGGTCGTATCTCGGGCGTGGGACAAAACACGGCCCGTGTGATCCTGTTGACCGACGCGTCCTCCGCGATCCCGGTCACGGTTCAGCCATCGGGGCAGACCGCGCTGGTGGCTGGTGACAACACTGCGGCCCCTCTTCTGGATTTTCTCGAGAACCGTGATCTCGTCCGCCCGGGCGACCGGGTCATCAGTTCGGGCGATGGCGGCGTGTTTCCGGCCGGATTGCTTGTCGGTCAGGTCGCTGCCGATCCGAACGGACGTCTGCGCGTGCGCCTGTCCGCGGATTTCGAACGCCTCGAATTTCTCAGAGTGCTTCGGCATTACGGAACCGAGACGGTCGAGGATCCCGGCGGGTTGGTCACACCTTTGGGAGCGGTCCGGCTGCTGACACCGGAGGACGGCGATGGATAATCTGTCCTCTTCCCGTGTCTGGGTTATGCGCGCCGCCTATCTGGGTCTGGCGCTCCTGATCATTTTCTTCCAGCTTCTGCCGCTCAGCACGCTTCCCCCTTTTTGGGCCTGGCCGGACCTGCTTCTTGCCATCACCTTCGCCTGGGCCATGCGGCGCCCCGATTATGTGCCTGCTCTCAGTATCGCGGGCGTGATGCTGTTATCTGATCTCATTCTGATGCGCCCGCCTGGTCTGATGGCCGCGCTGGTGGTGTTTGGCGCGGCGCAACTGAAAAACCGCACCGGTGGTTTGCGTGACGCAAGCTTTGTCGGTGAATGGGTGGCCGCGGGAATGATGATGGTCCTTGTTGTGATCCTGAACCGGGTGATCCTTGCAACGCTGATCGTTGATCAGGCGCCGCTGGGGCTGACACTGATCCAGCTGATCATGACAATCGCCGCTTACCCGGCGGTGGTGTTGTTGTCACATGTGCTGCTGGGCGTTCGCAAGCTTTCCCCCAACTCCGAAGATGCGCTGGGAGCCAGAGCATGAGACGAAACCCCCGTGAGCTGGAGAAAACCCATTCCGTCCTGACCCGGCGCGCCGTCCTTCTGGGCGGGGCCAAGGCCGCGTTCATCGGGGCGCTTGGTCTTCGCATGCAGTATCTTCAGGTAGATCAGGCAGATCAGTTCCGTCTTCTGGCCGAAGAAAACCGGATCAATATCCGCCTCATACCGCCGGCGCGCGGAGACATCTTTGATCGCAACGGCAAGATCATCGCGCAGAACACGCCCAGCTATCGCATCGTCGTGGTCCGCGAGGATGCCGGGGATGTTGACGGTGTGATCGCGCGCCTGTCGCAACTCGTCGAACTTGACGACGAAGACCTCAACCGCGCGGTGACCGAGATGCGGCGCTCGCCCCCTTTCCTTCCTGTCACTGTTGCAGATCAGGTGTCCTGGCGGGATGTGAGCACCGTTGCGGTCAACGCCCCCGCGCTGCCGGGTGTTGCCCCCGAAGTCGGTCTGACCCGCGTCTACCCCCGCGGCCAGGATTTCGCGCATGTCATCGGCTATGTCGGGCCGGTCAGCGACTACGATCTCAGCCAGATTGAAGATCCCGATCAGCTTTTGCGCATCCCGCGGTTCCAGATCGGAAAGGTGGGGCTGGAAGCCAAGAAAGAAGACAGTCTGCGCGGGAAGGCTGGCACGAAGCGGGTTGAGGTCAATGCGTCGGGACGGGTCATGCGGGAGCTTGACCGCCGCCCGGGTCAGGCTGGCTCTGACGTGCAGCTGACCATTGATGCCGATCTTCAGAACTACGTCCAATCGCGCCTGGGCAATGAGAGTGCGAGCGCCGTGATCATGGATTGCGATAGCGGCGATCTTCTCGCGATCGCGTCATCACCCAGTTTCGACCCCAATCTCTTCGTGCGCGGCATCTCGGTTGCGGATTATCGGGCGTTGACCGAAGACAAGTACCGTCCCCTCGCCAACAAGACCGTTCAGGGCACCTACCCGCCCGGCTCTACCTTCAAGATGATCACGGCGATGGCCGCGTTGGAGGATGGGCTGATCGGCCCGGATGAAACCGTATGGTGCCCGGGATTCCTGGAGGTGGCCGGGCGCCGCTTCCATTGCTGGAAGCGTGCGGGGCATGGGCATGTGGACCTGCAGAACTCGCTTAAGCAAAGCTGTGACGTTTATTACTACGATCTCGCGCTGAAGGTCGGGCAAGACAAGATCTCGGCCATGGCGCAACGGTTCGGCCTGGGCATCCGGCATGAGCTGCCGATGTCGGCCATTGCCCGCGGTCTTGCACCGGATCGGGCGTGGAAGAAACGGATCCATGGCGAGGATTGGCTGATCGGGGACACCGCCAACGCGTCTATCGGACAGGGCTTCATGCTCGCCTCCCCTCTTCAGCTTGCGGTCATGACGGCGAGGCTGGCAACAAGCCGGTCTGTGTCGCCCCGCCTCGTCAAGTCCATCGACGGGGTTGAGGAGCCATCAGGTGCCGGCGAACCGCTTGGCATGAACGAAAACAACCTGCGCAAGATGCGGCGCGCGATGTATGCGGTGTCTAACGACCGTCGTGGCACGGCCTATTCGAGCCGCATTATCGAAGACGCGTTCCGGATGGCAGGCAAGACCGGAACCAGCCAGGTGCGCAACATCACCGCCGCCGAACGCCGCGCCGGCGTGATCCGGAATGAAGATCTGCCGTGGGAGCGCCGGGATCACGCGCTTTTCGTCAATTTCGCGCCTTACGAAAATCCGAAATACGCGGTGTCCGTTGTCGTAGAACATGGCGGCGGCGGTTCCAAGGCCGCGGCACCCATCGCGCGCGACATCACGTTGCAGGCCCTTTATGGCGGGACCCCGCCGCTGGCCGCATATCCGACAAAGGATCGTGGCCGCATCCAGGCGCAACAGGAGCGGCTGCAGCGGGAACAGCAAGCGCGCGAGACCGCCAGGGACCGCGCATGAGTTATCTTGAATATACGGTCAAATCCGTACCCACCGGCCCGCGCAAGATCTTTTACCTGAACTGGCCGCTCACGCTTTTGCTGATCGCGGTGGGCAGTGTCGGCTTTCTGATGCTCTATTCCGTGGCGGGCGGATCGTTTTCACCCTGGGCCGAGCCACAGATGAAACGGTTCGGCATGGGCCTCGTTATCATGCTGATCGTCGCGGTGGTCCCGATATGGTTCTGGCGCAACCTGGCCGGTGTGGCCTATGGCACATCGGTTCTTTTGCTGATCGCTGTGGAGTTCTTCGGCTCCGTTGGTATGGGGGCGCAGCGCTGGATTGACCTGGGCTTCATGCGTTTGCAGCCGTCTGAGCTGGTAAAGATCACCATGGTGATGCTGCTTGCGGCCTATTACGACTGGTTGCCCGCGAAAAAGACATCGCGCCCGCTTTGGGTTCTGATACCGGTTCTGGTCATCCTTTTCCCGACTTTCATGGTGCTCAGACAACCGGACCTGGGCACGTCGATCCTGCTTTTGACCGCGGGCGGTGCGATGCTGTTTCTGGCGGGCGTGCATTGGGCCTATTTCGCAGGCGTGATCGGCGCCATGGGCGGGCTTGTCGCGGCTGTCTTCCAAAGCCGTGGCACGACCTGGCAATTGCTGAAAGACTACCAATACAGGCGGATCGATACCTTTCTAGATCCTTCGACGGATCCGCTGGGCGCAGGCTATCACATCACGCAATCCAAGATCGCACTGGGGTCCGGGGGATGGACCGGGCGGGGGTTCATGCAGGGCACACAATCCCGCCTCAACTTCCTTCCGGAAAAGCAGACGGATTTCATCTTTACCACCCTGGCCGAAGAGTTCGGGTTTGTCGGGGCGATCTCCCTGCTGACGCTCTATGCGCTTATCGTGGTCTTTTGCGTCGTGACGGCGCTGGCCACCAAGGACCGTTTTTCTTCGCTCATGACATTGGGCATCGCCTTCACGTTCTTCCTCTTTTTTGCCGTGAACATGTCGATGGTGATGGGGCTTGCTCCAGTCGTGGGCGTTCCTCTGCCATTGGTCAGCTACGGCGGCTCGGCCATGCTTGTTCTCATGATCGCATTTGGCCTGGTGCAAAGCGCTCATATCCACAGACCACGGTAATCATGACAATCAACGTTCTCTTCGCTGCCCGGCAAGAACGCTGGGACACCTACGAACGCCCCCTTAAAGACGCATTTTCAAGGGCCGGACTGACAGCCGACCTTCGGACCGATTTCGCGCCGGCAGAGGTCGATTACATTGTTTATGCGCCAAACAGCGATGTTCAGGATTTTACCCCTTTCGTCCGTTTGAAGGCTGTGTTGAACCTGTGGGCCGGGGTCGAAGCCGTCGTCGGAAACAAGACCCTCACCGTTCCGCTGACGCGCATGGTGGATCACGGGATGACACAAGGTATGCGGGAATGGGTGACAGGCCACGTCTTGCGCCATCATCTGGGACTGGATCGCTACCTTCACGGTCAGGATGGCACCTGGCGCCCGGGCGCCCCGCCTTTGGCGCAAAGCCGACGCGTCACCGTTTTGGGACTGGGAGAGCTTGGTCGCGCCTGCGCTGAAACACTGGCCTTTCTGGGCTTCGACATCGCCGGGTGGAGCCGGACACAAAAAAGCGTCGCCGGGTTGCTATGTCTCTCCGGGGAGGACGGCCTTCAAAAGGCGCTTGAGCGGGCCGATATTCTGGTGCTTTTGCTGCCTGACACGACCGCGACCCGCAACGTACTGGACGCAAAGGCGATGGCTCAATTGCCGCAAGGCGCCGTCATCCTCAATCCAGGGCGCGGCACGCTGATCGACGATGAAGCCCTGCTTGATGCGGTCGGCACAGGCCAGATCGCGCATGCCACGCTTGACGTCTTTCGGACCGAGCCGTTGCCGAAGGATCACCCTTTCTGGCATCATCCAAACATCACGGTAACACCTCATATCGCATCTGAAACGCGCCCCGAAACCGCTTGCGCGGTGATCGCGGAAAACGTCCGCCGCGGCGCAGCAGGCGAAGCTCTGCTCCACGTGGTGGATCGACAACTCGGATACTGAAAATGTGGGCCGAATGCCCAACCCGCGCTCACGATGAAGGATGGCCCGGGTATTTATCAAGGCTCAGTTGAGGCGTGATTGACGGACAAGGGCACGCTGAGGCATATGCCGCTGGGCGTCCTGCGCTTGGCTCTAGTTGGATGGTAGCGTCTCAGCGGTTCGGGTTGCGATCGCGCATTCCGACAGATGGTTTCGGCAGCCGGCTACGTCGATGCCGTTTTTCGCCCCTTTTTGATGCTTCAGCCAAAAACGATTCGCAGTACCAGCGTTTTTGGCTTCGAAAAATAAGCTGCCCTTGTGCGCGATATGTAGATGGCAGACGCAACTATGCGCGTACGTGCAGGATGCAGATTGCCGACTTATGTCTCGGCATAAGCCGATGAAGGGAAATAGTTTTCATCCATAGCAAGCCAAAAGCTTAAAAATACAACAGCGATTCAGGAAAAGTTTACACTTGCTATGTCAAATTTAATTGACAGTATGGATTTACGGTCCGGAACTCAGTTGCCGTGACCGCGGAGTTGCACGGCACTTTCGCATCTCCAGCTTGGAGTCCGCCGCTGTGCTTCACTTGATGCTGCATAGGAGGAGTCCTGATGTCCGACGATCCAGACAAGGTTTGGCCAACCGGCCTTACACTGAAAGAAGCCGAAGAGGTGCACAGCTATCTTATTGATGGCACGCGTGTTTTCGGTGCAATTGCGCTTTTGGCGCATTTCCTCGTCGCCGCGGCGACGCCGTGGCTTGGTTGATGGGGGGCTGTTATGAACAATGCTAAGATGTGGCTTGTCGTCCCCCCGGCAGTGGGCGTTCCGCTTTTTCTGGGTGCCGTTGCCGTTGGCTCGTTCTCGGTGCATGTGGCCGTTCTGAGCAACACCTCATGGGTTTCGGACTTCCTGTCCGGCGTGCCATTGGGGTCCGGTGACGCGGAAGAGGCGGCGATGCTCAAGCAAGAGGACGCCGCGACCTCGAAAGCATCCTATGTGCTTCCAGCACCGGATGGCGGGCAGCAGGTGTTGGTCATCCTGCCGGATGGAACGACACGGGCTGCGGTTCTTCAACCACCCGAGGTCACAGCGGCGGGCTTTGCGTCACCGCCGAACGTTCTGAAAAACTAGGCGCGGCGCAACACGCACGTTTGCGTCCCAATACGCTTTGATCTGCGGGCCAGCGGCCTGCAGATCCTATTCGGATTTTCTTGCAGCGAGCAGCCGATGTTCGATTACCGCGCCTTTGCCTTGCGAAAGCTGGCCTCGATCGGGCCGCGTTATCTGCCCTTTGCGGATGTCGCAACGGATGATGTGCCGCTGTCGCGCCTGCTGCGCCTTTCCCTGTTTCAGATCACTGTCGGTATGGCAATCGTCCTGCTGGTCGGGACGCTGAACCGCGTCATGATCGTGGAACTCGGCGTGCCCGCGACCCTTGTTGCCGTCATGCTTGCATTGCCACTGGTGTTTGCGCCGTTTCGCACGCTGATCGGCCACAAATCCGACGTTCACGTCTCGGCCCTGGGCTGGCGCCGGGTTCCCTTCATCTGGAAAGGAACGCTCTATCAATTTGGCGGCTTTGCCGTCATGCCGTTTTCGCTGCTTGTCCTTTCGGGATACGGAGAAGCCGTGGACGCCCCCCGCTGGATCGGACTAAGTTCCGCAGCCATCGCCTTCCTGCTTGTCGGAGCGGGCGTCCATATGGTGCAGACCGTCGGATTGGCCCTTGCGACAGACCTTGTCGAAGACGAAGACCAGCCCAAGGTCGTGGGCCTGATGTACGTAATGCTTCTTGTCGGCATGGTCGTCAGCGCGCTCGTTTTTGGCACCTTGCTTGAGAACTACACGCCGGGGCGCCTGATCCAGGTGATCCAAGGTGCCGCGGTCGTGACAGTCGCCCTCAATTTACTTGCAATGTGGAAGCAGGAGGCGCGCGACCGCGTCCGCGCCCAGCAAATGGCGAAGGCCGAACAACCGCCCTTTCGCGACGCCCTTGCAAAACTGGTGCGATTGCCTGGCAAGAAGAGGCTTTTAATCGTTATTGCCCTTGGCACATTCGGTTTCGGTGCAGCCGACGTATTGCTGGAGCCATATGGGGGTGAGGTGCTTGGGCTTTCCGTGGCCGACACGACAAAGCTGACCGCGCTTTTGGCTGGCGGCACGCTGATCGGCTTTGCGATCGCCTCCCGGGTGCTTGGCCGGGGCGGATCGCCGACACGGCTTGGCCTTCTGGGAGCGTTCATCGGTATACCCGGATTTGGGGCGATTATTCTGTCGTCCCTGGGTGGTGGATCGGTGGCGTTTCTGTGCGGCACGGTGATGACCGGCCTGGGTGCCGGTCTGTTTGGCCACGCGACGCTGACGGCCACGATGCGATCAGCCCCCCGCGCACAGATTGGCCTGGCCCTTGGCACCTGGGGGGCCGTTCAGGCGACAGCGGCTGGTGTGGGCGTGGCCCTTGCCGGGATCGTGCGCGATGTGATCCATGGGGCTACGCTGAGCGGTACGATCCCCGCTCATGCGCCCTACAACGCGGTTTTCTTGATCGAGATTGTTTTCCTGTTGCTGGCCTGCGCTATATTTCTTCCCATGGCGTTCAACGCACGTCGTGCATCAAGCAGGGAAACCGAGACAGCAAAGAGGTCCAGATCGGATCGTCATTCCAACCCGGCGGAGGCATCATGACAAAGGTCATTACGCGATATTTCGAAACCGAAACCCGGGCATACGAGGTCGAGAGGGAGCTTCTGTCCAAGCGGTTTCCGCGAAACATCCTGCGTGTCTATACTCAAGTCGAAGGTCTTGCCGACACGCTGACCGATGCAAATGTCACACCCGAAACGGCCGAAGCATATGCATGGCGTGTCGCGTCGGGCGGTGCCGTGGTCATGGTCAGGGCGGGCATCAAGCCGCTGGGCGTGGCAAAAACGGCCAGAGAGGTCATGGCCGAGATGGGCGCCGCCGATCTCGGAAACCTGACGGAGGAAGTCTTCGTCAAGGACGACCCGACAAGCAGAACCAGCGTTCTGAGCGATCACCCCCTATTCCTGACACGTGTGAAAGACCCGTCCAGAACAAACTTCTACATGGCCGATTGGCCGATCCCCCTGATCAGCCGGCGCAAGCCCAATACGGACTCCCTGATACCGCGTCACGCGCGGATGGCGAATTGGCCAATTCCGCTGATCGCGCGGATCAAACCGCGCGATGAATTTGCGTTCCCCCGACATGCGCGGATGGCCGACATCCTGCTGCCTCTGACTATTCGACGGGAACCGTCCGACAATTTCGTCTTTCCCCGCCACGCGCGCATGGCAAACTGGCCAATCCCGCTGATCAGCAAGCGCAAGCCGTATACCGGCTCGCTGATCGGGCGTCACACGCGGATGGCAAACTGGCCGTTTCCACATCTGATCAACGGCAAGACCGGTTCGAACTCTCTGATGCCCGGCGGGCCGCGCATGGCGGCTTTCCCGCTCGATCTTCTGAGCGATCGCAAGCCGTCAGACAAATTTGCGTTTCCCCGCCACGCCCGCATGGCGGACCTGATCCTGCCGCTGATCAGCCGACGCAAACCGTTCACGGGCTCGATATTCCCCAAGCATGCCAGGATGGCAGATATTCTGCTGCCGTTGGTTCTGAAGCCGAAACCGTCATCCAAAGACGATAACCGCCCCTGGTTCTCAAGAATGCTGGGCCTGCCGACGCTTGTTCGGCGCTGACCCACAAGGGATGCCAGCCTTCTCTGTTCCACATACGCCATGAAGGGCGTTAAGAAGGGTTAGATCCTGTCAGGTTGTCTGGCCGATGCGGAGTTGGGCGGGCAGTTCAACGATCTGCCCATTTGAAGCCCCTTCAGAGTGCATCAACCATTTCGCCGCAGCTTTCCCGATGTCAAATCGCGGTGTGACGGTCGTTGTGATGAGTTTCGGCAGCGCGGACAGAAACCCAAGTCCGTTGAAACCCGCAAGCGCCACCTGGTCGGGCAGAGAAATGCCTTCAGCCAGGCAATGCATCAGCCCGCCAGCCGCCAAATCGTCATTTGCGTAGTAGATCGCCTGAACCGCACGTTCATGACGCAGCAGCCGCGCTGTCGCGATGCGTCCAGCTTCCATCGAGGAGGCACCCTCCGAGGTCTCCGTGGCGACGATCTGCGCGCCCGCCTCCCGTACGATCCGGGCAAAGGCTTCCATGCGCTTTGTCGCCCTCAGATCAAGTCCACCCTGGCTACCCACATAGGCAAAGGTTCTGTAGCCGCGTTCAATCAGATGCTTGGCCATGTCTTCGCCTGCCTTGATATGGGAAAACCCAAAGCAGGCCGAGATCGGATCCCCGTCGGTATCCATGATTTCAGCAACGCGCACGCCCGTCTGCATGACGATTTTGCGCAGCGCTTCGGTGTGCTCAAGACCCGCGAGAATCAAGCCCCGCGGGCGCCAGGACAGCAAGTCGAAGACCAGGTCCTCCTCGGCCTCCAGCGAATACTCCGACACCCCGAAAACCGGTCTCAGACCACTCTCGTCCAGGGTTGTGTTGATGCCTGACAAAACCTCGGTAAAGACCCGGTTCTGCATCGTGGGCACGACAACACCGACGATCGGATTGTCGTATGTTGCGTTTCCCCCCGCGAGCCTGTTGTGCACGTATCCGATCTCGCGCGCGGCGCCAACAACCTGTTTTCTCACATCTTTCGAGATATAGCCCGCGCCACGCATTACCCGTGACACGGTCATCTGGCTGACCCCCGCAACACGGGCGACGTCGTGCATCGTCGGCTGTGGTTTGTCAGAGTTTGAAGAGCGCCGTTTGACCATCCAGGGGGCATCTTTCGATTCATTGCTTGACGTATGTTTACGTAAACATCTACGTTGACCGCAATGTGTTTACGTAAACACATGTGGCACAGGAAGACGCATCTTTATGCAGGCGGGCCACCGCCAAGGGAGGACATATGAAAAAACTGCTTTTAAGCTCGGCCATCGCGATGGCCAGTGCCGGAGTTGCATTTGCCGATACCTATCGGCCTGAATGCTTTGCCCCGGCGCCGGGGACATCGACAAAGTCGTATGATGCAAAGGAAGGGCCCTACAAGCTTGCCTTTGTGAACGGATTTGCCGGGAATGACTGGCGTATTCAGGCCATCCAGTCCGCCAAGGCCTGGGCCGCCCGGCCCGACAACGCGGACAAGATCGACGAATTCACGGTCGTGTCCGTCGGCAACGACAGCGCCGCGCAGATCGCGGCCATCGATAACTTCATCGCCGCGGGCTACGACGCGATCACGTTCATCGCCGTCAACCCCACCGCGTTTGAACCGGTCATCCGGCGGGCAGAGCGCGCGGGCACGATCCTTGTGCCATTCGACAACGTTCTGGACACGGACAAGGTCGTTCAGGTCAATGAAAGCCAGAAAGACCTTGGGGCCCTCAAAGCGCAGACCGTGATGGACATTCTTGGTGGAGAAGCCGAGAAAATCCTGATGGTCAATGGCCTGCCCGGCAACGCCACCGACCGTGACCGCCGCCTTGGAATGATGAGCGTACTGGAACAGGTCGACGGACTTGAGATTGTCGAGGTTGTTGGCAATTGGGACACCGGCACCAGCCAGAAGGTCGTCGCCGACGCGCTGGCCACCCACGGCACGTTTGACGCGGTCGTGTCGCAGCACGGTTCTGCGGGGTCGATCAATGCGATGCAAGCCGCCGGGCACCCGATCGTTCCGATGGGCGTGGATGGCGAAAACGGCGTGCGCATGCTGATGGACGAGCTTGAGATCCCGGGTGTGTCCGCCAGCCAGGCGCCCGCGATGTCCGCAATAGCGCTGGAGGCAGCGGTCGCCCTTCTGGAAGGCAACACGCTGCCGCAAACGATCTTCCTGCCGATCCCGCAGGTGAAGGCCGAAGACCTCGAGGCCGGTGTGAATTACTTCCCGGATCTGCCGAAATCCTTCAACACCGGCACCGGGTTTGTAGAATGTTTCGAGCCGTTCTCGCCGGAAGAGCTGTTGGGTCAGTCCCCCGATAACACCTGAGCAGCGCAGCGAAACGTTGCGATGGCGCGACAGCACGGGCGCGCCATCGCATCCGATAGAATGACCGATATGTCAGACACAGGCCCCCCGCTTCTGGAGATGCGAAACATCTCCAAACATTTTGGCGCGACCAAAGCCCTCGATGGTGTTGATTTCGTCTGCAACGCCGGAGAAGTGCATGCCGTCCTTGGGGAAAACGGCGCAGGAAAATCCACCCTGATGAAGCTCATCGCGGGCGTGCTGCAGCCCACGCAAGGGCAGTTGCGCGTCGATGGGCAAGACGTGTTTCTGAACACACCCCGCGATGCATTGCGCCACGGCTTGGTATGCATGTTTCAAGAGCTGTCGCTGGTTCCCGATCTGACCGTGAGGGAGAACTTGCTGCTGGGCGCGCGAGGGGCCGGCATCGGATGGCTGCGCGGCACCGGGATGGACGACGCACAAACCGTATTGAACCGCATTGGCGGTGAGCTGATCAAAATGGGCACACGCGTGGCCGATCTGACCCTGCCGCAGCGCCAACAGGTTGAAATCGCCAAAGCGATCATGAAAAAGCCGCGCCTTCTCATCCTCGACGAAGCAACCTCGGCGCTGAGTGCATCTGTGGTTGAACGCGTATTCGACCTTGTCCGCGAGGAGCGGGACGGCGGCACGGCCGTATTGTTCATCTCGCACCGCTTTCACGAGATCGAAGCGCTCGCCGACCGGGTGTCGGTCTTCCGCAACGGGCAGAGGGTCGAGACCTTCCTTAAGGGAGAGCACGACTATTCCGAGATCATCAACATGATGGTCGGCCAAAAGATCGAAGAGCTGTTTCCGCAAAAACAGAACACCCAAGGCGATGCCGAGATTGTCCTGGACGTTCGAAACTTCAGCTGGGACGGGCGTGTGAAAGACGTCAGCCTTTCGGTACGACGCGGCGAGATCGTCGGACTGGGCGGGCTTGATGGTCAGGGCCAAAGCGCATTTCTGATGGGCCTTTTCGGTCTGTTGAGAAAAACAGAAGGCGCCACGATAGTTTCCGGTGAGCCGCGTGAGATCAAAAGCCCCAAGGCCGCCAAGCATCGGGAGGTCGCATTGGCCTACATCCCGGAAGATCGCAAGACCGAAGGGCTGATCCTTGATCAGAGCATTCAGGAAAACCTTGAACTGGCCGCCCTTGGCCGCGCGGATCTCGACGCAGGTGACGCGTCCCTCTATTCCGGCTCGCTTGAACAACTGGCCTTGAAACACGGCGGCCTCGACTTGCCCGTTTCATCGCTGTCCGGTGGTAATCAGCAAAAGGTGGTTTTGGCAAAATGGCTGGCGCTCGCACCGCGTTGCCTTCTTTTGTCCGATCCCACGCGCGGCATCGACGTCAAGACCAAGACGCAAATCTACGCCATTCTGCGGCAACTGGCCGATCAGGGTACGGCGATCCTGCTGCTTAGCACGGATTATGAAGAGCTGATCCAGCTTTGTGACGAAACCCATGTCTTCTTTGACGGTGAGATCGTCGCATCGCTCAAGGACCAGGACCTGACACCGCAGAACATCATCGCCGCAACCCTGAACGTGTCGACCGGGGCGGGAGCGGCCCATGCTTGATTACATGCGCGCGAACCGCCGCGAAGTCATCGCGGGCGTCGTACTGATCGCGCTTTTGGCGACCTATCTAGGCACGCATCCGCGCGGGGCGTCGACCTATGTAATGACGATCTGGGCCAACCAGTGCCTGATCCTTGGTCTGGCCGCCTGCGCCCAGTTCTTTGCCGTCGTGGTCCGGGGGATCGACCTGTCGGTCGGCGCCGTGATGGCGCTGACGAACTGTATCGCCTCTTATCTCCTCGACGGGTCTGCAGCCGGGATCGCGTTTGGCATGGTTGCGGTTGTGGCCGCGGGGGCGCTTTGCGGGCTCCTGAACGGGATCGTCATTGTTTATGGGCGTATCCAACCCATCGTTGTGACGCTGGCCACCGCCTCGATCTTCATCGGCGTTGCTCTCTTGCTCCGTCCCACTCCGGGCGGGGCGGTCAACTATGACTTGGCCGATGCGATGACATTGGATGTATTGGGCGTCCCAACTGCACTGGTCATCACTGGGGTTGCAGTGCTCGGGTTCTGGCTGCCGTTCCGGCGCACCGGGCTGGGTCTTGGCCTTTATGCGCTTGGATCGTCTGAACAGGCGGCCTTTCAGTCGGGGATCGATACGAAACTCATACGTCTGGCCGCCTTCACGCTTGCCGGACTATTCGGAGGTCTGGCCGGTCTCTTCTACAGTTTCGTGACCACCACGGGCGATGCTGGCATTGCCGCTGGTTTCACGCTCAACTCCATCGCGGCGGTGGTTTTGGGCGGTGTCCTGTTGCGTGGTGGGGTCGGATCGCTCGTCGGTGCGTTGGCGGGCGCTTTCATTCTGAAGACGATTGCATCTTTGATGTTCTTCTCCGGCATCCCTTCCCTGGCACAACCGCTTTTCGAAGGGATGATCCTGGCGGCGGCCATCGCCATTGGCGGCGCCGATGTGCTGCGCGCCCGCAACAAGCTGGAGGTCTACTCCTGATGCTGCGCACCGTCTCACTCGACAGCCTCATGCCTTATTTCGGCGTGGTCATTCTGGTCATCGCCGGCAGCTTCTTCTTCCCGCAGGTGCTGAGCGTCGGCTATCTGACCCAGCAGCTTCAGATCGCGGCCTTTCTGGGCCTGCTTGCCACCGGGGCGACCATTGTCATCCTTCTGGGACATATCGACCTTTCCGTGCCCTGGGTTCTGACGGGCGCCGCAATACTGTCCACGGCGCTGGTGGGCAGCGGCAACCCGGTTCTGGCTGCCGTGGCCGTCCCCGCGGCGCTTGCCTTTGGCGCGCTGATCGGTGCGATCAACGCAATTGGCGTCGCGCTCCTCCGTATTCCGTCGATGGTCTGGACGTTGGCCGTGAATTCCATGCTTTTGGGCCTGGCCGTTCTCAATACCGGAGGGTTCAATCCCAAGGGCGAGTCGAGCGCATTGATGGTCACGATGGCGTCCGGCGATCTGCTGGGCCTGCCAGTCAGTTTCCTGATCTGGATCGCGATTTCCCTGGCGCTGGCCTACTTCCTGACTAAGACACCGTTCGGGCGCTACCTGCGCTCCATCGGCTTCAATGAAAAGGCCACGTTCCTGTCCGGCGTCTCCACACCATCGGTCCTGTTCGTCGCCTTCGCGATCGCGGGCATGTGTTCGGCCCTTGGTGGCGTGATGCTGGCCGGGTATGCCAATCAGGCCTACCAAAGCATGGGCGACCCGTTCCTGCTGCCGACAATCGCGGCAGTGGTGATCGGTGGCACGTCGATCCTTGGTGGACGTGGCGGGCTTTTCGGAACCATCGGGGGTGCGCTGTTCATCACATTGCTGACGTCGATCCTGTCCGTCATGCAGATCGAAGATGCGTGGCGCAACATCATCTTCGGGGTCATCATCCTTGCGATGCTCCTTTTTCAAACCCTTCGGAAAGGTGCCCTGGCATGACCGAACCGTGCTTCATCACCGTGGATCCAAGGTTCGATGCCTTCGTCGACACCACCCGGCCCCCGGAACAGATCGCCGAGGGATTTATCTGGACCGAGGGCCCGGTGTGGCTGGAGGATCATCTGTTTTTCAACGACATCCCCAACAAGCGGATGATGTGCTGGAGCGAGACAGCAGGATTGCAGGTCGCGCTGTCAAACAGCGAGTTTGCCAATGGCAACACGCTCGACCTGAAGGGCAAAATGGTGTCCTGCGAACACGGGGGGCGTCGTGTGATCCGACGACGCGACCCCATGAAGCCTGACGCGGTCGAGGTCATCGCCGAGCAATATGATGGCAAGCGACTGAATTCACCCAATGACGTCGTTGTCCGCTCGGACGGGTCGGTGTGGTTCACGGATCCGCCCTATGGGATCAATTCGGATATCGAAGGCTATCCGGCTGAAAGCGAATTGGGCGGCTGCTATGTTTTTTGCGCCGACACAAATGGAACCCTTCACGCGGTTGCAACCGATTTTGACAAGCCCAACGGCCTGGCCTTTTCGCCTGACGAACAACGTCTCTACGTCGCCGATTCCGGCGCGATCCGGGGGGCGAGTTTTCCAGGCATAGACTACGATTTGCCTCATCACATCCGCATCTTCGATGTAGACGGCATGTCGCTGACCAATCCCCGCGTTTTCGCGGTGATCGCGCCCGGCGTGCCGGATGGCTTCCGCGTGGACCACGAAGGGTTCGTCTGGACATCCGCGCTGGACGGCATCCACTGTCTGTCACCCGAAGGGGCGTTGATCGGAAAGATCTGGCTGCCCCAGCAAACGTCGAATATCTGCTTCGGAGGCAAAGCGGGCCAGACAATGTTCATTACCTCCTCCGACAAGGTCTATCGGGTGGAGAGCGGGCGGCGCGACGCGTCCCATATCCTCAGAGAACGCGAAAGGATCCTGTCATGAGCTTGAACGTCGCTATCTTCGGTCTGGGCTCCATGGGGTATGGCATGGCGCAGTCCTGCCTACGGGCCGGGATGAACGTATACGGGTTCGACGTCGTCTCTGATCCGGTGTCACGCCTTGTTGCAGAGGGCGGGATGGCAGGATCGGTCACCGATGTGGCGCCAAGGCTCGACGCTGTCGTTGTGGTGGTTCTGAATGCCGCGCAGGTTGAAAACGTTCTCTTCGGTGAGGATGGCGTGGCAGAAAGGCTGCAGGCCGGATCGGTGGTGATGGCCTGTGCCACCGTTCCGCCAGACTTTGCCAAGGACATGGAGCACCGTTGCGCTGCCGAAGGTGTTCATTACCTCGACGCCCCGATTTCCGGGGGGTCGGCCAAGGCCGCTCTGGGCAAGCTCGGGATCATGGCATCGGGAACGAAGGACGCCTTTGCAGCCGCAGAGCCGGTTCTAGACGCCACCGCCGAGACAGTGTTCCACCTTGGTGACAAGGCGGGGGCCGGGTCGGCGATGAAGGCGGTGAACCAGCTGCTCGCGGGCGTGCATATCGCAACCATGGCCGAGGCGCTCACCTTCGGCATGACACAGGGCATCAGCCCGGAGACATTTGTCGACGTCATCACCAAATGCGCGGGCAATTCGTGGATGCTGGAGAACCGCGCGCCTCATGTCGTGGCGGGGGATTACACCCCGCACAGCCAGGTGAACATTTGGCCAAAGGATCTGGGCATCGTGCTGGAAACGGCCCGGACGGCTGGCTTTCATGCCCCGATCGCTGAGACAGCGCTCGCGCAATATATGCGCGCTGTCGAGATGGGGCTTGGCCATGAAGACGATGCAGCCGTCACCAAGGTCTATGCAAAGAATGCGGGGTTAACCCTCCCGGACAGCCAGTCCTAAAATCGGGCCGTGGCGGCGCCGCTTTCACCGTCCTCTGCGCCGGGTTCGTGACAATGGCAAAGCACGAAAAAGGCTCTGTTCAGTGGATCCGTCCGCTTGGCCAGACCTGACGGCCGCATGGCTGAGCGCTCAAATGGCGACCCTTTAGAGCGACACAGTCCTCTGATCACTGGCTGGAAAGCGCCGATCCGAATGTCCCGAGACACTTCGCAGCGCCTTTACCAAACCTTAAGGTGCGCGCATGACAAAAAGCACCCAAAGCCTCGCCGACCGCTACCTTGCGTTCGCCCAACGCGAAGCGCATGGCATCTCCCCAACTTATGAGGCCTACGCGATCTCCGCGGCTGGAAACCCGGACCTCCTCAACCGGCTTCTGGATTTGCCCGAGGGCAAACAACAGCCAAACCTGTTATTCGCGGCAACACGACATTCCGTGGGCCTGCCGGATGCGGGTTTTGACTTTGCCTTGCATGCCTTGGGGAGATGGGACGAGATCAAACCTGTCATCCTCTCACGCTCAACCCAGACGAACGAACCCGGACGCTGTGCTTGTCTTCTTCCGGCACTTGCGCAGTTTAAGGCCCCTTTGGCCATCATCGAGGTGGGCGCGGCCGCGGGTCTTTGTCTGTTTCCGGATCGCTATGGCTACGATTTCGGGCGTGTCCGGCTGGACCCCTCGGAGAAAGCCGCCCCCGTATTCCCCTGTAAAGCGTCCGACCGAACCCCGATCCCAGCAGCCCATCCCAAGATCGTCTGGCGTGCCGGCCTCGATCTCAATCCGCTGGACGTGCAAAGCGACGAGGACATGCAATGGCTTAGGACGCTGATCTGGCCAGAACATGCAGAACGCCAGTCCCGGTTGGAGGCCGCAATCGGGGTCGCCAGACGCGATCCCCCTCGGATCGTGACAGGCGATCTTCTGGAACAGACCGAAGCATTAGCCGCTCAGGCGCCAAAAGACGCCCGTCTGGTGATCTTTCATACCGCCGTTCTGAACTACGTCGCACCACGGATCCGAAAACAATTTGCCGAACTTGTCCAAGATCTTGAAGCGGAGTGGCTGGCCAATGAGGGCGCGCGTATCCTGCCTGACCTCGTGTCTGACATGGGCTTAGACGACCGACCGGGCGCCTTTGTTCTCTCTCACAATGGTCGTGCAATTGCCCGCACTGGTCCGCACGGGCAATTTATCGATTGGCTCTAGCCCAAACGCAGGCGTATCGGCTGATCAAGCTCCATGGCTTGGCGTCAGCCACCGAAGTCGTCGAGCATGATATCCTCTCGGTCAACGCCAAGCTCCACAAGCATGTTGATGCATGAGGAGTTCATGATCGGCGGACCACACATGTAGTATTCACAATCCTCCGGCGCGGGATGATCCTTGAGATACTCGTCATAAAGCACATTGTGGATGAAGCCGGTGTAGCCATCCCAATCGTCCTCTGGCAACGCATCGGAAAGGGCGACATGCCAGGTGAAGTTCGGGAATTCCTTCGCAAGCTCGTCGAAATCCTCGACAAAGAACATCTCTTTCTTTGACCTCGCCCCGTACCAGAAGGTGATTTTCCGGTCGCGGTTCTTGAGCCGCTTGAGCTGGTCGAAGATATGGCTGCGCATCGGCGCCATGCCCGCGCCCCCGCCGATAAACACCATCTCCTTCTGGGTGTCGCGCGCGAAGAATTCGCCGAACGGACCAGAGATCGTGACCTTGTCACCGGGCTTGAGGTTGAAGATGTAGGACGACATTTGCCCCGGCGGCAGATCTGTTCCCGGAGGCGGGGAGGCCACCCGCACGTTGAGCATGATCAGCCCTTTTTCATCCGGGTAGTTGGCCATCGAATAGGCACGTTCGATCGGTTCGGCTACGGCGGACTTGTATTGCCACAGATCGAATTTGTCCCAATCTTCGCGGTATTCGTCCTGAACGTCGAAATCGGTATAGTTCAATTGGTGCGCCGGCGCTTCGATCTGGATGTATCCGCCCGCGCGGAAATTCACGTCCTCGCCCTCCGGCAGCTCCAACACCAGGTTCTTGATGAACGTGGCCACGTTCTCGTTCGAACGGACGGTGCACTCCCACTTTTTGACGCCGAACACCTCTTCGGGGACTTCGACTTCCATGTCCTGCTTGACCGCCACCTGACAGGACAGACGGTCACCGCAGGATGCCTCGCGTTTTGTGATATGGCTTTCTTCGGTCGGCAGGATCGACCCGCCGCCCGAATGAATACGCACACGACACTGCGCGCAGGTTCCGCCACCGCCGCAGGCAGACGGAACAAACAGCTTTTGCTCCGCCAGGGTCTGGAGCAGTTTGCCGCCCGCCGGGACAGAGATTGTTTTCTCACCATTGATGGTGATGTTTACGTTCCCGCTTGAAACAAGCCTGGAGCGCGCGGCAAGGATGACCGTGACCAATGTGAGGACGATCAGCGTAAAGAGAAGAATTCCAAGACCGAAGGTCGCCATAGCAATCGCCCCTTACAGTTTAACGCCGGAGAAGGACATGAAGGCCATCGCCATCAACCCCGCGGTGATGAAGGTGATGCCCAGCCCTTGCAGACCATCGGGAATGTCGGAATATTTCAGCTTTTCGCGCACGCCTGCCATCGCCGTGATAGCCAGCGCCCAACCAAAGCCAGAGGACACACCGTAGGTGACGCTTTCGCCGAAATCATACCCACGCTCCACCATGAAGAGCGATCCGCCGAGGATCGCGCAGTTCACGGTGATGAGTGGCAGGAAAACACCCAAAGCATTGTAAAGCGGCGGGAAGTACTTATCGAGCACCATTTCCAGGATCTGCACCAGGGCCGCGATCACACCGATATAGGAAATCAGGCCCAGAAAGGTCAGATCGACCTCGGAAAAACCGGCCCAGGCCAGCGCGCCGGGCGCCAGCAGATAGTTGAGGATCAGGTTGTTTGCCGGAACCGTGATCGACTGCACGATCATGACCGAAATCCCAAGACCGATCGCGGTCGAGATCTTCTTGGACACGGCGATGAATGTGCACATGCCCAGAAAGAAGGACAAAGCGAGGTTTTCGACAAAGATCGCCTTAACGGCGAGGGCGAGATAAGCTTCCATCAGTGCTCCTCCACCGTTTGAATTTTGTATTCCCGCTCTTCCACCTGAGCCGGTTTCCACGAGCGGAAAGCCCAGATGATCAGACCGATGATGAAGAAGGCCGAGGGCGGCAGCAGCAACATGCCGTTCGGCACATACCAGCCGCCGTTGTTGACGGTCTCAAGCACGGTGATGCCAAAAAGACTGCCCGAGCCAAAGAGCTCACGGATGAAACCGACCAGCATCAGGATCAGACCATAGCCCAGCCCGTTGCCGACACCGTCGATGAAGCTGTCCAGCGGCGGGTTCTTCATCGCGAACGCTTCGGCCCGGCCCATCACGATGCAGTTGGTGATGATCAGGCCCACAAAGACCGACAGGGTTTTCGAGATCTCATAGGCATAGGCCTTGAGGATCTGGTCCACCAGGATCACCAGCGAAGCGATGATCACCATCTGCACGATAATCCGGATTGAACTGGGGATATGGTTGCGGATCATCGAGATGAACATGGACGAAAAGCCCGTCACAAGGGTCACCGCGACGGTCATCACAAAGGCGACCTGCAACGAAGAGGTCACCGCAAGAGCTGAACAGATGCCCAGAACCTGCAAGGTGATGGGGTTGTTGTCGACCAAGGGGTCGACCAGCATTTCTCTGCGCTTCTGGGCCATTAGACGCCTCCCGCTTTGAGATTTTCAAGGAACGGCGCATAGCCCGCTTCCCCCATCCAGAACCTGATCAGGTTATCGACACCGACCGAGGTCAAGGTCGCGCCCGCAAGCGCGTCGATATGATATTCATCGCCTGCCGGAGGCGCCGTCTTGGCCACGGTGATCTGCAGCTCGCCGTCGTCATCGCGCAGCCGCGCACCGGACCACTGCGAGCGCCACCGGGGGTTATCAACCTCGGCGCCCAGACCGGGGGTCTCGGCATGCTCGTAAAACTGCAGGCCATAGATATCGTTGCCGTTCTCTTCGAGGGCGATGAAGCCGTAGAGCGTCGACCACAAGCCGTATCCGTGAATGGGCAGGATCACCTTGTCCACCGCACCAGCATCGTCGCGCAGCAGATAAACCGTGACATAATCCGCCTGCCGTCCGATGCCCGCGGGGTCCTCTTCCAACGCGCGCGATGTGGCCGGGTCGTCGGCCGCTTCACGATCGTCAAAGGTCGCGGGATCAAATGCGTCGGTAAACTCGCCAGTCGCCAGTTCAAGCACCTGAGGCTCGAACACCGAGAACGCTTGGGGGACATCGACCTCCGGGTCGTAGATGCCGGCCACCTGCAGGATGTTTATCTGCTTGTCCTTAAGAGCGTTGACAGACTGTGCCGGTCGCAGCGCGACAGCGGCCGCCGATACCACCATGGACGCCACCAGACATACCGACACAGCGACGAAAATTGTCTTGGGCACAGAGTCGGGAGACATGGCCAGAAACCGGCCGATCAGCCCCTTTTGTTCAGTATTGTCGTTCTGCTCAGACATATCGCTTTGTCCTTCGCTTGATGTTCGCCTGCACGACAAAGTGGTCAATCAGCGGCGCGAACACGTTACCGAATAGAATTGCGAGCATCATACCTTCCGGGAAGGCCGGGTTAATGACACGGATCATGACGACCATGACACCGATCAGCGCACCATAGATGTAGCGCCCCGTATTGGTATGGGCGCCGGAGACAGGCTCGGTGACCATGAATACCAAGCCAAAAGCATACCCACCCAGAACCAGATGCCAATACCATGGCATTGCAAACATGGGGTTTGTATCGGAGCCGATCCAGTTGAGCAGCAACGAGAAGACGATCATGCCGCCAAGACAGCCGACCACCATCCGGTAATTGGCGATCTTTGTCGCAAGCAGGAACACGAGGCCCAGGAGCGCCGCAAGGGTCGATGTCTCCCCGATTGAGCCGGGAACCAAGCCTATGAAACTGTCCCACCACGTCATGCCGCGGGCTGCGAGTTCCTGAAAGCCATCCGAGGCGGAGACCGCCAGCGCCGTGGCGCCCGTGAACCCATCGACCGGGACCCAAACGCTGTCGCCCGAAAGTTGCGCAGGATAAGCGAAATAGAGAAACGCGCGGCCGGTCAGCGCCGGGTTCAGGAAGTTCTTGCCAGTTCCGCCGAACACTTCTTTGCCGATCACCACCCCGAAGATGATGCCCAAAGCCACCTGCCACAACGGCGTCGTTGCCGGCAAGATCAGCGTGTAAAGCATGGATGTGACAAGGAAGCCTTCATTCACCTCATGCTTGCGCACGGTGGCAAAGATCACTTCGAAGATGCCGCCAGCAACCAATGTGGTGATGTAGATGGGCAGGAAGTAAAGCAGCCCATGCAGCATGTTTGCCAGCGGGTTGGCGGGATTAAATCCGATACCCGCCGTCTCGATGATCCATGCACGCCAGCCGGAGGAACCGTATTCCGCAATGGCGAGGTTTGTCTGGTAGCCGGTGTTGTAGAGGGCCATCAGAATGCAGGGCACCGTCGCCAAGACCACATAGGTCATGATCCGCTTCATATCGATGTAGGAGCGGGCATGAGGTGCGACTTTGGTGACCGTCTTGGGGGTGTAGAGAAAACTCTCCACCATCTCATAGATGGGAAAGTACCGTTCCCACTTCCCGCCCTTTTCGAAATGCGGCTCGACCCGGTCAAAGAAATTGCGAAGGCCCATGTGTTACCCTTCTTTTTCGATCTTGGTCAGACAATCGCGCAGTGCGAGACCATACTCATACTTTGCCGGACAGGCGAAGCCGACCAGACCGAGGTCTTCTTCGTCAAGTTCCAACGCTCCGAGAAGCTGTGCCTGATCGGTATCCATCACCAACAAAGCCCGCAACAGCTGCGTCGGCAGAAAGTCCTGCGGCATAAGTTCCTCGAACGTGCCCAGCGGCACCATGGCGCGCCGACCGCCGTTGAGATTTGACGTCAACGGAAACTCCCGTCTGGCCAGCGCGGATCCAAGCACGGGTTGCACCGCGTATTTCGACACCATTGGGCGGATCCATCCCATGGGGATCTGCTTCTTGTCCTCCTCGATCAGCGTGATCTGGCGTGCGTAGCGTCCCAAATAGGCGTCCGCCCCGTCCCCGGCGCGACCGCTGAGCACGGAGCCAGAGATCATTCTGACCGGAATGTCCGGCAGATCGGCCTCGCAAATCTCCACCAGCGAAGCGCCGGAGATGGTCCTGAGAAGGCGCGGATCATGGCAAGCGGGACCGCCCAGCGAGACAATACGCCGCGCATCGTAAACACCGGTCAGCATCAGGCGGCCGATGGCGATCACGTCCTGATAGCCGATGGTCCAGACAAACTGGTCCGCCTGCGGCGGCGTCAGAAAGTGCATATGCGTGCCAGCCAAGCCGGCTGGATGCGGGCCTGAAAAGGCCACCGGTTCGATGCTTTGAAGGTCCTGCCCCGGCAGCGGCTCCCCCGGTGCATGGCAAAGGTATGTCGGTCCTTCGGTCAGCGGCGCGATGGTTTCCAGGCCCTTCGCGAAGGCCTCGGGCTCATCGGCGATTGCAATGCGGGGGTCGGCGGCCAAAGGTTCTGTGTCGAGGGCGGTCACGTAGATGGCAATCGGCGTACTGTCCGGTTGCGGTATCTTGGAATAAGGTCGCGTTCGAAACGACGTCCAAAGGCCCGCAGCGCACAAACGTTCGACAATCCCCTCGCGAGAGGTCGCGTCGCCAACCTCCGAAAAATCAAGAGCTTGCCCCGCGCTTTCGTCGACATCGATCACAATGCTGACCAGCTTGCGCCGCGCGCCGCGGTTGATCGCACGTACCTTGCCCGCGACCGGAGCCACGATCTGCACCTCCGGCATTCTCTTATCGGACAGGATCGGTGTACCGGCGACGACCATATCCCCCTCGGCGACCGCGATTCGAGGTTTCAGATCGATATAGTCATCACCGACGATACCGACCGAAGTCACTGGTTTGGCCTCGCTGATCTCTGCTCGCGGCGCGCCCGAAATCGGCAGGTTTAAACCTCTGCGCAACTTGATTTGCGTCAACCTTGCAATCCTCAATTATTTAGTGATCCGCTGGCGACCTGTGGGTGGCTAACCCGGCACGCGGAAAAGTTACGGCGTCCTGCTAGAGGTTTTTTACAGATTTGACCATAATGAGGTTGAAGAAACAAAAAAATAAGCTAAGCCAGCACAAAAATGTGACGGAAAGGTCCTCAATTGAGCACTGCCACACGTATATCCCGCCGCGCACTTATAGCAATGACACTGGCCTTGGCCGCCTGCAAAAATCGCAGGCAAGTCATTGAAATCGCAGGGTTCTCGATGGGCACGACATATAACGTCGTTGTCGTGGACCATGACGGTGAATTCGAGAAAGCACCGCTTCAATCCGCGATCGACACCGCCCTTGCCGAACTGAACGGCAAGTTGTCGAACTGGGACAGCGCATCGGAGATCGCGCGCTTTAATGTCGCGCCTCGCCAGGCATCTGTGACGATGTCGCGCGAATTGTCGCATGTCATGCAGGCAGCCGACCACGTTCACCGCGCAAGTGATGGCCGTTTCGACACCACAATCGGCCCATTGATCGAGCTTTGGGGGTTCGGAGCGCCGGGCGCCAAGGCCCTGCCCTCTCCTGACGCTGTCGCGCGGGCCA
The DNA here is from genome assembly GCF_004216475.1 of Thalassococcus sp. S3. Classification (GTDB taxonomy): domain Bacteria; phylum Pseudomonadota; class Alphaproteobacteria; order Rhodobacterales; family Rhodobacteraceae. The sequence continues at coordinate 622,157 of NZ_CP022303.1, read as the reverse complement.
CCGAAATGTCCGGCCACGCCAACACGCTGGCGCTGGGATCCGGCACGATGGCCAAACGTCAATCACAGGCCCAAGTATACCTCGCCGGTATCGGCAAAGGCTATGGCGCGGATTATATCGGACAGGTCCTCGAAACATTCGGCATCAAGGACTATATGGTGGAAATCGGTGGTGATCTTTATGCCGCCGGTCGCAACCCGGACGGATTGCCATGGCAGATCGGGATCGAAGCACCAAACCCGGCCGATCGCGGCGTCATGGGCGTCATGGGCGTTGTGGGTGTGTCCGGGCTGGGTCTGGCAACCTCCGGCGACTACCGGAACTATTTCGAAGTGGACGGTCAGCGCTTTTCGCACCTGATCGATCCGAAAACCGGTTATCCGGTCATGCACAAAACCGCGTCCGCGACCGTGATGGCCGAAGATGCGATGCTGGCTGACGCCTGGTCGACAGCAATGCTGATCCTGGGGCGCGAAGAAGGCCTTGAAGTTGCTTCAAGGAACAACATCGCCGTTCAGTTCGTTGAACAGAGCGCCAGCGCGGGGCAGCCTGCATTCAGGACCTACGCCAGCCAAAGGTTTGAGGCGCTCACCACCTAAACCGCACCTGTCGAGGTAACGCATATGGAAACCTTCGTACTGGCCTTTGTCTTCCTTCTTCTGATCACCCTTGGCATGTCAGTGGGCGTGATCTTCATGAACAAGCGGATCAAGGGCAGTTGCGGAGGTTTGAACGCAATCGCTGACGCGGATCATTGCCTTGTGTGCAAGAAGGAAATTGACCCGAATTCCCCGCTTAAGGAACGTCTGCAATGCCCCCGCGCGCGCAAGATGATGGAGCGTGCCGGTCAGGGTGACGCTGCCTAGCCCGGAATTTCGATCGGGACAAAACCCAAAACCAGCAGGCCCGCTGCCGCAATCACTCCGAATATCCAGTATTGATAGCTTGGGCCTTTTGCCTTCCAGACGCGTCTGTAGCGATGCCCGGCCAGACAGGTGACGCAGAAAATCAACGTTGCGGCAAGCGGACTTAGAACCAGATCGCCAAGACCCATGGCAGTTCCCTTTTTTGGAATGAACGCGAGCGTTCAAACCCGGTATCGGCAAGTCAATTTCGGTTTGTCCGCGCCGCGTCAAGTCACATTCGCAAAAGCATCAGCCAAGGCGGCGACCCGCAAGCACCACGGTGACGCCCGATCCGCATCAAAGGTCCATGTTCCCGCTCTCCCAGCCCGCCCTGCTTTCTCACGTTGGGAAAAGGCTACTTCTCGCTTCGGTTCGGCGATGGCGTGGCGTCGGCGGAAGTCAGCGCAAGGCGCGACGTGAGCGCAGGGGCTCGGCCTCCACTGCCTCCCTCTGAACGAATTTAAGGTGCCCGATCGCGCCCGCGAAAATCTGGTGCTTTCCTGATTTCTCCAGATAATCCGACACACGCAAAAGATTGATGGGGTGCTTGACGATCAGTGCCTTGATCGCGGTGACAGCTTCATCAACCGGGTAGTGATCAATGAACTGGCAAGCTGTCTGAGTGGGCGTGAGGATGTAATAGTCCTGCGGTCTGCGCGGCGTGTCGCGTGTCGCATCAAAAGGCGACGCGCCCAGCGCGCGAAACTTGGGCATATACATCCTGACATCCAGTGCCGCGTTCTCCAGCACCCCGCCTGAGACTTGCTGGAACCCCAAGGGCACAAGTTTGGCGATCACCCGCCGCCGCATCGGTCCCGACAACATGTCCATATCCGCACGATCGTACCGCAGATCGTCGAAGACTGAGATCAGTCTCAGTCTCTCATCGGCGAGGCACAGATAAGGGTCGCGGTCCAGAACACGCAGTTGGACGTGCAGGGTGACGCCATCCCCCTCGGCATGCCCGATCTTGGCATCCGAGCCGTCGCTGACCCGGCTGCCGTGGAAAAAATGAGAAATCGTTTTGAGCATCTTAATCAGCCTCTTTGCCGACCGAATGGCTCAGATAGCCCGGGCCGGCCGTCAGGCCACGGGAATCAGCCAATCGGACTCACAGCAACGCTGAAGCCGTCATACCGGCGTTATGCGCCCTATCACCATCGAATCAACACGTCCTGAACTGGCAGAAACCGCGTGTCGGTCTATGTCTTGCAACGAAAGAAAATGACCCTCGCTGCGGAGCAAGAAATGTTGCAGGACAAGACGTCGGACCTTGTTGCTGAAAAGCGGAAAAAGCTTCTGGAACGCCTGATCACAGAGGTTGGCCGGGGCGGGTATGACCTTTATTACGCCTCCACCAGCCAGGTCGCGACTTATCTGCTCGACTATGCGAGCAACAGGGCCCAACTAAACGCGGATGAACGCGCCCTTCTTGATGGGCTGGACCAGCGCGACATCGGAATGATCCTGAGCATGAAGGCCTAGGCTGGATCCTGCTGTTCCAGCGCCGTTTGATCCGGTAAATCGAGCGGTCGCAGGTCCAACCCCTTCCCCTCCCGCTTCATGGTGCTCGCGTAGCGCCTTACCGAATAGACACTCCACAACGGGCATGACGAAGACCGGGCAGATTATCCAATGGTGGCAGCCAGCGTCATGCTGCGGGTTGAAACAGATCCTTGAACTCTTCCCGCAGGATGTTTTTCTGCACCTTACCCATGGTGTTTCGCGGCAGTTCAGGCAAAACGACGAGCTTTTGCGGTTGTTTGAAACGCGCCAGTGACCTGCCAAGCCGGTCCTTGATCGCATCAAGGTCGAGTTCGGCGCCGTCTTCGGCGACCAGAATACCTACAACGGTTTCCCCAAAGTCAGGGTGCGGCACGCCGACGACAGCACTTTCCAGAACGCCGTCCTCCTGATCCAGCAGCAATTCGATTTCCTTGGGATAGATATTGTAGCCGCCCGAGATGATCAGATCCTTGTTGCGGCCCACGATGTGAAGATAGCCGTCCTCGTCCACTCGCCCCAGGTCGCCGGTGATGAAGAACCCGTTCTCTCGCAGCTCCTCAGCCGTTTTCTCTGGCATCTGCCAATAGCCCTTGAACACGTTCGGGCCGCGCACTTCGATCTGGCCGATCTCTCCTTGGGCCAGTTCATTTCCTGTGCCGCTATCGGTAATCCGCACTTCGACTCCCGGCAGCGGAAAACCGACAGTGCCCGCCCGCCGCTCCCCGTCATAGGGGTTCGATGTGTTCATATTGGTTTCGGTCATCCCATAGCGTTCCAGGATCCGGTGACCGGTGCGCTTTTCGAATTGTATATGCGTTTCCGCCAGAAGCGGCGCCGAGCCGGAAACGAAGAGGCGCATGTGCTGCGCCATTTGCCGGGTAAAACGCTCGTCAGCCAAAAGGCGTGTGTAGAACGTGGGTACGCCCATCATTGCGGTCGCATGCGGCATCAGGGAGAGCATGTCGTCGACGTTGAACTTCGGCATGAACAGCAACCTGCCACCGGCAAGCAGGGTGATATTGGTCGCAACGAATAGCCCGTGCGTGTGAAAGATCGGCAATGCGTGAAGAAGAGCGTCCTGAGCCGTGAACTGCCATTCGGACATCAGCGTTTCGGAATTGGACAGCAGGTTGCCCTGGGTCAACATGGCGCCCTTGGATCGCCCCGTGGTTCCCGAAGTGTAAAGAAAGGCAGCGAGGTCATCGTCGGAACGGTCCACGGTTGCAAAGTCAGCTGGCAGGCCTGCCGCTGCGGAGGCAAAACTCCCTCCCCCGTCCGCGCTCATCGTTTGCAGCCCCGCACCGCAGGCATCGGCAACGCCTTGCAGATCATTCACTGATGCGGGATCGCACACCAACAGTCGCGCACCGCTGTTCTCGACAAAATAGGACACCTCGTCGGCGGTATAGGCGGTGTTGAGGGGCAGAAAGACAACACCTGCCTGAACACAGGCAGTGTAAAGGGCCAAGGCTTGGGGCGATTTGGCGACCTGAGCAGCAACGCGATCGCCCGGCGCGATCTCAAGATGCGCAAGCAGATTGGCGAACCGACCAGCCGTTTCCAGAAAAGCGGCATGTGTTATCGTCGTGCCGTCCACCATTTGCAGGAATACGGTTGTCTTACCCGCATATCTACCAAAGAGCGTGTCGTAGAGAGGATTGGCCATATCAATCTCCTATGCATGCGCGGCGACGGAGGCGCTCAAAGTCTTGACGGCATCGGAGGCCGCGATGGACTTTTCTCCGACGAACTGCTCATGGTTTTGGGAGATCTGCGACAGGTCGTAAAGATAGTTTACCATCGCACCGTTCGATTGTTTGCGGCCATTGTCAGACGTGTCGGCCTCCGCGTGAACGGCGTGGATCTGCGCGCCGTTTCCCAGATGGAACCGGGCGACCGGATCATAGGGCATACCGTCGTGCCGTTTCGCTTCCATCAGGTAATGCGCGGCAAGCGCTTGGGTGTTGAATGCCTGCACCTCCAGCCCTGATTGGGACATCCACCGGTTCAGACCCGGGATTGGCGAAAGCGTGACGAAAGTCTCCAGGCCCTGCAACTCATGCGAAAGGTCGGCTACGACCTGTTTGATCAGCGAATTGCCAAAAGAAATGCCCGCCAGACCCGCCTGACAATTGGATATCGAATAAAAGACGGCCGTATCGGCTTCTTCCGCCGGATGGGCGACACGTTCGTCGGCCAGCAAGGCCTGAACCGAATTGGGAATGCCCTTGGTCAGGGCCACCTCAACAAAAATCAGCGGTTCATCCGCCATGGCAGGATGGAAAAAGCCGAAACACCGTCGGTCGTCCGGTTTCAGGCGGCGCCTCAAATCGTCCCAGCTGTCGATGGCATGGACAGCCTCGTACGCAATGATCTTTTCCAGGATGTCGGCCGGGCTTTCCCAGTTTATGGGCCGGAGTACCAGAAAACCTCGGTTGAACCATGATGCGAACAGATGTTTGAAATCGACATCCACCGGCTCAAGCTCGGGACGCGCCTTGAGCAGCTTCAACAAATCCTTTCGCATCGAGACGAGTTCACCGGTTGCCCCCGGAACCTGGTTGAGACGGCGCGCAAGCTCTTGCCGCTTGGGTTCGCACGCCGATGCAAAAGCGCTGTAGGTGGTTCGGTTCTTTTCGGCGCAATAGGCATGGATGGTGGATTGCACGTCATCGGGCACGATCTCAAGCTGGGTTGCGAGGTATTCGAAAAACCCGAGTTTCTCGTCCGGTGTCATGTTGGCGTACCGATCCAGAAGACTGCGCGCCAGGGTGACGCCCGACACATCCCCCTGACTGCTGAGCAGCGCGTCGCACAGCTCTGCTGTCGTCTGGTCGTCTGCCTTTTCCGATAACGCCTTGCGATAGCGCCGCTCGAAAACGGTCGAGAGGAGATCACCGAGATAGCTCATACCGCGGCCCCCATGACGGTGTTGGGCAACCAGGTGGCGAGACCGGGGAAGAAGCACAAAAGGATGATCGCGATCACCATGCAGGCCACAAATGGCAGTGACCCCTTTAGGATGGTCTTGAGAGAGATGTCCGGCGCGATGCCGTTGATGACATAGAGGTTCAGGCCGACGGGAGGTGAAATCAGACCGATCTCCATGTTGATCGTCAACACGACCGCGAACCAGATCGGGTCGAAACCGGCGGTGGTGATGATCGGCAACAGGATCGGCGCGGCCATGAGGATCACCGCCACGGGCGGCAGGAAGAACCCGGCGACCAACAGGAACAGCATCACAAAGGTCATCAGCACCCAGCGGTTCACGTCAAGTGTGCCGATCCATTCGGCAATCGACTGGGTGATGAACAGGCTCGACAGCATGTACGAGAAGACGCCCGCCGCGGCGATGATGAACATGATCATCACGCTCTCTTTCGTGCTGTCGCGCAGAACGAGCCACAGATCACCGGGGTTCCAGAGCTTGTAGATCACCATCGCGATGAGCAGGCAGAGCAGCGCGCCCACGGCAGCGGTCTCCGACGGCGTGGCGATACCGCCATACATGGCATAGAGCACACCAACGATGATTGCGAGGAAGGGCAGAACGCGGGGTAGAATTTCGATCTTCTGCTTCCAGGTATACGTGCCCGCGCTCAACAGCGCCTTGTCGCCGGAGCGCCAGGTCGAATAGAGCGACCAGATCATGAAGAGCCCGACGAGCATCAGTCCCGGGATCACACCGGCCAGAAAAAGACGACCGATCGAGGTTTCCGTGGCAATGCCGTAAACGATCATGGTGACCGAGGGCGGGATCAGGATGCCAAGCGTTCCGCCCGCTGCAATGGACCCGGCTGCAACCCCATCGGGATAGCCGCGTTTGCGCATCTCGGGGATACCCATCTTGCCGATGGCGGCGCAGGTGGCGGGGCTTGAGCCGGACATCGCCGCAAAAAGAGCACAAGCACCCAGATTGGAAACGACCAACCCGCCCGGCACCCGCGTGAGCCAGCGCTCAAGCGCCTCGTAAAGATCGGCGCCCGCCCGCGTCGACGCGATGGACGCGCCCATGATGATGAACATCGGGATCGACAGCAGCGCGAAATTGTCGAGCTTGCCGAACAGAATTTCCGGGATCAGCTCCAGAGAGCGCAGCCCGTCGAAGATCAGTAGAAACCCCGTAGAGACAATGAGCAGGCCCAGCGCGACGGAGACGCCGGAGAACAAAACCAAAATCGTCGCCACGGCGACAATGCCGCCCAGAAGGATCGGATCCATCAGGTGTCCTCCAGCCCGAAGGGCGCATCGATCTTGAGAAGGACAGCGACCAGATCCGCGATCAGCTGCAGCAGAAAGAGCCCAAAGCCCACCGGGATCGAGAGATATGGAATCCACAGGCGGACACCCCAGACGGTGTCGGATTTCCAGTTCCGCTCATAGGCAAGATGCCAATGCCCATAACCATAAAACAAGATCACGGCGACAATCGCGATAGAGAGCGACATGGTCACGAGGTACATGTAATAGCGCGCCCCGCGTGACAGCGAGAGCGGGATCAGGTCCACATTCACATGACCCCGCAGCCGCTGCACATAAGGCAGACCAACCAATGTGGCACCGATGGCCAGGTAAACAACGGCCTCCGTCTGCCAGACCGTCGACTGATTGAGCACGAAGCGCACAAAGATCATCTGGCAGGTGATGGCCACAGCCGCGACAATCATCGCCGCAGAACACCAGCCCGCCAGAGTGGAAAGGGCTGCGACACCACGGAGGAAAAGGTTGTTACCCGTGCGTGAGGTCACGACCGAGCTTTGGCCAGCCATGTCGGCTCTCCTTCAAAAAGTCACTGATTGATCCGGGCGACCGCCCTCAAGACAGGCGGTCACGGAGGACGGAGCCTATTCGACGGCCAGCGCCATATCGAGCAGCGCTTGTCCGTCCGGGACTTCCTCGACAAAGCTCTTGTAAGAGGTCTCCTGCGCAAGCGCGCGCCAGGCGGCGAAGTCTTCGGGCGACATCTGGGCGATCTCAACACCCGCATTCTTGAAGACTTCGACCGAAGCGGCATCCTGCTTCTTGGCCTCTTCAAGATAATAGGCTTCCGCCTTCTCAGCGGCAGCGAGCAGAGCCGCCTGTTGTTCCACCGAGAGCCCCTCGAACGTCGATTTGTTCATGAGCAGCGGCTGATACATGAACCAAAGCGCCACATCCTCGGTTGCGGGCGTGTAGCACGACACCTGTTCGTAGATGCGATAGGAAACAAAGGACGATGACGAGGTGTTGGCCGCGTTCAGGATGCCTGTCTGCATGGCATTGTAGATCTCGGAGGAGGCCATGGAAGTGATGGAAGCGTCGGCCCCGGCCAGCATCTGCTCAAACGCTTTACCAGCCGCGCGGGTTTGCAGGCCCGCGATGTCTTCGGGCGCGGTGATGCACTTGTCTTTGCCCACAAAACCACCGGCGAGGTATCCGTGCACCAGAACCATGACGTCATCATCCGCCATCTTTTCCTCAAGCGCCTCCATATAGGGCGACTGGCTCAGACGGGCGGCGTGATCGTGGTTCTTCACCAGACCGGGCATCAATGTGAGGTTATAGGCCGGCTGTTGGCCCCCCGCATAGCTGAGTGGCAGCACTGTCATATCCAGCTGGCCGCGGCTGAGAGGACGATATTGCTCGCGCGGTTTAAATAGGGATTTTGAACCAAAGATTTTGATTTCCAGATCGACGTCGGCTGCCGCAACCTCGTCGGCGACGATCTGTGCAACCTGGTGGCGGATATCCTGGTTCGACCACTGATGCGACAGGCGCAGCTCGGTCGCCTGTGCCAGCGATGCCAGACCAAGCAAAGTCGTCGCGGCGGCAGCCGTCAAATGTCTCAGTTTCATTGTTTCCTCCCTTGGTATCTTCGGACGCCATTGGCGACCTGATGGGGCAGCATCACGCAGCCTGCATTCTCAGTCAATATTTTTGTATACAAGAAATAAATATTTGCGTTCCAGAAGTTCGCGATGGTATGTCATATCCATGATGCTGAAGCGCGCGGACCAGATTGCTGACTCATTGGAACAGCTTGTATTTACAGGCGAATATGAGGATGGCGAGCGACTTGACGAGATCAAGCTGGCCGAGAAATTCAACGTATCGCGCACCCCTGTCCGGGAGGCGCTTCAGAAACTCGTTTTGTCGGGAATCGCCGAACAGATTCCCCGGCGCGGCGTTTTCGTTCGCCAGCCCGGCCCGGTCGAGCTTTTGGAGATGTTCGAGACCATGGCAGAACTTGAAGCGGCATGTGGGCGTTTCGCAGCGGTCAGGATGTCAGACCACGGCCTGGAGCGGCTGACCGCTGCGAATGACCGCTGCAAAGCCGCGGTCGAGCAGGAAGACGCAGCCACCTATTACGCGGAAAACGAAGCGTTTCATCAAGAGATCTATGCGGGCGCCACGAACAGCTTTCTTCAGGGGGAGGCGCTTCGGCTTCAACATAGGTTGAAGCCGTTCCGCCGGGTGCAATTGCGATTTCGCGGAAGAATGGCCCAGTCGCTGGCGGAACATGAAACCATCGTCGAAGCGCTCAAGCGCGGGGATGGCGACAGCGCGGCAAACATCCTACGCAGCCACGTCACCGTTCAGGGCGAGAAGTTTCAGCAACTTATGGCCGGACTAAAGCGGCAGTGAGTGAGGGAGGCAGCATCGTCGGAATGTTTGAACCTCGGCTTTGCATCAGTGTGGTGCCTCAAAGAGGCCAATGAAGTCCAGATTTACGCGCTGATTTTGTCGCTGAGGCGGGGAACAGGCGCGCCCAATCCTGCAAGGGGTTTGCCGCGCTATTCCGCGGCATCGGGAAGCGGGGGCGTCACCAATCGCGTCCAGGCGTCATATTGCGACAGGAAGACCGACCCATTTAAGTCCTTGATAAGATGCGACCGCTGCAGTCGATCCATCACTGGGCCTTTGACTTCGGACAGATGCAGACCCACCCCCATATCCTTGAGACGCTGATTGATTGCTTCAAGGCTTTCCAGGGCGGAGTAGTCAACCTCGTTCACCGCTGAAAACATCAAGATCACGTTCTGGATGGCGCACCCATTCGTGACACGCTTCTGCACCAGATCTTCAAGAAAGCGCGCATTGACGAAATAGAGGCTCTCATCCACCCGCAGCGTGACCAGCGCGGGATCGGTCTTGACCTTGTGCCGGTGAATATTGCGGAAGTGCTGCGTTCCGGGGACGAGGCCGACCTCAGCCACGTGGGGTCGGGAGGTCTTGTAGAGATGCAAGAGCACGGAGATCGCCACACCGGAGGCCACGCCGATTTCGACACCCAGGCCCAGCGTCAGAAAGATCGTGGCGGCCACGGCGGTGAAGTCGGCACGGCTGTAGCCCCAAGTCTTTCTGAGGATCGACAAGTCGACCAGGCTGAGCACGGCGACAATGATGGTGGCGGCCAGCGTGGCATTGGGCAGGAAATACACAAGCGGCGTCAGCGCAACGGCAGCGATGGCCAATCCGATGGCCGTGAACGCGCCCGCGGCGGGCGTTTCAGCCCCGGCATCGAAATTCACCACGGATCGGGCAAAGCCACCGGTCACCGGATAGCCGCCGGTGAACGCAGCACCAAGGTTGGCAGCGCCAAGGCCGATTAGTTCCTGATCGGGGTCGATGCGCTGGCGCTTTTTCGCGGCGAGCGTCTGCGCGACGGACACCGATTCCACAAAGCCGATGATGGAGATCAGTATGGCGGGCACCAAAAGCGCGCTCAGCAGATCCGGCGCGAAGCCAGGCAGGGTCATTGGCGGCAGGCTTTGCGGCACGATGCCGACAATATTCACGCCACGCTCGGCCAGATCAAAAAACCAGACCGCAACGGTGGTGGCGACCACGGCAGCAACGGGCCCCGCCTTTGTCAGGATATCTGCCAGCAGGGGCGGCGCGCCAAGCTTGCGCAGCGCAGGCTTGAGGTGGGTGCGCACCCAGAGGAGAAAAGCAGTGGCGGTGACGCCGATCGCAAGCGTGATCCAGTTGACCTCGTGCAGATGCGCGACGATGGAGCCCAGCATTTCCGGCAATGTGTGCCCATGCGCGCTCACCCCCAGGATATGCTTGAGCTGGCTTGTGGCGATCAGGATGCCGGACGCCGTAATAAACCCGGCAATGACGGGATGGCTCAGAAAATTAGCGAGAAAGCCCAGGCGCAGAACACCCATCAACACAAGAAAACCGCCTGACAGAAAGGCAAGCGTCAGGGCCGCCAAAGCATAACCGGCCGTCCCCTGTTCGGCGACCTGCCCGATGGCAGATGCTGTCAGAAGCGATACAACCGCAACCGGCCCGACCGCGAGCGCGCGACTGGTGCCGAAGATGGCATAGAGGATGATCGGTGCGATGGAGGCATAGATGCCCGCCTCGGGCGGCAGCCCCGCCAACAGAGCATAAGCGAGTGATTGCGGGATAAGCATGATCGTCACGATCACCGCCGCGATCATGTCGTTCGAAAACGCCCTGCGGTCATAGGTACGCCCCCAGTCAAGCACGGGTACATATTGGCGAAGGCGGTCAATCATGCTGTTCGTCCGGAACAAGAGATTGGCGGAGCGTTGCCGCTCCGCCCGTTAGGGGCGCGCAAGACCAGCCAAGACCATGCGCCAGCGCATTGGCCGGCCTATTCAGCCGCAACCTCCAGCTTTTCGGGCTTGGCCATCCACTCTTTCCCTTTCAGCATGGCCTTCCAGTAAATCGGCGGCAGAAGTATCTCCTTGAGATACCAGGCCGCGCGTGAGGGTTTGGTGCCGTCCAGAAGGAAACCCGGGAACGAGGGCTTCAATGCGCCGCCATATCCAAACTCGGCCAATACGATCTTACCGCGCTCCACGGTGAGCGGGCAGGAACCGTAGCCATCGTATTGTGCGACAGCAGAGCGCCCGGCGATATCGGCGACGATGTTGTCGGCGACGGTCGGGGCCTGTTTACGCGCCGCGGCTGCCGTTTTGGCATTGGGCGCATTCATCACGTCGCCCAGGGACCAGATATTGTCGAACTCCTTATGGCGCAGGGTGGCCTGATCCACATCGACCCAACCGGCTGCATCGGCCAGTGGCGAGACCCGGATAAAGTCGGGCGCGGTTTGCGGCGGACAGACATGCATCATGTCAAATTCCACCGTGACCTCCGTTGGATCGGTGTCAGGCTTGGCCACGCTGAAGGTCGCCGTCTTGGCCGAACCGTCAACCGCGACGAGGTTGTGAAAGAAGTTCAGCGTGGCGTCGTATTTCTCGACATAACTCTCAAGGGCGGGAACGTAGTCATTCACCCCAAAGAGCACGCCGCCTGCATTCATGAACTGGATGTCGATGTTTTTCAGTGCGCCGCTGCGGAACCAGGCGTCGCCGGAGAGATACATCGCCTTTTGCGGGGCGCCTGCGCATTTGATCGGCATCGGCGGTTGGGTGAAAATGGCCCGACCTTGCTTCAGTCCCTGCACAAGCTGCCAGGTATAGGGTGCAAGGTCATATCTGTAGTTCGAGGTCACGCCATTGCGGCCCAGCGTTTCTTCCAGCCCCTCGACCTGATCCCAATCGAGCTTCAGGCCCGGGCAGACCACTAGGCGGTCGTACTTCACGACCCGGCACCCATCCAGAATGACCGCATTGTTCTTGGGTTCGAACGCCGCGACGGCGGACTTGATCCAATGCACCCCCTGCGGGATCAGGCTGCCCATCGTCTTGGCCGTCGTCTGGGCATCAAAGATACCGCCGCCCACCATGGTCCAGCCGGGCTGGTAATAGTGGATGTCGGCC